>CAWASQ010000060.1:0-9437 GCA_963784465.1 uncultured Verrucomicrobiae bacterium
GGCTGGTTGGTCGAGCCTTGGAGGAACTAAAGCTGGAGAAAGGTGGGATTGTCTTCGTCGAGAACGTGGGAAATCTCGTGTGTCCGGCCGATTTCGACCTTGGCGAGGACAAGAGGGTCGTCTTGCTTTCTGTTACCGAGGGCGACGACAAACCTTTGAAGTATCCCAATATTTTCGCTTCGTCCGATTTGATGATTGTGACCAAGAGCGATCTCCTGCCGTATGTGGACTTTGATTCTGGAGCATGCATCCAGTACGCAAGACGGCTAAAACCCGCCATGGAAACAATCGAGACGTCGGCGAGAACAGGTGAGGGGCTGAGGCAATGGGTACGACTGGCTTTCGGGCCGGCTGTTGCCTCGGCAGAGCAGGGGGTAGAGGTTTCTGCCTGAGGGGCGCCCTTATTCGTTGTCCGTTTTCGGAACGAGGTTCGCGAACTCTGTAGTTCGCGTTACGTCTTCGCCCCGGCATCCAGTGCTCGGGCATACAAGGGAAACCCGGCAGTTTCCGCTTCTAACGAAGTCAGTCTCGCCCCGAACCAGTATTCCTTCGACCACGTGGGTATCGCTATTGAATACGGGAGAGCCAGAGTTGCCGCCGTAAGTGTCGAGATTTGCGACGAAGAATGCGGCGGGCTGGTTGTCTCGCACGGTTGCTCCACCGGCAAACTTGGTGGGTAGTCCGACCGGGTGTCCGATGACATGAACCACCTGCTCGTCGCCGACCTTTCCCTCCCTGCGTATGCTCGTGAGCGCATGATTGGTGACGGCACGATCAATGCGAACAAGGGCCCAATCGGGACCTGTGGCGATTTCCTCGCGCCCGAGGAGACTTATCCCGCTGTAGATTTCTGTGTTATCAATTTGAGTTTGTGCCGTGGCGGCATCCCGCATCCGGAAGCCGAAAACGAATCGCACGTTGGTGACGTTGCCTGCATTGACGCAGTGGCCGGCGGTTGCAATAATATCCGGTGCAACGAGAAACCCGGAACAGAAGCAACCGATCGGTTGTTCGCCAAAGCGCTCGGCGGGGCACAGGTTCTGGGAGGCTCGAAAGTTCTGCGTTTTCAGGGTCGATGTGCCGTCGCCGTTATCCACGACATCGCTGGCGTCGAAGAGCGAGACGACAGTATCGATGTCGTTCAGGCTTGCCGGGTCTGTCACTTCGAAGACGTCCTGACGGTCGTCTGTCCCGTAAATGACTTTCTGCTGCGCATTCACCGCTTCCGCGATTGACTGCGAATCGAACTGCCGCAGCGCCTCATTGGAGCCCGGCGATTCAGCTGCGGCGGCGCCCGGTGATTGCGTTGCTTCCCTTGCTCGCAATTCGTTCACCAAATCTTCGAGAGAGAATTCTTCTAACGTTTTCATATTATTTCTTTAGATCGTGTTCTGCATTCCGTTAGGAATGCGCTTTCGTTTAGGTCCGGCCTACCATTGTGGTTATTTGATTCGTATTCGAATGCACGGTAATTTGGTGAACTGCTTCAGGGGAATCCCGCCACTCAAGGTCGGCGTGGATGGGTTGGAGGTTCCCCTCATCAGGATCACCCGGGAAGTAGGAAAGAAATGCAAGCTCGAGGATACCCTCGCTTGGTGGTATGTCGGCAGGCACCGCGCGCAATTCGGGATCTGACGAGCGCTCGGTGGAGACCCATCCGTCGGCACTGATGACCAGAACGGAAGGAAAACGTTTCAGGAACGCGTAGCGAACGCTTTCAACGGAATGAATCAGGCTTTTGCCACCCCATTCAAAGCTGCTCAATTCGAAGGTGTCATCCCAGCTGGACATCCGGAGTCAACGTAAAAACCTGAACGAGAAAACGTTAGATGGCCTTTCGGCGACGCGAAGTGATCAAGTCGCTTGAAGAGGCCTCGACTGTTGCCGGGATTCAACGGAGTTGCCCGGACGTCGGCGCGCCGAGCAACCAAGCCTCCGACCGGCCAGGTTCCACGGCGCCGCGCCGATTTGATCGTCGTTCGGATCAGGGTTTTGTTCAAAGCGTCAGAGCCTAGCGTCGCTCCGCTCGATGCACCGTCGGCCATTTTGCCCGGAAAACCTGCGACGCGGCGAGAATTGCTGAGCCGTGGTCGCGAAGCTGCGCAAGTCAGGCAGGAGGTCGGCGGCCAATAACCCGACGTCGTCTGGCACTGAACGACGCTCATGCCTCAGTCTCAGGCACGCGATCGACGCCTGTCAATATGCAATTAATGTGAAATATTCGTGGTCATTGATAGGGATACTGCCTACTAGGCGTTAGGTAGGGGCTTCTGAGCGAGCATTCGTGATTTGCTTATGTATCTTATGTATTCGTCACGCTGCCACACAAGTCACGTGAAATGGCCGCCACGAGTGTCGCAAATTGAACGGCGCATACTGCTAAGGATACGGTTCGTTTATCGGTGCGATGATTCGTAGAAGGTGTTGGCGCTTTGCAGAATACGAGATTACGTGAAAACATTGCTTGCTTAGTGCCTCTCAGAGCGGGATCAAGTGCGGCGCGATCGCTCTGAGGAGAGGCGAAAGCTTGGCAACCGGCGAAGTTGGCGGCTGGGCCGAGCCGGACTAGCCTGGATTATGGATTGAGGGCGAACCTGCCTGGCCGAATGTGTGTGCCACGGCTGACGCAGACTGCTGGAGCCCCACCGGGAGCGCTCCGTCGCGGAAAAGCACGCGATGGCGAATGGGGCTGTTGGGCAGGCTTGCGAGTGGAGGAGATTTGCGTTAGATCGCCATGCTTGGTCTGCAATGCGCTCTGCAACAGCCCCTAGATAGTTGGTCGGAGCACGGGCATGAGTTGTGGCCGTGCTCGCTGACGAGAGGCGGAAGCTTGGGCTAAATCGCCCGCTGGGGCTTGGAGACGATGAGTCGAGGGGATGAGTTTTCTCGTCTGCATGGTGAGGAGGCGTCGCATGAACGTCAGCATTCGTCGGATCTCAGCGCATCTTGAATATCAGCGCTCTATCACTTTTCGCGGTATTGTTGGCCGGATGCGTCGACCACTACGTCCTGCATCCCCGGCAGCCGCCTGCAGGCGCGCGGAGCTGGAGCGAGATCGCGGTCGCGGGCGATTTACGGATGCGCCTGGATTGGGTGCGGCCAATTGGTTCCCGTCGGCTGCCGACCGTGATTGTCCATCCCGAGGCGGGGCATAAGGCGGCGGATATGCGGGGCGTGCTGAATGACCTGGCGAAGGCAGGCTATTTGGCTGTTGCGGCGGACTATCAACGCCGTCGTGGGCGGGCGGTGGCGTGAGAGCCTGTTTCCGTGGCGGGACCCAGGTGATCCGCGGCGGGTCATCGAACTGGTGCGCGCGCATCCCGATGTTGATCCCAGGCGCATCGGGCTTCTCGGCTTCTCGCAGGGTGGTGTGTTCAGCCTGCTGATCGCCGCCTACGATGGCGGCGCCGCTGCGGTCGTCGCCTACTATCCGGTGACCGACTTCGAGACCTGGTTGCAAGCGGCGGGTAGCGGGCTCGGGAGGCGGCTCGTTTTCTCCTTGATCCGTGTCGGCTTCCGGCGCGCGAGTGGCGCGCGGAGCGACCTCGAGTTACAGAATGATGCTGCGAAGGGCATCGCCGTTGCGTCAGGTGGGGTCGATCAAGGTTCCCGTCCTTCTCGTGCACGGGTCGCGCGACGGCTCGGCTGCCGTCGAGGAATCCCGCCGCCTGGCGAACCGGCTCGCCGAGCTGGACCGGCCGGTCGAGCTTCTCGTGATCGCCGGCGCCGGCCATGTCTTCAACTTCCGCGACCGTCGCCAAGCAGGCTTCGCGTGGAAGGCGACTCTAGCCTTCCTCGACCGCTACTTGCGGGGCGAAAGAAGATCCCTTCTGGACTCAGCAGGTCGATCAGCCGGCTCACAACGCCACAATGCAAGGCGCTGAGGATTAAGCGGAAGATTCCACATCTCCTACTCTGTATGGCAGGCGACTGTGCGGCCGGCCTGCGTAACTTTCTCTGGGTGATTTAGAACGGAAGCACCTATAGTCCGACCGAGATGACATCGAGATTACAAGCCGCGGACGAGAAACCGGTAATGGCGTTCGCTCAAAAGAGCGCATGGGCGAAGTGGCTAAAGGATAACCACGGCACGTCTACTGGGGTGAGGCTGCGCCTAGCGAAAAAGGCTTCCGGCCTTGAATCAGTGTCCTACAACGAAGCCGTCGACGTGGCTCTTTGCTACGAGGATGGAGCAGACGTGTGATTGGCGCGATTTCCGGCGATGTCATAGGATCGGTGCACGAGGGCGCACCTGCGAAGGCGAAGGACTTTCCGCTCTTCGTGCCCGGTTCGACGTTTACTGACGACACGGTATTGACGGTTGCTATTGCGAGCGCGATTCGCGAAGGGCTGGATTTTGGCAGTTCGATGAGGCGCTGGGGGCGCCGCTATCCGTATGCAGGGTATGGGGGCTGGTTCCGGGACTGGCTTTTTCGCGAAGACGCGGCACCCTACAACAGTTTTGGGAACGGATCAGCGATGCGGGTCGCAGCTGTAGGGTGGGCGTTCGACGATCTCGATGTGGTCTTGCGCGAGGCGAGAAAGAGCGCCGTAGTCACCCACAACCATCCAGAAGGAATTAGAGGCGCCCAGGCGGTCGCGGCAGCCATATTCGTGGCACGCATCGGTCGGGATAAGGACGAGATCGTCGCCATGCTATCCGATCGCTTCGGTTACGATTGCAGCGTGGGGATGAGCGCCCTGCGACTTCGAGGAGGATTTGATGTATCGTGTCAGGGCACAGTCCCTGCGGCTGCCGTGGCGTTCCTTCACTCGACCGGATTTGAAGACGCCGTTCGCAATGCGGTCTCGTTCGGTGGTGACGCAGACACCTTGGCATGCATTGCCGGAGCGATGGCCGAGGCGCATTACGGCGGGGTGCCAGCCGAGATACAAGTCGAAGTGCTGGGTCGGCTGGACGAGGCATTGCGAACTGAGGTCATGGCCTTCGCCGGGCGGTACGGCGTTCCAATCGCCGCCAGTCACTTCGGGCGGTATGCGAACGGCGCTGCGCCCGCTACCGATTGATGCAATACAATCCAGCGATGATCAGGAAGCTCGGACTTTCAAAGAGTAGGTTTGCATTCTGTTTGTGCTCCATTGCGTTGCTGTGCGAGCGAAGCTCACTGGGCTGCGACTCGCCGATGGCGACTGCGGTGGCCTCCCCTCAGGAAATCCGCGCCTTCTTTGAGGGCAAGCGCATGCGAGTTGTTACCTTCCTTGGTTACTCTGGTGCCGAGTATGAGGACAAGGAACTGATGCTTGAGCAAGCCGCTGGAATTTTGGAGCGATTTGACCCGGGAAAAACGATCGTGAATATCGGTGCCACCGCCGAGGGAATCGGTGCAGTCTACAAGTTAGCAAAGCGGAGAGGGTTCCTCACGGTCGGGATCGTGTCGACTCAGGCAAAGGGGAACAACGTCGCGCTATCGCCATGCGTCGACATCGTCTTCTATGTGAAGGACGCCCTATGGGGCGGATTCATTCCGGGGACCGAGAAATTGTCACCCACTTCCGAAGCCACCGTGGAAAATAGTGACGTGATCGTGGCAATCGGTGGCGGCGAGGTAGCGAGGGACGAACTAATTGCTGCGAAGCGCTCGGGCAAACACGTTCGTTTTATCCCCGCGGACATGAACCATCAGATAGCGCGGGATAAAGCCCTGAAGAAAGGCAAGCCCACTCCGACGGACTTTCGCGGTGCGGCTGCGAGCGCGCTCTGAGTGCCTGGGCCCTACCGGTGAAAACATCGTGAAAGCTTGGACATTACCGGCACAGCAGGTCGGCGCTTGGTCGACGGTTGTGCTGTTTTTCCTTTTTGGCTCTCATTGGCTGGCCGACTTTCGTTCAGTCCCTTGGTCGGCACTGCTCTTTCTCTGGCTTTTCGGTGTGATTCTCTGGTGTGCATTTGGCGTTGTGAGGGAAGCGGAGCATCTTGCCGGACTCCTTGGCGAACCGCTCGGGACACTCGTTCTCACGCTTTCGATTGTGATCATCGAAGTGGTGTTGATTGGCGCAGTGGCGCTCGGCGGGGACTCCGCTCCAACGCTTGGCCGCGATACGATGTTCGCGGTTCTGATGATCGTTCTGAATGGCGCTGTGGGCCTCTGCCTTCTCCTGGGCGGACTGCGTCATCGTGAGCAGGCCTACAATCTTCAGGGAGCTGTTGCCTATCTCGCGGTCATCATTCCGCTTTCGGTCATTGCGCTGATTTTGCCGAACTTCACGCAGGCGGTTCCCGCCGGAAGCCTTAGTCTCGGGCAGGCGGTTTTCTTTTCGTTAGACACCATTCTTCTGTACGGGATCTTCCTCGCGATCCAGACTGGACGGCACAGGAACGTTTTTCGTCGGGCCCGAGTCGAGAGGAAGAGAGGCGCGAAGCGGCGCTCGGAAAGTTCTGGCGGCAGAAGGGCCGGGATCGGTGAAATAGCCTGGCACACGTTGTTGCTCGTAATCACGATGTTGCCGATAGTGCTTCTGGCCAAACCCCTTGCCAAGTTAATCGATCATGGGATCGCTGTGCTTGGAGCCCCAGCCGCGTTGGGGGGCGTGCTTAATCGCGCTGATCGTCTTTGCGCCGGAAGCGATTACCGCGTTGCGCGCGGCGCTCGACAATCAGCTGCAGCGCTCCATCAATTTGTGTCTCGGGGCGTCTGCATCCACGATTGGTCTTACCGTGCCCGCAATCCTCGGCATCGGGATTGTGACGGGAAAGCCCATGATCCTTGGTCTGGATCCGACCGGCATGGTTCTCCTGGTTCTCACGCTCTTGCTTAGCACGCTCACTTTTTCAGGGCCACGCACCACCGTTCTCGAGGGCTCGGTGCACCTCGTGGTCTTTCTCGTTTACATCGTGCTGATCTTCAGCCCTTGATACGCATCGCTCCAGCGGGCGACACGCTCGCCTGAGCCGCCCTGATGCCACACCTTGGTCTCTCTCCGAGCTGGTCACCTGAATCCCATGACTACTCTTGGGCGGGAGCTGCAACGGCCGAGCTGCTTCGCCGGCGCGGCACCACTTTGGAGGAAGGCCGGATCAGAGCCTCCGGGATAGAGGGGGCTCGTGGACCAGGTGACACCCGCGGGGGAAACGGTGGCTGAGGTGCTCTGCTTGCCGTCGGACTGTTTGCAACGCCTAGCGTTGAATCCAGCCCGACCGTCCCGCCCGCGGTCACACCATGGCGATATCGCCGAGGCGCCATATGGCGCTTTCGCAACGCCCTTGGGGATATGATCCTCGATGGGCAGCCAAGCCGATTCTGCGCGAGATCAACGCGCGGCGTTTGCGCCACGGTCTCCGTCCGCTGACGGGCAGAGTCTCAGAGAGCGCAAGCCTTGCCCAGGTTGCGCAACAACCGGCGTTTTTCGATTATCCCCGTGAGCGCCTGCCGGAGTCGTTTCACTACACTGGTCCCTGGCACGCGATCGAGGCCGGCGATAGATCGGAGTTTCCGTGGGAGAAACTGGACGGCCGTCCGTTGATTTACGCGTCAATGGGAACGCTCCAAAACCGGCAGAAGTCGATTTTTGAGACGATTGCAGCGGCCTGCGCGGAACTCGGCGGCCAGCTCGTTTTGTCACTGGGAAGCCGGGATCAAGAGTTGGAAGCGAATTTTGCCGGGAGACCGATCGTTGTGCCATTCGCGCCACAACTCGAATTGCTCCGGCGTGCTGCGTTGACGATCACGCATGCCGGGCTAAATACTGCGCTCGAGTCCCTGGCACAGGGAGTCCCGATGGTCGCGATTCCAATTACGAACGATCAACCGGGAGTTGCGAGTCGTTTGGAGTGGCTGGGTGTTGCGGAGGTTATCCAGCCATCACACCTCACTGTTTCGCGTCTTCGCGCAAGAGTGCGGCGAGTCTTAAGCGAGCCGCACTACCGCGCCAGGGCGCAGCAATGGAAAGCGGAGATCGCCCGTGCCGAGGGTCTCTCACAAGCAGCCAGCATCGTGGAGCGGGCGATTGAAAGTAGGCAGCCGGTCCTGCGCTCATGAGGCGATTGCAATTCGCATCCCCAGAGGTAGACTGAATTGAGAAATCGGTTATGGCCCTCCATAAAGTCGCAACGACTGGGGATTTTCCGCCTGGCAGTGCGCGTGCCATTGAAGTCGCTGGCAGGTCCGTAGCGCTATTCAACGTTGAGGGAACGATTCACGCCATCGACAATGATTGCACGCACGACGGCGGCCCGTTGAGTGAAGGCGTTGTGAGCGACGGATGCGTGGTCTGTCCCTGGCACGGCGCAGAATTCGATCTTGGCACCGGCAAGGCTCTCACCCCGCCCGCGGTGGAAGATGTGCGCAGCTACAGCGTCGTCGTATCTGGTGAGGATATCTCCATCGAGATCGAGTAGAGCGCGAAATCCGGCGCACCGTGTCTCACGGTCGATTGGGTTCAAGCTCGATCTCGAGGCGACCACTTTCGAGACCGAACCCTTGTTCCGAACTGGCTGCTCTCACGGTTGAGATTATTGCTGAGCCATGTGGCGTCGGCCACCGAGGCCCGCCGCAGGCTGAACCGGAATATTTGAAGCGGAACCATCCGGAGTCGGACCAAACGGCCGGTCCTCAAGTCGAATGTGGGGAAGTACATGAGCGTGAGGTCGTCGCGGTAGCCTTCGTTTCCCTCGATACCCTCGTAGTCGTTGAGAAAATCGCCGGCCCCATACAGGATCAGCTTGCCTCGGTAAACCTCCAGGGGGCGCACATGATGCGAAGAGTGACCGTGTACGACGTCAACTGCTCCCGAGTCGATCAACTTGCGCGCAAAGCGAATTTGTTCCTCCGGGACGTCGTATCCCCAATTGCCGCCCCAGTGGACGAAGAAATCACCAGGTCTTCCGGACGGGTTTGCCGCTCTATTGATTTGATAGTTTCGTCGGCGGTTGCGGGCGAAAGATCCGGAAGGAAATTCACGCCTGGTGAATGGCTGCCTGCTGCCCATGAGGGAGGGACGCCGGAGGATTCCGTCCCGTAGCCGAACACTGCCAGCCTGATTTCCGGAGCAATCTCGATGGTCGCAGGCGACGCTGCCCTGGCAGCGTTTTCCCGGCTCCGGCGGTCTGGATTCCTGCCCGCCGCAAGGTTTCGAGGGTCTCCACGAGTCCGCCAAACCCCAGGTCGATGACGTGGTTGTTTGAGAGAACGCAGCTGTCGATCTGTGCCACGCTCAGCAGCCTGACGTTTCCTGGATGCATCCGGTAATGAATACCTTTTCGCGGCCAGAAATCTGCGCTCGTGGTGACGCTGGTCTCCAGATTGACAATCCGCGCTGCTGGTCAATCTCCTCCAGGATGTCGAGCGCGTCGCCCCAGAGATAGCGATAGTCGACAGCGTCGGGAATGGGTCCGTTTCGCTTCTCCGCGAAGGCAACGTACCTGCGGGCGTCGCGCACATACGATTCGAACAGGGCGGGATCATTTGATACGGGAAGGA
>CAWASQ010000061.1:0-65481 GCA_963784465.1 uncultured Verrucomicrobiae bacterium
CAAATTACCGTGCATTCGAATACGAATCAAATAACCACAAGGGTAGGCCGGACTTAAACGAAAGCGCATTCCTAACGGAATGCAGAACACGATCTAAAGAAATAATATGAAAACGTTAGAAGAATTCTCTCGAAGATTTGGTGAATGAATTGCGAGCAAGGGAAGCAACGCAATCACCGGGCGCCGCCGCAGCTGAATCGCCGGGCTCCAATGAGGCGCTGCGGCAGTTCGATTCGCAGTCAATCGCGGAAGCGGTGAATGCGCAGCAGAAAGTCATTTACGGGACAGACGACCGTCAGGACGTCTTCGAAGTGACAGATCCGGCAAGCCTGAACGACATCGATAGTGTCGTCTCGCTGTTCGACGCCAGCGATGTCGTGGATAACGGCGACGGCACATCGACCCTCAAAACGCAGAACTTTCGAGCCGCCCAGAACCTGTGTCCCGCCGAGCGCTTTGGCGAACAACCGATCGGTTGCTTTTGTTCCGGGTTTCTCGTTGCACCGGACATTATTGCAACCGCCGGCCACTGCGTCAACGCAGGCAACGTCACCAACGTGCGATTCGTTTTCGGCTTCCGGATGCTGGATGCCGCCACGGCGCAAACTCAAATTGATAACACAGAAATCTACAGCGGGATAAGCCTCCTCGGGCGCGAGGAAATCGCCACAGGTCCCGATTGGGCCCTTGTTCGCATTGATCG
Organism: uncultured Verrucomicrobiae bacterium; assembly: GCA_963784465.1. Taxonomy (GTDB): domain Bacteria; phylum Verrucomicrobiota; class Verrucomicrobiia; order Chthoniobacterales; family Terrimicrobiaceae; genus DASTFP01. The sequence continues at coordinate 704 of CAWASQ010000061.1, forward strand.
TGCCGTCACCAATCATGCGCTCACGAGCATACGCAGGGAGGGAAAAGTCGGCGACGAGCAGGTGGTTCATGTCATCGGGCACCCGGTCGGACTACCCACCAAGTTTGCCGGTGGAGCAGCCGTGCGAGACAACCAGCCAGCCGCTTTCTTCATTGCAAACCTCGACACGTATGGAGGCAATTCCGGTTCTCCTGTTTTCAACAGCGACACCCACGTGGTCGAGGGAATCCTCGTCCGAGGCGAGACTGACTTCGTTAGAAGCGGAAACTGCCGGGTTTCCCTTGTATGCCCGAGCACTGGATGCCGGGGCGAAGACGTAACGCGAACCACAGAGTTCGCGAACCTCGTTCCGAAAACGGGCAACGAATAAGGGGCCCTCCAGGCAGAGAACTCTACCGTTTGCTTTGCGGAGGCAACAGCCGGCCCGAAAGCCAATCGTACCATTGCCTCAGCCCCTCGCCTGTTTTCGCCGACGTCTCGATCGTTTCAATGGCCGGTTTCAGCCGCCTCGCGTTACTGGATGCAGCCTCAGAATCAAAGTCCACATACGGCAGGAGATCGCTCTTCGTCACAATCATCAAATCCGACGAGGCGAAGATATTTGGATATTTCAACGGTTTATCGTCGCCCTCGGTGACCGAGAGCAACACGATTCTCTTTTCTTCGCCAAGGTCGAAATCGGCCGGACACACGAGATTTCCCACATTTTCGACGAAGAGGATCCCACCTTTCTCCAGCTTTAGTTTCTCCAACGCCCGACCAACCAACCGTGCGTCGAGGTGGCACGCTTTCCCGGTGTTGATTTGCACCACTTGAACGCCAGTCGACGCGATCCGTTCCGCATCCCGGCTCGTCTGCTGATCTCCTTCGATCACGCAAATAGTAAGGTGCATCCTTCAAATCTCTGATTGACCTTGCAAGCAACGTCGTCTTTCCGGCGCCTGGACTCGATACCAAATTGAGCATGCGTATCGAGCGTTCGCGAAGATAGAGACGATTCTGCTCCGCATAAAGATCCTCCAGTTCACGACGATGAACACTCCCAACTTTACCAGCGGATCTGAGACCATCCACCACGATCGCCTTTCGGACGCTCCCTTGCCCAACTTATGAAGTCCGATTGAACGTCCAAACCGCGCGACCAACCCGGCGCCGCTATTCTGATGATCTGCGCTCTCATCCAACCAACTGTGGAAGTCGTCGACAGTCTTCAACGATAGCCAACGGTCTGTGGAACATCCTGGAATAACTCTTTCATACCATTCGACATATGCCTCAATGGTTGCCAAACAGTTGGCAAGTTTTGTCACGCGTAAGCGGACAGGTAACTCCGCCCGGCATCATATATGTTGAATGCGGCCATTGTCCGCCGCATTCAAGAATGATCCATAAGATGTGCTTCGAACTTCTGAACTGTTTCGCGAGCCAGCCTCCCTTTGAAAGGAGGCTCAAAGGCCGCAAGAATGGTTTCGTAAGCCGGATGTTTCTTATAGGCCAAATTGCAAAAATCCGGCGCAAACATCAGGAATGTATGCGTCGCGTCGTTCATCACAGCTTCGGCCATCAAACACAGGTTGCGAATTCGTGTACCATTGGGCGCGACCGGCATTTGGCTCGCATCCTCCAGGGCTAATGTCGCCGCATACAGTTGAGATGTGCTGCATATTCCACAGATTCTCGGCCCGATAACGAGCGCATCGGTCGGTTCCCTCCCAACCAGAATCTGCTCATATCCTCGATACGCTAGAGCCGACACACCACGCGTCGGTAACGGTGTTATCCTCGACCTCAAGTTTGATCTGCAGATCGCCCTCGACCCGGTTCATATCTAGCTGAATCACCCGCCTGCTCACGTGGTAGCTTCCCTTAGTGGTCTTTCAATGCGACGCGCTCGCTCAACATGTTCCTTACCGGTCGAGAACCAGTTGCTAATTGACAGGATTCAGCGTGACGGAACAGCCGCTTGCCGATCGGAAACCTTGCGCCGATGCAATTGTAGCAGCTATACCCTACCTTCTCAGCTGTGCGGCACTTCCTGCGTGAATCGTCTGACAAGCACGGCCGGACGGTGGAGGGCCGATTCAACGCATCCAGAGTTGATGGCGCGCCATTTATTACCAAACTCATCGTTCTGAGCATCGTCACGGCATCCACCGGGCAGCCTGATAGATTGAATACTGGAAATCCCGCTCGAGAGCGCCACTCTGGGTTTAATAGACCGCCGGGTCTGTCGAGAGTGAATTGGAGTCCGCTCGATTCTGTCGGATTCGGCGGGGCTGCCGGTATTCCTCCAAAAGCCGCACAGGTTCCCATCGCGAGAACGTATTCCGACTTAATACAAAGCGCCGCGATCAGGTCTCTCTTGGGGTTTACCGTGGATGGAGTCATACATTCCAGTTCCGCTTGGGCCATGGATCACGCTCCCTTCGAGACAAAACAGAGTCAATTCCTCTCGCCCGCAAACGATAGCGTCGACAATCGTCAAGAGCTGCAGCGGAGATTCTAAAGAGAGGAAGGATGCCAAAGCAACCGAACCCCTTCATTATCTAAGAATTGCGCAAGGTTATAACCTCCCACGACAAATGGTCCATCCAAGCCCAGTATCGCCATCGATTCACCACTGCATCCCCCGGACTCGATCCAAAGAAGCGTCTTTCCCATAAACCCTCGAAATATGCTACGCGCCGCGATTGGGAGTTGGCACAAGAATTTGTCAAAAGGCTCACTTCGTAGGGATCATGCCTGCTTGTCGCCAAAGGAGGACAAGTTCAAACGGCGCACTCCTGGACCACTTGTGGGCAACGTGGATGCGATGTCACGAAGCGAGTGATTGGAGGCGAAAAGAACGTTCTCGTTCGGCAACGTTCGGACAAGACCACCGCAAATGTCGCTCGTCCAAAGACGCTTAGCGGCAACACGGACACCCGGACTTTGCCATGCCCTCGCTCTCGAAAGCGCCGCCGTTTCCAGCCGGTTCGTTTCGCGAACGCACAGTCGCGGCCGGCTTCCCCCAAAGAAAACTCGCGAATCGTCACCGAATTGAATAAATTCAGTCATGGGTTCGGAGCCACGTATCGCGTGCATCTATATCTCGCCCGGGCATAATTTTTTCGGGCGCTACGGTCACGCCGCTGACAACCATCCTGCCGTTTCTGTTTCCCAGGTAGAGTGCATAGCTGGAAAAGGGCTCGTGGGCGACCGTTTCTTTGATTACAAGGAAAACTACAACGGGCAGATAACGCTCTTCGCCTGGGAAACCTACGAAAATTTGTGCCGTCGCTTCGGCATTACCGACAAGAATCCCGGTGTGTTTCGCAGAAATGTTGTAACGCGCGGTGTTGATCTCAACGATTGGATCGGCAAGGAATTCGAACTCCAGGGTTTGCTTTTCGAGGGAACGCAGGAGTCGGCGCCGTGCCAATGGATGAACCAGGCATTCTGCGAGGGCGCCGAAGCGGCAATGAAGGGACACGGCGGCCTTCGGGCAAAAATCCTCACCGACGGACTCCTTCGCGTCGATGCAACGTGAGGAAGTTTGCGGCAGTCTTGCTGGCCGGAGGCCGATCGACGCGAATGGGAACGAACAAGGCGTCGCTCGACTACGAAGGACAGCCGCTCTGGTGTTTTCAGATGGAGAAGCTGCTCCGCCTGAATCCAGGACAACTCTTTTTTTCGGTTCGGCCGGGCATGGGATTTCCGCGTGGCTCATGGACCTTTGTTCATGATCGGTCGGGCAGTCTTGGCCCGCTTGGCGGCCTTGAAGCCGCTCTGCGTTTGACCGGCCAGGAGTTTCTGATCACCCTCGCTGTGGACATGCCCGCAATGACGTCAGTATTTCTAAGTTCGCTGTTGGAAGAAGCAGGACCATATGGCGTGGTGCCGCATCTTGACGGATTTTATTGCGGCACCGCCGCTGTATTTCCGAAAAGTATCCTGCCGCTGGTCGAAGAGATACTCGCGTGCGATGATCGATCCTTTCAACACCTCATCGATGCGGCGCTTAGAGCGAGGCTAATGACAGTCCGAGAGATTACTGCCGCCGAGGGCCCGCTCTTTGAGAATTGCAATCTGCCCGGGGATCTATTATAAAGCGATTACCAGTCGTCTCGTAACCTGACAAACCGGGATAAGATTGCTTGCGTGAAGCTATCCGTGCAATCCGCGGTCCATGAGTCTGAGCTTCTCTTCAGATCGGCTCAATCTTCACCGCACACGCTTTGTAGGACGGCTGGCGCGAATAGGCATCGAAAGCCGGAAACGTCAACCGATTCACTTCGCCATAGTGCATCGGAATGAAGAGCTGCCCCGGTTGAACGGTAGGTGTGACAAATGCTCTCGCTAGAATCCCGGCACGGCGAGACGAGACTTCAACCAACGAGTGTTTTTGGATGCCAAGCCGGAGGGCGTCCCCGGGATTGATTTCGACATAGCACTCCCTGGGATAGAGCTTTCGCAAGACGTCCGATTTCGCGGTCCGGGTGTTGGTGTGCCATTGCGAAGATGTGCCGCGTCCAGTGAGGAGAATGAATGGATAATGTTCGTCCGGCAACTCGGGCGCTTTGCGAGGATCCTCGAACAGGAAACGGGCTCTGCCATTAGGGGTAAAGAAGCGGCCGTCCTCGAAAAGTCTCCTCTCGGAGGGCATCCCGTCCGGCGCCAGGCCCTTCAAAACATCCGTTTCGGTGAGCGGCCATTGGATTCCCCCGCACTCGTCGATCATGCGATAGTCGCGGATTCCCGTGATGTCATTGGGCATTTCCCTTGAGACTTGTTTGAGCATTTGAAAAACCGTCTCGGGCGACGACCACGCGGCAAACATTCCCCCACATCCCCAATAGTGGGCTATGAGCTGGAAAATGTGGAAATCGGATAGGGCTTGGCCGGGAGCACGACGAACTTTTTTGATCAGTCCGATGCGGCGTTCCGAGTTGATGAGAGTGCCTTCCTTCTCCCCCCAACCGGCCGCGGGCAAATACCGAGGCGACATTCCTGATGGCCGCATTGTAATCTACTATGAACTGTATTCATCATTATCGTTATAAGAAATCACCGTTTCTGCCTCTCGCCATCCTCCACTGGCATGGGCGATGCTGAGTTGAGACCGCGAAACCGGCCATTCGGCCGGGCACTAATCAACAATCAACGGGGAACTGGACCACTCCAAGCTGTCGTTCAGTTCGAATCGTCAGTACGTTCAGGCTGGAGGATCGCGGTCGCGGTTTTTGAGACTTCGGTCGCGGGGGAGCCAGTCGCAAGCTGGTGTACGGAAAATATTGCCTCGGGCAATTGGTTCGGGGTTCGAGACAGATTTGAGGAGCACGGGGTAATCTTCACGGAAAACTGGAAGGGAACTTATTACGGCATTGTAGATGGGGGCATCTGACAGGCTGGAGCATTCGACGAGGAGCTGCATTTCCATCTGAGGCTGGATTTCGAGAAGCTGTTCGACCTCTTGTTTTCGAGGCCGAAGTAGATTTCGCCAGAAACATACTTCCCAGGCAATTGCAATGCTCCGAACCTGGGCGTGAAGCCTGTCTCGCCGATAAAGTACAGTCCGGGTACCGTCGGCTGGACGAGCGCCTTCGAAATACAAACCGTGATTCGCGGTGCTGAGCGCTTCGGGAAATGGCCATGTAGAGGCCACAACATCATTTCGGAATACGACCGGGGGGTATCGGCTCCACAGACCTATGAGGCGGTGCTCGAATTGGACTATCGCCTGCAGCTGGCGAAGTTCGCGTACGTGCAGCCGTTTCTGAAGGTACCTCACTCGCCCGAACGGAACCGGCTTGGTGCAGAATGCGCGGATGACGAGACAGGAGGAAGGCCGTCGTGCCGGGACGCCGCTGCGACGATCCGTTTTAATGTGAAAATCAAAAGGCCAACGCCGATTCAGGCATGAAGTGACCCAGATTTTAATGCTTGAAGTTTCGCTGGGTGCCTCACTGAGGGTAGCATGTGGATTTGCCAAACCGCAGCACAAAGGATGCTATTCGTTAGCTGGAGTTGCGGTCGGGGACGGCTTAGCGTCCGCTGGGGTTACGTACGGGCTCAGCATCCGGATCTTCAAATCATCGCCCCCACGAATCACTGACCAGTATCCCTTGATTTGTACAGGATCAGAGTTTTGGACTTGAATAGTCGAACTCCATCCTCCGGTCGCCCACATCTCTTTGCCATCGGTGCCTATAATGCGAGGGGAGTCCTGATCGACCGTGATGACATGGTCGCTAAAATGCAGTTTCTGGAACAGGTCTGCATACATTTTCTCGATAGCCTCCCGACCCTTGATTGGTCCTCTGTCCGTCAGATAAACCGCATCCTCCGTGAAGAGCGCCGCAGCGGCGGCGGCATCGTTCTTGTTCATGGCATCAGCATGTTTCTCAATGACCGCGAGAAGCCGCTGGCGAAGTTGCGGATTTGGTGTGTTTGTTTGTTGGGCAAAGGTCGGCAAAGCAAAGCTGACTGCCAACCCGACTAGGGTCACTACTGCGCGGATTTTCATTGTTTTGTCCCGGTGTTTTAGGCTTTGTCGCCGAACGGATCAACGCCTTTAGTCAAAGGTAGCTGGGCGACAAAACCAGTTAGACGGCTCGCTCTATTTAGAGTCAATGGGGAAACACTTGCTGTGTGGCACCATATTGCTTCGTCTCGAACAACGAGCTTTTCATCGCCGAGAAGTAGTGAACCTGAACGCTCGCCAGCGAAAGTTCATAATGTCGAGCCGCGCGGCCCAGACCGATTCACTCCGAAGTCCCCATTCTTGCCGCGTACCCCGCCACGGGCTTTGAGCCTCGGGCAGAGAACAAGGAGGCGGGCAAGGCCAGAGACCTTCTGCGGCGAATGCGTTCGCAATACCCGCGCGAAAATCCCTGCCGTCAGGCCATTCGGGAGACGAGACGGCCAAGGACCGCGATGGCGCGCTCGATTGTGCTGTTCCATGGATAACCGCAGCTCAGGCGGATGTAATTGGCGAATTCGCCGACGGGCGAGAATATGGGACCCGGCGCGATGCTTATCCCTGCGGTGCGGGCCTCGGCAAAGAGTTGCATTGCATCCACTGTGGCAGGGAGCTCCACCCAGAGGACAAATCCGCCCCGGGGGTTGCTTATCTTGACTGGCTCGGGAAATTCCACGGCGACGGCTTCGCGCATCTTCTGCACCTGATCCCGATATGTCCTTCGGATCTTTCGCAAGTGCCGGTCGTAGCCGCCGTTGCGGAGGAACTCCGCGATGGCCAATGCCGGAAGCGTTGCATTTCCCCAATTCGTGGCGGTCTTCAAGTGCACGATCCTGTCGTGAAAGAGGCCCGGAGAAATGTAGCCAACGCGATAGCCGGGAGCGAGTGTCTTTGAGAACGAACCACAAAGAAGAACCAGCCCTTCTTTATCCGCGGCCTTGAGGCAGCGCGGTCGCGCGCCCTCGTGTTCCAGGTCGCCGTAAATATCATCCTCAATAATCGGGATGCGGCGCCTGACTGCAAGTTCCAGCAGGGCACGCCTGTTCTCCTCCGGCATCAGGCTGCCGAGAGGATTGTTAAAGTTGGGAATCAGAGCGATCGCGGCGATCTTTTGCCGCCTCAGGACGCGCTCCGCGCCATCGATGCTCAAACCTTCGCGGGCTGAAGCGGGAACGGCAACGGCCCTGAGCCCGATCTGATTGAGAATATGCACGAGTCCATAATAGGTGGGAGACTCCACGAGAACCGTGTCGCCCGGCTTGGTCACCGCGCGAAGGGCAAGGTTAAGGCCTTCAGTCGCGCCGTTCACAACGATGAATTCCTCGCTCCTCAGGTGACACCCCCAGTCGAGCGACCGGCGGCTAATCTCGCGCCGCAACGTCAACGATCCGGGCACCGGGTCGTAGCTAATTGTTTCGGCCGTATGCTCCCGCGCGAGGCTTCCCACGATCCTTGCCAATTTGGCCCCAGGAAGCAGATCCGGGCTGGGAACGGCGCCGCCCAGAGGAACGAGGCGCGCATCGACGAGATCGCGAACGATCGGGGTCGACGGATGAAAATCGCCCCAGGGCACGGCTGAGGTCCTGCGCGAGACTGCTGGTTCCGCCAGGGAGTCTGAAAGGCGCGGCGTCACGAAAAATCCTGACTTTGGCCTGGCTTCAATCATCCGCCGGTTCTCGAGGACCATGTACGCCTGCAAGACGGTAGGGACGCTGACATTCTGCTGCTCGCTCAGACGGCGCACGGAAGGGACGCGATCTCCGGCCCGGAGGCTGCCTGCCGCTATAAGTTCCGCAACGCTATCCGCGACCTGAAGATAGAGCGGTTTCTCGTCAATCGTCCTCACACTGAACAGAATAGCACAACCTTCACTGTATACTATACACAGTTCGCCCCTCTCCGAAACTGAACAGATGAGCCCCACGCCGAATCTGTACAGGTTGAAAACATTTCCTTGTGCATCTGTTTTTTGATCTTCGGTATGCGACGCTCCCCTCATGCAACAGGCTGTTCAATTCGAAGAGCAGAGACGGATGGCTTCTTTCAGCGACTGCGGCGGCCATGGCCTTGTTGCCAAGCTCGATGAGAAGCGGTCTACGGAAAATCATCGCAGGGCGCCGCGGGTGGAGACCGTGCGCTCGGATCGAGGGTGGCTAGACAAATTTGCTTCGGTTTTTCCGCGCCTAGCCGGAGCGGGGAACAGGCTGGATCTCGTTGCGAAACAGCAGCTCTCAAAAGGTTGGGCGAAGCGCCTGTATCTGGCGAAGGGCGCCCGGATTTCGTGCAGCGCGGGCAAGGTCTGGATCACTCTGGATGAAGGCGGCGAGGATATCGTGCTGGCCGCCTGTGAAAGCAGAAACTTCGGCCCGGGAACACGTTTGCTCGTCGAAGCCCTCGCGCCATCACGGATCTCGCTGGAAGCTCTTTAGTCGGGCCGCTTTCTCCCGCTTGAGCAGGCTTGCCCCCGAGGCTTTCACGAGTCGTCGCGGCCTGAAGGGCGCTTGTTGACACGCCGAGAGCCCAATAGCATAGTCCTCGGCCCGCTGCTCTTGCCGGGGCGCCATGCAAAACATTCGCAATATTGCCATCATCGCTCACGTCGACCACGGCAAGACGACGCTCGTGGATCAACTTCTGAAGCAATCGGGCACCTTTCGCGCAAATCAGAAGGTTGATGAGCGCGTCATGGATTCCATGGATCTCGAAAGAGAAAAAGGCATTACGATCCGCGCCAAGAACGCGGCGTTCCGTTGGAACGGTTATCACATCAATATCGTGGACACGCCTGGGCATGCGGATTTCGGGGGTGAGGTCGAGCGCATCATGAAGATGGTCGATGGCGTTCTTCTGGTCGTGGACGCCCATGATGGGCCGCAGGCGCAAACGAAATTCGTTCTGCGCAAGGCAATGGAGAATGGCCTCAAGCCCATCGTCGTTATTAACAAGATCGATCGCGAGAACGCCCGACCGCACAAGGTCCTCGACATGGTTTTCGAGCTCTTTCTCGAACTCAGGGCAACCGACCAGCAACTCGACTTCCCGCACATCTACGCCAGCGCCAAGCAAGGCTTTGCCAGGCGGGAACTGGATGATCCCAGCCAGAGCATGCTTCCGCTCTACGAAGCCATCGTCTCTCACATTCCCGCGCCGCAGAAGTCGGACGCGGACTACCTGCAGTTCCTTGTCTCGAATCTCGACTACAGCGACTACCTCGGCCGAATCGCCTACGGGCGAATTGTCAGCGGCAGGATTGAGGCAGGACAGAATGCCGTTTGCCTTCATAACGACGGCGGGAAAACCCGCGCGAGAGTGACGGCGATTTTCAGCCATGAAGGGCTCGAGAAGCTCGAGGTCGAAAGCGCCGCGGAGGGTGACATCATCGGCGTCGCCGGGTTCGAGGACGTCGCGATTGGTGAGACCATTACCGACAGCGAAGAGCGCCCCGCGCTTCCCTTTGTGCTTATCGACCCGCCCACCATCACCATGAGAATCTGCGTAAACGATTCGCCACTGGCTGGCCGGGACGGCAAGCTGCTTACCGCGCGGCAGATCAAAGATCGGCTCCTTCGGGAAACTCGCACCAACGTCTCTTTCCAGGTTTCCGAGACCGAAACCGCGGGGCATTTCGAGGTTCGGGCCCGCGGCGAGATGCAAATCGCAATTCTCGTCGAGGAAATGCGGCGCGAGGGATTCGAAATTCTTGTGTCCCGCCCGGAGGTTATCTTCAAGCGTTCGGAGGACGGCTCGTTGCTCGAACCGCTGGAAACGCTTTACGTTGATGTCCCCGGCGAAAACCTCGGCGATATCCTGCAATCGCTCGCCAGCCGAAAGGCCGAAGTGGTCAACATGCAACACAATCCCCACAGCGTGCTCGTCGAAAGCGTAATACCCACGCGCGGGTTGATCGGTTTCGATACCGATCTCGTGAATGTGACAAAAGGACATGGCATCGCCAGCCACCTTTTCAAGGAATACGGCTCATATCGCGGTGATATTCCGAGCCGGGGCAAAGGAGTGCTCGTGTCGATGGAAAGCGGGGTCAGCATGGCGTATGCGCTCGACTCGATCCAGGAGCGAGGGCGGCTTTTCATTGGGCCTCAAGAGGAAATCTACCAAGGTATGATCGTGGGAGAAAATGCTCGCCCAGACGACATGCCCGTGAACCCCTGCAAGGCAAAAAAGCTAACCAATATGCGCAGCCAGGGCGAAGGCAAAGGCATCTCGCTGGCACCACCCGTGATCATGAGTCTTGAACGCTCCCTGGAGTTCATCGCACCCGACGAGTACGTCGAAGCTACCCCGAGGTCGCTTCGGCTGCGCAAAAAGATCCTCGATGCCACCGCTCGCAAACGCGCTGCTGCGAAGGTGGCATAGGCTGCCGCCACCAAGCCTGCCTCGATCGGGGCACTTATCGATGGGCACGTGCCCTTAAACATGACAGCTCGTGTATGTTCCAATCCATGAGCAAGAAAGTTCCCGTGTCCATTCCACAGCAACCGCTGCAATCTCCCTTTCTCGCACTGAGCAGCGAGGGTCTGCGCGAAGGGGCGGAGAATCCTTCGACTTCGCTGGCAAAGAAACAGCCGCGAATCGTCCTGCGACGGGAAAAATCTCAACGCGGAGGGAAGACCGTCATCGTCGTCAGCCAGCTTCCGACCCACCTTTCCGGGCCGGAGATTGAGAGGCTGGCGCGAGAGGTCCGCAGGGCGCTGGCAACGCGGAGGTTCCGTGCAGGAGCGAGAGATTGAGATCCAGGGCGACCAGGCAGCGAGAGTGCGTCGCTATTTCGAGAACCTGGGTTACGAAGTGGCCGGACCGTAAAGCTCCCATTGCGGCTTTTCGATTGCAGCTATGTTCGGAAATGCCAGGAAACATGATGTTTGGGTGATCCGGAGTTTGCGATTGATGTCGGCTCGCTTGGGCAGTAAGCAGAAGCGTGGCACGACGTGGTAGAAGTTCTCGACTGGCCTGGGGGATTGTCGTCGCAGTTGCCTTAGTGCTCGCGGCATTCATCGGCTCGCGCTTCTTCGTCACGGCGACGTCGGAGCCATTCAGAACTGTTTCAACTCTGGACGTGAAGTCCTACCTGGAGAATGCAAACAGCCTGAGAGGAAACGTCTACAAGATGGAGGGCGAGGTGGTGAATTCGCTGGCGTGGTCGGCCACGAGAGGACGTCTCGTTGCGATCAAAGTGGAGAAGGGTGACGACGTCGTGCCTGTCCTCGTGACGACAAATTTCAATCACATTAACATTCAGAAAGGTCAGAGGTTTATTTTTCTGCTCGAAGTCGATGACAAGGGTATATTGAGGACAAAGGATATGACAAAATCATGAAACGCACGCTGGCTATTTTGCTGGCCTCCGCGACTTTCGCTGCGGCACAGGGAAATGTTTCCTCGGAGTTTCAAAATGCTCCTCAGCAGCCGGCCCAGAATCCCCCGCAACCTCTGGCTCCTCAGCCTGCGCCTCCGCAGCCTGCGCCTCCTCAGCCAGCGCCTCCTCAGCAGGCACCGGCTGGCGGTCAGAATGGCGCGGCCAACCAGGGCGCTCAACCGAACCCCAATGCCGGCGGCTCAAGCTTTCTTGGAAAGGATGTGCCCTTCTTCGACCCCGGCAGCAATATCATTACTTGGGATGGCAAGAGTTGGAACATCACCAATAACGCGCTTTTCGAGGCTCGGTTCGAGAAATATCTGAACGCCCCGCCGGCTATCACGCCGCCGGAAACCGATTACCAGGCCTTGCTTCAGCAGATCATGGACAAGCTCTCGCCCGGCCGGATCACACCGCGATCAACTGATGAAGCATTCCAACTCCTCGCGAGGGCTTCCCGATATCAGCAGGATGCCAATTTGTGCGATTCGATTGCAAACCAGGTTTACTCTGCCTGGCTCGCCCGCAAGAACAACGACCGGCTCCATGCGGCCAGCGGCGCTCTCGAAGACGAAAGAAAGCGACTTGAATGGAATGCCAGACTGACTGCCGAAGGCACCAAACTCGAAGGAGGCGGCTCGGGAAAATCGAAGGATGGCGCCGTCAACCAACAAGTTCAACAGCAGCAGCAACTTAGTCGCGAGATGCAAATGCAGCCCATTCTCACAAGGCTTGCTGAAGTGACAGCTCTTATTAGAGCCAATCAGCTCAAGCGCGAGGTGGCCGAACTCCAAGTCAAGATCGAGTTCCAATCCCTCATCGTTCAGCACTTCCTCCAGAGAAGACTCCAGCATGCCCTGATCGGCACACGATTCTATCGCAGCATCTTTGCCGACGGCGATGGCCAGCTTCGGGTGGGTGAGGATGCCAAGAACCTTTTCGCCAAGACGAGCGGCCTGCCCCCAACGATGGGCACGATCGATTCGCTGGCGAATGAAATACTGCGCGACGTGCGCGAAGGTATCCAGGCCTTCAAGTTCCTCCTTGACAAAAATGAGCTGCAAAGCGCTTCGAAGCGGCTCGCCGAGACCTTCATGATCGGTGAATACCTGCCTGATGTGCGCACCCTTGACCGCGAGGATAAGCGAAGGGCTCTCGCTTTCGTGCAGAAGTCCAACCAGCTTGTCAGCGCCATTGAGGTCAAGGACTTTTCGATGGCGGAAAAGCTGGTCAAGGAGATGAGCGAGACAGCCAAGGATTTCGACGTCTCAAAGCCAATGGCAGCCATCGAGACAGCCAAGCAGATCTCCGCCATGCACATTGCCAAGGCTCGCAACGCCGCGGTGAGCGGAGACAAGGAAACGCTCGAAGCCGAGTTGAAAGCCGCAACCGAAATTTGGCCCCGCAACCCGGCGCTCAGCGAGGTCTCGCAGATGATCTTCTCACAGGCAGATGTCCAATCCCGTGCCCTCGTCGATTTTGATCAGCTTCTCAGCCAGAAGAATTACCGCCAGATTCTAGACGACAGGATGCGATTTATCGCTGCGACCTCCATGTATCCGGAAAAACAGGAGCAACTCCGCAAGGTGCTCGAAGATATGCAGGTCATCGAGACTTCGATTATTCAAGCCCAGGAAATCGAAAAACGCGGCGACTACGCGGGTGCATGGGAAAGCGCTGAAAAGGCGTTTCGTAATTTTCCCGATGACAACAAGCTGAACCAGGTTCGGGCCAATCTCACCACGAAAGCGGCCGATTTCGTCCACGCAGTCCGGCAGGCGGAGGAACTCGAACAAAAGGACCAACCCGGCTCGAGCCTCGCCTGGTTTCTGAAGGCTCAAAGCGAATACCCTGCCAGCGACTTCGCCCGGCAGGGAGTCGAGCGACTTACCAAGAAAATCCTGCCTGATGCCTCCTAGGAAGCCTTCGCTTCCAGCAAGGCAATTTGCTTCCAAAGCTCGCGCTCGCGGCTGGTAAGCTCGCGAGGGAGAATCGGCTGAAGAACGGCGTAAAAGTCTCCTCGTCCTCCCCCCTTCCGGGGCATGCCGCGACTGGTTAGCCGGAATTTTTGTCCGCTCTGAGCCCCGGGAGGCACGTGCAACTTCGCCCTGCCGTCAAGCGTCGGAATTTCTACGTCTCCCCCCAATACGGCTCTGGAAACAGGAATCTCCAACTCGTAATAGACATCACCATCGCGAACTTCGAAGTCCGGGTGCTTCTGAAACTTTATCCTTAGGTACAAATCCCCGGCTTGTCCCCGGCCTCCACCCGTTTCCCCCAACCCCGCGAGGCGAATACGCTGTCCCTCGCGAACGCCTTTCGGAATTCTCACCGTGTAGGTCTGGACCTTGCCCGAGTCGCCGCGGCGAAAAGAAATTTGCCGGTTGGAGCCGTTCAACGCCTCTTCAAGCGCGACCAGAATATCCGCCTCGACATCCTGGCCGTGCATGGGCGGTTCGTCGAAGTCGTGGCCCGCAAATCCCCGCCTGCCCCCGCGGCGCGCCCCAAAGAGCTGTTCAAAAAAATCGCTGAAACCCGTGCCGCCGAAGTGATACTCGACACCGCCCCCCTCAAAACCCCCGGGAAATCCCTCGTAGACACCCCCACCGCCGCGCGGAGGTTGAAATCCGCCCTGCTGCCAGCTGGAGCCATAGGAGTCATACTTTTTCCTCTTTTCCGGATCGCTCAAGACTTCGTAGGCCTCGTTGATCTCCTTGAATTTCTCTTCCGCTGACTTCTTGTCCTTGGCAGTGTCCGGATGATATTTCCGTGCAAGTTTCCTGAAGGCGCTCTTGATCTCCTCCTGGCTGGCATTTTTCGAAACGCCCAAGGTTTCATAATAGTCGCGGAATTTTACGGGCATAGGTGGCGCAATCAACTACAGGACGATCGGCAGGAATTCAGAGCGATAATTTACGACACTGACATTCTTGTTCATCATGTAAATCCTGTTAATCATGCCTGGTTCGCCTTAAATTCATGCTCGACATCCGCTTTGTCCGCGATCAGCCCGATGTTGTGAAGGCCCGTCTCGCGACAAGAGGTCCGGGATTGGAGGATGCCGTCGATGCCGTGCTGGCAACAGATACAAAGCGGAGGGCGCTCGAAACGCGGCTTCAAAGCCTGCAAGCCGAACGCAACCGCCTGAGTAAGGAGATCGGAGCCATGCGGTCCAATGGCCAGGACACGAGCTCCATTGAAGCCGGGGTGAGGGCCAAAGCTGCCGAAATGCAAGCCCTCTCCGAACAGGGGGCGCTTCTCGAGCAAGAACAGAGGAACCTCTTGCTGATCCTTCCCAACCTGCCTCAGGAGGGTGTGCCTGAGGGTAGCAATTCGTCCCAGAATACGGTGGTTCGCACGTGGGGCGAGCGCCCGATATCCGTGAGGCGCGAAGATCATGTTTCCATCGTTCAGCGTCTCGACCTGGTTGATTTTGAACGCGCGACGAAGGTCACGGGTAGCGGCTTTGCCTGTTTCAAAGGCAAGGGTGCGCGACTTGAACGGGCCCTGATCGACTTTCTTCTTGATCTTCATACACAGGATCACGGTTACATGGAGGTAAGCCCTCCGTTTCTCACTAAGCCCGAAGCCTTGATCGGAACTTCCCAGCTTCCGAAGTTCGAAGACCAAAGCTATCGCATCGAACGGGATTCGCTTTACCTCGCCCCCACAGCAGAGGTTCCCGTGACGAATCTCCACCGCGAGGAGGTCCTCGCCTTCTCGACGCTTCCCCTAAGATATGCTGCCTACACGCCCGTGCTTCCGCCGGGAGGCGGGTGCAGCGGGTGTTGGAACGCGCGGCCTTATCCGTATGCATCAGTTCGACAAGGTCGAACTGGTCAAGATCTGTTCACCCGAGAATTCGGCCGCGGAACTGGAAACTCTTACGGCGGACGCAGAGAGAGTTCTTCAGATACTTGGCTTGCACTACCGGGTGCTTGAGCTTTGCACGGGCGATCTTGGCTTCGGCGCTGCGAAGACCTACGACATCGAGGTATGGTCCCCCGGGCAGAGTGCATTCCTCGAAGTCTCCAGCTGTTCAAACTTTGGCGATTTTCAAGCCCGCCGGATGAACCTGCGTTTCAAGGGAGAGGACGGAAAGAACCGCTTCTGCCATACGCTGAACGGCTCCGGCACGGCTCTCGCGCGGCTTTACGTCGCGCTGCTTGAGACGGGATTGCAAGACGATGGCACGGTCAGTCTCCCGGAGCCGCTTCATGACTATTTTGGCGCAACACTGATTGATTGAGCTGCTTGAAAAACTGCGCCCGGCGCTCGCCGCTCACCCGCCCGGGGGGAAATACCTCGTCGGGGTATCAGGCGGCCGCGATTCCATGACGCTGTTATTTTGCCTGCGCGCCCTTGGTTACAAGAAGCTGATCGTTTGTCATCTAAACCACGGCTTGCGCGGCCGCGCCGCAAAAGCCGACTCCGCGCTCGTCTCAACCACCGCACGAAGATTCGGATGCCTCCTTTGTCTTGAAAAGGCTGACGTGCGGAGTCATGCAGTCGAGCAGAAGCTTTCCGTAGAGACGGCTGCCCGGGAATTGCGATACGCTTTCTTCAAGGCCTGTGCAAAGGCACATCGCTGCAGGAGGATTTTTCTCGGCCACCACGCTGATGATCAAGTGGAAACCTGCCTCTTCAACTTTCTTCGCGGAACGGGGGCAGCTGGGTTGTCTGGAATGAAGGCCGTGACCCACGCGCACGGTCTTCAAATCATTCGTCCCTTGCTCGGGCTCACGCGGGATGAAATCACGTCCTTTGTCAAAAAGCATGATATCCCCTTTCGAGAGGACACAAGCAATGCCCGCTTTAGGCACACGCGCAACCGGCTTCGGAGGCGAGTGATTCCTGCGATCGAGGAGGCTGTTGGCCCTTCTTTTCGAGCTGCGATTCTTCGTGCCGCGGAGATCCTTCGTGACGAGGAATCCTGGATGGCTTCCATGGCTCCTGAAGTGGGGAAAGCGCTTTGCTGCGAGACACTCCGAAGTATGCCGATCGCGCTGCGACGCCGCGTGGTAATCCGGTGGTTACGCCAAGAAGGTGTTCCGGAGCCCGGCTTCGCCGAAACGAACCTGGTTCTCTCTCCTCGACGCCAAAAATGGGCCTGCGAAGGTGAACCTTCGCGGTGATCGGCATGCGCGAAGACGCGCCGGCCGCATCTTCCTCGAAGGACCGATTGACTAGATCCCGTTTCAATCAATCCCAGCCCTGTATTGACCGAAAACTTCAAGCGCGTTGATACGAGCCTGCGCATGATCGACGATGGGTGCGGGGTAGTGTCTCGACAAACGCTCACCTGGCGGCGGCGGCGCAACGAAACGCTCCGGGGCAACATCTCGCAGTTCGGAAATCCACGTCTTGATGTAGTCACCATTGGGATCGAAGCGCGCAGTCTGGGTCCACGGATTCAAAATTCGGAAGTATGGGGCGGCATCGGCGCCGGTCCCCGCGCTCCACTGCCAGCCGCCGTTGTTGCTGGCGATCTCACCGTCCGTCAGTTTTTGCATAAAGTAGCTCTCGCCCAGCCTCCAATCGACAAGCAGATCCTTGGTAAGAAACATTGCCACGATCATGCGCGCGCGGTTCGGCATAAAGCCGGTCTGTGCCAGCTGTCGCATGGCCGCATCCACGATCGGAAAGCCCGTCTCGCCCGCGCGCCATCGCTCAAAATGATTCGAATTACCCTGCCACTTCATCCCGCGAAATTTGGGGTTGAACTCCACTTCAAGCACCTCTGGAAAGTGCCAGAGAATCGCAAGACAAAACTCGCGCCAGATCAGTTCGCCGATGAACTTCTGCGCGCCCTTCCGGCCGGATGCGGAGAACCCGGTTTCTCGCTCCCGGCACTTCGAGAAGAGCTCGCGGATGGAGAGCAGACCAAAGCGCAAATCCTGGGAGAGCCGGGATGTCAACGGCTCGCCAAGAGCGTTTTGACCCGCACTGTAGCCGGCGAGGCGCCGTTCCAGAAAACTCTTCATTCTCTCGCGAGCTGCTTTCTCACCAGCTTGCAGTTCCTGAGACTCACCAGACAGCCCCCAGGTTTTCAGGGTAGGCAGAGGCAACGAAGAAACGTGTCCTTCCGTTGTCAACTTGCGGATTGCACCTTTTGCCTCAGTCTTCTCAAGCTTTGCCCATGCCCTGGCGTAGGGAGTGAAGACTCGAAAGGGCTCGCCGGCAGACGTCAAAACCTCATCGCGCTCGTGGAGGGAGATGTCCTTGCAATCGACAATCTCAACTCCGTTCGCTCTGCCAAATGCGTGCAGATCGGCTTCGACTCGGCGCCCAAATGGGTCGGGATCGCGGTTGAGATAAATGGCTTGCGCTCCCACTTCCTGCGCGAGTATCGCCAGTTCCTTGACAGCTTCACCTTGGCGAATCACCAAACGTCCTCCCATCGCAGCAAGATTCTGAGCGAGCGACGCTATGCACCCACACAAGAACCGCTGCCGATTCGGACCAGTCCAGCGATGCTCGCCTGTCCAGTCGCTCAGGACGTAAACCGGGACGACGTTCGCTGAGCGCTCAACAGCGATCGCCAGGGCTGTGTTGTCCGTTATCCGCAGGTCACGGCGGAACCACACGATCGCCGTCCCCATGAATCAAGCTGTGCGGAAGCCGAATCCGAAGCCTGACGCCCTCGACCTTCGAGCTAGAGAACCGCCTCGACCTTGGGACGTTCTTTCTTGCTGAGAGCCCTGCGCAGCTTGTGAAGAGCAATGTTCTGCAATTGCCGGATTCGCTCGCGCGTCACCCCAAACTTCTCACCCACTTCTTCAAGCGTCTTGGGCTTCTGCCCATCCAAACCGAACCGCGAGTTGATGATTCTGCGCTCCCGGTCATCGAGCACATCGAGCAATTCGCCGACCTCCTCGCGCAGATCCTTGTCACGCAAGGTCTCGAACGGATCATCCGCTTCTTCGTCGCCAACGATCTCGCCAAATTCAGTCGAGTCGTCGTCTCCGATCGGTTGATCCAGAGAAGCCGGCCGCACGGCCGCGCTCTTGAGCTGTGTAACCTTGGACGAGGAAAGACCAATCTCCTCGGCCAATTCGTCATCGGTAGGTTCGCGGCCAAGCTCTTCGGTCATCTGCATTGCAACGCGACGCATCTTGGAGATCTTATCCACCAAGTGAACCGGAAGCCGGATCGTCTTGCTCTGATTGGCCAGCGCCCTTTTGATCGATTGCTTGATCCACCACGCCGCATACGTGCTCAGCTTGCCGCCCTTCTTGGGGTCAAACCTCTCGACCGCCTTCATCAGGCCGATGTTGCCCTCGGAAATCAAATCGAGCAACGGCAACCCCAGGTTCGCATAGTCACGCGCAATCTTCACCACAAGCCGCAGATTCGACCGTACCATCTCGGAACGCGCTTTCTGATCGCCACGCTTAATCTTCCGCGCAAGCTTGATCTCCTGCTCGGGAGTCAAAAGCGGAAATTGTGCGATCTCTCTCAGGTACAGTTGAAAACCTGTCTCGTTGTCTTCCAATGCCATCGTCTAGGGTCCTCTTAACTAATTACGTTCTTGATCAACTACCGGTTTGGTAAAATTCAGTTACTTAATGAGGTTAACGAATTAGACATTGTTTGTCACGCACTGTTCAAAAAATATGAAAAAAAACGGATTCGTTCGCTAACATCGCAAGATATTTATGTTCAGTTGATTATGATGCTTGATTTCCACCTGCTCCGCGGGTTTGTTTCGACTGGGACTAGAAAAGCTGCGGGGATTCAAAAAAGAATCAAAACAATGCTCGTGTCGCGCCGCATTTTCCATGGACGAATTTGATCCGCGCGTCTGTCGCCGATCACTCGAGATCGGCGAAGATCGAACAGAAAGAAAGAGCGCTTCATGCAGAGCAGAGCGCTTTCGGCAATTGCCTTGTTCGCGCCGGATTTGCGTCAGGTGGCGGATATCCTTGGAAATGGAAACACGCAAGAAACGTTGCGCAGAATCGGACTTTCCTCCGCATGGGAGACCCTTCAGCCGCGGCGGCTCGGCGAATTGCCAAGACTGCCCGGCGAGGGCGCCGGTCCCCTGGGAAAGTATAGCGGAATATTTGTCGGCAAGTGGTTTGACGCAAAGGGCAGCGACATGGAGGTCAAGATGGTGCTCACGCGCAAGGGAGAAGTTGTGGAGGGATCCTACACCCTGTTTACAGTAATCGGCGGCAAGCGCCACACCCACGGGTCGAGTAGCATCACGTTGACGGGGAAAGTCAGCCTGGGAATGCTCCAATACGAATGGCATTGGGGAAATGACTACTTCGGCCGTGGTGAATTGCGTGCCAGCGCGGACGGGGAAGCGCTTTCTGGGACGTGGGGCTACAACAAGGCGTCCGATGGTGCGGGCACGTGGCAACTGCGTCGCGCCAAAGAGTGAATAAACGGCGGTCATGTCCGCGAATCGCGCTCTAACGTAGAGTTTCTTTTGGTTCGTGATCGAAACAGGCGATGCGGTCGTTTGTCTGCGGACCGACAAATATCTCCGTCCGAAAACGGCGAGCCGTCGTTCGGTTTTGGACTATGCTGGCAGGGTGATTCCGGACTTCGATGTGTGCTACCGAGCGTTGGCTGCCCGAGATCCCCGCTTCGACGGACTTTTCTTTGTCGGCATCCAAACGACGGGCATTTATTGCCGGTCGATTTGCCCGGCTCGAAAACCGCGGGCCTCGTCGTGCCGTTTCTTTGAAAGCGCGGCTGCCGCGGAGCAGGCGGGGTTTCGACCCTGCCTGCGCTGCCGCCCCGAGATCGCTCCCGGAAAAGGAAGCGCTTCTTCACTGGAAGAGGCTATTTTCCGCAAGTTGCAAAGCCGGGCGCCGCACGGCGAATCCATCGAGAAACTGGCTGCGCTGACGGGTTTCAGCAGCCGGCAAATGCGACGCCTGCTGCAAGAGGCTTTCGGACTCGCTCCGATCGAAATCTTGCAGACCGAGCGACTGCTCTTCGCCAAGAGACTGCTCCAGGAAACGCATTTGCCCATGCTCCTGCGCCCGATCGTGGAACGGCATCCCGGACTGCGCATCGCGGGAGCATGGAGTGTCTTCGAACTCGGCCTGCGGGCCATCCTCGGCCAGCAGATCAGCGTTGCAGCCGCGACGACCCTGGCCGGACGACTGGCAACACGTTTTGGTTCCCGGCTGGAAGGCTCCCGCCACGGATTAACGCACCTCGCCCCGACGGCGGAACGCCTCTCCGCGCTGAACTTGAGCGAACTGGCGAGCATCGGCCTGCCACTGGCGAGGGCAAAACACTCCGCGCCTGGGCAGAACACGCGGCTCAAGGCGCATTGGATTTTCCTCCCGGTACCTTCTCGAAAATGCTGTTCGCCGTCTCCGGGAAATACGGGGCATCGGTGAATGGACGGCGCACTATATCGCTCTGCGCGCCCTGCGCTATCCAGATGCTTTTCCGGCCGCCGATTTGGGCTTGCGCAAAGCCGCCGGTCTGAATCGCCCCCAGGCTCTGGTCGCGCGCTCCCTCGGCTGGCGTCCCTGGCGCGCGTATGCCGCCGTATATCTCTGGCAATCCCTCTCCGATTCAACGCATGCAAACTCCGCTCTACCGCTCTGAAATGCTTTCCCCATTCGGCCCCCTGACACTGCTCGCCTCCGCGAAGGGCCTGGCCGGCGTCTTGTTTCGCCCGCCGCCGAAGTCCGAACGCGTCGGGCGGGCCTATGCGAGTGACCTGCTCGCCGATACACGCGCACAGTTGACGGAATACTTCTCGGGACGGCGCCACAGGTTCGCTTTGCCGCTCGACCTTCACGGCACGGCTTTTCAGCTCCGCGTCTGGCAAACACTCTGCGATATTCCCTATGGAGAAACGATCAGCTACGCGGAGCTCGCCCGGAGGATCAGTAATCCCGCTGCGGTCCGAGCCGTCGGCTTGGCCAATGCGCGTAATCCCATTTCGATCATCGTTCCCTGCCACCGGGTCATCGGTTCGTCCGGCCGCTTGGTTGGCTATGGCGGAGGTTTGGAGCGCAAGAGTTTCCTTCTTCGGTTCGAGGCGCGAGCAGTTTTCAGGGTCCATGTCTCCATGAGTCGGCAGAGCTCGGGGTCCGAAAGCCGGCGGGTCGAAAGCAAGAAGTTTGCTCCCTCGTAGCGAATCTGGCGCGCTTGTGTTCTCGATCAAAGTTAGAATACGCTCCGAACCTTCGGTATGAACCATCTGCGGACATCGTCAATCTGCCGGAGAAGGCAAATGGCCGACACTTGGAATGCTCAACGCCTTGGAGCAGTTAAAGGGAGAATGGCACGTCCATGCGGATACTGGTAAGCGGCCTGATCGGTCAGTACGCTTTCGGGGGCGTTACATGGGACTATGTGCAATACGTGCTCGGATTTCGCGCCTTGGGTCATGATGTCTGGTATCTCGAGGACTCTGCAAATTGGGCCTACGATCCGGTTAAGCAGGAGCCCAGCGCCGATTGTTCTCACAATGTGAGTTACTTGGAGAGGATCATGAGGGAATTCGACATGGGCGATCGCTGGATCTACCGGAATGAGCCCGACGGAACATACCATGGCATCCGCGACGAGCGCTTGGCGGAAAAGACCATTGCTGAGGCTGATGTGCTCGCCAACGTTTCAGGCGCATGCTGGCTTCGGCCGGTGACCGCCGGCATCAAGACGAAATTGTTCCTCGATGGTGATCCGATGTTTACTCACATCAAGCTGACCGGCGGAGAGCGAGAATATCTGGACCGCGTCCACGCCCATGATCACCATTTCACCTTCGGGCTCAATATCGGAAAGCCTGGATGCCGCATCCCCCTGGCAGGACTGCGCTGGCGTCCCACTGTTCAACCGATTGCGCTTGAATGGTGGAATCGAACCCTAACGCCGTCGAATGCTTGCCAAAGCGCCAACGGCGCCTGGACGACAGTCATGAATTGGGCGAGCTACAAGCCCGAGGAATTCGAGGGCGAAACTTACGGACAGAAAGATGCCGAATTTTTGCACTTTGCCGAACTGCCGTCGCGAACTCAGGAAAAATTCGTCATCGCGATGGGACAGGGTCCGGGCAAGAACCGCCCGACGTCGTACCTTGAGTCACTCGGCTGGAGGATCATCGAACCGGATGTGCACTTGCCGGACTACGCCCGTTATCACCATTTTGTCTCCAACTCCAAAGCCGAATGGAGCATCGCCAAGAACGGCTACGTGAAGTCGCGTAGCGGCTGGTTCAGTTGCCGAAGCGCTTGTTACCTTGCGGCGGGCAAGCCGGTGGTCGTGCAAGATACTGGGTGGAGCGATCACCTGCCATCGGGCGACGGAGCCCTCCGCTTCTCCACCTTGCACGAAGCCGTCGATGCGATTGAGGCAGTTGCGGCAAACTATTCGCACCATTGCACAGCGGCAAGAGCATACGCCAAAACGTATTTCGACGCTCCCAAGGTTTGCGCTGAACTTCTTGAATGAGCTCTCCCTATGCCAATTCGGCACTCGTTTTGGTCGGACACGGCTCGACGTTGAATCCTGACTCCAGCGCGCCGACGCATGCGCACGCGCGTGCCATTCGCGAACGCAAGATTTTTCGCGAGGTTCACAGCTGCTTCTGGAAGGAGGAACCCTCGATGCGCGAAGTCTTCAGGATGGTTGAAAGCAGCACGATTTACGTCGTTCCCCTCTTTATCAGCGAAGGATACTTCACGCGGACCGTCATACCGCGCGAACTCGAATTGGAAGGCGCACATACCCGACGCGAAGACCGGATGATTCACTGCTGCGATCCCGTTGGAAGCCATCCGCGCATGACGGAGGTCCTGCTCCGGCGGGCCCGCGAAGTAGCTCCGAACACGCCCGCGGGAGCGACCAGCCTTTTCATTGTCGGACACGGTACCGACCTCAATGACAATTCTGCCCGTGCCGCGAAAGACCAAGCGTCCAAAATCAGAGCTCTCGGCGAATATGCCCAGGTAATCTCCGCATACATGGAAGAGCCACCTTTGATCGCGGATTGGGCCAACCTCTCCGACCATCCGAACGTCGTGATCGTGCCGTTCTTCATTGCGGATGGCTTGCACAGCTACCAAGATATTCCAATGTTGATCGGCATTCAGACCGAACCCGGTCCCGCGGCGAGTCGGGCCGATTTATTCCGCCGCAATCCTTACGAGGTGCGCGGCAGAAAGCTCTTTTACGCGAGCGCGATCGGGACAGAACCAATGATTGCCGAGGTCATCCTCGATCAGGTGGCGGCATCCGTCCCGCCCGGTCAATAGAAGGAAAAGAACCCTCTCTGCTGAAGACCCCAGCGCATCATGCGCTCTGCGTCGTTGAAGATATACTTGGTCTTGCTCCCAAGCTGCACGAGGATCACCGCCCGGCCGCCAGCTGTGGCGCTGGAGATCAGGCATCGGCCGGCTGCATTGGTGTAACCGGTCTTCATGCCGTTGAACATCGACGATCGCTTGAGGAGCTTATTGGTGTTCTCGAGAGTTTTCCTTCGACCGTTCGCGTAGACAAAAGTGTAGTAGCGGCTGGCCATCAGGCGGCGCAGGAACGGTTCCCGATATGCCCGATAGGCGATTCGAGCCATGTCGCGAGCCGTCGAATACTGGTAAGCCGGAAGGCCGTGCGGATTGAGAAAATGCGAGTTGTGCGCGCCGAGTTCCCAAGCGGTGCTGTTCATGGCGGAGGCGAAGGCCGGGAGGTTTCCAAAGCAATCGCGCGCAAGGGCGGCAGCCGCGTCGTTTTCGCTTTTCACCATCATGGCCGAAAGCAATGTGCGGCGTGTGTAGGATTGGCCGGGGCGAATTCCGAGCTTGCTCGGCTCGACATAGGTGTCTTGCGGCGCAACGAAAACGCGACCGTCGAGGTTTCCCCGCCTCAGAACGATCAGCGCCGTAAGCAGTTTTTGAGTGCTGGCGACCTGGGTGCGGACGTCGGCATATTTCTGCCACAACGTGAGACCAGTGCGGGCATCAATCATGATCGCGGTGCGGGCATATATGGCGGGCGCGCCAGACGGCCAGAACTGGCTCGCGCCTGGCGGCGAGTCAGCAATCGGAGAACGCCACAGCTCCGCCGGCCGAGTCGAGATAGAGGGAGATTCATGGATCGCGCAACCAACCAGGATCGGCGTTAGCAGCAAGGCAACCAGAAATCCCTTCATCGCCGCGCAAAATCCTGTTTGCCTCGGAATCAATCAAGCCTCAAACGCCAGTTTTTGCCCCAAGATCGCCCTTTCCCTCGAATGACAAATGGCATACACTAAGGGCATGAAGCCGTCCTTTCGCGGGGTTGTCCTGCTCCTGGCGGCGCTGATAGTTCCGTCCCTGGCTCATGCGCACGTCGGTGTAGGTGAAACGAGTGGATTTTTGCACGGAATGGGACATCCGTTGAACGGTCTGGACCACATCTGCGCGATGATCGCAGTGGGCTTATGGGCGGCCCAGATGGGTGGGCGCTCGATCTGGGCAGTTCCGCTGACTTTTGTTGGCGTCATGGCTCTCGGAGGTTTCTTGGGTGTGATCGGTGTTAACGTTCCCTTTGTCGAAATGGGGATTGTTATCTCCGTGCTTGCTCTTGGGGTCTTTGTAGCCGCTTCGGTGCGGCTCCCGCTTGCTGCGAGTGTGACTGTTGTTGGTCTCTTTGCAGCGTTCCACGGTCACGCACATGGTTCGGAGATCCCGGAAGCCGCGTCGGGACTCGTATACGCTGCCGGTTTCATCGTTGCCACTGCGCTCCTCCATGCGCTCGGCATCGGGTTAGGGATCACGATTCAAAGGCTTGCTCGTCCGCAAATCGTGCGACTCGCCGGGATTGCGATTGCTCTCTGCGGAGGTTATCTCTTGCTGAGCTGATCGCGATTCGGATTGGCCCGTTGGTCTCCAGCTAGCTCTGAATGGCAACCTTCTGAGAGAGTGCCTCCAGGGAAACGTCCGGGTCGATTTTGCCGATGGCCCGGACCGAAAATGCGGTCGATAGGCGCGCGGCTTCGGCAAGCGCAAGCTTGCGAAGCTTCGAGGAGATCACGCCGGCTACCATTGCATCCCCTGCTCCAACGGTGCTGCGGACTTCAACTTGCGGCGGCTTGGCAAAGAGCGTCCCCTCGCCGCTCACAAAACATGCGCCTTCATGCCCCATCGAGATGACGACCGTTTCGATCCCGCGAGAGATCAACTCTCTGGCGGCAGCCACAACTTCAGCGCGGGATGAGAGGGAGCGTCCGACCAAAGCTTCGAGCTCATGGATGTTAGGCTTGATGAAAGCGGGCGCCGCTTCGATCGCGCGGGTCAGGGAGTCTCCGCTCGTATCCAAGGCGACTTTGCAGCCCCGGGCCTTCAATGAAGCGGCCAGGTCGCGATACATTGTTGTCTCCACCCCGGGAGGCAGACTTCCGGCGATCACGAACCACTCGGCATCAATCTGGTCGATCGTCGCGCGCAGCGCGGTAATGTCACTCGGAAGCGGCTCCGCCCCGGCGAAATTGATGTCTGTCGTTTCGTTGAGGACAGGATCGGTAATCTTGATGCCGACACGCGTCTCGCCATCGAGACGAACGAAATGGTCGGCGATCCGCTTTCGAGTGAAATGACGCTCGAATATCGCAGCATTCTCACGTCCAAGAAAACCCGTGACTGCAACTCCGTGACCCGCGTCCGCCAGGGAAGTGGCCACATTGACCCCCTTGCCTCCCGCGTTGGAATACTCTCCCTGAACCCTGTTGACTTTCCCCGCCTGGAAATTTGGGATCGTGATCGTGCGATCGATCGCAGGATTCAACGTTATCGCCAGGCAATCGTAATGCTTGCTCGACATAGCAGTTAGTGGGTCAGTTGGCGCACGTCAGAGGCAGTTGAGCAGGCAAGCGCGCGGCGTGCCAGGTTTTCAGCATCCGAAAGGCGGATCTTTCGCAGTGAGGCCTTCACTGCGGCAATGCTCGGCAGGCTCATGCTCAGCTCGGAGACGCCAAGTCCGGTGAGAATCGCCGC
This sequence comes from uncultured Verrucomicrobiae bacterium, assembly GCA_963784465.1. GTDB lineage: Bacteria > Verrucomicrobiota > Verrucomicrobiia > Chthoniobacterales > Terrimicrobiaceae > DASTFP01. Next base: position 27,489 of record CAWASQ010000061.1, read on the forward strand.
GCCGATCGGATCGCCGGCAACGCCTCCGCAAACACCGACCCACTTTCCGGCCGCCTTGGCTGCCTTGACGGTCATGTCGATCATCCGCAGCACCGCGGGATGCAGGCCGTCCACATTCTTTGCCAGCGCGGCGTGCATTCGATCCATGGCCAGCGTATACTGGGTGAGGTCGTTGGTGCCGACGGAGAAGAAATCGACCTCTTTGGCAAGCTCTGGGGCCATGAGCACAGTGGAAGGGACCTCGACCATGATGCCGATCTCGACCGGAGGCACATCCAGTTCTTTCCGCACCTGCTCCGCAAGCTCCTTTGCGGCGATCAGATCCTCCACGATGCTGATCATCGGAAACATGATCTTTATCGGTCCGGTCTGTGAGGCGCGATATATCGCCCTCAGCTGCGGGAGAAAAATCCCGGGCTGACGCAGACACAGCCGAATTCCGCGAACCCCGAGAAACGGATTCTCTTCCTTCGGAAGAGAGATGTAGGAGGCGATTTTGTCGCCGCCGATGTCCAGAGTTCTCAGAATCAGCGGAAGCCCGTTCAGGGCGCGCGTCATCTCGGTGTAGGCCTCGAATTGTTCGTCCTCCGAAGGGGGCGTGTCGCGGTCCAGAAAAAGGAACTCGGTCCGCATCAGTCCGATACCTTCTGCGCCGGCCTCGACTGCGGCGGCTGCCTCGGCTGCCTTGCCGATATTGCCGACGACTTCAACGCGATGCCCGTCCACAAGGACAGCCGGCTCGTAACGAGTGGTATATTCCTCGTTGCGGCGGTTCGCCACATCGACCTGAAAGCGTTTGGCCGATTCCAGATCCTCAGCGCTTGGCTCGATATAGAGCTTTCCTGCGGAGCCGTCCAGAATGCATATAATGCCGGACTTGAGCTCAAGAACCGATGCCCCGGCGCCCACCACACACGGAATGTCCAGGGAGCGCGCAATGATTGCCGTATGGGCGGTCGGACCACCCGAGGCGGTGCAGAGGCCAAGGATGCGCTTCGGATCGAGCTGGGCAGTGTCCGAAGGCGTCAAATCTTCAGCGACAAGGATCACCGGCTCATCGGGGAGACGAGGCGCGCCCTGTTCCGCGCCCGCGAGCAGGCGCAGAACGCGCTGTCCGATATCGTGCAAGTCCGCGGCTCGCTCGGCGAGCCGCTCATTCTCAATCTGCTTCAGCTCTAAGGCTCGGCGCTCGATAGCTTGCTGCCAGGACCACGCCGCGCTGTGGCCAGCTTCAATTTGATTGCAAACTTCCAGGTAGATCTCGGCATCGTTGAGAAGCGCGAGGTGGGCACGGAAGATTGCTGCCTTGCCCTGTCCGGACTGTTTTTTTACCTGCTCGTAAATGTCGGAAATTTGTTCGTTAGCCGTTGCGATCGCTTGTTTGAGCGCCAGTTCCTCCGAAGCGACGTCTTTTGGCTTGTCCTCGACAACAATGTGGGTCGTCTGAAATTGATAGAGATTGCCAATGGCTACCCCCGGCGCCGCGGACACTCCCGTCAAGGCGTGCCCGCCCGACACAGGAACCCACTTGTCAGCCTCGGAGATCACTTCCTTCACTTCCTCCACATCTCCAAGGCCGCTATCGACCGCCTCCTTCAACGCTTTGAGCGCCGCTTCCGAATCCGGGCCCGAGGCGATAATGCGGATCGCCTCGCCGCACGGAGTTCCAAGCTTGAGGATTGCCGCCATGGACTTTCCGTTCGCGATCTTGATGCCATACTGCACGCGAATGTCCGACTGGAACTGACTGGCAAGATCGGCGAAAACCGTCGCAGGACGCGCGTGCATTCCCGCACTGCCCACGATCTTCGCGTCCACATGATGTGCCCCGGGCGGTGGCGGAGCAGCCTCTGCAGGTGCCGCGCCGGACTCTGCGGCTTCTCGATTGAGCCCGGTGATGATGTCGTTCGGATCCTTGGTCTTCGACAAAAGTTCCGCCCTGGCTGGATCATCGAGCACATCCGTGAGCGCAGCGAGAATGCCCAGATGCTCATCCGATTTGGCAGCGATTCCCACAATGATATGCGCAACCTTACCCGGTCCCCATTCGACCCCTTCGGGCAACTGGACGACCGAGATGCCAGTCGCACGGATCAGTTCGCGGTCTTTGGCCATACCGTGCGGGATGGAAATGCCATTACCCAAATAGGTGTTCGCCTGCCCCTCACGCCCGATCATGCTCTCGATGTAACCGGGCTCGATGCAGCCCGCATCTACCAGGACCTGGCCGGCAGCACGAATGGCTTCGTTCTTGTTCGCGGCGCGAGCACCGAGTTTAACGTTCTTAGTGGTCAGCTGAATCATGGGGTCGAATTTCTTTCCTGTTCTGTGGGTTGCGAATCATTTCCTGTCGGGCGAGCCACATCATGCCAGGGCGGGCATCGGCTCGGTTACGGGGCGTTTGATGAAGAAGAGCACTCCCGCGGTGACGACTGTTCCCACAAGAATGGCGATTGCGTAGAGAAAGAGGTTCGAAACCGCCCCGGGAATCAACGCCGCGAAGATTCCACCGTGTGGGACCAGAAGCTGTATTCCGCCTACCATGGAAATCGCGCCTGTGATCGCAGAGCCCGGCAATGAGCGCCGGAATGACGCGAATCGGATCCTTCGCCGCGAATGGAATCGCGCCCTCCGTGATGAATGAGAGACCAAGTACCAGGGCCGGACCAGCGGCCTCGCGTTCTTCGAGGTCGAATTTGCTCTTGAAGAGGAAGCACGCCAGGGCAAGTCCCAGCGGCGGGGTCATTCCCGCAGCCATCACCGCAGCCATGGGCGCGTAAATCTTACTCGCGAGAAGTCCCACTGCGAAAGCATACGAGGCCTTGTTAATAGGCCCACCCATGTCAACGGCCATCATCCCTCCCAGGATAAAGCCGAGCACGATGGCATTGGCCCCCTGCATGCCCAGCAGCCAGGCGTTCATCGTGTTGTTCAACCACGTAACTGGCGGCGCGATGACGTAAATCATGAGCAGACCAATCCCGAGGCTCGACAAGAACGGAAGAATCAATACGGGCTTGAGTCCCTCCAGGGTCCCAGGCAGCCGGATCTTGTCGGCGAGAAACTTAGTAAGATAGCCGGCCAGGAAACCCGAGAAAATACCCCCGATAAAACCCGCGCCGAGACTCTGCGCCAGGAAGCCGCCTATCAAACCGGGGGCTATACCCGGACGATCAGCGATTGAGTAGGCTATAAACGCTGAAAAAACCGCGATAAATAGACGAAATGCGGTGTCACCGCCGATCTTCATCAGCGAGGCAGCCAGCGAGCCCTCCGGATACGCTCCCTCCTGGATGCCACCGATTGCGAATGCCAGCGCGATGGCGAGTCCGCCAGCGACCACGAGCGGCAGCATGTAGGAGACGCCGGTCATCAGGTGTTTGTACGGTCCGGTGCGCGCTTTTGCGCGCTCGGCTTTCGCCCTCTCGACCGCGCCGGCGAGATCTCCGCCGACCGCTCCGCCCACGGGCTGCTCAAGTGCATTTTTGAGAGCATCCTGTCCGGCGTGCATGGCCTGTTTGGTGCTCGTCATCAAAAGGCGTTTGCCCGCGAAGCGAGACGTGTCAACGTTGGTTTCCGCGGCGATCACTACCGCGTCCGCCGCCGCGATGTCCTCGGGCGTAAGCTGGTTCTTCGCCCCGACGGAACCCTGTGTTTCGACCTTGATCGTATGCCCGAGGGCCTTGGCGGCCTTCTCCAAAGCCGCTGCTGCCATGAAGGTGTGAGCAATGCCAGTTGGACACGAGGTTATTGCCACGAATCGCTTGCCTCCGGCGGAGGCGGCAGCTGGCGCTGCGGCTGCTGCCGGTGCTGCCGCGGCGGTCTCTGTCCGCTGGACCGGAACTTCGGGAACCTGTTCCCGCGGGAGCAGCGCCAAGGCCGAGCTGATCACGTCCCGTGTATTGCGAATTGCCTCGCTCGTCGACGTTTCCAGAATCGGCTTCCCTCTGAACCGCGCAGGCTCGATGCGAATATCCGTGGCCAGAATCACGACGTCTGCCTGATCGATATCATCCTCGGTGAAGACGCCCTTTTTCCCGGCGGAGCCCTGCGTCTCCACCTTGATTTGGTGACCAAGAGAAGAGGCAACTTTCTTCAGGGCCTCGGCCGCCATGATTGTGTGCGCTATGCCGGTGGGACAGGAGGTGACAGCAATGATTTTTTTCATAGGGAACAGTGTTGACAATTCTCGCGACTAATACTGGGCGATGGAACTTCTGAATCGTGAATCCACAATCGCTACGGGTTCCCTCGCTGAGAGGGAGCCTTCCGAATCTCCTGTGGAACAGTGTTTTTGGGGGACCAAGCCGTGGATTTCGATCATGGCTCGTCGCATACCATCATAGAGATCTTAGAAGTCAAACGCGCAAATGATGCTCAGCTACAAAAGTAACTTTGCGCTGCTGACGCATTGAGATGGCACAAGGAAAGAAAATGGTGCTGATGCAATAAGGTTGCATTTTAAGGGCTTACCACCAATCTTGATGCATGCAGTTTGCAATTGTGCGTTTGACGATCATGAACCACTCGGCTGCGGTATGGGTTTCCGTGTGAGGATTCGATGCGCGGCACACCTTGGATTCGCTTCTCGCTTATGGCCGCGATTCTCGCGGTCTTCGCCATTCCGATTTGGGTGCTCACGCGCGCTGATGCACCCTCTCTCGCGCCAGCTCCGGCGCCTGAATCCCGAAGCACGCAACGAGAAGTAACCTTGGAAATCGAGACGGCGCCGGCAGCCCGGGCAATAGGGGCAAGCTATCTTGGCCGGGAACTGATCTCGCCCGGGCATTCCGGGGGAAGTTTCTCCGGCATGATCCAACTTCCTTCGAACTCGGCGGCCGATCTTCTCGTGACGGCCAGGTGGAACGGGACCGCGACAGCAGCGCTGCGAGTCCGGGCCTTCGACGAAAGCGGGCTCTTGACGGAGGCATCCTTTTGGGGCGCGGAAGAAGTGCGGGATGTCTTTACCGTGCCCGAAGCCCAGCGATGAACGACGATCTGGTCATCGAGGACCTGACCGTTTCCTACCACCGGATTCCCGCGGTGCATCACCTCAGCGCGCGCCTTGACACTGGTTCATGCACGGGCCTGCTGGGGCCGAATGGCGCCGGAAAGACCACGCTGCTCAAGGCGCTGGCCGGTCTGCTGCCTCTCGAGACCGGGCGGATCCAATTCAAGGGGCGCAAGATCGGCGATGGGCTGATCACCTACGTGCCCCAAAGGGAAGCTGTGGACTGGGATTTTCCCATTACTGTGCGCGGGCTGGCCGAAATGGGCCGTTATTCCGCGCTTGGAACGTGGAAACCTTTTGGCTCTCGAGATGACGACGTTGTCGAGGAAGCCCTCCATGTGGCGGAACTTGCCGCCTTTGCGGACAGGCAGATCAAGGCGCTCTCCGGGGGACAGCAGCAGCGTGCCTTCCTTGCCCGTGCATGGGCACAAGAAGCCGAGATTTACCTGCTGGACGAGCCCTTTGGTGGTCTCGACAAGAATTCCGCCGCAGCCTTCGCAAAAGCCATTCAACGGCTGAGAGAATCCGGCAAGCTTGTAATCGTGTCGCACCACAATCTCGCCGACGCCGCAAAGCTCTTCGATCACATCATCATCCTCAACGGGGAACTCGTCGCCTTCGGCAAGACGGCGGAAACGTTGACCGAGCAAAACATTGATCGGGCATATTCCACGAGAATATTTAGCGGACACAGGGAATGAGCTGGATTACAGAGCCCTTTCAGTACGAGTTCATGCGTCGAGCGCTGCTCGCTTGCGTTCTGATCGGGTTCACCAACGGTTTCCTCGGCGCTTACGTCGTCCTGCGTCGACTCGCCCTGGTTGCCGACGCCCTTTCCCATTCGATGCTTCCCGGGCTTGCGCTCGCAGCGATACTCATCGGCCTGAATACAGGCGGTTTGCTGCTCGGAGGCCTCTTCGCCGCGACCTTCGTCGCTCTGGGCGGGCATTTTATCGCCAGCAGCTCGCGAATGAAAGATGAGACCGCCGTGGCCGCGCTTTACATTCTAGCCTTTGGTCTGGGAATAGCGCTCATCAAGCACGCCCGCGTGCAAGTGAGCCTGGAGCACTTTCTCTTCGGCAATATTCTGGGAATTGCCGACAGCGACCTATGGACGAGCTATGCGATCAGCACCATAACTCTGCTAACATTGGTGGCCCTCCAGCGACCGCTATTGCTGGCTCTTTTCGAAGCCTCCGTAGCGCGCACCCAGGGCGTAAAGGTTGGCCCACTTCTCGCCTTGATCGTCGTCCTTATCGTCCTGGCAATGATTTCTTCGCTGCAGGCCGTTGGGGTGCTTCTGTCCCTTGGTCTCCTGGTTTTTCCCGCGGCGACCATTTACCTTCTATGTGACTCCTACGCTGCAATGTCATGGGGCGGAGCGGTCCTTGGCATGGTTGGGGGTGTCATCGGGTTGCTGATCTCGTTCTGGGCAAACATCCCGTCGGGCCCCGCCATTGTGATGGTCCTTGGGGTGTTCTTCGTCCTCGCTTACCTCTTCGGACCAAAATACGGCATGATCTCGCGATGGATTCGCCAACGGCATCTGCACGAGGAATCTCTGCGGCGCTGGAAATAGCGCTTATTTTATTTGCTTTCTGGTGATGATTCCATATCCTAACCAGCCCGTTAGTAACCGGATGAGGAATTCGGTTGACGCGTAGATTTTGGCTGAAAGAAGGCGGATCGGGCTCATTGAACACCAACCAAAACAAAAAAATAGCCATTATGGCAGATCTGCAGGAACTGATTGCCAGTTCGGTCAAGAATTACCGCGAGGGTAGCATCGTAAAGGGGCACATTCTCGAAGTCCGGCCACGCGAGTTTCTCGTAGACATTGGTTACAAAAGCGAGGGAGTCATCCCCGCGAGTGAATTCGAAGACCCCTCGGAAGTTGAAGTCGGTGATGAGATCGAGGTCCTGCTGGAACGCCTTGAAAACGATGAGGGGATGGTCGTCCTTTCGAAGGAAAAAGCCGCCGCCCGCCAGAACTGGGAGAAGATCGTTTCCGTCTTTAAGGGCGAGGGCCTCATCAAGGGAAAGGTCAAGGCAGTTGTAAAAGGCGGCCTCACGGTCAACGTCGGCGTCGAGGCCTTTCTGCCCGCTTCCCAGATCGACATCGTTCCTCCCAAGGATTTGCAGGGATTCGTCGGAAACACCTACGATTTCAAGATCGTCAAGATCAACGAAGACCGCAAGAACGTGGTTCTCAGTCGAAGAGAGATCATCGAGCAGGAACGCGCGGAAAAGCGCCACAGGTTCCTGAGCAGCGTCAATGTCGGCGACAGGGTCAGCGGGACAGTTAAGAATATCACGGATTTTGGCGCGTTCATCGATCTCGACGGAATCGACGGGCTGCTCCATGTGACCGACATGTCCTGGGCCCGGCTGACTCATCCGGGCGAGCTTCTCAAGGTCGGCCAGCATATCGAAGTGCAGGTTCTCGATATCAACAGGGAGAAGGAACGCGTTTCCCTGGGCATCAAGCAAATGCAGGCCAATCCCTGGGACCGCATCGAAGAACGCTTTCCCGTCAGCCAAAGGGTCAAGGGCAAGGTCATCAGCCTCATGCCCTACGGTGCGTTCGTCCAAATCGAAGAGGGGGTCGAGGGGCTCATCCACGTTTCGGAGCTTTCCTGGACCAAACGCGTCGCCCGCCCGTCAGACGTGCTCTCGCTCGGGCAGGACATTGAAGCCGTTGTCCTGGGGGTAAACAAGGACGAACAGAAGATCTCGCTAGGTGTCCGACAACTCGAGCCCAATCCGTGGGATGAGATTGAAGTCCGTTACATGATCGGCAAACAGGTCAAGGGCACGGTGCGCAACATGACGGCCTATGGCGCCTTTGTGGAACTCGAGGAAGGGATCGATGGCATGATACATGTCTCAGACCTTTCGTGGACGCGAAAGATCAATCATCCAAGCGAAGTCCTCAAGAAAGGCGATGAGATCGAAGCCGTTGTCATCGACATCGACAAGGTCAACCAACGCATCAGCCTCGGTATCAAGCAGCTCGAGGATGATCCCTGGAAGGAAATCGATATCCGATTCAAGATCGGCGATCTTGTCGGAGGAACGGTCACAAAGATCACTAATTTCGGGGCGTTTGTTCAGCTGCAGGATGACATTGACGGCCTCGTGCACATTTCGCAGATCAGCGAAGATCGGGTGGAAAAGGTTAAAGATGCGCTCAAGGTTGGTCAGGAAGTTGAGGCGCGCGTTATCAAGGTCGACAAGGCCGAGCGCCGCATCGGTCTTTCCATCAAGGCCGCGAACTACGATCATGACGCCCTACGTCGCGAGGCCGAGACACTCGACACTTTGCGGCCGGGCGAGGACATGGTCGGCCTGGCCCAGGCTTTCGAAGTTGCCGAGGAAGAGTATCGCCCGGGCGATTCAAGAAAAAAGAAGTGAGCGCCCCTCCCGAATCGGCGTAAATTCTACACTATGGAAAACATCGAAATAACCGCTTACTTGAAAACCTACTGCGGATGGAGCAATGGCGTTCGCGCCGTTCTCGCGAAGTATGACCTCCCTTACAAGGAAAAGGACATCATCAAGAATCCGGAATATCGTTTCGAAATGGAACAGGTAAGCGGTCAGCCGCTATCACCGTGCGTAGTTGTCAACGGCCAGATGCTTGCTGACGTCAGCGGCGAAGAACTCGAGGAGTACCTCCTTGAAAGTGGCCTCGTTGGTTCAAGCGGAAAATCAACCGACGTTCCGCTCAATGCCCCTTGCACCGATGAGCAGCACGACGCAATGATCAAGATGAAGCTGTAGTCCCAGGCTGGAATTTCCCTCCCGCGAAGAAAGCCCCGACGCTCAATGGCGTCGGGGCTTTTTCGTTTTCGACCCAGAAGAGAGCGCGAGAACGAAAAGTGCCATTCTGATTGATTCTTCATGCCTCGGACGCGCGGGGTGTTATCATCGATGCCCTCAATGTCCGACCTGCTCAAAGTGCTCCAGAATACTTTCGGCTATTCCGAATTCCGCCCGCTGCAACAAGAGATCATCCAGGCCGGCCTCGACGGGCGCGATGTCTTCGCGCTTCTCCCCACGGGTGGCGGAAAATCCCTCTGCTTTCAACTTCCCGCCCTCCTCCGCAAGGGGCTCACCGTGGTCGTCTCGCCGCTCATCGCCCTCATGAAGGATCAGGTCGATCAGCTTCGGGCCGCCGGCGTCGCGGCAACCTTCCTCAACTCTACCCTTGGCGCGACCGAGGCGAGAGACCGCCTTCGCCGCTTGTACACCGGCGAGTTTCGCTTGCTCTACGTTGCGCCCGAGCGGCTGATGCTTGATGATTGGAAAGGAAACCTTCGCTCGTGGAACGTGGCCGCGCTGGCAATCGATGAGGCGCATTGCGTTTCAGAATGGGGCCATGATTTTCGCCCCGAGTATCGCCAGCTTGGCGAGCTACGATCCATTCTTCCGAACATCCCGGTGATGGCGTTTACGGCGACCGCGACGGCCCGCGTAAAGAGCGACATCGTCAGCCACCTTCGTCTCCGGGATCCGGCCGTGTTTGTGGCCAGCTTCAACCGGCCCAACCTTTCCTACAGTGTCGTTCCAAAGGACCAGCCACTCCGGCAAATCCTGGATTTCATTGCCAGGCGAAAGGATGACAGCGGAATCATCTATTGCGCCACCCGTTCGAGTGCCGAGCGCCTGGCCGCGTCCCTCGAATCGCGTGGATTGGCCGCAAGAGCGTATCACGCGGGTCTCGACACTCCTACGCGCGCCGAAAACCAGGATCTTTTCCTCCGTGATGAAACGCGAATTATCTGTGCGACGATCGCGTTCGGCATGGGCATCAATAAGCCCAACGTCCGCTGGATCATCCACCACGACCTCCCGAAGAACCTCGAAGGCTACTATCAGGAGACCGGACGCGCGGGTCGCGACGGTCTCCCGGCGGACTGCCTCCTACTGTTCAGCGCGGGTGATGCCGCCAAGCAGACTCATTTCATCGACGAGATCTCTGATCCCCACGAACAACAGGCAGCTCGCACGCAGCTCCGCCAGATGATCCATTATTCAGAATGTGCCACTTGCCGGAGACGAGAGCTGCTCGCGTATTTCGGCGAGCAGTTTCCCACGCAGAATTGCGGAGGGTGCGACAACTGCCTCGAACCTCGCGCGACCTACGATGGGACGACATTGGCGCAAAAATTCCTCTCTTGCGTCTACCGGATCCGGCAGTCGAGCCGGTTCGGCACCGGATTGAATCACGTCGTCGAAGTGCTCACCGGCGCGGAAACCGACAAGGTCCGCCGCTGGAACCATCACAAATTGACCACCTACGGAATCGGCGATGAATTGAGCCGCCCCGAATGGGCCGCGATCGGACGTGAACTGCTCCGGTTGGGATACATTGTCCAGTCCGGAGGAGAATTTCCCGATCATTGAAATCTCGGCGAGCGGACTCGACGCCTTGCGCTCCCGCAGCATCATCATGCTCACCAAGCCCCTGGTCCGGCCGAAGGCCAAACGTCCCGCGCGCCGCGCTGGAGAAATCGAATGCGACGAAGTCCTATTCGGGCGTCTGCGTGAGCTTCGCAAGCGTCTCGCCGACGAACGGGGCGTCCCGGCTTACGTCATCTTTGGCGACGCTACCCTGCGCGAGATGGCGCGGCGCTATCCCTGCAACGCGGGATGCCATGCGCGGCATCTCCGGCGTGGGGGAACGAAAGCTCCAGGAATTCGGAGCGGTTTTCGCGGCGGTCGTGGCCGGCCATCTCGAGGCCTACCCGCGAGTCGAGTTCGCCGCCAGGGATTGACGCCGCGCTTTCCTTTCCAGGAACCAGGCGATGAGGATGCATCCCTCGTAAAGCAAGTACATTGGCCCCGCCATCAGAATCAGCGTGAGCATGTCGGTGGTCGGAGTGATGATGGCGGCAAGAAAGAGGATGATCAACACGGCAAACGCCCGAGTCTTTTGGAGGACTTCGTAGCTCAGGATCTCCAGTTTCACAAGGATCAGCACGGCCAACGGCAACTCAAATGCCAGGCCAAAGGAAATCACGAATTGCGTGGTGAACGAAAAATACTCCCGCACGCTCCACTGCGGCCTCCAGTTGAGCGACTTCGAGTAGTTGAAAAAATAGTCCAGGGTCGGCGGCAGCACGCAATAGTAGGCGAAAAGCACGCCCGTCAGAAAAAGGCCAAACGATGCGGCCGCCGCCGGATAGAGCATACGCCTCTCTTTCTGAGTCAAAGCCGGCAAGACAAACTCTGCCAGAAAAAGCACCAGGAGCGGAAACGCCATGACCAAACCCGCATAAAAGGAAAGCTCAATGGCAATGGTGAGCGGGTCGGCCACCCCGAAATTTGTAAGACTGGTTCGATCGGGATCAAAGGCCAGGAGAGGCCGCTCGATGATCTCCACGATGGTTTTTTGAAAGGCAAAGGCGATCGCCGTCATCAAGCCCAGCACCACAGCCATCTTGATGAGCATCAGCCGGAGATCCTCCAGATGATCGAGAAATGGCTTCGGGTCGTCGCGCAATTCGCGAAAATCAAAGAAGCGCCGCCAATTCATCAAATAAAGCTCCGCGCCTTCAATCTCGCATAGGTCGCGAGAGTATTCGAATCGACAATCTCCCCGGCGGCGACCAGCTCGGTCAACTCCTCCGCGGAAAACTCGCCCACGGCCAGGATCGCCTCGTGTTCATCGTGATCGAAGCCTTCCGCTCTCGGAACGACATCGTTCGCAAGGAACAGGTGACAGCACTCGTCGGTAAAGCCCACCGACGAGAAAAAGCAGCCGAGAGGAATCAAATCGCTCGAACACGAAACACCCGCTTCCTCGCCGAGTTCGCGCAGAGCCGTTTGATAGATGCTCACTTCGTTGACCTCTCCGTCCACCTGTCCGGCGGGAAATTCCCAAAGCACCCTCTGGACGGCGATTCGCTCCTGCCGGATCAGGATAAACTTGCCGGTCACCGTGCGAGGGGCAACCACCGAGGCTGTGTGCCGGCGGGCGACCATCCAGGTGACTCCGCCCGGACGCGAAGGCGTGGCCACATGCTCCCGATACACTCGAAGATAAGGTGTATCGCAGAGTGTTTCACTTCCGAGCACCCGCCAGTTCTGGTCCGGGCCTGGCTTCATTGCAAAGTTCTCTTCCAATGCGCCAGGCGTTGCGCAACGTTTTCGGGCGATGGTGCGCCGGGAGCCCGGCGGGCCGATAGCCCTTTGCTCACATCGAGGGTGTCCCGCACCAGTTCGGGGGTCAACATGGGTGCGGCGTTCAGGAACTCCTGCGGTTCAAGCTCGTCGAGTGAAAGCCCCCGCTGCTCCGCGGTAGAAACGAGCCTGCCCACAATTTCGTGGGCTTTCCGGAACGGCACGCCGCCAAGCACAAGACGGTCGGCCAGGTCTGTGGCAAGAAGACTTGCATCCGAGGCTGCCTCTGCTGTCCTGAAACCTAGAAAAGAGGCGCTGTCGATCATCTCGGCGAAAACTTGAAGGGCGGCCTTTGCTGTGTCCACGGAGTCGAAGATCGCTTCCTTGTCCTCCTGCATATCGCGATTATATGCGAGCGGCAAGCCCTTCATTGTGGTGAGGAGGGAGATGAGATTTCCATAGAGTCGCCCCGTCTTGCCGCGTGTGAGCTCAGCGATGTCGGGATTCTTTTTCTGCGGCATGAGACTCGAACCTGTCGTGTGCCGGTCGCTCAGTTCGACAAACCCGAACTCTGCCGATGCCCAGAGAACGACGTCCTCGCTCAATCGGGAAAGATGCATCCCGAGGATCGCGAGTGCCGAAAGGAACTCGCAGCCAAAATCGCGATCCGAGACGGCATCCATGCTATTCTGAGTCACGGCAGAGAAACCGAGCTCTCGGGCCATCGCTTCGCGATCTAGCACGATCGTGGATCCCGCGATCGCGCCTGAACCGAGCGGCATGCAATCAAGGCGCTTCGCACAATCGCGCAGCCGTCCCACGTCACGGGCAGCCATTTCCACGTAGGCGAGCAAATGATGGGCAACAGATACGGGCTGTGCGCGCTGCAAGTGGGTGTATCCGGGCATCAAGGTGCCCGCGTGCCTTGCCGCGACGCCAACGAGAGCCTTCTGAAAAGCCGCGACCAGATCGCAGAGGGTGGAGATTTCGTCGCGCAGATAAAGACGAAGGTCGAGGGCGATTTGATCGTTGCGGCTGCGGGCTGTATGCAGCTTTGCTCCCGCGTCGCCAATGCGTCGCGTCAGCTGCGCTTCGATGTTCATATGCACGTCTTCAAGCTCCGGATCGAACGGAAAGCGGCCGGAAGCGATTTCAGCTTCGATCTCCCGCAAGCCCTCCTCGATGCTTCCGAGCTCCTCTTCACTAAGGATGCCCGCGTTGCGCAAAGCCCGGGCATGCGCGACGCTCCCTCGAATGTCCTGCCGATAAAGCCGCCAGTCGAAGGAAACCGATTCGCTGTAGCTCTTCAGCAGGCTGGAGGTCTCCTGCTGGAAGCGTCCCTTCCACATGAGTTTTTACAACTTCGGTCGCTTCTGATTGCGACAGGTTCCCTTCAGCTTTAGCTCATCGCAATGCCCCTCGATCGTTACAGCCTTGTTCGTAGGCGAAAAGCCGAGACGTCTGGTGATGCAGTTCTCCAACAACTCCATGTTGATGTCCTCGAATTCGATGATTCTGTCGCAGTCAATACAAATCAGGTGATTGTGCGTCGGATGCTCGACAAAATTCGGATCATAGATTTTGGTGTCCGAACCGAGGTCGATTTCATGCAACAAGCCGCTCTCCACCAGAAGCGGCAGCGTGCGATAAACGGTCGCGCGTGAAACCGATTTCTCGATCCGCTTCGCCATCACGAGCAGTTCCTCCGCTGTAAAATGCTCGTTCGTTCCGAACGCCGCATCAATAATCGCCTCGCGCTGGACGGTGCGCCGCAATCCTTTTTCCGTCAGGAACTCTTGCAGGCTTTCGCGCACGCGCTCTAAGACGTTCAAGTCCATCTAAATTAAGAGTAGTTCTCCAAGGAAGGGAGTCAAGGAAGCGCCAGAGAACTACAGCAAAGCAAAGCAAAATACCGTTGCTGCATTCCTGCCCTGGCGGGGTTCTTCCGTCTGCAGTCCATAGTCCCTGGCAATTTCAAGACTAACCCGCTTCTCCGGTCTGGCAATCCCAAAGATGCTTGTGTGATTTTGCCTCTTGCGGTACAAAAAGCGATCTGCTACTGATCCCGCTTGCGTTTTCGCCTCTAGCAAATACCTCCAGTTATGGGAAAATTCCTTGTCGTTCTTTCCATCGTCCTGACGGCGGCGTCGGCCGTTTTAGGCTACTTGAATTATGGCAAGCTTCAGGAAGCCAAGAAGAGCCTGGTCGACACGGAAGTCGCTGCCAATCAGGCCCGTACGCAGTTGGCCAAGACCCAGGGTGATCTCAAGTCCGCTTCTCAGAATCTGGCGACAACTGCCTCTGAAAAAGATCAGCTCGCAGCGAAACTTTCTGCGATTCAAAGCGACCTTGAAAAAACCAAGGGTCAGGCGGCTGCGCTGGGCAATGATAAGACAGCACTTGAAGCCCAGATTGCGCAGTTGACGAGCGACCTCCAGTCCAAAACTCAGGAATTGGAGCAACGGGGTGCTGCCGGCTCTTCGACAACCGCAGAGCCGACGTCCGATCAACAGGCGCAATTGGCCGAACAGCAGACTCTCATCGCCAAGCTGCAGTCGGACTTGGACTCCTCGCGCTCCCAGCTTTCCGCCCTGACGAAAAAGGAACAAGACCGTGCTCAACAGAGAATGCGAAACGGACTCCAAGGCAGGATTCTCGCGGTCAACCCCGCCTGGAATTTCGTCGTCCTGAACCTCGGGGACAGGAACGGTGTCGTGAACAATGCCGAGTTGCTGGTTAAGCGCGGCACGCAATTCATGGGAAAAGTTCGCGTGACGTCAGTTGAACCCTCCACGTCCATCGCCGATATTGTCGCAAACAGTGTTCCACAGGGCGCGACAATCTCTCCTGGCGACGACGTCATCTATCAGGCCGCCAAGGAATAGGCTCATCATGCGTCAAATCGCTGTTGCGATGTGCTGCCTCTTCGTATTGTGGCTCGGCGGCTGTGCTCAGGATGAGAAAAGACGAGCCGAAATGGAGGCCGGAGGAACCATTCCGTGGAACAGACCGGCTTCCTGGGAAGGTCAAGGAGCAATGGGCGCTGCCCAGTTTACGGGTACACCATAGATCGGGTTCCAGGCAGATGCCGGGCCGCATTCTCGTAATCCGGGGCGGGGCGCTGGGCGATTTTATTCTTACCTTGCCGGCGATTAGACTGCTTCGCGAAAGCTTTCGCAAATGCACTCTCGACATCCTCGGGCATCGTCACATCGCCGTTCTCGCCGAAGGGCGCTACTATGCGGATTCGACGCGCTCGATCGACTCCGCTCCTCTGGCTGGTTTTTTTCATCCCGGAGCGGCGCTTGATCGCGCGCTCTGCGACTATTTCGCCACGTTTGAACAGGTCATTAGCTACATTCATGACCCGGATGGACTCTTCGGTGGCGGATTGCGAAGAGCGGGCGTCAAGAAACTGATTTCCGCATCGCCGAAAATTACCGAAGAAGCCCACGCGGCCCGCCAGCTCGCGAGACCACTCGAGCAGCTCGCTCTATGGCTGGAAAACCCTGCCGCCCGCATTTTTCCTTCGCCCCGAGACCTGGCCGAAGCGAAAGCCCTGCTCGCACACCTGCCCGGCCCATACGTGGCAATCCATCCAGGCAGTGGCAGTGACAGGAAAAATTGGCCCCTGGAGCGCTTGCTACTGATTCAGCGCAGACTGCTCGATCATTCGGGTGTGGGCCATTTTCTCATTGTCGGAGGCGAAAGCGACTCCAGGCAGCTTTGTTCCATGAAGCGAGCCAACTCCGCGGAGCGACAGACGGTTCTGGAAAGCCTTCCCCTTCCCATGCTTGGCGCAATTCTCTCCCAATGCGCGCTGTTTGTCGGGCATGACAGCGGGATTTCCCACCTGGCGGCGGCGACCGGGATTCCTTGTCTATTGCTCTTCGGCCCCACAAACCCCAAAGTTTGGGCGCCGGCAAATGAAGAAGTGGTTGTGCTTCAGCCGGCAGACGGCCTGCTTTCAAGTTTGGAAACCGAGGTCGTTCTCGCAAGAATTAAGGAAATGCTCGCCAATGTCCCCCGAGACGATAGTCGCCGTTGACCCTGCTCTGCGAGTGGCCGGTTATGCCGTGCTCACCAGGGACAAGCAGAAGCTTTCCTGCTCGGCTTACGGGGTCATTCGGAACGCCTCTCGCGTGCACGCTTCCGGGTGCCTGCTCGCACTTCACGAAGAGCTTTCTGAAATCATCCGCAGGCATGATCCGCACGCCATGGCGGTTGAGGGCATCATCTACGTCCAAAGCTACCAAACCGCAATTACGCTGGGTGCCGCGCGCGGTGCCGCAATCCTCGCAGCGGCAAGGCACGGTTTGCCCGTGCACGAATATGCTCCGCGTCGCGTTAAACAAGCGGTGGTGGGCCGCGGGGCTGCGGACAAACGACAGGTTGCCTTCATGGTCAGGGTACTGCTCGGAATGCGCCAGACCCCGCCGGCAGATGCCGCGGACGCCATCGCGATAGGAATTACCCACTTTCACGCGCTGGATGCCGCGCGCGCCAGAAAGATGCAGCTCCCGACAATCTAGGCGACCGTGAAGCCGATCGAAATCAAATGGCTCGGCCGCGCCGACTACGCGGAAACGCTCGAGCTGCAGAACCGGCTCGTCGGCGAATATCTCGCGGAGGCCGGAAGTGAGAAGTTACTGCTTCTCGAGCACGAGCCCGTCTACACCATCGGCCGCACCCGCGATCAATCGAGTCTGCGAAGCCCGCAGGCCCTTCCTCACCCCGTTTTCGAAATCAATCGCGGAGGCAAGGCCACGTGGCACGGCCCAGGACAACTCGTCGCCTATCCCATAATCGATCTCGTGCGTCACGGGCGCGACCTCCATTGTTACATGCGCTTTCTGGAGGAAGTCATTATTGCCACCTGCAGTGCGTTCGGAGTGCAAAGCGGTCGCCGGGAGGGACTCACCGGCGTCTGGGTTGGTCCCAGAAAAATTGCATCCATCGGCGTGGGCGTGCGCCGTTGGGTGACGATGCACGGGCTTGCACTTAATGTGACGCCATCCTCACTCGAATCATTCCAGCACATTACGCCATGCGGGATCGCCGACGTGGAGATGACATGCCTTGAGAGAGAATCCGGGCAGGTGATTCACGTCGAAGAGGCAGCCAAGATCCTGGCGGAAATCTTTCTGCGGGAGCTTCCGGCTCTCCAGGCTGACAACTTCGAGCATACGGCTTCGAGCAGGACGGGAAGTTCTGAGCAGGACCGCAATCAGCCGTAGATAACGAGTTGGATGTTGTCTGGAAGGCTTCCGGCAACCTCCGAAACGACGCTTCCCCGAAGCAGCTTGGTCATCGCGCCCCGGTGCGTGGCGCCGACCATGAGGAAATCCGTGCCGAGAGTCGCGGCCATGTCCACGATGATCGACGCGGCATTCGGCGCGCTGACAAAGAGCGGAATCGTCGTTACTCCCCGATGCTTTCCGATCTGAAGAGCCGTGCCCAAAATCGCGCTCGCTTCGGGATCTTGCTTCCAATTCACGCCCGGAACGGACCCGCCCGAATAGAGCACCGCGATTTCCCGAACTGTACAGGACGTAGAGTGCAGCGTCGCGCAGCTTCGCCTCGTCAAAGGCAAACCGCAGCACGGGGGTCAGCCCTCGCACGCAGACGAGAATTTTCTGCGTCGGGCTGGACATCTGGGACATTTCCTGCACGACCTCCGGCTTGACGATGTCGGCGAATTCCTTGGTGACTGTCAGGGTTCGCGTCCCGCTGAGTCGCTGGGAATAAGCCCAGAGGAATAGACCCACCACCAGAACGCACGTGACGAAAAAGAGGGCCTCATGTTTGGTCTTGGCCAACGTCAATTCGACAGCGATCAGAATGAAGAACGTCCCAAGCATCATCGCGCGCTCGAGCCAGTGCATCTGGATCTTGGAGTTGAATGAGCACGATCCAAGATTCACGCAAATCGCTCCGACAACCCCGATGGCATAGAGGCCCGCCAAGGCTTCGAAATTGTCGGTGAGGAGCAAGACGACAACCGGCAAACCGACAGAAATGGCAAGCGGAACCAGCGGAACGCCATGCGAGCTCAGCTTCACGAAGGAACGAGGCATATCGCCCTCGCGTGACATCATGAACAGTAAGCCGATCAGCGCGGCGATCGCCGTGTTTACCGCGCTTAGGAGAAGCAACGCGAAGACTACGCCCACTGCGAAGCCGAAGATGTGGCCGAAAGCGACCCCAAAATCCATGGTGCCATATTGCTCTGCGAGGAATCGGAGCATGTCCTCCTTGCGCTCGATCATCTGGGGCGCAAATTCCTTCGGCAGGGAAAGCATGGCCCATCCGAGAAGAGCCGTCCCGAGACTTACTTCGATCGCCACCGGCAAGATCGCTTTGAACGCGGATCTCCCGACCTTGGGACGGCCAATGACCGAACCAGAATCGGGTCTCAACGTTCCCGTCAGATTGGCGATGGCTTCCACTCCGCTCAAGGCCAGGATGACCCCTACAAAAGAAACCCACACGTGAGCAAAGTTCTCGTGTAACGGCTCGAGATGAGTGAAGGTCAGATGCGGCACCGCCAGCAAGATGATCGCAATCACGACGAGCAGCGTTGGGATCGCCAGGGCCACCGCAAAGCTTCCGCTGTGTCGGGGGCCGAAATAATTCAGCACGCCAACAAGCAGAATACAGACGATCGTGCTGATCATGACGTAGTTTTGAGGAACACCCATGTAACTCAACGCGGCCCATCCGCTCAGCGCCGCTGTGACAGTGAGATCGGCGACGAGCAGCAACGCACCGACCACGGCCAACAGACGGCCCTGCGCCTTCGCCGCCGAATACACCCCTCCTCCCTCGGGAAACGCGCGGCAGACGACCATGTAGTTCATGCCGACAAGGGCGGTCAAAACGCAGACTGCGAGAATGATCGGGAGCGAGGAGTATCCCGCCGCAACGAACGCCAGGCCGATAACATAGGCCTTGCTTGTTCCCCAATCGCCATAAAGCAGCGCGGAAGCGCGCTGCCAATCAAGATTTCGGGGTCGATGAATTTCGAAGGCTTCCAAATCGACGGATGGTGAACCCGCACGCTCATCGGCCGCGCGACGTGAGTCAATCCCTACTTGCACGCCAGAGGGAAAGTTTCGCTTGCGTAATTCGAGTGCGCCCGCGGTCCCCACAGCAGCCGATCTCCCTGTCCACAAGACGTGCCTCGTCAGGTCAAACCCACTGCCTTGAAAGCCCAACCTTTTGGGTTATGATCTACTCGGATGGCGAACGGTCGCTCCGGCTCCGCAGGGATGCCGGAGAGGAAAGTCCGGACACCACAAGGCGGCACGCCCTGCGAAAGCGGGGGCGCGCTGAACGAAAGTTCTTTGCGACGGAGAGTGTCACAGAAAACAAACCGCTTCGATCTACCGCAGCGCTGCGCCGAGAGGCGTGGAAGCTTTGAAGGTTAAGCGAAGCAAGGGTGAAAAGGCGGGGTAAGAGCCCACCGCCCCGAGCGAAAGCTAGGGGGCACGAAAAACCCCGTGCGGTGCAAGACAAAACAGGAGGCATGGGGTCGCCTGCTCCGGTCTTCCAAAAGGAAGATCAAACCTCCGGGTAATAGTCGCAGCCCGAAAGAGCTGCTCCGGCGAACGAAATTCGCCGGAGCAAGACAAATGACCGTTGCTCAAAGCCTCTGCGGCAGAGAGCGAACAGAATCCGGCTTACAGCCAGCCGAAAACGGAGGCGATTCGAAAAGTTGAATCGCCTCCGTCCTGCCTTTTGCCAAAATCATCCATCTCGGAGATATAACGAATACATGATAAATAATATCTCTTGAAGCGTTATCATCATACACTTGCTTATAATCCGGTAGGATGATGAAGAAATGTCCACGGAAGTCCGAATCCTGTCTCGAGGGATTTTGCGAGCGCTTGGACACCGAAGACTTCCGTGGCGTAATGGCCCGCATAGAGAATGTTCACGTGGAGTTCCTCCGCAGCGGTGAACGACCAGTGCGGCCCCTCTCCCGTGATGAAGGTGTCGATTCCTTCTGCGGCGGCATTGAAGATTTCGCCACCTGCCGCGCCTGTGACCACGCCGATCTTGCGCGTAACCGGTGGTCCGCCGGGGGCAAGATGCACCTTGCCGGAAACAGAGTTCTCGAGGCGATCCAGGAGGGTCTGCCGGTCGACAGAAAGCCTCGACTTGCAATCCGATCTTCAGAAAGGGCTGCCTCGGCCCGGGAAGGTCGAGCGCGTTGCACAGCAGCGCATTGTTTCCGAGTTGAGGATGCGCATCTAGTGGCAAATGGGCGCTGTAAATGGCCAGGTCGTTCTCAATCGCCAGTTTCAGTTTTCGATAGCGGGCTCCGGTGGCCGCCTGCAAACCGCCCCAAAACAACCCGTGATGGACGATCAAGAGGTTCGCGCCCGCTTCGACCGCCATGCCGAGGACCGCTTCGCAGGCATCCACTGCCGCAGCCACTCGGTCAACCGTGCCTGAGTTCTCCAATTGGAGGCCGTTGAGCGCATCCGGATAGTCATCGAACTCCCAGATACGGAGCAAATCATTTTGATACCTCACGACTTCTTCGAGCTTCATCTGCCGAGTATCCATGTCTTCAAAGCATTTTGCCACATCCCTCGCGCTTGCCTCTTCCCCGTGATGGGATAGCTTACCCGGCCTTATGCTCAAAGCCGGTATCGTCGGATTGCCCAATGTTGGCAAATCCACGCTTTTTAACGCGGTCACCCGTACCCGCAAGGCCCACGCGGCAAACTTTCCCTTCTGCACGATCGAACCGAACGTGGGAATCGTTAACGTGCCCGACGAGCGTCTGGAGAAACTCGCGGTGCTCTCGAAATCTCAAAAGATCATTCCAACTGCCATCGAATTCGTGGACATTGCCGGCCTGGTGAAGGGAGCGAGCGAGGGAGAGGGCCTGGGCAACCAGTTTCTCAGCCACATCCGCGAAGTCGATGCCATCATACAGGTCGTTCGTTGCTTCGAAAGCGCCGACATCCATCACGTAGCGGGCTCGATTGACCCCGTGCGAGACATTGAGGTGATCACCACCGAGTTGATCCTGGCGGACCTGGCCTCGGTCAAGAAACGGGCGGAACGCCTCCAAAAGAGCGCTCGCTCCGGCGACAAGCTTGCCAAGGCTGAACTGGCTCTCTGCGAAAAGATTCTTCCCCATCTGGATGCCGGGAAGACCGCCCTGACAGCCAGACTCTCCGATGACGATCGAAGCCTGCTGAAAGGGTTCTTTCTGCTGACTTCCAAGCCTGCTATTTTTGCCTGCAACGTCGGGGAAGAGGAATTGGCGCGAGGCGATAGTCAATATGCTCGTGTCGTTCGTGACTATGCCGACGCGCAGAACTCGGAAGCGCTCGGGCCCGGTGATCGCCGCGTAGAGGCGATCGTCATCAGTGCCCAGATCGAGAGCGAACTTGCCGAACTGCCGCCGCTCGAGGCTCGCGAGTTCCTTTCCGATCTCGGCGTGGCAGACAGTGGGGTGAGCCAGCTTATCCGAGCCGTCTACCATCTGCTTGGTCTTCGGACCTTCTTGACGACGGGTCCCGAAGGAAACACGGGCGTGGACCATTCACGCGGGTGACAAGGCCCCCGCGGCAGCCGGCGTGATCCACAGCGATTTCGAGCGCGGGTTCATTGCCGCCCAAACGATTTCGTTCGACGACCTCGTGAGCCTGGGATCCGAAGCGAGAGCTCGAGAGGCCGGAAGACTTCGTGTGGAGGGAAAGGAATACGTCGTCCAGGACGGCGACGTAATCGAGTTCCGATTCAACGTGTAGGACGCGCCGCTGCAAGGTAGCGCACGTCGAGCGGTCGACCCTTTCCATGCATCGCATCTCTTCGATCCTCGCGCGCTGGACCGTCGAAAGGCCGCTCGCACTCGGATTGGGAGGAGTAATCCTGGCCGCCGCTTCCGCATGGATCATCACCTCGAAGAATACGTTCGATTCCGATATCCTCAATTTGCTCCCCGCAGGCAATCCTGCTGTCCAGGGCTTGAAGATCTTCAACAGCGAATTCACCCAGACGCGGGAGCTCGCTTTCCTTTTGAACTGGAAGGAACCGCCAGCCGACCGTGAGTCATTTAGGGAGACGTTCCTGAGCCGGCTCCACGCCCAGCCTTGGGTGCATCGCGTGCTCGACGCTCCACCACTGGAAACCACCGGCGGCCGCAAGACAATGCACGAAATTCTCGTGCCTCTCCTGCTGAACTTGCCGCCTGAGCAGTTCGCGGCTGCTCTCGGGGACCTTTCGCCTCAAGCCATTCGCAATCGCATCGACCGACTGACCGCGCAGACTGCCGCAGGCTCGCCGAGAGCCCGGTTCGAACTCGAGAACGATCCCCTGGGTCTCGCGGCGCGCGCGGCCAGACCGGTCTGGGAAACTGTCGCGGTCTCCGAAACATTCACGCTCACCTCCGCCGACGGAACAACGATTATCGTGCCGGTCATCACAAACCAAGCCGACCTCTCGGCCGAGGCTTGTCAGCAGACAATGCGGGAGGTGCGCCAGTTCGTGGAAGCCGTGCGCAGAGAACTTGGACCCAGCGGTCCGGAGATCGGCGTAACGGGACGCTCCGCCTACGTCGCTGAGATCGAGAGGAGTATGCGGCGGGATATCACCACGACTTCCCTTGTATCGCTGCTCTGCGTCACAGCGCTTTTCTGGGTCGGCTTTCGCCGCCTGCTTCCGTTGATGGGCATCGCACTGCTGCTCGCCTTGGCAGCGATCACGACCATGGCCTTCGGGGCCCTCTACTTCGACAGACTGAACATTATCGCGATCAGCTTCTGCTCGATTCTCTTCGGCCTTGGCGATGATTTCAGCCTGCTTCTTTATCAGCGGTATTTTCAATGTCGCAATGCGGGCCTGGAACGCGAAACGGCCATTGCGGATTCCATCGGCCACTGCGAGCCGGGAATTCTCTGGGTTGCCCTTACGACGGGAATCGGCTTTCTGGCACTCTGCTTCAGTGGATCGAGCGGGTTCGCTCAGCTGGGAATTCTCGTTGCGCTCGGCGTGGCGCTTTGCGCCGTTCTGATGCCGATGTTCCTCTTCCTCTTTGTCGGGAATGCACCTTCTGTCGCGGCATCGACCGGGCCGGCTCGCACCTTCGCGCGTCAAAGCATTCAGTTTCCAAATCGCATCCTGGGCGCCGCGGTGCCACTGTTCATTGCAGCCGCGGTTCTCAGCGTGACGCCATGGCGGGTTATCCACTTTGACATTTCGCCCGCTTCGCTCGAGCCCCGAGATATCCCGGCGGCGAGAACGCTGGCGCTCATGATGGAAAAATTCCCCGCCACATTCGATCCGGTGATGATCGTCTTGCCGCAGCCCGACTCCAGCCAACTTGCCGCGCTTGACCACGTCCTCAAGCGCTTGAAAGAGGAGAAGCTTATTGAGACAAATTCCTCTCCCTCTGCACTCGTTCTTGACCGGGAGCGCATGGCGGCGAACAAGGACGCCGCAATTCGCAGCGATTTGAGCGCCTCGCGCGCGGCTCTGGAAAACGCGCTCGCGACCGCCGAGGTTAATCCTTCCGCCTTCCGACAAACATTCGACGTCTTCGACGGCCTTCAGCGGGCGCAGGCTGCAGGGAGCACATGGAAAGCCTTTCTATCGAGCGCGTCGCCCTGGTGGTTCTTGTTTGACCGGATGGTTTCGCCCGATTCCGGCGCCGCGATCGCCTACGCGAGAACTCCGCGGCATATTACCGGAACCCAGCGAGAACGAATCACCGAGATCGTCACGACCGCGGTGCCTGATGCGCTGGTTACCGGCTGGAGTCAGGCGCTCGCCACCCTGACTGCGTGGGCATCGAGAGAACTGCTCGTTTTCGGCTCGGCGGTGTCTCTGGTGATTCTTCTCATACTCAGTGTGGTCTATCGGGATGTGCGCTCCTGGTTGCTTCACACGATTGCTCTCCTCGCCGCCGCCGCGGGAACCGTCGCAACGCTAAAACTGGTGCAAGTTCCGATAAATCTGCTGAATGTCCTTGCCTTTCCTTTGATGCTTGGTGTCGGGGTGGACTACGGCACACACATTATTCTCGCCGCGAGGGAGCCGGGAGACCCTCTGGAGAACATTTCCGGCGTGCTCAAGCCGATTGCGTTGAGCGGGCTGACAACAGCGACCGGCTTCGGTTCCCTTGTGCTTGCGCAGAACGCAGCGCTCTCCGGTCTCGGTACGATCTGTGCCATCGGTGTCGCTTGGTGCCTTCTGGCGTCGCTGTTGATCGTGACTCCGGGAACGGCAATTCTTGCGCGACGGCCATGACGACCCTGCTCTTGGCCATGCGCGAGCGACTTGCACAGGCCTGGCACCACGAGTAGAACCCCACTATGAAAATGCTCGCGCGCATTTTGCTTTGCCTGGCAATGGCTTCAGTTTGCGATCTCCATGCCGATGAAATTGTCTGGAGCGTCCAGAGCAAACTCAAGCAACTCGGATACTATGATGGCATGGTCGATGGCCAAATGGGAAGCCAAACGGCGGCCGCAATCCGGCGCTACCAGATCGCTGAAAGACTGAAGGTGACCGGGAATATGAATTCGCAAACGCTCCGCAGGCTGGGGATCTCCGCGCCGCGACCGCCGGCGCGTGTTCCCGTGCGAACCTACGCGCCGCCACCGGAATACGTCGCCCTTGCGGACGTTTTCAAAGGCGGCCCGTTTATCTCGGTGGGCCCCGAGGTACAAATTGCCGTTATCCGCGAGGCGCAACGAAATCTTCGGCTGCTCGGTTATTACAACGGTCCGATCGATGGAAGGCCGACTCCCTACCTCGTATCCTCTCTCAGAGCATGGCAGGCCAGCGCGGGTTTCCGCCAAACGGGGCGGTTCGATGAAAACACGCTCAAAGGCCTCGCTTTGATGCCAAACTAGCAGGCGCCTCTTGACCGCTTCGCGATCCTCCGTCCCCTTGGTCTCGCGGGGAGTGGCTGCTCAAGGCTCCAGCATTGTTGGGATGGACCGGGCTGGCCGTGCTCATTGCGATTGGGGGCCGTCACGAGGTTTCAAATCGCTCCGGTCGCAGTTTCCGAATGGGATAGCTGGGGATGGTTGAATCCCGCGCTAAGCTGGCTCGGCGGACTGGGCTTCCGCGAGCAGTTTGAGAGAGAATGGCTCTATGGCGCCTTCATCGCCGCGTGCCTGAGGCTCACGGGTTCCTTCTCGGGCTTCGTCGTCATTCAGCAAGTTCTCGGGCTCGTCGCCGGAGTGTTGATGTGGCTGACGTGGAGAACCTGGGCGACCCTTTTCCCGAAGAATTCACTGTTTGAGATTGCCTCCGTCATCCTCGGCCTCTTCGTTGTCGCCGTCTACCTGTTCAGCCCGATCGCGATCGCGCTTGAGCTGGCGATTCGCCCGGAGGGCAATCATGGCCTTCGTTGCGTTTTTGCAGCTCTATTGCATCACAAGCTATTGCAAATTTCGCTGGCACACTCCCGACCTCATGGCATCCGACCGTCTTTGGCGCGCTCGCCATTCCGCTCGCCTATTCCCTGTTTGTGCTCAAGCCCAATTGGCTTCTCGCCGTTCCGGTCACCACACTGCCCGTGTTCGCGGGCGTGTTCGGAACCGCCGCCCCGCTGACGGTCCGACTCCTGACGCCAGTCTTGGGCCTGATCCTGATCCTCGCTACGTTGTTGCTCCCGGAGAAGGCGCTCTTCGTTCCAACAACGGAAACACGCGTCGTCCTGCCAATGACGCTGTTCACCATCCACGCCGACGTGATCCAGGAAGATATGCAGCGCCAGTTCGCAAGCGAGGCGACGCCGGAAAACCAACGGCGCTTTCTCGGGGAATTTCTTCGGGGTTTTTGAGCCTGAGATGCAGACCGCCAGAACGCTGGCGAAGTACTATCCGCGACTCGGATTCGATCCGGATTACCTGATGTATCGCTCCCGCGTGTTTCCCTTCCTGGAAAACACACATGCCATGTCGCGACGGCAGATCGCAGATTTCTGTCGCACCAGTTTCCTGTCTGCGATCTGGAATCAACCTCTCGGGTATGCCCGAAAGGTCTTCGACCCAGCTCGGTTACTTCTTTTTCCCGGATGACGGGACGTTCTTTCGCAAGCGGATCGAAATGGGAAAACTCTACGACTATGTCCGCACAACAGTGCCCGATACACTCGACGAGGCGTTCAGCAAGCCTGTCAGAGATCTTTATCAAAGCTACCGTGAGAATGTCGTCGCACGGGCGGGCCAGCCCGCGAGTCTCGAGGTTTTCCGGCCCTTCGTGCCTATTCTGAGAGCCTGGCGGCGAAGCTGCCTTTTATATCGAGATTGCGTTTTTCGCGTCGCTCGCTGCCTGCCTGATTCTCAAATCTCTCGCCCCGTTCCGGCTCCCCGGCCTGGTCGCGCTGATGTTTTTCCTGGCCCCCGCCGGCAACGCGCTGACCGTCGCTCTGATTCATGCCCTCGACAATTCTCGCTATCGCGGAAGCTATGGCCCGCTGCTTCTGTTCGCCCTGGCGGGGCTCGTCCTCTTTTTCCTGACAACGCTTGCCTACGCTGTTGCATGCCTCAAGGAGCACCGTGCCAAGATTGTCCATCCTGATTGACCGCGCGTCGTTATTCGCTTCTGGGACCCTGGCGACCGGCTTCGGTGCTCTTCTACGCGGCAGCGGTCCTTCTGCTTTGCGCCTTTCTAGGCTTCATCGGCTTTCGAATCACGGATCAAACCAACCACGAGGTAGAGCCATTCGACCAAAGCGCCTATGTCGCGATGTCGGAGAAGATGGAAGGCTCTTGGTATCCCTGGTACTCCGACGGAACGCGCAATCCCCTGTTTCCGTGGCTCGCCGCCGCGCTTCTCGGACGCAAACGAACCTTCATTTTTTGAAACGGGCAAGAAACTGAACGTCATCCTCGCGATCTGCGGAACAGCGCTTGTCGGAGTGTTCTTTTCGCGGCGAATGGGTCCGCTTGCGGCCTTCAATTGCACCGCGCTTGCATCGCTTGCAGCGCTCCTCCCGATCTCCACGTTTTTCGGAGCTGAGGCGATTTTTCTTGTGCTCTTTCTCTTCGTCTGCGCTTGCGGCATGCGCTTATTGAACGAAAATCCGGTTCGTCTCTATCTCCTCCTGGGCCTGCTGAGCCGCGGTGGCGTGGCTGGCGAAATCCTCGACAACGCCTTTCCTGGCACTGTTTGCAACCCTGAGCTTGGTCGCTGGCTCATGAACCAGTTTTTCGGAGCAGAGTCTGCCCTGGCACCTCCTTGCGCCGGCCTGGAGCGCGAGGCGATTCGCTGTCGGGCTCGCCGTTCTTGTCACGGTCTACTTTGCGCTCATCGCTCCCCGGCTCGTTCACGCCCACAAGACGTGGGGCAGCGCGTTTTACAGCCTTCCCAGTTTTTGGTTCTGGGCGGACGACTGGGAAACCTGCGTGAAGAAGTACGCCGATTGCAGGAAGGTTCGCCTGGCTGAGCTTCCCGTTGAAGAGCAACCGACGATGACCGGCTACTTCCATCGCCATGACATCGGCGACGCCTTCTGGCGCCTGGGAAACGGTGCCGGCGTTCGCCTCCGCCAGTTGTTTCATCCCGAAGGCAAGTGGCGGCTGTCGGTTGAGAGCAAGGGCAAGCCACGACGCATAGTCCTTCCGCATCGCGGCCTTTATCTCATCGGCCTTGGAGCGCTCGCCCTCGCAATGGGCGCCTGTGCTGTCCGCACGGAAGCCTGGAACTGCTAGGCCCAATCACATTGCCCGTCTTGCTCGGCTCGGCAACGTTCGCTCTCTACGTCCTGGCCACCGGATGGTACCTGCCAACCGGTCCAGGGCATCGCTTTATCATGCCGCTTTACCTGCCGCTGATCTGGATTCTCGCCCAGGGAGCCGAACAAATGCGCGTCGCAGCCGGCACACGATCCGCGAATTCGCTCTTTCTGGCGTGTCATCTTGCAATCTGTGCGTTGCTTGTTTCGCGAATTTTCGTTCTGTTGCTCGACACCCGATTCGAGAAGGTCTCCTACGCATTTTGAAAGTTCGAAAAAACCTTTCCCCGGAGTTGGGGGATGCTCTCTTTGGTTCCTTCGTATCTCGATAGAGAACTTGCCGCTTTGGATTCGCGAGACAAACCTTCATTTCAGGTTCTTTTGTGGTCTCTTCCGATTTATTTTTATGCGTTCTACTTACTCGTTAGAGATGGGAAATTCTTAATGAATCTGCCTGTCCGCACACACCTTTTTAATTGATGCCGAATCGCGCGGAACCGTTCCCAAACCTGCTTTATTCCGTTTCGTCGCGGTGCAAAGCCGTCTGCGGGGGCTTCCAGCTACAACCCGGATCGGCGATGCAGGTTCAGCGATCGTTATCCTCCCCGTTGGAAACGGGGTTCTCCCTTTTGGCCGCAAGCTTCCCGGGCGAGCTGCTCGAAAGGTTTGAACCGGGGCGATGCTCAGCGCGAAGCCCTTTTAGGTCGAAAGGCTTGAACTCGGGATCAGGCACGGATTGTGGTGTGAAGAGGTCCTGAAAAACCTTGGCAGGCCATTTGCAGTTGAAAATTGGACCCCACATAATGGTTGAGTGTACGTGCCCGACTAAACGCTAATCTTAGTTGTTCCTATGATCGATGTCAATGGCCCGAAAGGGCAAGGGCCCTCGTGAGGATGCGGGACTGGATTGAGGGTTAAGCATGGCCCCTCATGATCGGAGTATGACGTGAAGAGCGCAGCGGCAGCGACGGAAATCATTCTTCTTATCGCATCAGCCTGTTTCTTTAGCGAGTGTGATAAGCTGGCATCCTTTCACTGCTGCTGCCACCTTCCGCCTCCCTCTTGGTTCAAAAAAATCTTCGTTCCCCTCGCCCGCTTATTCTGGCATCGGAGAGATACACAGTATTGCCATGATTGACGACTTGCTTGATCCGCAGCCACGGTTCCGGTTCCTCGATTTCTTATTTGGCCTCGTGTTTACAGCTAAGAAATTGGCGGCAAAATCGAGTTTCTTTTGTGAATCATAACCTTTGAAGGCGCTGCGATTCCCTCCGGTTTTCTGCGCGAGATTGCTGTGCGGTATCGGTGCGGTCGGGATCGGCATTTTTCTTATCGCGGCAAAGAAGCCCTGGGACGTCGAAGTGAGCTCCCGGCAAGGCGCTCAGGATTCGCGATTTCGTGGTGATCTACGAGTGGTGGGCCGCGGCGATCAATCTCTTGCTTGTTGTTCTGCTCGGCCTCAGCGCGCGATGGTGGCTGAGGCCCGCCCGGCTGGCCCTCGGTCGCCTGGCTCCCCGAGCGAACGACCCCGCGATGGTTCTGGCCGTTGGTGATCGGCGCCATGGCGCTGACCGCTTTTCTGGGGAATTCAGCGCATTCCGCAGAGCCTCTGGGATGATGAGGATTCCAGTCTGCACCGTGCGGTTCTTGGTCAATACCGACACGACAAGAACGGAGAACTTCAAGCTGAAGGAGGCGACTTGGGAAATCGCGCTCTGGAACTACTGGAAGCCGGCCAATCACCAACTCCAGACGATCCTTTCGAAAGCCTGCCTGGAAACTTGGCGTGCCCTCACCCGACCCGTTGGTCTGCAGTTCAGCGAGCCGATAGTCCGTTTTCCTTGTCTCGTAGCCGGAATTCTCTCAGTTGGCGCCCTCGCTCTCCTATTGAAGCGGCTTGGCTTTGCGCGAGCAGGTGTGATCGCCGCTTTTGTGCTCTCAGTGCATCCGTGGCACGTGCGCTACGCCATCGAACTTCGCGGCTATATCTTCACGCTCCTCTTCGGACCGCTGATGATCTATTGCCTGATTCAGGCAATCGAATCGGGACGCTGGCGCTGGTGGACAGGATTTGCAGCCTCCGAATTCGCGCTGCTCTACGCGTACCCCGGATGTCTCTACATGGTTGCAATCGCAAATTTCTGCGGGGCGATCTCGCTGTTCCAACGGCATTCGACCGGCGAGGCGCGCTGGCAACATTTCTCCCGTTTCCTCGTGGCAACCACGGTAGCCGGAATGATCTACTTGCAGCTGATGCTTCCTTGCGTCCCTCAGCTGATCAACTACTTCGAGACGGAAAGGGCTTTGGGCGAGCTCGGGTTGCGCTGGCACAAAAACATGGGCGCGCATCTCCTGGCCGGCATCCCTTGGAACAATTCGGACATTCGCTCTGCCGGCTATCAGGAACTCCAATGGGCTGCCGAGGCGCGTCCATACATGTTCCTGTCGCTGCGATCCGCCGCACTTGGATTCTTCGTTCTGGGCGTCCTGCGCCTTGGGCTGTCCCGTCCGGCCGGATGGCTTGTCCTCAGCGTGCTGCTAATACCCGGGGTGCTCGTCTACATCATATCGCGAAGCAAGAATCACTATCTCTACGAATGGTACCTGCTTTTCACGCTTTCCGGCTTCGTAGGGCTTGCCGCGCTAGGGCTGGACTGGCTGGCTGGCATCACGTCTCGCGCGCATCGCATGGCTCCTTCCCGTCCTGGCGGGCCTCGCGGTTGTCAGCTTCTTTGTCGTGACACAGCCGCAGCGTCGCTGGCTTGTTACACATCCTCTCCAGCCCATGAGGGAAGCTGTTTTGCTTACCCGTCCAAGCCTTGATCCTTACGACCCCCGTCAGAGCTCCATCATCACGTTGTCTGTTACGGGAGTTCCCTGGTCATACGACCCGAATATCATAGTCGTGTCCCGCCCGGACCAGTTGGTGCACTTTCTCCGGATGGCCGACAGCGAAGGCAAGACCCTCTACATGAATTTCGCCAACGCATGGACCGCCTCCGCGACCGCGCCGGAACTGTTTCGCATGATTGAGAATGAGAGCTTGTTTGAAAGAACGGCCCAAATCCAGGGCTTTGATCCGACCCTGACCACGTTCGTAAGACGCTACAGGCCGGGATCGATCTCCGGATATCCCCTTCCCAAGTGATTTCGATATTGCCGTCGGCGTAACTGCGGATAGATGTTGCGGGAGATGCTTGAGGATTATGTTCCTGTTCTCCTTCACGTAGTCGTCGCCGTGGGCTTTGCTTCGTTCGTGCTTCTCGCCAACCTTCTCCTTGGGCGCGCAGGCAAGCGAACCCCGGCAAAAGATGCGGCCTACGAATGCGGCATGATACCCCAGCCGGGACCTCAGCCGCGATTCAGCGTGAAGTTCTATCTGGTGGCGATGCTGTTCATTCTCTTCGATATCGAGATCGTGTTCATGTACCCGTGGGCGGTTGTCTTTCAGCCGTTCGTCGCAGTCTACGGAACCGTGATCCTCTGGAGCATGTGCAGCTTTATCATCATTCTCTTGTTCGGCTACCTGTACGCGATCAAGAAGGGCGCTTTGGACTGGACTTGAGCGTCAACCCGGGACTTCATCGAAGCCATGATTTATCATCTGGTCCTCTTCAAACTCAAACCAGAGGTGGACGAGGCGAAACTTGAGTGGATGATGCGGGAAACCCGAATCCAATTGCTCAGGATTCCGGAAGTCCTCAGCATCAGGTGCGGCAAGCGGGTTGATTCGAATATGGAGTGGCCGTTCTTCCTCTCCGTGGAACTGGACTCGAGGGAGAAGCTTGCTCTGTACGCGGAAGACCCCAACCATGTGAAGTTCGTCGAGGAGGTCATCAAGCCGAATATTGCGGAGCGGCTCGCGCTCGACTACGAAATGGAACCGGGCAAGCGGACGAGATAATCTTCGAGTTTTGCGGCAAGGAACTCGATCTCCGAGCCGGAAATCGCAAAGGGCGGCGCGAACGAAAGGACGTTCCCGTGCAATCCACCGCCGAGGAGAATCAGCCCGTCCTGCAAGGCCTTGGCGCATGACGGCGGCAGCCAGCGAACTGTAAGGTTCACCGTCGCGCTTCACAAGCTCAACGCCCAGCAGCGCGCCGACACCGCGCACGTTCCCGACACACGGCGCCTTCAGAGCGAGCAGAGCATCTTTCAGCTTGCGACCAGCATTGCGGGCGAGATGCCGGGTGCCATCCTCGAGATGCTCCTTGATGGAAGCCAGCGCCATGGCGCAGCCCAGCGGATTGCCCAACGTTGTGCTGGTGTGGAGAGCCTCGCCCTGAGAGGCGGGCCAGGCGTCCATGATGTCTCCGCGCCCGACGCACGCCGACAGCGGGAATCCTCCCGTTAGCGACTTTCCCAGGCAAATGAGATCAGGGGTGATCCCAAAATGCTCACAGGCGAAGAGCTTCCCCGTGCGGTTGAATCCCGTGTAGATTTCATCCAGGACGAGCAGCAGTTTCTCGCTATCGCAGATCCGCCTCAACATAACCAAAAAATCCCGCGGCGGCACGATCTCGCCTCCACGGCCTTGAATCGGTTCGACGAGGATGCAGCCGATCTCTCGCTGCCTGAGGGTCGCCACGATCTGCTCTTGCAGTTCCTCGAGACAGCTCGTCGAGCAATTGGGAAAGGGATTCCCTTCCAGCCGAAATCCTTCTCTGCGCCCAAAAGGGCATCGAAAACAGCCGGGGTAGGGCAATTTCACAGCAAACCGTGCCAGTTGGCTTTGAAAGGGCTCTCGAAAAGCGGGCATCCCGATCGTCTCCAAGGCGCCCAAACCAAGACCGTGATAACCTCCGGTAAAGGAGATCACGCCGGGCTTTCCACTGTGCAGAAGTGCGGTTTTCAATGCGGCTTCAACAGCCTCGGAACCGGAGTTGCAAAGAATCGATTTGCCCCGGCCCATCTCCCATCGCTCGAACGTGATCCGGCTCAGAAACTTCGCAAAGCTCCGCCTTCACAGCTGCGGGATGCACGTCGCCCATGGCATGCAGCAACTTCTCGACTTGGACCCTCAGTGCCGAGCGAATCGGCCCGGCCCCGTGGCCGAGACCCGTCACGCCGAAAGCTGAGGTAAAATCCAGGAAACGATTTCCGTCAACATCCCAGACGTTTACGCCGTCCGCACGGTCCCAGAACACCGGAAAATCGTTGGCCAACCAGGTTACTTCCCGGGCTTCGAAGCGCGAGAGCTTCTCGGCGCACTCGCGCGAGCGGGGACCTGGAATGGAAGTGACGATCTCAGGGAGCATGAGATTCCGGGAGCAAAATACGGCAGCAAGCGCGTCGGATTCTCGCGGGGATCGGGCGCTCACCGCCGCCTAGGCGGGCCTTCATGCTGCAAAGGCGCAAGGCCAACCGATATCGCCCTTCTCTAATCGAAAACGCGGTGTTGGGATCAAGCCAGTCGCATGCCTCATGCCGCCACCGAGGACTTCTTTACACCAAGAACACGCTCGAAGAGCTCGACATGCGCGCGCGCTGCGGCTTCCAGGGAGAAATCCGCGCTCTTGGCACCGCTTGCGCAGCGTCTCCCGGCGGGCCGGATCGTCCATCAGTTTCATCGCCTTGCGGCACCCGTCCAGCAAACCATCCACGGTGTGCGCGCTGAAAACGAATCCGTTACCTTCACCCCGCGTCTGCTCCCAATCGCGCACGAACTGAAAGAGACCCGGACATTGCGCGGCAAGAGGGACGGCCCCCAGGAGCATCGCCCGTCTCAACCAGATCGCTTCCGGCTCGACCGGTCCCGGAACCAGAAACACATCGGCTCCCGCCAATGCCTTGCGCGCAAAAGCGTCGTCGATTTCATGCACATGGGCAAAGCGTCCCCGGTGCTTGCGCTCCGCAATTTCAAGCGCCGTAATGTTTCCTGGATCGACCGGCCCGGCCAGGACGACGCGCACGTTGTCGGCGAGAAGACGATCCAGAGCCGCGAAGAGAATATCCAGACCCTTGCCGCTGCTACTCTCCGAGAATGTTACGAAGAGTTGCGCGTGGCGGCTCCGCCTGCCATCCCGACCGACTCGAGAAATGAGGCGCGGCTCTTCTCCGAATTCCCGGACGAAGCCGGCTTCCAGTCCTTAAGTCCCGCTATGGAAGGAATGCCGTAGAGCTTGTGCTGGTGCTCGCGAAGGACATTCTCCAGCCCGTAGCCGTATTCCGGGGTCTGCGCCTCGCAAACGTAACGCTCGCCGGGGAGGACGACTGCATCCGCAAAGAGTATGCCGCCTTTAAGGCAGTTCATGCTTCCGTAGTATTCGACGCCGCGCGCGGAAAAATAGTCGCCGGGCAGATTCGTCAGGGCAAAGTCGTAGCTCCAGAAATTGCCCTGATAGGCGAGCGTGTGCGGAGTCAGCACCGTGCGGAAAGGAAGCCGGCGCTCGGAGACGAACACCGGAAGTAATGCTGTCTGCCACCCGTTCGCGAGCAACACCTGCGGGGCGGGATCCATGTTCGCAGCCAGCTCGACAGCGCATTTCGTGAAGTATACGAATCGCGCCGCATTATCCTGATAGTCGCGTCCATCCACCCCGTAAAAGCCGGACCTGTCGAAAAATTCATCCCGGGCGACGAGGAACACCGGGACGCCATCGGGTGTCTTGGTTTCGAAAATCTCGCCTGGTATTCCCGAGCTCCCAACCTGGACGTTAAAGCGGATGCGCGCTTTTTTCGTTTTCGCAAGCTTGTCTTCCCGGATTGTGCGGTAAAAGGGGAGGACGACGCTCACTTCGTGCCCCATCCGGACGAGCTCTGCGGTAAGTTCCATCACGGCATCCGCCAAGCCGCCGGTTCGGGCCAGGGGGGTCATCTCGCTGGAGGCAACAAGGATCTTCATGCGCCCTTCATATCATCTCCGCTGCAGTCTGTCACTTGAGAGTTGAGCGCCGAATCCGGAGGGTCAACAATGCTTCTCATGCCCGTTGCTCTGGTAACCTGCGGACCGGCCTATGAGCCGATTGACGAGGTACGGCGAATTACCAATCAGTCAACCGGAGAACTCGGAACCATCCTGGCGGAAACCCTGGCGGGTTCAGGGTTCGAAGTGCTTTGCCTGCGCGGGGAGGCGGCCACCCGCCCCGGACCCACGAACGCGAAAGTCCTCACATTCTCGACGAACGCCTCGTTGTGGACTCTTCTTGAAAAGCTGACGATTCAGCCCGCGGCAGTCTTTCACGCGGCTGCGCTCTGTGACTTTGTCGTGCACGCGATCGAGGGAGTCGATGACGCGCAAAAAATTCGTAGCACGACCGCGGAACTCCGCCTCATCCTGCGACCCGCAGTGAAGGTCCTTCCGCGCCTGAGGACGCTCTTTCCTCAGGCAGTGATCGTGGGTTGGAAATACGAACTCGACGGATCCCGCCCGGATGCTATGGCCCGTGCGAGGAAGCAGATCAATTCCTCGAGCACTGACGCTTGTATCGTTAACGGCGCCGCCTACGGCGCCGGATTCGGCTTCGTGACGCTCGCGAGCGAAGACGTCAGCCATTTCCCCGACAAAGCCAGCCTTTGCGAATTCCTCGCCAAATGGACGCTCGAGAAGCTCACGCTCCCTTAAACATCCGCCAGAGGTGATCGACTCCCGCCGTTCCGGCCAAACCGATAAGAGCGACGTAGATCGCGGCGACGAGGGTCAAGCCGTATCCACACAAGATGAGTCCTCCATCTCTCTCCATAACCCCGAGAGATAGGAAAATAATCGCGAAGCCGGGGATGGTGTTCGTCAAGGGAAAGGGAGGCGGGATCGGCAGACTGAGGAAGATTCCCGACAGCGCGATGGCCAGGCCGATGAGCATCCCCATCCCCGGACCCGCCAGGAGAAATCCAAGCCTCGGACGCACCACTTTTTCCACCTTCTCATAAATCCTGCAACCGAAATGGACCATTTTTTCCAGCACCGCGTACGAAACGCGCCTGTTGAGAACGAACCCGGGAAGCCATGGCTTGTGGCCGAAGGCGATACGGAGCCCGCAGAGAGCAATTGCCAAACCGAAGGGTATGGAAACGCCGGGAATCGTAACCGGTGCTAGGAACGGCAGGCATAGCAGGATCACAACGAATTGGAGCCCGCGCCCATGAAGGATTTCCACCATTTCGCGAATCATCAGCGGACGCCCATGCGCCTCCCGCAGCAAGCGCCTCAGGGCATCCGAGATCTTTTCGGTAGCATCGGCCGTGCGAACAAGCTCGTGCATGGAGGCCGCAATTAACCACGGCCCGATTGGCTGCGCAAACACTCTTGGCCTTGCAGCGGCGGGCAATTCAGCAGAAAAAGTATCCCATGAACGAAGAACTCCAACAAGCCGTAGATGCTGGAAAACTTACGATCCAGGCCGCCGAGGCTCTCTCCCGCCTTGAGCCCGGTGCCTGTTGCTTGCACAAGAGCTGGGGGTTCGGACGTGTGGCCGAGTGGAGCTTGCTAACCGGTCAGATCGTCGTCGATTTTCAAACAAAGAAGGGGCACCTCATGCAGGCCCAGTACGCTGCTGAAACTCTGCAGCCAATTCCAGCGGATCATATCCTCGCCAGGAAAATATCCGACCCTGCCGCCGTCAAGAGGCAGGCGCTGGAGGATCCTGCCTCACTCGTTCGAGAAATCCTTCGCGATTACGGCGGAAAGGCCGCTTTGGATCAAATCGCCGCGGCCCTCGGACCCGAAATCTTCGATTCGGCGAGCTTCAAGAAGTGGTGGGACCCCGCCAAAAAGAAACTCAAGGTCGATGGCCATTTCCAGTTCCCCGCCAGGAAGAACGAACCCATCGTTCTGCTCGACGCGCCATCGGCGCCCGCCAAAGGACTCTTCGAGCGGTTTCGCGGTGCGCGCCACCTCAAGGACCAGGTCGCCGCGCTTGACCAGATTACAAAAGCCCTCGACGACCTCGCTCATGAGGTCGAGGAACTCCAAGCGCTCGCCGTACAGATCGAGGACGCCGCTCACAAGGGCCGTAGGCTCCAATCCGCCCAAGCCATCGAGCTCCTTCTCGCTCGGGACGAAATCCTCGCCCGGCACCAGGCGCTCAAGCCGGGCAAGGACGCTCCGGGAGTCCCCGATATCCTGCGCGGCGAACAGTCCCGGTTGCCCGATCTCTTCGCCTCGCTGCCCGCATCCAAGCAGCGCCGTTCCATCGAACAATTTTCCGAGGCCTTCGGCGATCGTTGGGTCGAGGTCATCTTGCGCCTCATGCAGAACGTGCCCGCCCGGCTCGTGGTGGAAATCGCGCGCCTCCTGGAGAAGGAGGGAAAAATCGACGACCTGCGCGCAGCCCTGGCTCGCTGGATTAGCGAGCGCTCCGCATCCTCGGAAGTTCTCGGGTGGCTCTGCAAGGAACGCGGCGGGCCGTTACCCGAGCTTTTCGGGGCCGACCTCTTCGGCGCCGTGCTTAGCGCGCTGGAACGTGACCAACTGGCGGAGAAGCGCGCCGCTCGTCTGCATGACCTCCTGCTCGAGGATCGCAGCCTTGTCGGCGATTTGCTCGAGTCCGCCGAGCCCGACCGGATGCGGGACGCCATGCGCCGACTCCTGCTTACGCCTGTCTTCG
This sequence comes from uncultured Verrucomicrobiae bacterium, assembly GCA_963784465.1. Classification (GTDB taxonomy): domain Bacteria; phylum Verrucomicrobiota; class Verrucomicrobiia; order Chthoniobacterales; family Terrimicrobiaceae; genus DASTFP01. Next base: position 64,888 of record CAWASQ010000061.1, read on the forward strand.
ATGACCTCAACAAGCGTTCGCTTCTTGCGCGTATCGTGAAACTTTATCCCGAGATGCAGGGTATGATAAGCGGCGACGCCGGGGGAGAGAGAACAAATCCTCACGGTTTCGTGGGCCAGCCTCGAGAAGCGCAAACAGGAGTTTGAGGACCTCGTAAATCGGCAGATCCCTCAAAACACCAGAGACATCGCGACGGCCCGTTCCTACGGCGATCTCCGCGAAAACTTTGAGTTCAAGTCGGCCAAAGAACAGCAGCGTGTCTTGATGCGTCGCAGGGCGGAAGCCGCGCGCGAACCTTCCGCGCGCGTGGAACCGACTTGGAGAAACCCCGATGTTCAGCCAAGTCTCGATCGGGACGGTCGTAACTCTGCTGGACTCAAAGGGCGATGAGGAGACTTACGCCATCCTCGGCGCGTGGGACAGTGCGCCCGACCTGGGGATCGTTTCTTACAAGGCGGTGATCGGGCAGGCGCTTCTTGGGAAGTCGCCCGGTGAGAGTGTGGAGCTGCCGACGGAAACCGGTAGCCGCATCGTCAAAATCGTGCGAATCGAACCCTTTACAGATCTGCCCGGACTCCACCAGAAAGTTCATCC
>CAWASQ010000062.1:0-60184 GCA_963784465.1 uncultured Verrucomicrobiae bacterium
GGGCTCTATCCGGGCGCAGTAACGGCCCTCATTGGCGAAAACGGTGCCGGCAAGTCGACGCTAGTGAAGATCTTGACCGGCGTCTACGCAGCTGATGCAGGTCGCGTCGTTCTCAACGGTGAGCATTGCCATCCCGGACGCCGAAGCTGCTTTTCATCTCGGGATCACCGGCGACGCACCAGGAGACGGTCCTGTTTGATGAACTCAGCGTCGTCGAAAATATCTTCATGGGTCACCCTGTCCGTGGACGCCTTGGTTTTCTCGACTGGAAGGCGATGCGAGCACGCACCCAGGCGATCCTTGAGGAACTTGAGGTCGAAATCCTCCGACACGCGGCTTCGCGATCTCGGGATTGCGCGCAAACACCTCATCGCCATCGCCCGCGCACTGTCGGTCGATGCCAAGATCGTCATTATGGATGAGCCTACGGCCTCCCTGTCCCACAAGGAAGTCGAGGAGCTTTACACGATTATCGCCAAGCTTAAGCGAGAGAGGAAAGCGATCCTCTTCATCAGCCACAAGTTCGAGGAAATTTTCCGTATCGCCGACCGCTATGCGGTACTGCGCGACGGCCATTCGGTCGGTGAGGGCTTTGTTAGCGCGGCAGCCCCCGCCAGCCTCATCTCGCTCATGGTCGGGCGAAGAGTCGACCAAATCTTCCCCAAGGCCATCGCTCGACCCGGCGAGATGATTTTCTCAGCGGAAGGACTGTCGCATCCGACGGAATTTGCCGATATCTCCTTTGATATCCGAAAGGGGGAAATACTTGGCTTTTACGGCCTCGTTGGCTCGGGCCGAAGCGAGGTTATGCAAGCGCTCTTCGGCATCACCAGCGTTTCAGCCGGCACAATCAGACTCCATGGCAAACCAATTTCGGTGCGCAAACCTGCCGATGCAATCGACAAAGGCATAGTTTATGTTCCGGAGGAACGCCAACGACAGGGGGTCGTCCTGGCGCTTCCCGTCTTCCAGAACATGACTCTGCCGTCGCTTGGTCGGCTTGCGCGGAATGGTTTTCTCGGATCTTGCCAGGGAATTTGATCTTTCACGTCGCTACGCCAGCAGCCTTGACCTCCGTGCCACAAGCCTTAGCCAGGAGGTAGGCACGCTTTCCGGCGGCAATCAGCAGAAGGTGGTTATCGGTAAGTGGCTGGCAACCGAGCCGCAGGTGATCATTCTCGACGAGCCGACCAAAGGCATCGATGTGGCCTCGAAGGCCGCCGGCTTCAATGTTCTTCGATGCGGGAACTGGCCGCAAGCGGCGCGGCGATCCTCGATGGCGTCCGTCCCGCGAACTGCCCGGAAATCTTGGGAATGTCGGACCGGGTGATCGTCATGAGACAAGGTCGAATCGTCGATCGCTTCGACCGGCCCGGCCTCACCGCCGAGACACTAGCCGCCGCGGCAACAGGAAACATTGCAGAGGTGGCTGCCTGATATGCGAGTGAACCGAGACATCCTGCTCGCCGCGATCGTCGTTGCCATGATCGCAAGCATTGGCTCCATCACGCCGAGCTTTGTGTCGCCCGCAGCCTTGTCGGTGTGTTCAACGATACGGCGATTCTCATTATGGTGGTTTTGGGGCAGATGACCGTCATCCTCACGAGGTGTATCGACCTGTCGGTCGGTGCCAACATCGCGCTCACTGGGGTGTTCGTGTCGCTGACGAATGCTGCCTTCCCGGAGGTGCCGGTCCCATTGTTGATGCTGGCGGCTGTCGGCATCGGATTCGCACTTGGCGCATTCAACGGAGCTATGGTGTGGATGTCGGCATCCCACCGATCGTCGTTACGTTTGGCACGTTGTCATCTATCGTGGCCTCGCTTTCGTGGCATCCGGCGGCACGTCGAATTGTTGGCCGACAGATGAGCCCTGCGTTCATCGCTGTTCCGCGAATAGAGGTTGCAGGGCTTCCGATGATGTCGTGGTTCGCCATCATGGCGGTCATTATTTTTGCTTTTGCCCTGCGCGCCACGCGAACCGGGCGCGCCTTTTACGCAGCCGGCGGCAACCCGACTGCCGCCGTTTACGCCGGTATCAATGTTGGCAAAACCCAATTCGTGGCCTTCTGCATCTCCGGCGCGATCGCCGGACTCTGCGGCTACCTGTGGGCCTCTCGCTACACCATCGCATACGTCGATATCGCCGGCGGCTTCGAGCTTGACGTGATCGCGTCCTGTGTGATCGGGGGCGTGTCGATTGCCGGAGGTATAGGGACAGTTGCCGGCGCGGTGTTGGGAGCTCTCTTCCTCGGTGTCGTCAAGAATGCTTTGCCCGTGACACACATTTCCCCGTTTTGGCAGCTCGCGATTTCGGGAGTGGTCATTCTCGCCGCAGTGATAATCAACGCTGGCCGCGAACGGCGGACCGGGCGTTTGATCCTCAAGGAGGCGCTCTGAACATGACCAACCGGCCGGCACCGCAGGCTCTTCCCGACCGGACGACCGGCCGTTTCGACGCGTGGAAGCGGTGGGAGGTTATCCTTCTGGCGGTCGCTGCAGCGATATTCATCTTCAACGCGTTTGCATCCCCACACTTCCTAAGCCCTCACAATCTCTCCGACGCCACGTTTAATTTCACCGAGAAGGCAATAATCGGATTCGCCATGGCCTTGCTCATCGTCGCTGGCGAGATCGACTTGTCCGTCGCCGCGATTATTGCCTTGGCGTCCACCGCCATGGGCGCTGCAGCGGCGGCTGGTTTTGGGCCTGCCGTGCTCGTCGTCATCGGTCTTTCTGTCGGGATTGCCGCCGGTGCGTTCAATGGATTGATCGTGACGCGTTTTCAGATTCCCTCGATCGTGGTCACCATCGGCACGATGAGTCTTTTTCGCGGCGTCGCCTATGTCGTGCTGGGTGACCAGGCCTATCGCCGATACCCTGCGGGTTTCGATTTTTTTGGCCAGGGATACGTCTGGTGGGTGCTCTCGTTCGAGTTCGTTCTTTTCATTGCGCTCGCCGGCGTATTCGGCGTCACACTCCATCTCACGTCCTTCGGCCGGCGCGTCTACGCCATCGGCAATAACCCAGTTGCGGCCCGGTTCTCGGGCGTGAGGGTCGATCGCATTCGCTTCATGCTGTTTGTGCTTACAGGATTGATGAGTGGCGTTGCGGCAGTTCTGCTCACCTCGCGGATTGGCTCTACACGACCGACCATTGCAGCCGGCTGGGAACTTGAGATTGTCACCATGGTCGTGCTGGGTGGCGTCAACATTCTCGGCGGGTCCGGTACGATCCCGGGCGTGGTGATCGCCGCCTTCGTCATGGGCCTGGTAACGTTCGGTTTCGGCCTGCTCAATGCGCCGGCATCGCATGTCGACTACCGGCGCACTCCTCATCACGGCAATTGCACTGCCCATCGTTGCAGGCAAAATTGTGCATCGCAGGCGGGCTGCCTAGCGGGGAAGTGTGGTTTCAAGATCATCTGAAGGAGGCAATGGAAGCCCAGCAAAAAACCCTATGGCAAGATCAATCCGACCCGCAGGCGAGAGTTCATAGCTGAAGGTCTTGCTGGTTCTTTGATGTTCTCCTGCGGCTCGACTTCTGCACTTTGCACTGCTTAGCGCCTAGCTTCGTGTCTGGCGCAACGCAAGAGAGATCGGCGGACTAGCCGGAATCGTGCTAAGCTCTCAAGCGAGGCTGGCATGATCGTCGACCTGACCGGCACCTACTCTCTGGACTCAATCAAGAACGTTTCCAAACCTCCACCTATTCCCCCGGATTGGAAATGGAAGGCCGTTTACAACAGTCTCCGAGGTCGTCCTCCGGCGGTTCTCTTCCTCGAACAGGGCCCAGAAATTCCCGGCCGGGAACGATACGCGCTCTTGGGTCGGCCTTGACAACATTGCCAGCCGGGTACCGGCGTCTGATCGCGGCACCTGGAACGCGCCGAGGGACGGACACTTCGAATCGTTTGGGATGACGGAACAGTTTCGGAGTTCAGATACGAGATGGATCGCGATGGAATGCTATTGCGGTGGTCTGGCGGTCAAAAATATTGGGAGAAGGCTTGGCAGCGAAAATCGGATCGGGCTTTCGCTATTCCAGAGCGCTCAGTCTACGTTCCCAAACTCGCCGCGAAATCCTTCCACGGCGAAGGTCACGATCGGCCCCGCCTTTCCCTTCACATACTCGGGCGGAAGTTCTCGCACTTCGAAGCGACCATCGAGCGCGGGTCGAACCTCGGCGCTGATCAGGATATCGACCCCATGTTTGCGCGTAAGATTTTCGATTCGTGCCGCCGTATTGACCACATCTCCTATGACGGTGTACCTGAGGTTTTCTGCGGAGCCGACCACGCCTGCCACGACCGTCCCTTTGTGGACCCCGATCCGCACGTCGAGCGTCGGCAGACTTTGACGCGCCAGTTCCTCGTTATATTTTCTGACGGCCTTTTGCATGGAAAGGGCCGCTACTACGGCGTCCAGCGATTGCCACGGGTTGCTTTCCGGAGCGCCAAAAATTGCCATGATGCCATCGCCAAGAAAATTGGCGATATGACCTCCGTGGTGCATCACGGCCGTGCAGGTTGCTTCGAAGTAGCCATTGAGAATGCGCACCAACGTTTCTGGACCAAGCGTTTCGCTCATGGCGGTAAATTCCACGATGTCTGCGAAGAGAACCGTCACCTCGCGGGTCTCGCCAGAAGTTGAAACCCCTTGCTTGATCACTTCCTCCACGACGCGCTGCGGCGCGAATTGGTGGAAAGCCTGTTGGAGATTTTGGAGGTCCAGCGCGGCCTTCTCGCGCGCGACGGTGAGGAGTTCCGCTCTTTTTCGTAGACGCGATAGCGCGACTAACAGGGCCGCGTTTGCGAGCAACGAGGAGGTGGCAACTCCGATCCAGCGTGCCGTTGCTCCTAACACCGGTGAAGCAGGACGCTCATCCGCACCAAACCATTGGCGTAGCAGACCAGGCCGACGATCTCGATCAGGACCTCCCGATCGAGACCTGCCGAAGTTTTGCGCCAGTTCCTGGACTCGGCGGGTTTGATAGTGCACGGTTTCCCGCGCAAACCGCAAAGCCTTCAACTCAAAGGGGTCGAGTTTTTCGGAGTTCATGTAGATCATCACGTGCTCGATTTCGGGCTGTGTCCAGCCCTCGTTTTGCAGCGCCTCGGCAGCCTCTCCCTCACAGGCTTGACAACCCAGACTCCGCGCCACCACACCGAAAATTAGCGCCTTGACGCGCTTTGGGGTGATCTCAGATTCCCACGCTCCGCTCAGGATAGTTGCCAAGGCAGCTCCGGCGGGTGAGTCTTCGAACGCTTTCAAAATTCCCGCGCCAGGACCCGCATAGGGAGGGGGAGCAGCGGACCTGAAAACCGGAGAGAGCGACACGCGGAATTCCTTTCGCGTGAAGGGCCGCTTGAGCTTATTGAACCAATTGGCCTCCACTTCCTCCAAGGGATCATTGGGCAGGGCAAGCAGAGTCGCCAAACGGTTGCCCGAAGCACTGTTCGCAGCCAGATAGGCGATCTCTGCAATTTCAAGGGGAGAAAAACCCGCAGATTTCAGTTCCCGATAGTCGGCCGCCGACGGACGGGGCGCCGAACGCGAAACCTTCCGAGCGAATTCCAGCGCGAGCCTATCCTTTTTTGGAAACTCTTTCATGGTGAGGCTCTCTTCGAGTTTTCGGACCATTCCCTCGGAATAGCCCATGATTTTGAGCATGCTCCGAAAGGCCCCGTAACAATGCCGGCAGGAGTTGTCCATCGCGACGACGGGGGCGGATTAATTTTGAGAGATCCACCCGCACGTTGGGCGTGACGCGCGCTTGCATGAATTCGTCGGCGCGCAGCATCCACCGTACGGGAGTCAGATACTTGGCTGTATTCGACGTGAAGCCCAGTCGCTTGGTGGACTCCCTCTCCCAGACAGGGTCTGGCATCGGGGGCATCAGTGGTAATGTCACACCAATCAATTTGGTCGAGTGAGTAAGCCATGGCATCCGTTATCCATTTACAACCAACACGATTGATCAGCAACAGGAGAGTGTTTGCGCTCCAACAGAGCGAAAGATCTGTGCCTGTCGGCTCATAAAGCGCGGAAAGAGGGGCGTGCCGGCGTCATGCGATCAAAAGACGGCTTGGCAAAGCCGCGGTGACTGGCTCCCATCAACCAGAGTGAGCGAAGTCGCGAATCACACAAGAGTATAGATTCTCAATCAATGGAAGTTCACAACCATTCATCTGCTGCTGTATCTTCATGGGCATCCTCGATCAAAGCATATAGGACCTTTAGATAGGACCTCGCGAATCTGGGGAATGTCCCTCCCGGACAGGACAGTTTTCTCTGTATCGGCTGCGAATTGAGATACTCTGCCCGGAGATGTCTGGATTATTGTCATTGAAATTTGCTTCCGGCAGGTTCGCCGTGTTTCAGCGTCCATCAAACAATCTGAGTGTCTGTTGGTCGGAGCTTTGGCATCAGGTCTGGAAGTGTCCGGCCAACAAATAGCGAAGAGTCTACCCCCGCTTGATTCGGCAGCTCACAAGGAGGCCTTCGTCCCCGACGCTAGGACGATGGCTTCCCCGATTCCCGACATCGCAATGTTCACAAGGTTAACATATAGCGCTCCGTTTTTCGTCAAGCCGTTCTTTATGCATCAAGGCTCGATGGGACGGTGTGCGGTAATGAGGTTCCGTTTGGCGGCGCGATATTGTTGCCGGCAATCCTCGTTCGGTTTGGGATAATGATCGGCAATAATCGGAAATGGCGCTAGTCACGATGGACCTTGCCAGGGATGGGGGCACTCTCGTAAGGATAGGTTCCCATGGGCAGGCGTGTCGAATTGGCTCTTGACCGCCTGCGATTGTCGGCTCGCCGCTTCGCAAGCCGTGGGTGGCGGTTTGGGTCGTCGCAGCCCTCGTCGCGGCGCTTCTGATGTCGATCGGCGTCATTCTGCTTGCTATCGGTTCGCTGAAAGCCGGAGCGGCTGGGGTTTTTCTTGAGGGACTCGTGTTCGCAGCGGTGCTTTCGACGGTGCCGGGCCATCATCCTGCGGTATCTCGATCGCCGGGAACGTGAGTCACCATGGGTTTTTGCCATCGCAATCCTCTGGGGGGCCCTGATTGCGACCGGGATGGCCTTGCCGCTGAAATACAGGTATCATCATGGCGGTCGGCCGCTGGCTTGAACAATATCCGGAGATTGGCGAATACCTTGGCCCGCACGGTGCGATGTTGTTGGGTGCGCCGCTTGCCGCCCCGGTTGTGGAAGAGGCGACCAAAGCGCTCGGCGTTGTGCTGCTCTTTGCTTTCTTGCGTGCGGAGTTCGATAACATGCGCGATGGATTTGTCTACGGCGCGCTCGTCGGCGTTGGGTTCAACCTGCTCGAGGCTCCGCTCTATGTCGCCCAGGGTTACGCGGAATACGGGGTTGCACCGTGGGGGCTTCAATTCGGGGCGCGCTTCGCCCTCTTCGGCCTGAGCGGGCACGCGATGTTCACGGGCATCTTCGGCGCCCTGCTGGGCGTGGCGCGCCAGACGCGACGACTCTGGATTCGCATCGCGGCGCCGCTCATTGGCCTTGTGCTCGCCATCCTCGCGCACACGCTCAATAATAGCCTGGGACTCATTATCACCATCCTGCTCCGGAGTTCAGGCGAAGAGTTGCCCGAGCCGGGTCCGCCGCCGCAGGTACCGTTCCTCGAGGCTTGGATCCAAACGAGCATCCAGAACCTCATCATCTTTCTTCCCTTCGTTATGATCATGCTTGTGGTGCTGCGGCAGAGCGGCAAGTGGGAGCGACGCGTGATCGAGGAACAGTTGGCGGAGGAGGTGGGTAGCGCGGTCACCAGCGAGGAATACGCCGCGATCAAGCGCGACGGCATTTTCCGCACGCGACGCATTGATCGACTCGACCGGCGCCGCTCGGCCGCCCTCGTAAACGCACAGCACGAACTGGCCTTTCGCAAGCGCTACGTGAGCGCCAAAGGCGGCGATCCCGGGGCAGACGGTCTCGTCGCGGGCTGGCGACGGGAGATCGCTTCACTGCGCGCGTGAAGCGAGTGTCGCCGGGCTTCTGCAGCGCCCGCCAACCGTGAGAGGTTAGGTTGCCTACCGAGGGGGATAAATTTCGGCAGATAACCCGCTCCGGTAAATGTCAATGGGAAGGCTATCGGAAATTGCTTCTCTTCGTCTCTCCTGCATGGTTCTTGGTTTGTCGCCACAAACTTAATCTTACCGCGATGGAGAACTCGCAAACGAAGATAGAAAGCAATGCCGAAATCAGGGTCAAGATTTACGGTTGTCGCGGGTCGATCCCGGTTAACGGACCTGACTACGACCAGTTCGGCGGGAGCACCAGCTGCATGCTCGTGACATCGGATGACGCGATAAATATCGGAATAATCGACGCTGGCACAGGAATCAGGCGTCTTGGTCAGGAAATCATGAGGGATGAAACCCTTCGAGAGAAGCCGATTGTTATCGCCTTTACCCACTTCCATTGGGATCACATTCAAGGGCTGCCCTTTTTCGAGCCCGCTTATGTCAAGGGAAAGAAGATCTCGCTGCTTGCGCTGGGGCGCGAGCGCCCTATTGACGATCTGCAGCGGGTTTTCTCCGTGCCTATGCAGCGCGAGTATTTTCCGGTGCAACTCTGCGATATGGGTGCGGATTTTGAATTCCTGTTACCGGACGAGAATGTGCGTCTCTTTCCGAGAGCCATCTTGACAGCCCAGAAGCACAAGCATCCCGGCAGCGCGTACAGCTATCGGCTTGTGAGTGGCAAGAAGACGATCGTGGTTTGCACCGATATCGAGTACGACGGAGAACCGGATTCCGCGACGGTCGATTTCTGCCACGGAGCCGACCTTCTGCTTCACGACGCGCAGTTTACTCCGGCCGAGCTCGCCAAGCATCAAGGTTGGGGCCATTCCAGTTATGAGCAAGCGATCGAATGCGCCCGGCTTGCGGGAGTCAAAAGATTGATCCTGACCCACCACGATCCAAACCACAACGATGCCTTTCTCGCCGACATTGAGAAACATTGCCAGGGGCTCTTCCCGAACTGTGTCCTCGCCCGGGAGAACATGACGGTCGTCCTCTGATGAAGGACAAAAGCCGGCTGTCGAGCAGCGATTGCCCGAACTGCGTACACATGAGCATGGATGCACTTCCGTCTGCTGGAGACGAGTTGATGGTTTTCTGCTCGTGAATCGCAGCGCCCTTGGCCGCAACATCCCCCTCTTCATCGCGTTCCGCGTGCTGTTCAATGCGCGATGGTACTATCCGGTGCTGGCGGTGTTGTTTCTCGATTTCGGCCTAAGCATCGAACAGTATGCGTTGCTTAATGTCGCGTGGGCAGTGGCAATCGTGGGCCTCGAAGTGCCCTCCGGAGCCCTGGCGGATCAGGTGGGCCGAAAGAGGATGGTTGTGTTCTCGGCCCTGCTGATGGTGGTGGAGATGGCGGTATTTGCTTTTGCTCCGCGCGGGAATCCCTCCCTGCTTTTTCTACTGTTCATTGTGAATCGTGTGCTCAGCGGCGCGGCAGAAGCCAGCGCGAGCGGCGCGGATGAAGCGCTCGCGTACGATTCGCTGGTCGCAGAGGGACGAACAAACGAATGGCCGCATGTGCTCGAGCGCTTGATGCGGTGGCAGTCAGGGGCGTTTTTCTTCACCATGATGCTGGGGGCGGCAGTCTATGACGCGCGATTTGTGCAGAGTGTGCTCGATGGATTAGGGATGCCGTGGCGGGTAACGCAGGAAATGACAATGCGCTTTCCCATTTATCTCACGCTGGGAAATGCGGTGCTAGCCCTGCTGGCTACGTTGAATCTGCGCGAGCCGGCAGCGAAAGGCCAAAAAATCGCGGCGAAGACTGTTTCCGCGAGGACAACCTGGCGTGCAACCCTCGCGGCAGGCAGGTGGATCTTGAGCACACCATTGGCTCTTGGGGTGATTCTGGCTGGAATGTGCTTCGACAGCATTGTGCGGCTCTTCCTCACGGTGGCCAGCAATTACTATCGCTTGATTGCATTACCTGACGCTGTATTTGGATTGATCGGCTCAGGCTTCGCGGTGATCGGTTTCCTTGTGCCGGCGCTGGCAAGGCGGCTCGTCTCCTCCTGGAGGATGGAGGGTAACTTCGCGCTCATCGCGGCGCTGACGCTGACTGGCCTGGCGGGGGTCGCACTTGTCTGGCCGATATACGGGCTTCTCTGGTTGGTGCCGTTGGGGGTGGCGATGTCGCTCACGCAGTTCTTTGTTTCGCACTATCTTAATGCGGCTGTTACCGATTCGCGCCAACGCGCGACCGTGCTTAGCTTTCGAGGGCTGGCCTTCAATCTGACCTACGGCGGGGTCGGGCTGCTGTTCGCGGGGCTTACTCATCTGCTAAGCAAGAATAGCCCGGCGGATGAGGTCTTCGTAGAAGCGCTTGGCTGGCTGCCTTGGTATTTCGCAGGAACTGTCGTTTTGCTTGGTGTTGCTGGCAGCAGGTTGAGGTTGAGAGGAAGGAATAAATAGAACGCGCCAAGTTCTTGCGCGGCGACCTAGACCTAGAATCGAACCCCGGATGGAGAGAAAATTATGAAAATCAGACCAGCCTTGCGGCGCAAGGCCTGCTCAACTCTCGAGTTTCTTGCCCTCCAGTACTTGAACGACTTCGCGCTGTTTCGGCGTCAAAACCTGGAGGATCTCGGCGCTCTGCCTGGTGCGACGGCTCTTGAGAAGTAGAACGCGTTGCTGCTGGCCGATCTTCCCCGCTTCAAACTTGCGGTTGATTTTTCCCACATAGGCAACGCCCTCCCGACGGATGCTCTCAACCTTCTGCTTTTGCTGCTCGGTCAGCCCAAGTTTTGCCTGCACGCTTGGGGTATAGACCATGGTCGCGCCCAGAACAGCCTGCGTTCGATTCCAACCAGCTTTGCGCGTTGATCCACGCTGAGTATCGAAAGCGCTCGCTGGTTGAATCGCTCGTTGAGTTGCAGAAGTTTCTTCCCGGCCGCGTCGCGCTCCTGCGCCGACACCGGCATGGGATTGGTAAGCTTCCGGGCGGCGGACTTGTACTCGGCGCGCAGCGAATCGAGCAGCGCGCGCTGCAAGGAATCCAGCTTCAGTTGGGCACGAACCTTGTCAACACCGAGCAGGATCGGCAGGGAACCAGGATGCTCCACAGCCGCAGTCGTCCCGAGAACCGGCGACGCGGCGGCGCAAGAGAGCAGCGTAACTGCGAGAAACCGGAGCACGCTAGAAGGCTTTGGCGATGATGCCTTCCAGGCGAACGATGTCGGCGGCAAAATTGCGGATGCCTTCGGCGAGCTTGTCCGTCGCCATCGCCTCTTCGTTCAGGAGCCAGCGAAAAACCTTCTCTGTAACGTAAGGCGCTCTATATTCGCTGACTTCGCGGTGTCGGGGCTCAGCTTCCGGGTGACAGCGCCCTCCGACTCCTGCAATTTTCCAAGGAGATCCGGGCTAATCGTGAGCAAATCGCAGCCCGCAAGTTCGATGATTTCCCCTACGTTGCGGAAGCTGGCACCCATAACCTGGGTCTTGTATCCGAACTTCTTGTAGTAGGTGTAAATCTTCTGAACGGACTGCACGCCCGGATCTTCGGCGCCCACATATTCCTTGCCGGTCGTCTTCTTGTAATAATCGTAAATGCGGCCGACAAAGGGCGAAATCAGTGTCACACCCGCCTCCGCGCACGCGATCGCCTGCGCCAGCGAGAACATGAGAGTCAGGTTGCAGTGAATGCCCTCTTTTTCGCAGACCTCGGCAGCTCGAGCCCCCTCCCAGGTCGATGCGATTTTGATGAGAATCCGCTCGCGGGGAACACCCGCCTTCTCGTAAAGACCGATGAGATACCGCGCCTTCTGGACGGTCGCTTCCGGGTCGAATGAGAGTCTGGCATCAACTTCGGTGGAAACACGACCCGGCACGATCTCGAGAATCTCCGTTCCGAAAGCGATCAACAGATCGTCGATAATCTTCTTATGAAGCGCGGAACCGCTAAGCGACGAACCCTTATTGTCAGCGATCGCCTTTTCAAGCAACGGCTTGTATTCCGAAAGTTGAACCGCCTTGAAGATCAAGGTCGGGTTTGTCGTGGCGTCCTGCGGCGCATACTTCCGGATCGATTCAAAATCTCCAGTATCGGCGACAACCGTCGTAAATTGCTTAAGCTGATCCAGTTGGCTTACTGCGGTAAGTGTAGCGCTCATTTCTATGAAAAGTATGGCCCTTATCAAACCCAAAAGCAACCCTGAAATCGCCGCTTGCAAATCTGGCAACGGCGAGCTGATTCGTTCGAGACGATGCAGCCAAATGAACCCGTTACTTCAAGCTTGCATTGTTCGCGTCGAAACGAACAGCCGCCTTAGCAGGCATGATGCGCTCGGAATCTCGTCGCGCCTTCGCGAAGGCATCAAGCGCGGCGCATTTCTCGCGCTTCTCGCTTCCCTGTGCGACTCCAGGCCTTCGCCGGCGCAGACGACGCTGCACGATATTCGGCGGGACATGGCGAACGGGCGCTTCTGTCTGGCAGAATGGCCGTCTCCATTTGGAACGCTATCGCGCCGGCGGTTCTCGCGGCAAGACCGAAAACGTCTATAGCATCACCAAGAGCCTCTGCGCGCTGGGGACATTCGCGGCCATAGGCCGCAACGTGCTGAAGCTTGACGAACCGGTGAGCCTGACCCTGACCGAATGGAGAAGTGACCCTCGAAAACGTCAGGATCACCGTTCGCGACCTGCTCAACCAAACGTTCCGGTCTCTCGCCTGGATTCGAAGAAATTTACACCGCGAATCTTCGCAACAAGGAGAAGGCCGCTCTTAAGCTTCCCGTGATTTCGACCCCGGGCGAGGCATTCGCTTACGGCCCGTCGCACTACGAAGCCCTCGAAGCGCTTATGGCACGAAAGCTCGAGAGATCACCACTCACCTGGATCGAAGGCGTCGTATTTAGCCCTCTCGGCATCAAGCCGGGCGGTTGGAGACGGGACCAGCTCGGGAATCCCTATTTCTCCGCGGGCGCCCAACTTTCCGCCCGCGACCTTCTCGCCGCCGCACAAGTCGTGCGGCGCGAGGGCTGGAATCGGATCTTCTCACGCATCCCCTCCTCCTTGATTCGCACCGCATCTGCGGGGTCTTCAGCGAATCCCATGTACGGGCTTGGTTTTTGGCTGAATCGCTATGCGCCGGAAAAGGATGCCGTCGAATGCGACGTCGAGGAAGCGATCTCGTCCAAGCGGCATCGTGGACACGCTCGTGCCTGTCAAGGCTCGCGCCATCCGACCTGATAGCCATGGTCGGCTCTCACGGCCAGCGCGTTTACGTTTCGCGATCGGAGACCTTATCATCGTGCGTCTTGGAAAAGGGAGGGGATTTCGCGATCCGGACTTTCTTCGGGCGTTCTTCCGGTAGCGCTTCAGAAGCGATTTGGCTAATCGAATGGTGGAGTGGACACTTCATTGTGCATCTGCACTAGCGTACGCCTTAACGTTTCAGTTGACTGCTCGCTGGATACAGTCTGGCGCAGGTCGCAATGATCCACACTCGGGCGCGGCACGTCGATCGTTCGATTGCGCACGATCGCTTGAGGTCGATTCGTGTCGAACGATCGGGAGGATGACAGGTCGCTGAGAGCACCCGCTGTTCACTGCTCCGCAGGACGAGCGCGGTCTCGGCGCCCGCTGCTTGACGGCCAGAAGCAGGTTGGATTCACCCAATCGCCACTTGTAGCCGGTTCCAAATGGCAAGGGCACAGCGGCGCCTGGCGTGGCAAAGGCCGCCTGAAGATCGCTTTGATAATACTTCGCGAATATGTCCAGCGTTCCGGAGTAGGTGCCAAAGAACCAGCAGCGCCAGCCGCCGTTCGCGCAAGAACCGGAACGGAATCCCCGAATCGTCCTGGAGAACCGAGGCAGCTTGATTGAGAAGGAAGGAACGAATGCGCGAGAAATAGGGTTCGTGAAGCAGGTAGGAAGCTGCCTTGAGATAGACGTTGCCGGCGCCGAAACCGCCCGCCCATTTCAGACAGCGCTCCATTGGATTTCAGAGCGTCATCGGCCACGTTTGCCTGAACATAATACAAGGTCTGAACGCCCGCACCGCCTTCGCGGCGAAACTCGATTTGCACTCCTGGCAAGACGCCGCGCGAACCTGAAAGGGATTCCCCAGACTCTCGAAGCACCCCGTCGCCGCCCACCCCGACGTATCTGGTGGACACAATCTCGCCGCCCGTCAGCGCAATAAAGGTATAGATCAACGGCAGCACGCCGCGAAAAGCCGTGCGGTCCAATTCGGCCTTCATGTCCTTGGTGATGAAATGCCCGAAGGAAAGAATGACTTCCGCCGATTTTCTCAAATTGTCCAATCCCTCGGCGACGGCTTCCGGCGTCAGGGTATTCGGCGCAGGGATCGAGCCCACCGATTCCAGTCCGCCCAGAATATAGACCGGCGCATCGGGAAAGAGCGCCATCGGACGCTCACCGCGTCGGGTCCGCCAAAAAAGTAATACACGGGAAGGTTCATCGGAATTCGGGGCGAAAGCTCCGCCGCACTCCAGGCCCGCATCTTGGAAAAATAGTTCCGGTCATAGCGCTGGGAAAGACGGGCCAGCGCCGCCACGTGACTGGAATAGGCCGAAGAACCGCTGCAGCGGAGCGAGCGGCGATGCGGCCGGCAGAGGCACTCCCGCAAGAAATTTTGCCACGTCGTCTCGCCGCGACAGACTGCGCGGGCAAGCGCTCGACGCACCTCCTGCCCGGCGATCATGAGGGTCCCAGCAAGAGAAGTGCGGCGGCACAACAGCCTTGTTTTCATGCGCGCATCCTCGCACCGCGTGCCACGAAATACAGTGCGATTCCCAGCAGCAACGTCGCCAGACCCGCCAAGGCCTGCTCGGGCCTGTCGAGGGCGGTGTAAACCATGGCGAAGAGGTTCAGCGCCAGAAAGACGATGGGAGTCAGAGGATACCCAAAGCAGCGAAACGGTCTCGGTAGATCTGGCTGGCGCCAGCGCAGCACCAGCACGCCCAGCACGGTCAGAAGGCTGCATGCAAGTATGGAAAATTGAGCATAGAGAAGCACGGTTTCGAACGTCGCAGTCGCAAGCATTATCAAGACGAGCAGTGTTTGAACCGCGATGGCCACGCGCGGAACGCCGCCCGGCGACGTCCGGGCAAAGAACCGCAGGGCGGGAAAGTCCCTGCCCGACAGCCTGCGCGACACGCGGGCCGGCCCAGGTCATCGCGCTGACCGACGAAATCAGCCCTCCGGATATCAACGCGGCCATCAGACGCCCTCCTTGTTCCCCAAGCAGGTTCCGCGCGGCAATTTCACCCACCTCGATCTTTCCCGCAAAGGCGTCCAGGGGTCCGCTCGCAAGAAAGACCGCATTGAGCAACACGTAGAGAATTGTCACGATGATCGTGGCCAGGAGCAGCGCACCCGGAACCATCCGCTGCGGCTCTCTGACTTCGCCGATGATGTACGCCGCAGCATTCCATCCGGAATAGGAGTAAAGAACAAACATCAGGGAGATCGCGAATGGGCCGCTAAAGACCAGCCCGAGATCTCCCTCCACGCGGAGCGAAACAGTAGGGAACCGCCGAGAAGAAATCCCAGGCGATGAAGGCGACAGATCAACGCGACTTTCAAGGCAGTGATTACCACCTGAAAATTCCCGCTCGCTCGCACGGTCAACGAATGCATCGCCGCGAGAAGCAAGACCGACAACGACAGAAACCGACGTCGCTGAAACGCCGGGCAAGGCCGCCGCCAGGTATTTGCCCAGAGCCATTGCGGAAAGAGCAATCGGGGCCGAAAACCCCACCGCCAGCGAAACGAATCCGCTCATAAATCCGATGGCGGGATGATAGATCGCCGAGAGGAAATTGTATTCTCCTCCCGAACGCGGCAGCGCCGCCGAAAGTTCCGCGTAGCTCAGCGCCCCGCAGAGGGCCACTACTCCCCCAAGCAACCAGACCAGCAGAATGAGAAACGGAGAGTGGAGTGCCTGCACTTGAAAGCCGAGGCTCGTGAAGACGCCCGTGCCGATCATGTTAGCCATCGCCAGCGCCGTGCAGGTGATGAGGCCGACTTTTCGAAAATCGCCCATATTGCCGGGACTGTCGGAAAAGGAACCTCCGCCCACAAGTCCCCAATCACTCCAAATATTTCTTGAGTCTCTCTTTCAGGTCGGCCCGCGCGCGAAAGAGGATGCTCTTCACCGCCGCAACGCTCGTCTTGAGAACCTTCGCGATCTCCTCGTAAGGCATGCCTTCGTAGCGGCGCAGCACGATCGCCAAACGCTGCTTCTCCGGGAGACTCGCGATAGCCGCGTCAATCGTCTCCTGCAATTCGGCATCGAGCAGCTTCTCGCTTGGAACCGCCGCTTCTTCGTCGGCCAATTGATGCTGCCCGGCGTCTTCTTGATCGCTTTCGATGAACACCAGTTGCGCCCTCCGTCTGCGGCGCATTTCGTTGAAGACGAGATTGCGCGTGATCGTCATCAGCCAGGTGGTGAACTTTGCGGAGGGCTCGTAGTGTGCGGCGGATTTCCAAACACGCACGAAGACTTGCTGGCCTATGTCTTCCGCTTCGGCCGCATTGCCGAGCATCTTGGCCGCCGTGCCGACCACACTGTGCTGGTGACGCGTCACCAACGCTTCGAAGGCTTCGAGATCGCCGGTCTTGACGCGAAGCATGAGCGCAACATCCTGCTGACCCTCATCGATGCCCGCTGAGTCGTTCGACAGCTCCGACTGATTTTCTTGAGAGGACGCCGCGCCTCCCGACGCAAAGTTCACCCCTCATTAAACCACGAATCTGTGGAAACGACTCACAAAATTCGGCTTGGCGAACAAGCCCGACGGCGATTTGCTGGAGAGCTTCATGTCTCAGCCCGTCGTAGCCAGCTACTGTACTACCTTCCTCAAGCGCGAGATGCGGCACATCTACAGGCAGGTTACAGGGCTGAGGGATTTTCACACTTTCGTGATGACCAAGTCCCGCGAAAACGCCGACGCCTTTCCCTTTTCGGACATCGAGGTGCTTCCACGCCCCCGAATCAATTTTGTGTCGCGCTTCTACAAAAAGTATATCCAGCGCCTGGAGCCGGTCTTTTACCGCGGCGAATACGATCAGCTCGACAGCGTCTTGAGCCGCCGTCATGCGGACTTGCTGCATGTCTATTTCGGTCACACGGGCGTTCACTTGCTGCCGTTCATGCGCAACTGGCCGAAACCTTCCCTGGTCTCCTTCCACGGAATGGATATCATGCTGCGCGACGACGAGCCTGGCTACAACGACAGGCTGCGTGAATTGCTGAGCACCGTGCCTCTGGTTCTGGCACGCAGCGAATCGCTCTCAACGCGGCTTGTGGAACTGGGCTGCGATCCAAGGAAAATCCGTATCAATCGCACGGGAGTGCCAATGGATGGATTTCCTTACTTCGAACGCCTTCTTCCCGCCGACGGGGGCTGGCGCATGATCCAAGCCTCGCGTTTTATCGAAAAGAAGGGATTGGAGATCACGCTGAAGGCCTTCGCGGACTTTCGCAGGAAATATCCCAATGCCGAGCTGGTTCTGGCGGGCGAGGGTCCGCTCGAGAGCCGCCTTAAAGAGACCGCGCAGCGTCTCGGGATCGCGCAAGCGGTCT
The DNA here is from genome assembly GCA_963784465.1 of uncultured Verrucomicrobiae bacterium. Lineage (GTDB taxonomy): Bacteria > Verrucomicrobiota > Verrucomicrobiia > Chthoniobacterales > Terrimicrobiaceae > DASTFP01. Next base: position 17,609 of record CAWASQ010000062.1, read on the forward strand.
GTTTTCCGGGTTTCCTCGGCCAGCGCGAACTCGCGGCGGCATACCGCTCGGCCCATCTCTTTCTGCATCCCGAGCCAAACGACAGAGGCCGGCGACCAGGAGGGTGTCCCCAATTCGATGCTCGAAGCGATGGCCTCGGGTCTTCCGGTCGTCGCCACCCGGCACGGAGGAATCCCGGAAGCGGTTGAATCAGGACAGGACGGTCTTCTGGTTCCCGAACGCGACAGCCGCGCCCTTGCCGCCGCACTGTTTGAGATCGCGGACAACGCCGGCATCTATCAAACCTTCTCGCGAAACGCAGCCGTAGTCCGTCCGTGAGAAGTTCGAACAAGCCCGCTCCATCACCATGCTGGAGGGCTTCTATCGCGAATTGACTAACTGACCCGCTGGAGAAACAGAGCATAGACCGGACGCGAATCTGCGAGGAATTTGATTTGAAACTCCGTCGGCGGATATTCGCGCCCGTCGTCCAGCGCCCGTTGGAATGCCTCGAATCCGGCCGCGCAAGACTCCATCGCGCGCGCATAGTTTTCGTCGTCGGTGAGAAGACGCAGTATTCCGCGGCGCTTGAGAATTCGCGACACCTCGCGAAAGAATTCCTTGCGCACCATCCGCCGGGCTTGGTGGCGACGTTTGGGCCACGGATCCGGAAAGAGGACGTGCACGTGATCCGCGCAGGCGTCGGGCAGCCGGCTTATCGCCTCGAGGCCTTCACCGTGAACAACGGCCGCATTGTTCGAGCCCAAGCCGGGAAATCTTCTCTTGGGCCTTTCGGACCCGCTCGCACTGTCGCTCGACACCGATAAAGTTCGCCGAGGGATGCTTCTGCGCCATCTCCACGAGAAACCGCCCCTTATGACATCCCACATCGATCTCGAGGGGCCGGGAACCGGCTCCCCGCCAGCCGGCGGGCAAGAAGTCAGGCGGCGTTTCGGCGAAACGGATGGATGTCCGCACTGCGGCTCGGAAGTGCGCCATAAGCTGTCAAAATTTCACAGAGGGCGCTCGAGGTTCTATCCAGATCGAACAACTCCCGGCATCGATCGCGCCCCCTCATGCCCATCTCGCGCGCAAGTGATGGACTATCCAGCAGGCAGGCCATCTTCTGCGCCAAGGCGACCGAGTCCCCCTCGGGCACGATGAATCCGGTTTCCCCGCTTGCGATCATCTCGGAAATTGCCGCGACATTGGTGGAAACGACCGGAAGGCCCGCCGCCATCGCCTCCATGATCACGGTTGGAAGATTGTCCATCGCACCGTCATCGGCTCTGGCACAGGCGAGCACAAACATCCGCGACCGTTCGAGGAGCCGTTTGATTTCGCCCTCGGTTCTCGGACCCGCGATGGAAACGAACCGATCGACTCCGAGCAAGGCCGTCTGCTCCTTCAAGGTCTCCTCGAGCGGGCCGTTGCCGATGATCTGGCATTCGAATTCCCTGCCCTCCAGGCGGGAACATGCTTCCACCAGCGTGCAAAATCCCTTCTTCGCGATATATCTGCCCACACTGAGAATCAGTGGCCGCCCGTCCGGAAAAGAGCTCTCTTGGAACCTGTCGACGTCGATGCCGTTGAAGACTCTGTAGAACTTGTCGCAGTGAGCGGGATATTCGGCACGCAAATACCGAAGGCTGAACTCGCTGACCGTCACCACCAAAGCCGCCGAGCGGAAAATCTGGAACAAACGCTCGTGAGGCTCGTCGCGAAAGATGTCGTTGGCATGCGCGGTGACGCTGTAGCTCACGCCAAATAGCTTCTTCAGCCAGAACGCCGTCCGCGCCGCACTCCCGGCAAAGTGCACGTGAACGTGCCGGATACCTGCATCCCTAAGCAGCGGACCCAGCCAAAGCGCTTCATAAATGCGCCGCTTTTGCTCTTCACAGCCCCAAAGGGCGCGCAAACTCTCCAGCGCCTTCCGCGCCGAGCGCCGAAAATTCGTGTCCGTCGCCAGAATGGTGTCGAATTTTTCCGGAAGAAAGTAGATCGGCCCAATGTCCGAGAAATAGTCCTGTACGGGCTCGCCAACCGGCTTGCGAATGGAGAAGACGGGAAACTCGAGTCCCCTTCGGTGCATGGCCTCAACTTCACGGACACAGAACGTCTGGCTGAAGGAGGGAAACCGCTCGAACAGATAGGCGAAACCGTAGCGGTGCCGAAATTCTTCCCGGCATCTCGTTACGCGGCGTCCTTGTCCTGCCGCTTGCGGACGAGCGGGGTGCGCTTGCCCTCGACCACAGCTCGATTGATGGTGATCTCCGCGATATCGTCTCGCCCGGGCGAATCGAACATCACATCCAACATGATGCGCTCGAGCAGCGCCCGGAGAGCGCGCGCGCCGGTCCCCTTTCGCACGGCTTCGACGGCCAGAGCCCGAAGTGCATCCTTCGTAAACGTCAATCCCACGCCATCCATCGCCATGAGTTTTGCGTATTGCTTGACCATTGCGTTCTTCGGATCGGTCAGAATCATCAACAGTTCATCTTCGGACAACGCATCGAGGGTGCTGACCACGGGCAGCCGTCCGATGAATTCCGGGATCAGCCCGAAGCTGAGCAGATCTTCGGGTTCCACCGCGTGAATCGCCTCGCGCGCCAACGTCATCGGGATCGCGAGCATCGCGGGCATGGAATCCCATCGTCTTGCCGCCAAGCCGGCGCTGAACGATCTTGTCCAGACCGACAAAGGCGCCGCCGCAGATGAAAAGGATCCGCTCGGTGTTGACCTGAATGTATTCCTGGTGCGGATGCTTGCGACCGCCCTGCGGCGGCACGTTGCAGACTGTGCCTTCAAGAATTTTCAGCAGCGCCTGCTGGACGCCCTCCCCGGAGACGTCGCGAGTGATGCTGACGTTCTCCGTCTTGCGGCCGATCTTGTCGATTTCGTCGATGTAAACGATGCCCATCTCGGTGCGCTTGACATCGTAATCCGCATTCTGAAGGAGCCGCAGAACGATGTTCTCGACGTCTTCGCCGACATAGCCCGCCTCGGTGATCGTCGTCGCATCCGCGATGCAGAACGGAACATCCAGGATGCGCGCCAGCGTGCGGGCCAGAAGCGTCTTTCCCGAGCCGGTGGGTCCGATCAGCAGGATATTGCTCTTCTCGATTTCGATGTCGGCAAGCGGACCGAGTTGATGAACCGTTGAATCAAGAGATGCGCCGTCCTGCAGGATGCGCTTGTAGTGATTGTGAACGGCGACGGCGAGGACCTTCTTGGCCTTGCTGCTGGCCGATGACGTGCTGGTCGAGCTCGCGCGTGATTTCCGCGGGCTTGGGCACGCGGATCGCGGTCTTCTGTTTGCGCGCTTCGTCGTTGAGTTCCTTATCAAGGATCCCTTTGCAGACGGTGATGCAACTGTCGCAGATGTAGACGCCGGGCCCGGCGATGAGCTTGCGCACCTCTGCGTGGCTTTTGCCACAAAAGGAACACATGGTCAGATTGCTCGCCCGAGCCATGAGAACAATCTACTCCGAAGGCTTCTCGACGGGAAGCTCTTTAAGCTCCTTGCGCGATTTTACGACTTCATCGACAAGTCCGTACTCCCTGGCCTCTTCGGCGCTCATGTAGTAGTCGCGGTCCGCGTCCCTTGTGACCTGCTCGAGCGGACTTGCCGGTATGGAGGGAAAGGATCTGGTTCAGGCGCTTCTTGAGCTTGAACATGAACTCAACCTGCCTTTCAACGTCGCTGGCCTGCGCCCTGCGCGCCGCCGGAAACCTGGTGGATCATGATGTCGGAGTTGGGCAACGCGTAAGCGCTTGCCCTTCGTTCCCGCGCACAGCAGGACCGCGCCCATGCTTGCCGCGATGCCCATGCAGTAGGTGTTCACATCGCAGGTAACGAACTGCATCGTGTCGTAGACCGCCAGCCCTGCAGTGACCGAACCGCCCGGCGAGTTGATGTAGATGTTAATGTCCTTCTTGGCATCTTCCATCTGCAGAAACAGCATTTGCGCGACCACGAGATTGGCGACGTGATCGTCGATGGGGGTGCCGATGAAAACGATGCGATCCTTGAGGAGCCGGGAATAAATGTCGAAGGCGCGCTCTCCCCGGCTTGTCTGCTCAACGACGGTGGGGACGAGATACGAATTCTTCATAAGACTCATGCTGTGGCGGCTGGTTCGCTGGACGGTTCGCGCACCGTAACATTCGCCGCGAGCAAATCAAGGGCCTTGCCAATGAGGATTTGCTCGCGCAGCGGACCGAATCCGTCGCGACGCTGGAGGTCTTTCACAAGCTTGCCGACGGGGATTTCATAGCGCGCAGCCATTTCGATCACGCGCCGCGAAACGTCCTGCTCGGAAACTTCCAGCTTCTCCTTCTCGGCGACGCGCAGAAGGAGGAAGTTGCCGCGCACCCGCTCCTTCTGCGCCCTGCTGCGCGGCGCCGATGAGTTCGCCTTGGTGCTTGCGGATCTCGTCGTCGCTGATTCCTCGAACCTGATTCTCGCGGACGATGTCGTGAAGAATGCCCGTCATCTCCTTCTCGACGACCGGGGCGGGCAATTCGCAGTCCACCTTTTCGAGCAGATATCTGACGGCGGCCTGCCGCTTCGCATTTTGAAACTGGACCTCGGCGAGGTTCTCCAGGCGCTCGCGCACCTTCTGCACGAGCTGGTCCGCCGTGCTGCCGGGCTCGATCTTCTCCGCAAGAGCGTCATCGAGCTCCGGGAGGTTCTTGGTGTTGATGGCGTGCAAGGTCACCGTGTAATCGAGCTTTCTTGCCTGACGAGTTTGGAAATTGGAAAACTCGCGGGAAGATCGAGCGAAAAGGTTCGTTCCTCATCGACATTCATCCCCGCAATCGCCGCACAAAAGCCCGGCAAGAGCGTGCCTGTCGTCCATGAGGATCCAGGCGTTTCGCCGGCCCTGCAGCTGCGCCGGCGCCTCGGGAATGGCTTCGCCGAGCGGCGCTCCATCGAGCGTCGCCGCGTAGGTAACCACCGCATAGTCGCCCATTGCGAGCGATCGACCCTCGACCGGGGTGTAGGTTGCGTGCGGTTCGCGAAGCTGATCGATCCATCGCGAGACACTCTCGTCGGTGACTTTCTCCCTGGCGATTTCAGCGGGTATCACCGAATAATCCGGCAGCTCGAATTCCGGCGCGGTTACAACCGTGGCCTGATAGCGCATTGTTCGGTCGTCGGCGATTTCGACATTCTCGACCTGCGAGATCGACAGCACCCGCAGGTTGTTCTCCCGGATGGCCTCGTCGAGACTTTCGCGCAGCAGCCTGGAGGTGAGCTCTTCCTTGATATCCTTCGCGAAGCGATTCTCAACGAGCGCTTGCGGGGCTTTGCCCGGGCGGTAGCCGGGGACTCTTACCTTTCGCTGGAAATTGCGCGCGACATTCGACCATTCCTTGGAGACCTGGTCGGAGGGCAGCTCGACACGCAGGGTGACGAGGCAATTCGGTTGGGGTTCAACGACAACGTTCATGTGCAAACAAGTCAGGTAAGCACAGCCGCGAGACGCGCACAACCGGCGAATTGCCGGTGAACAGCTTCGCCCCACCCGCCGGCGATGGACTCTGCGACAGCCATCCTTCAGGGCGGCAAACAAGTCCGCGGGGCGAGTGCAACAATCATTACGTTGCGTCAAGTGGACGCCTCGCTATCCTGCGCCACGGTGATTCGCTCATTCATCTATGGACTTCCGACGTTGTTGCTGACGCTGATCGCGGTGGCCTTCGTCAGCGTCTCTTTGCTCTCGACGAAAAAGAAGAACGAGATGTCGATCGGGACGCTCGGCGAACCCTCCACCCTCAATCCCATTCAACAGGCGGATGCCGCGGCGGGCGAGGTTCTGGCCGTTATCTTCAACGGACTGCTCAAATATGATGCCAATCTCGAAATAACGACCGATCTCGCGAAGTCTTTCACGCTAACCCAAACAACGACGGTTTTCTTCGCGGATACCAACGCTGCCCTCACCGCGCTCCTCAAGCTTCAGGGCGAAAAATCCCGCTGGCAGGAATGGAAACTGAATTCCGCGAGCATTCGCGAGCGGAGCCTGATTCTTGAGCTCGGTGAGCCAGGCATGGATGCTTCGCGAAAGATCGTCTCCCTTTTCGACGAGGGCACACTTGCCCCGCTTCACATCGTTCGCGTGGACTTGCAGGAGAAGGCAACGGAAACCCTCGAAGCGTTTCGCGGCACGTCCGCCGGCTCGCAGATTATCCGGGAATGGATCGAGTCATCCGCCGCATTCGAAGTCACCGTCATGGGTGATGCGGACGGCTTCCTTAAGGAACTCGAAAAGTTTCTTTCGACAAAGGCCGACCTCAAAGCGCGCGTGGCAATCGTGCAAACCGATCAATTCCTGGCGGAACCGGAAGTCGTCTTTTCCTTGAGAGACGACGTCCGCTGGCATGATGGCAAGCCTTTCACCTCGCGCGACGTCGCATTCACGTACCGAGCCATCATGGACGACGCCACGGCGTCGCCTCGCAAGCCCGACTTCCTTTATATTCTCCGCCTTGAGACGCCGGACGCCCACACCGTGCGCGTCATCTACCGAAAACCCTACTCGCCTGCTCTCAGCAGTTGGATGATCGGGATGCTGCCGGCTCACATTCTCGAGGGCAAACCGCCGGAGTGGTGGGCCGTGAACTTCAATCGCAACCCCGTGGGAACGGGACCATTCCGCTTCGACAAGTGGAAAACCAACGAATACCTTCGCGTCACCCGCAATCCGGATTACTTCAATGCGCCCGGACCCTGGCTGGACTCGATCGTCTTTAGAGTGCTTCCGGACCAGCTCGCGCTGCGACTGGCTTTTGAGACCCGGCAGGTCGACTTCTGGAGCGTCGACCCGTGGGCCGTCGGACACTTCGAGAAAGACAAGCGCTTCGATCTTTTTTCGTCGCCCAGCAGCTCCTACACTTACGTCGGCTGGAATCTAAGGCGCGATATTTTCCAGGACGAAAGGGTGCGCCGGGCGCTTGCTCACGCCGTCAATGTTCCCGAGATGATTAAATACATTCTCTACGGCCATGGCGTCCAGAGCACCGGGATCTTTACTCCAAAGATGTGGTTCTTCGATCCGAACGTCCGCCCGTTCGTCTATGATCCCGAAAAAGCGCGCCAGCTTCTCGCCGAAGCCGGCTGGAAGCCGGGCAAAGACGGAATTCTCGAAAAGGACGGCCAGCGATTCTCCTTCACGCTCATCACAAATAACGGCAACGAAATCCGGCGCGACATCGCGACACTTGTTCAGGATGACTTAAAGAAGCTCGGCATAGAGGTGAACATCGAGCTCTACGAATGGGCTGTCTTTTTGAAGAACTTTATCAACAAGGGAAGTTTCGACGCGATGGTGCTCGGTTGGGCGCTCGGCCCCGACTACGATCAGTACCAGATCTGGCACTCCTCCCAGAGCAATCCGGAGCAGCTCAACGTCGTCAAATACAATAATCCCGAAGTGGACAAGCTTCTCGTGGACATTCGCGAAGAATACAGGCGCGAAAAAATTATCGAACTCGCTGGCCTCATGCAGACGACGATCTATCGCGAGCAACCCTATTTGTTTCTCTATGTTCCCGAGGGAACATCGGTGATGTGGAAAGATAGCTATCGCATCCATAGACCGGGCGGGCGAGGCGAATGGGTCGATACCCCTGTGGAGATGACCAAGGCGGGCTGGGGTTATTATATGGACTGGTTTTACCGGCCGGAATACGCCGACCTGCTGCCAAAATGATTTCCTTTCCGCCATGCTGACGTTCATCCTCCGGCGTCTTCTCATCAGCGTCGTCCTGCTCTTTCTCATCAGCATAATCTCGTTCTTCATCATTACGCTGACTCCTGGCAGCCCTTACCCGTGGGGAGAGCTCAATCCGAAAATCACCCCTCAGGTGAAAGAGGCTTTCAAGAAGAAGTTTCACCTCGATCGCCCTCTCCACGAGCAATACTGGCTCAACATGCGGGACCTTTTCAGTGGGCGCCTGAAGAGCATCAAAGACGACCGGCCCGTCCTTCAACGAATCGCCGAGCGCCTTCCCGCCACCATCTCACTCAACGTCCTCGCGATCGTGCTTTCTCTGACCTTCGGGCTGCTGCTCGGCGTCTACGCGGCGAAGCACGCGGGAAGACTCCCCGATGTGCTCACCTCCATCCTGGCGTTCATTTTCATCGCGCTTCCCGGCTTCTGGATTTCGAACCTCGTCGTCATCGGTCTCGTGAAATTCACCAACGCACCGCTCCTCGGAACGCAAACTTACGGCATCGATTTTCCCAACTTGCTGGCGCTCTGGCTGGACCGTTTCTGGCACATCGCTCTTCCGGCGACCGTGCTGTCGATTGGAGGAATCGCAGCGCAGTCACGCTTCATACGCGCAAGCATGATCGAAACGATGCGCGAAGACTACATCCGAACGGCCTTTGCCAAGGGCCTGGCGCAGGAGACAGTCTTCTACAAGCACGCGCTCCGCAATTCCATACGGCCACTGATTACCGGAATTGGAGGACTGCTCCCCGGCCTCATTGGAGGCTCGATCATCATTGAGACGATTTTCGCTTACCCTGGACTGGGGCGTCTCGGTTACGAGGCCGTGCTCGAGCGAGACTATCCAACCCTCGTCGCGCTGAACTTCATTGTCGCAGCGCTTGTCCTGCTCGGAAATCTCATCTCCGACGTCCTCTACGCGGTCGTCGATCCGCGAGTTCGCCTCGAGTAAAATGGTCACCGACTTCCGAGTTCAAGCCGCCGATCTTCCGACAGCGGCGTTTTCCAGTCCGACGCGACGGGTCTGGAGCCGCTTTCGTCGCAACGCTGTCGGAATCGCCGCAGCAATAATCGTCGCTCTGTTCTTTCTCATCGCAGTCGTCACGGGGCTTTGCGCGTGGGCCGGAGTTTACCTCTTTTACGATCCCAATGCCACAGACCTCGCGCTCAAGCTGAAGCCCCCCACCATGACCCATTGGCTGGGCACCGATAATCTCGGGCGGGACGTTTTCTCGCGAATGTTGAACGGTTCATACATCTCGCTTACCGTCGGATTCATCGCGGTGGCCGTGTCGCTGTTCATCGGGGTGACTGTCGGCGCGATATCTGGCTACTTTGGGGGATGGGTGGACAACGTGATCATGCGCGTGGTTGACGCCATTCTCTGTTTTCCGACCTTCTTTCTCATCCTCACCGCCGTGGCGCTGCTCGGTCCTAATATCATCAATATCATCGTGGTGATCGGCCTCGTGAGCTGGACGGGAACGGCGCGGCTGGTGCGCGCTGAATTCCTTACGCTTACGCGAGAGCGAGTATGTGCGCGCCGCCCGCGCGCTCGGCCAGCGCTCCCTTTTGATCATCTTTCGGCACATCCTGCCCAACGCGGCTGCGCCAATAATCGTAACCGCCGTCCTTGGCATTCCGGAGGCGATCCTCACGGAGGCCAGCCTGAGCTTCCTCGGTTTTGGGGTTCAGCCTCCGCAGGCAACCTGGGGCAACATCATCACCGATGGAAAAACCTATCTCCTCGACGCCTGGTGGCTGATCGTTTTTCCAGGGCTTGCGATCTTCGTGGCCGCCCTCTCGTTTTACCTCGCCGGTGACGCCTTGCGCCAAGCTTCCGAGACACGCTCCGAAAAGAAATGACCGCGCCCAATCTCCTCGAGGTCCGTGAGCTTTCGATCCGATTTCGCGCCGAGAACGGGTCCGCCGATGCCGTGAAGAATGTCTCATTCTCCCTCGACGAGGGGGCGTCGCTGGCGATCGTGGGAGAGAGCGGAAGCGGAAAGAGCGTCACGGCGCTTTCCCTTACGCGGCTGCTTCCCGAGCCTCCGGCAGAAATCGCCCATGGTGACATTGTTTTCCGGGGAGAGCACGTGCTCGAAATGAATTCCGAGCGGTTGCGTGCCATCCGGGGCGGGGGCATGGCCTACATCTTTCAGGAACCTTCGACGTCACTCAACCCCGTCTATTCCATTCGCAGCCAGATCGCCGAAGCCATCTCGCTGCATCGTCCGGAGGTCAAGGACTTGGATGCCGAGATTGTGCGATGCCTGACAGCCGTCGGCATCGTCAACCCGGAACGCCGCATGCACGACTACCCGCATCAGTTAAGCGGAGGCATGCAGCAACGCGCGATGATTGCCATGGCTCTGAGCTGCAGGCCGGCGCTCCTCATCGCCGACGAACCTACCACCGCCCTCGATGTAACCATTCAGGCGCAGATTCTCGACGAGTTCAAACGCCTGCGTGCCGAGTTCGGCATGGCTCTTATTCTTATCACCCATAATATCGCCATTATCGGAGGCCTCTGCGACCAGTTGGCGGTCATGTTCCGCGGCGAAATTGTCGAATATGGCGACACCCAAAGCGTTCTCACCAACCCGCAGCACCCCTACACGAAGGCCCTCATTTCCTGCGTGCCGAGGCTCGGATCAAAAGAAAAGCGCCTCAAAACCATCGAATACGATTGGCTGGAGCAAGAGTAGATTTTTTCAGGTTATTATTGTCACATGACTGGCTTTTGCCAGAGTCCCCTTAGCAACTCGCAACGAAAGGAGGGGAAATACCATGAAATTAGTCAAAATCTTCGCTGCAGTCGCACTCGCCTTGGCCAGCTTGAGCCTCGGAGCGTGCACTCACAAGTCACAACCGCCACCGCCGCCGCCCAGTGTGGGATACACCAAGTAACCGCTTTAGGGTCGGGCGGGATTCAGTCTCGCCCGACCCCCGCGAAAGCATTGCGGCTCACATGCCGGTTCCCGGCCGCATAGAACCTCCAGGGAAGTTCCGCGGAGCGTGAAATTCCCACGCGAGGTGAGGCGTTAATCTTTTGACTCTCGCGCGGTTCCGAAAACGAAAAGGCCGGATCGTCGCACAAGTCTCTGCCATGATGTCCGCCATCCACCCCCAGCGCCACGGTGAGCTTGCCAGGTCCTGAGCAAAGCTGCCGCAAATCGACGGTTCCCCTCGCCCTTTTCATGTGTTCTATGCCTTCGATCGGCTCCAGGGCGCGAATCAACACGAATCCCAAGCGCGAACCTTTGACAAGGACATTGAGCATCCAGTGTACCCCATAACTGAAGTACACGTAGGCCGCCCCAGCCTTATGGTTCGCGACGAAGGCTCTCGCGCTTGGCCGAAAGGCGGTATGGCACGCCTCGTCGCCGTCCGTGTCGTAGGCCTCCGTTTCAACCACGAGTCCGCTGCATGCACCCCAGTTCAGCCGGCATCCAATGAGTCCGCGAGCGCAACTCAGCGGATCACGCTCAAAGAAAGCACGTTGCAACATGATTACAAACTGTCAGGCATGGATTCCAACTGCCGGCGTAATACGAGCTTCTCTACAATTTCCAGCGTAGGAAATCATAAGTCCATCTTAGGATGCCAGGCAAGCCCACCTGGAAAATTGGGTTTTACTCGGGCCTGTCCAATCCGCGTGCTGCTGGCATTCTTGCAAGATCCGAGCGAAATTTAGGGGGATGAGTGGCATGGAGCGAACCACGATTGAGCCGGCCAGTGGTGACGCGCTCGTCATTGTTGATGTGCAGAACGATTTTTTGCCTGGAGGCGCGCTGGCAGTGCCGGAAAGCGATCAGATCCTCCCGTTTGTCAACACCTACATCGCGACTTTCGAGAAGCGAAGGCTTCCGATTTATATGACGCGGGACTGGCACCCTCCTGATCATTGTTCGTTTAAGGAGTCTGGCGGACCTTGGCCCACGCACTGCGTAGCCGGCACCCACGGCGCAGCCTTTTCCGAGAAGCTCAAATTCAATTCCTCGTTCACCGTCGTTTCCAAGGCAACTAACCCAAAGTCGACGCATACTCGGACTTCAGCACGACGTCCTTCGAACCGAGTCTTCGCGCGGCGGGAGTATCCCGACTCTTCGTTTGTGGACTTGCGACCGACTACTGCGTCTTCAACACGGTGAAGGATGCGCTCTCGCTTGGCTTCAAAACGTATCTGCTTCTCGACGCAATCCGCGGCGTGAACGTGCAACCGGATGACAGTCAGAAGGCCGAACAGGAAATGATCCGACTGGGCGCGACGCCCATCAAATTGCAGGATCTCGCTATGTGAACACAGATCTCGGCCTGCTGCTGACCGACGGTTACCGACTCACGATCTTGCAGGCGCCTTGGCGGCATGGGATGCACGAGGCAGCGGTTTTTGAATTTATGGAGCGAGTCGCTCGATGGTCCAGGTGTCGTCCGGCTGGCGCGTGTATTCGAAGCGATCGTGCAATCGATTCGGGCCGCCCTGCCAGAATTCGATGGTTTCCGGCTTGATGCGGTAGCCGCCCCAGAATGAAGGAACGGGCACCTCTCCCTCGCCAAATTTCCGTTTCATCTGCTCCCACGCGGCCTCAAGGAAACCGCGCGACGGAATCTTGCTGCTCTGCGGAGAAGCCCATGCCGCCAGCTGACTCTCCAGTGGACGCGTGGCAAAATATTTAACGACATCAATCGTGGGGAGCTGTGAGGCCAATCCCGTAACCGTGATCTGACGCTCCAGAGCGAGCCAAGGAAAAAGCAACGAAGCGCGGGGATTCTCAGCGAGTTGACGCGCCTTGCGGCTCTCGAGATTTGTAAAGAAAACGAAACCCTCCGAGTCTACGCCCTTCAGAAGAACCGTGCGGAGCGAGGGTCGCCCGTCCCTCCAAGCCGTGGCGAGACTCATGGCATTCGGCTCGATGACTCCGGCGCGAAACGCGTCTTCAAGCCAAAGGGAAAACTGGGCTATCGGATCCGCGAGAAGGTCTGCGCGGCGCAAGCGCGCTGATCGGTAGTTCTTGCGAACATCAGCGAGATCTGGAGATGTCTCATCCACGCTGTCCAGTGGTATCACAGCATTGTCAAATTTCAATTTGCCGGCAATGAGCTCACCACCGCCCGTCTCTCTGGACCGAGGCGGTGAGACATTTCAAGGCTGCTGTCGTGGCTGATTCAAGCGTCCCAACCGTACTAACCGTAACGAGCTTGCAAAACGCGACGAGCTCGATCGGTTGTTCGTATGATCGATTCAAAGCCTCGAAATCCTCGAGGCGAGCATCGGAGCACTGGCGCGAGTGTCCGGCACGCTGCGCCAGGCGGCGCTTTACCGTTGCTTCAGGCGCCTGAGTTTCGACGAAGCGGTAGCGCAGCCCTCTTGCATTGAGCTCTCGCGTGAGCTGTTCGCGGTGCTCACGGCGGCTGTATGTCGCGTCGAGAATGACGCCGTGCTTTTCATCGGCACACCTCACGGCCTGCCGGGCCAGGGACTTATAGGTCCTATCGGTCATGGCTTTGGTATAAAGCCGCCGCCGCACCGCGATCTTGCCGCGCCCGTAAAGCCGCACACCGGCCAAGTCCTTCCGCGTTTTGTCGGATGAGAAGACCCGCCAGCCGAGCTCTCTGCCCAGAGCCTCTGCCAGGGCGCTCTTGCCGGATGCAACACGTCCCATCACAATAACCACCATCGGTCCCGATCCAGCAATCGCATAGCTCAAGGCGAGCTGAAAATACCGCCGGGCATGAGTGCGACTCGGGTGCATCGTGGCGCCTCTCGTTTGGATGCTCTCGACCTTGCCTCGAACAAAGGCACGATAGCATTTGTAAAAATCCATCAGCTTCAACATGACCGGGTCGTTCAGGGAGTCGGCGATCCGACTGGTCAAATAATGCGACAGATCCCGTCGCCCCTGAAAATCGAAGTCCATCGCGAGGAAAGCGACATCGCTGGCGACATCGAGGTAGCGAAATCGGTCGTTGAATTCGATGCAATCGTAGATCGAAAGCTGCGTTGGAGTGATATGGATGTGGTCCAGGTGCAGATCACCATGGCAGTCACGAATTCGCCGCTCGCGAACGCGGCTCTCAAAGAGACGTGCATGGCGCCTGTAGAAGTCGTCCGTGTAGAAGCGAATCGCCTGGAACGCGGGGGTCGAAATTGTGGATGCCCAAAAAGCTCTTCACTTGGCGGAAGTTTTCCCGCGTGCTGATTTTGAGCTTCTCGACACGGCCCCATTTGACGATCGAATCCGTCGGTTTCTGCGATTCATAGAAGGCCGTGAGCGCGGAGACGATGCGATCCAGTTCCCCGCTCCCGACTTCGTTGCGCTTCAGGAGCCGGGACAGGAAATAGCGCGCATCGAGCTTGCGCATCTTGATGGCGTATTCGACCACCTTACCGGGGCCCTCGAAAGTCAATCTGCCCTTGCACCGGAAAATGGGATCAACTCCGAGATGGACGTCAGGGCACAATCGCCGGTTAAGCGATACCTCTCGTTCGCAGAAGTGATGGCGCTTCTCCAGCGTCGAAAAGTCCAGAAACCCATAGTTCACCGGCTTCTTCACTTTGTAGACGAAGGGCCGCGCAACGAAAACGTACGATGCGTGCGTTTCAACCAGCCGGACACTCCGTGGACGGTGTGGATACGAGCGGCGATCAAGAAGGAACGCGAGCAACCGCTCCCGGTTGAAGATTGTTTTCCCGGGAGCAGCGAGGGACCGTGCGCGGCTCATCTCTGCGGCCAGCGCCGGGCGCGCTCGTACAGATCTCTTACCTGTGTGTCAGTCGTCTGGTCAAAAACCTCATACCATTGGCCGACGGCATAGAAAGGCTCCGGCGTCATGACGCACAGCACTTCATCGGCCTCCGATTGCAACTCCCTGAAAGTTGACGGCGGCGCAACCGGCACGGCGACGACAATTCGAGACGGACGCTGGCCTCGCAGCGCGGCAATGGCCGCCCTCATGGTGGACCCTGTTGCGACCCCGTCATCGACAAGGAGGATTGTCTTGTCCACGGCGTCCGGTGCAGGCGTATCACCGCGATACGCGCGTTCGCGCCGCTTGAGCTCAATCACCTCTCTTTCGGCGACCGCATCCAACACCTCGCTCGACACGCCGAAGGAGCGGACGACCTCGTTGTTGAGCACGCGCACGTTGCCGCTCGCGACGGCTCCCATCGCCAATTCCTCGTCTCCGGGAAGTCCGAGCTTGCGCACTACAAAGATATCCATCGGCACGTTGAGAGACTTTGCCACTTCAAAGGCCACTGGCACGCCACCACGCGGCAACGCCAGCACCAAAACGTCCGCGCGACCCGCATACCGGCCGAGTATCCCGGCCAGCCGTCGCCCTGCTTCAGTCCGATCGCGGAAGATCTTGCTCATTGTCTTTCACGGGCATGGTTCATTGGCCCAACACACCTGCAATCTGGCCTCCGAACGTCTTTGCAGCAAGGCAATCAACCGGATTCTCGTCAAACCGCGATTTTCTCGAATAAGTCGCCGAGGACGTAATGGGCGGCATCAATGGAGGACACGGATCTCACGTGGCAGCGGGTGATGGCGCCGGCACGCTCGTGGCCCCTCTCAATTTCACGGACCTCGCGACCGCCTCCTGGACGCTGCTTCCCCGAATTCGGTCATGTCGCGGTGGCCCCATCGTTTCAGGGAGCGTTGCGATACATCGTGCTCGCGGCCCGGCGTTCCTGTGTTGACCCTGTCCCCAACAAACCCGGTCGTGCGCTAGCTTGCCCAAGCGCGGGAGCGTTCAAGCGCCTTATGCCACCTGGAACGGAGGGCTGAACGCTCATCATCGCTGATCGCCGGTTCGAACTTCCGATCGGAAGCCCATTGCGAGGCAAGTTCGTCTTTCGATTTGTAGAAATCGACCGCCAGTCCAGCGAGATATGCGGCGCCAAGTGCGGTGGTTTCGCTATTTCTTGATCGAACAACTGGCACACCCAGAAGATCTGCCTGAAGCTGCATCAACAGGTTGTTCTTGCTCGCGCCGCCGTCGACCCTAAGTTCCGCGAGTTGAATTCCGGAGTCGGCTTCCATGGCGCCCAGGATGTCAACGACCTGAAAAGCTATCCCCTCCAGCGCCGCCCTCGCGATATGGGCCGCCGTGGTTCCGCGCGTAAGTCCGACGATCGCGCCACGCGCGTAGGCATCCCAATGCGGCGCACCCAGCCCCGCGAAAGCCGGAACCAAATAGACGTCGCCACTATCCGGAACGCTGCCGGCCAGTTCCTCGATCTCAGGCGCCGTCCGAATGATTCCGAGTCCGTCGCGCAGCCATTGAACCACCGCGCCTGCGACGAAAACGCTTCCCTCCAGCGCGTAGTCCGTCTGACCTCCCTGACGCCAACCAATCGTGGTCAGCAATTTGTTTTTGCTCGCGATGGGCTTGCTGCCCGTGTTCATCAGCATGAAACAACCGGTCCCGTAAGTATTCTTCACCATCCCCGGTTTCGTGCACATCTGACCGAAGAGCGCCGCCTGCTGATCGCCCGCGATTCCTGCGATCGGAATACCCTCCAATGTGCCAACCGTCTCGCCGTAGACCTCGCTCGAACTCTTGACCGCGGGCAGCATGGAACGCGGCACATCGAGCATCTTCAGAAGCTCGTCATCCCAATCGCGCGTCATGAATATTGAAGAACATCGTTCGCGAGGCGTTGGTTTCGTCGGTCACATGGACCTTGCCGTCGGTAAGTTTCCAGATGAGCCATGAATCAATCGTTCCGAACGCCAACTCACCGCGCTCGGCGCGCTCGCGCGCTCCCGGCACGTTGTCCAGCAGCCAGCGGACTTTTGTGCCGGAGAAATAGGCATCGATCACCAGGCCTGTCTTCTCCTGCACGAAAGACTCGAGTCCGTCGGCGCGCATCTGGTCGCAAAACGAAGCGGTCCGGCGATCCTGCCAGACGATGGCATTGAAGATCGGATCGCCTGTTTTTCGATCCCAAATCACCGCGGTCTCCCGCTGATTTGTGATTCCGATGGCGGCGATTTCCCTCGGGTGAATGTTGGCGGTGGCGACGGCGTCAGCGGCCACACCGATCTGGCTTGCCCAGATTTCGTTGGCGTCATGTTCAACCCATCCCGGCTGAGGAAAGATCTGCGTGAATTCCTTCTGAGAGACAGCAAGAACGCCTCCCGAGTAATCGATCACCAAGGCGCGAGAACTGGTTGTGCCTTGGTCCAAGGCTAGGAGATAATCAGGCATGATAATTCAAAGTTGCGCCCTACGGGCGGAGGGAATCTCGAGCACCCATGGTTCGCTCGGGGAGAATATTGTCCTCATAGGCGCGGAGCAGGAGTTCCAGAGCGGCGATCTCGTGCCGGATGGACTCGCCTTCGCTGGTATCGGCAACGCGGCGGGGCGGATCGAACACGCGCATGGCGTGAATCTTCGGAATGATATCCGAACCTTGCGTGATCGCTTCGCTGATCGATTCAAAATGGTGGTGCTGCGCGATGTAGGTCCGATTCGCATCGAGAACGAGCGTGAATCCTTTGTCCCCATACACTTCGGAAAATGCCCCGTCAATCGTGATGGCTTGCCGGCTGGCTTTGATGGGTGATTCGCCCTTCTCAATCTTGACCGGAACGTGGCCGTTGACGATGAGACCGTGTTCGCGATCGACGCCAAAGTCGGCCAAGATCCTTCGACAGAATTCCTTTTCGTGGATCAGCTTGAAATACGGATTCTTCGTTTCAACCCGCGCTTCCTTCTCCGCAACGAAGTAGTTCTCGAATGTCGAGATCTTGTCCTTTCCGAAAAGCGGCGAAAGCGGACCGCACCAGAGGTACCAAAGCATGTCGAGATGACGTTGCTCCTTGTGACGGAACGCCCGATGCACCACGTGGGTGAGCGCGTCAAAAAGCGCGCGTCCGCGGTGCTCGACGCCATCGACGCTGAAGCGGAAGGAAATTGCCCGACTCATCCACTGGCACGCAGCCGTGAAAAATCAGGTTATAATCACGCACCAGGTACATCGAACCCTTCTGCTCGACGTAGCGCATCTGATCCCGAAGCGTCTGGCTTTGCAGGAACGAATGCCGCAGCTGCGCCATGCACTCTTCCTCCTCGGGCGAAAGCGCGTAGGGGTCGCTCCAGTCAATGGTCGGGCAGATTCCGGTCGAGCATGGCATAGCGGTTCCCGTCGATCGGCACCGTCCAATCCTGGCGGTCGATCTGATGAAGAAGGTTGCGATGCTCGAGATGAAAATCGGGATTTCGCCGGATCGTCTGGCTTTCGAGCTTGAACTGAATGATCGCCATCGCCTTCTGCATCTGCCTCATGGAGAGCTCGTCGCGTATCCCCCTGCCGTGGCACGAAAAGCAGGTCGCCGGATCGTCAGACCAGACTGTCCGCACCAGTTTCTCGAGTGGCGCCATCGGGATTCCGTAGCCCATCTCGAGCTGAAAGAGTCGCTGGTAGCGCAGCGAAATGCGCAAAACGGTGGCGATACAGGCCTCCTGGCCAAGCGCGGCGCCCATCCAGGATAACGTCGTGATTTCCCCAGGTGATCGAGACGTTGGGCTGGCGCATGACGTAATCGATCGCCTTGTCGATGCGCGGACCACGGTCGCCGAAATCGCCCGCGACGATCAGTTCGGAAAAGAGCAGGTTGCGGATGATGCGCGCCATCAGTCGCAGGAACGTCAGCTCCTGCTCATGCTCGACAAACTGGTCGAGCATCGAATCGATATAGTCATCGGACCGTTCGAGGTAAGCGCAGAACAGAAGTTCGCGAAACAGCGTCTGGTAATGGAAAGGAAAAACCTGCTCGATGGCCTCCATGCTGTAATGGCGCGAAATCTGTCGCAGCAGCTCGATCTCCAGCCGGGTCTGACGCCGAAGAAAGTTCCGGCGAGCGGCGGCGTCAGGAAGTCGATCCTGAACGTGCTCGTAGGTCTCGCGCGGATAGTAGATGATATTGAGCAGGTCGAGCTTTTCGCCGGCGGTCAGGCGCTTGCCAAACGTCTGCTCAACCAGCGGGCGCAGGCAGCCCGAGGCGTTCTTGATCACATGGATGAGCTTCTTGAACTCGCCGTGAATGTCACTGATCACGTGCACGGTGCCCTTCGGCAGGGTCAAGGCAGCGCGAAGATTGACAATCGCTGCAAGCGTCGCGTCGATGTTGGGGTATTGAACACTCAGCGCCCTCAGATACGCGAGCGTTTGCTCGCCCGAGGGAAAACGATCGGTGGGAGGCTGGTCGCTCATAGACAAAAAACTTTCAGCTCCAAAGGGGGATCTTCGTTTTGGCTCACAGTGTCAGGGTGACGAGCATTCTGCTCCGAATCGGAAAACCTCCTTGAATCCCGACTCTGTCGAACTTGCTCGCCAACCTCGCTCTGGCTTTCGACCATAGATGATTCGAATTCATGCAGCAAAAGGAAATACGCAAAGCCCCGAAGCTTGGGCCGATGATCGCTGCCGTCGAAGCTTCGACAGGGGCCACGATCCCTGTGAGGCGAAGCGGACATCGCCCACGCGCTCTTCTAAAACTTGAGGACGATCTTCCCGAAATGCGAGCCGCTCTCCAGGTACTCGAGCGCCTCGCGCGCCTCTTCAAAGGGAAAGATCTTGTCAATGACGGGTTTCAATTTGTTAACCGCAATCGCGCGATTCATATGCTCGAACATCAGCCGCGAACCGACGAAAATGCCCTGCAAACGAACAGACTTCATCAGCACGCGGACCGGGATCCACCCCGCTTCCGCCCGACAGCACGCCGATCACTGAAATCGCGCCGCCGAGGCGAACAGCGTTCAACGACTTCGGCAACGTTCCCGCCCCTCCAACCTCAACCACATGATCGACGCCGACCCTGTCAGTCAGGCGAAACACCTCCCTGTCCCAATCAGGAATCTTCTTGTAGTTGACCGCGTCGTCCGCCCCCAATTTCCGCACCCGTGCAATCTTCTCGTCGCTGCTCGAGGTAGCGATCACGCGGGCCCCATGCAGTTTCGCTAGTTGGACAGCGAAAATCGAGACTCCGCCAGTGCCGAGAGTCAAGACCGTCTCGCCCGCTTTGAGATTTCCGAATTCGACGAGCGCATGCCAAGCCGTCACAGCAGCGCAGGGCAGTGTGGCGGCTTCCTCGTAACGAGAGGTGATCGGGAATGCTGACAAGTCCGTTCTCGTCGAAACGCGCCGTATTCACGCAACACGCCGTCCAAATCTCCGCCGCCGAGGGCGGTCCGCGCTTTCTCCCGAGTTAGCGGCACCTCCGAGCCAGCCTTGCATGAAAATCGGACAGACGCGGTCTCCAACTTTCCAGCGCGTCACGCTTGTCACCGATCTCGATCACCTCTCCCGCCCCGTCGCAGAGAGGCACGACCGGGAACTTGGCATCGGGCTTGTAAACGCCCTTGAAGAACATCACGTCTCGATAGTTCAACGATGCCGCACGAAATTTGACCACGACTTCGCGACCGGCAGGCCGGCTCGCTCGCGGTCCGCAAGGACAAGATTCTCCAACCCAAAGCCTCGATATTCAAATGTTTTCATCGTGTCTCGTCTCCAATAACACCGCTCCTCATCTATTTGGCCAATCGTTTGTTGAGTTTCTTTTGCGCATTCCGGCATCGGCCTGGGCGGTCCTTTTCGCGCTTGAAAATGACGCGGCCGCCAGCCTGTCCCAGGTGTCGCCGAGATCGCCTCCTGGAGACGCGCGCACCCTTCCAACGAAATCTTCGCGACCCCGGGTCAGACAACTGTTCAATGCCGAATCGAATAATTGACATCTCACTAGCACGTGGCACTTCTCTTGGTGGAGGAGCAACCGGAAAAGCCGCTGCGGCTCGTTTTCGGCTGTTCACCGAAACAACAGGAAATCATGACGCGGCGAGTCACCACTTTTGATATTGCTCGAGAGGCCGGGGTTTCGCGAACGACGGTCTCCCACGTCCTGAACAATCAACCCGGAATCAACCTGAGCGCAAAGACCAGGGCGCGCGTGCGGACCACCGCTCGAAGGCTCGGTTACGTTCCCAACTCAGCGGCTCAGATGCTCGTGACCGGTCGTAGCAGAAGCATCGGACTCGTGCTTCCGCGCGCCGACATTCTCGCCGTGGACGGCTTTCTGCCGAGCCTGATCCATGGATTGAACGAGGTATGTCGCGAGCGCGGCTACCGCCTGCTGATGGAAGCCATTCGCCAGCCAACCAGCGAGAATGCCTATTCGGACCTGGCAAAGAGCAAACGTGTCGACAGCTTGATCGTTTTAAACCCCCGCAAGGGGGATCTCGCACTGCAAAACGTCATCCGATCAAAGTTCCCTGTACTGTTGGAGTGGAACTGCTGGACGGCCCGATGAGAACGCCATTAGTAGTCAGGAAGGTCAGGCCAGCTGCCAGATTACCCGCCATTTGATAGCGCTTGGCCACCAAAGAATTGCCCATATCAGCTACTCCTCGCTCGACTACGTGTCCGTATACCGGCGAGTCGAGGGCTATCGTGTCGCGCTCGAAGAGGCAAATCTTCCCTTCGATCAACTGTTTGTAGAAGGGGACTTTTCCTTCGCCAGCGGCTACCACTCGATGAAGCAAATTCTGGCAAGGAATGCCCGACCCACTCACTCTTCGCAGGCAGTGACACTATTGCCATCGGCGCCATGCTGGCTCTTCGCGAGGCAGGCCTTTCCGTTCCCAAAGATTTCGCCGTCGCAGGCTTTGACGATCTTCCGATCGCAGCCTATGCGTGTCCCCCGCTCACCACCGTGCGGACGCACGCCTTCGAAAACGGAAAGCTTCTCGCGGAAGCCGCAATCAGACTGATGGACAACGAGGAGATCGGCAGCCGGCAGGACGCTCTCAAGCTCGAGTTGATCATCCGAGAGTCTTGCGGCGCAAGATCCGCGGCGATCAAGCGCGAAGTCAAAAAACCTCTGCGGAACCCCGCGCACAAGCACCGCAGGAAAGCACGCCAGTTCGACAAGATCGGAACAGGATTTGAATCGTTGGCGAAGCCCGACTGAGATTCCTTCCGATCGGCTGTCGCCAGACGCGGTAACGTTAGGAAAATTTGCCGTCAAATTATTGACAGCCAGCTAGCACGTGTCATTCTCCACAGAGCCTAGCACCTGTCACCTTTCTGCCAAATGTCCACCGCTTGCCACGTTATCGGATATTTAGATGAGATACGCCTCCGCGATGTCGAGGGTGCTGTTCTGCTCGGCGACGCACCCTGCCTCTGCAATGAAGGACGCTAACGAGGAAGTCAACGCGCTTTTCGAGTAACCTATCGGCAACGCATCAAAACAAGCCGGACCAGGCTCGCGGCGCCATTGGCCGCGGCACAGTTAGCAAGAATACGGAAATAACTGGAAGCATAACTAATGAGTAATTCACCAAGAAAAATCACATTCATCGGAGCTGGAAGCACCATTTTCGCCAAGAATCTGATTGGGGACATCCTCTCCTTTCCCGAGCTTGCCGATTCGAAGATCTGCTTGTATGACATTGACGAGAACCGTCTCAAGACATCCGAACTCGTTGCGCGGCGCATCGCCCAAACTCTTGGGGCCCCAAGCAGCATCGAATCAACCACAGATCGCTCCCGCGCTCTCGAGGGCGCGTCCTACGCGATCAACATGATCCAGGTCGGCGGCTATCGTCCGTGCACGGTCACCGATTTCGAGATCCCGAAACGCTACGGTCTGCGCCAGACCATTGCAGACACGCTGGGCATTGGCGGAATAATGCGAGCGGTGCGAACGATCCCCGTGCTCATCGACATGTGCAAGGACATGGAACGGCTCTGCCCCGATGCTCTTCATCTCAACTACGTCAACCCGATGGCGATGAACTGCTGGGCGTTGAGCCAGGCGACGAAGGTTCAAACAATCGGACTCTGCCACAGCGTACAGCACACCGCGGGAGAGCTTTCCCACGACATTGGCGTGCCGCTTGAGGAGATCAACTACGTTGTCGCCGGAATCAATCACGTGGCCTTCTTCCTGCGCTTCGAGCGAAACGGACAGGATCTCTATCCCGGAGATCGAGCGCGTCGTCTCTGAGGGACGGGTTCCCGACGGCAACCGTGTCCGCTACGATATGTTCAAACGGCTTGGTTATTTCGTCACCGAGTCCAGTGAACACTTCGCGGAATACGCTCCGTGGTATATTAAACGAGGCCGGGAGGACCTCATCAAGAGGTTCAACATTCCGCTCGACGAGTATCCGCGTCGCTGCGAATTCCAAATGGCAGAATGGGAGAACCTTCGAAAGGAGTTGGAAAGCTCGGACAAGCCCGTCGAGATACGCCGCAGCGTCGAATACGGCTCCTTGATTATCCACAGCCTGGAAACGGGCACCCCCCGGGTCGTCTACAGCAATGTGGCCAATAGCAATCTCATTGAAAACCTGCCTGCCGGCTGCTGCGTTGAGGTTCCCTGCGTGGTCGACAGAAACGGCGTTCAGCCGGTTCGGATTGGACGCATTCCGTCCCAGCTCGCCGCGCTCATGCAGACCAACGTCAACGTGCAAGCCTTGACCGTTGAAGCGATCCTCAAGGGCGATCGCAACCTCCTCCATCACGCGGCCATGTTCGATCCGCACACCGCCGCTGAGCTCGATCTCGATCAGATCAGCTCCCTCGTCGACGATCTTCTCGCCGCCCATGGCGAATGGATTCCCGAAGCGCTTCGACCCGGTTCGCAAAAATCGAAAGCTGCCTGAATAAGAATCGAAAGGAACTCCATGAGTGAAGCCTCGGTAAAAGCAAGGACCTCAACCGAAACATTGTGACTCGACTGATTACCACTCACGATATTGCTCGAGAAGCCGGGGTGTCGCGCACGACAGTCTCTTATGTGCTGAACGATCGGCCAGGAATCAGCGTGAGTCCCAAGACGCGAAAACGCGTTCTGGCAACCGCTCGAAAACTTGGCTACGTTCCAAACTCAGCCGCGGAAATGCTCGTTACCGGTCGCAGCCGGAGCATAGGCGTGGTCCTGTCGCGTCCTGAGCTGATTTCCGAGGATGGCTTCATTCCGGTCATGATTTATGGCCTGAACGAGGTGTGCAGGGAACGCGGATATCGCCTGTTGATGGAGGCCGTTCACGATCCACCCGGCGCCGACGACTATCTGGATCTGGCAAAGAGCAAGCGCATTGACAGCATGATCGTCATCAACCCTCGCAAGGGAGACGCCGCCTTGCGAAAGGTCATCGAGTTCGAAGTTCCCTGTTTTGGTTTGGGGCTCTTCCGAACGTCCCGGCAAGAAAGCGCGATCGCTACACAGCGAAAGTCAAGCTAGCTGCCAGGCTACGAGCCACTTGATATCGCTCGGACACCAACGCATTGCCCATATTGGTCATGCCTCGCTTGAATACGTGGCCGTGAATCGGCGACTGCGAAGGATATCGCGCCGCACTAAACGCGGCAAAGCTTTCGTTCGATGAAGCTCTTTTCGTCGAGGGAGATTTCACCTTCGAGAGCGGCTACCGCGCAATGAAACAGATCCTGGCTTCGAACGCGCATCCAACAGCGCTTTTCGCCGGCAATGATACCATTGCCATCGGCGCGATGCTGGCCATTCGTGAAGCCGGACTTTCGATCCCGGAGGATTTCGCCGTCGTCGGATACGACGACCTTCCCATCGCGGCCTATGCATGTCCACCGCTCACTACGGTCCGCACCCATGCCTTCGAGCAGGGAAAGCTTCTCGCAGAGGCTGCGATCGCGCTGATGGACAAAGAAAGGATCGGCAGCCGGCAAGATGTGCTCCCGCTCGAGTTGGTCGTCCGCAAATCTTGCGGAGCCGAGATGAAAATGCCAAACCGGTCGTCTCCTTCCGCAGCATCGCCGGGACATGATCCGGGGCGCGAACTTTAAGGCGCGGGCTCGAAACGATCGCTCGACAATCGAACTATTAGAGGCCTTCGTGGGTCGCGGAGGCCGCCGCACACAAGCTGGCTTCCACTCCCGCGATAGAGGCGAGCATTGCGAGAGAAACTCGCTGTCCAATTCGCATCCGAATGCGGCTATTGTGGTCGAATTTATATGCCCCTTCCTTATCGCCCGGTGTTTCATTTCTCTCCGGCCCGCGGTTGGATGAATGATCCGAATGGACTCGTCTGGCACAACGGACTCTGGCATCTTTGCTATCAGCACGCGCCCAACCACGTTTGCTGGGACCCCGGAATGCATTGGGGCCATGCGGTCTCAGAGGATCTGGTTCACTGGGAGCAGTGGCCAATCGCTTTGTACCCCGACGATATGGGCGCAATTTTCTCCGGAAGCACCGCCGCGCTGGATAAGCACAAGGAAGAAGGAGAACTCGTCACCTGCTTTACTCATTCCGGCGACCGTCGCCAGGTTCAGAGCCTGGCCTTTTCGCGCGACGAAGGAAGGACATGGACAAAATATGGGGGCAATCCCGTCCTGACCAGTGATCGCCTTGACTTCCGTGATCCAAAAATCTTTCGCTACGGCTCGGAGTGGCGAATGATTGTCGCGGCGGGATTCGAAGCGCAAATTTACGCGTCCTCGAACCTCACAAAGTGGAGTTTTCTCTCGACGTTTCCATCTCCCGTTCCCAACTGCACGTGGGAATGTCCCGATCTGGTGGAAATCGCCGGCAAATGGATCCTGATCGCGTCTCTCATCATTCCAAACTCCCGGCCAAGGGAGGGAAATAATTCACGGTATTGGCTGGGTGCCTTTGACGGGACCACTTTCACTCCCGAGTCCGGCCCGCATGGCTTGAGCTTGGGTCCGGATGACTACGCCGCGGTGAGTTGGAACAATGTGCCGAATCAGCGCAAGGTGATTGTCGGTTGGATGAGTCACTGGACGTACGCAAACCAAACACCAACCCATGAGGAAGGCTGGCGCGGTGTGATGACGATGCCGCGTGTCCTTTCCTTCAAAGAGGGTGTCCTCACGCAAAATCCTCCGGAAGAGTTTCTGAGAAGCCGCGGTCCGCCGAGCTTCGCTCGGCGAGGAGGGGTTGCGAACAGCTACAAAGCTTTCGAGATCGAGCTGGAGCTCGATCTATCGCGACTTCGCTCGACCGAAGCTGGTATTCAATTTCGTAACGACGCCGAAGAAAAGCTGCAGATCGTTTACAACCTTGAAAGCAAAGAGATTTGCATCGATCGGACGCATGCGGGAAAAGTCGATTTTCATCCCGACTTTGCGGGAGCATTTCGGGCGCCCCTTCCCATTTCACGATCCCTTCTTAAAGCTGAGCATCTTCGTTGACAGCTGTTCGGTGGAAATCTTCGCCCAGGACGGGCTTCTCTACGGCGCCGCGCTTGCGTTTCCCTCAGCGGATTGGAGAAGAATCGACTTCATTGGAGACGGACTTAGGGTTCAACGAGGTTCGTTCTATCCTCTAGCTACCTAGCCTAACCTTCGGCACTGGCGGGAAAAACCCCGAAAATCACGCCATCTCCAGCGACAATCAGTTTTTCCTCGCTTCGCTCAGCCGTCCCGGACGCTGAAGAGATGACATTTTGCAACAGGATGAAGACAAGCACGAGCATGCCGACGACGATGCGGGTCCACCACGTATTGAGATTTCCCTGGAAAGTAATGAGCGTCTGAATCAATCCGAGGATAAGCACGCCCATCGCCGTGCCTGCCATAAAGCCGACGCCGCCGCTCAGCAGCGTGCCGCCAATGACCACGGCGGCGATGGCGTCCAGTTCGAGCCCGACACACGACGCTGGATCACCGGACTGGGTATAGAACGTGTACACGACGCCGGAGAGCGCCGAGCAGAACCCCGAGACGGTGTAGGTGAAAATCTTGGTGCGCCCCACCGGCAGACCCATGAGCGTGGCTGATTGTTCGTCGCCGCCCAGCGCGTAGATGTAGCGGCCAAAGCGCGTGTAGTGCGCAACGAACAATGCCGCAACGAAAATCACGAGATAGCACGTCGCGGTGAACGGCACGCTGACGCGTTCGGTGAGATGAATTGAAAGATCTTCCGTGATGTGCTCGAGGAAGAAGGGATGCTCGATGCCGAGCGACTGCGGGTGCACGACGAAACCCATGCCGCGCGCGAGGAACATGCCCGCGAGCGTGACAAGGAAAGGCGGGAGCTCGAACCAGCGGATCAGGCACCCCATGCCGGTTCCGAACAGCGCGCCGATCAGCAGAGAGGCGGAGATGGCCGCGAGCGGATGAACCCCGTTTCCGACCAGCGACGCAATCAGAATGCTGGTGAACGCCACCACCGCACCGACTGACAGATCAATGCCGCCGGAGAGAATGACAAATGTCGCTCCCACTGCCGCAACGCCCAGGAAGGCATTGTCGCCGATGAGATTCACGCCCACGCGCAGCGAGCCGAAAGTTCGGAAACGAAACACAACCCACCGTGTAGAGCGCGAGAAGCACGACCGCCGTCGCCAGCAGCGAAATGTATTTGGAAGAGACGGGCAGCTTCATGAGGCTTTTCTCCGAAACAGCGAAGCCGCCTTTCGCCGCAACGCGGGCGACTGGAGAAGGCACACTGCCAGAATCGCGAGGGCCTTCGGTACCGGAGCGACATCGGCGCTCACGTTGCGCATGTACATCGTCGTGGTGAGAGTCTGGATGAAGAGCGCGCCAACAATGGCGCCGGCCAGATAGAATCGCCCTCCCGTCAGCGCCGTGCCTCCCACGACCACGGCGAGAATGGCATCCAACTCGAGAAAAAGCCCGGCGTGATTCGCGTCCGCGCACCTGATGTTGGAAGCAGCCACCAGCCCGGCCAAACCTGCGCAGAATCCGGAAAACACATAGACGAGGAATTTCACCGTCGCACCATTTACGCCCGCGTAGATGCTTGCCTTCTGATTGTCACCGACGGATTCGATGAACAATCCGATCGCAGTCTTGCGCGTCAGGACGATCGTGAGGCCCAGCATTCCCAGGCTCAGTAGAACCGGGAACGGCAACCCGAGAAGACTTCCGTTGCCGACATAGGTAAGGCGATGATCGGTGAAGGTGATGATCTGCCCGTTCGTGATCAGTTGCGCCACACCACGGCCCGCGACCATCAGGATCAGCGTTGCGACGATGGGCTGAACGTTGAAGGCCCCTACCAGCAGACCGTTCCAGGCGCCCGCCAGAATCGCCACGGCGAGCGCAGCGGCGATGACCACGGGAAAGGGAATACCTTCGATGTTGATCAACTGCGCCGCCACCGCGCCGGCAATCGCCATCACCGCGCCCACGGATAAATCCACCCCGCCCGTCGCGATGACCAGGGCCATGCCCAGCGCCAGCAGCATGACCTTTGAGCCGTGGTTGAGGATGTCAATCAGCACGCCGTAGAGGCGGCCGTCGCGCACTTCGACGCGGAAGAAGCCCTCCGTGAAGATCAGGTTGAAGAGCAGCAGCAGCGCCAGACCGGCCACCGGCCAGACCAGGCTGCTCCACCAGCGCACTTCTCCTCCTTGAAGATGATCACGCCCCACGTTCGTGTCCCGCGATGGTGCGCATGATTGACTCCTGACTGATCTGATCACCGGCGAGTTCGCCAGCCTTGACGCGATCTCGCAATACGATCACCCGCTGCGAATCGCGCACGACTTCCTCCAGCTCAGAGCTGATAAATAAAATCGCCATGCCCTCGTCACGCAACGACCGCATCAGTTTCTCGATTTCCACCTTTGCGCCGACGTCGATACCGCGCGTCGGTTCGTCGAGGATCAGAAAACGCGGATCCGTCGCCAGCCAGCGCGCCAGCAGCACCTTCTGTTGGTTGCCGCCGCTTAGATTCATGACCGCCTGCTCGGTTCCGGGGGTCCGAATGCCAAGGACCTTGATGAATTTCTCGGCGATCTCCTCCTGACGCTTTCGCGAAAGCGTGTTCGTCGTGCCCTGCCGCGCTTGCAAAGCAAGGATGATGTTTTCGCGGACCGACAGGTGGGGAACAATTCCTTCGACCTTGCGGTTTTCCGGCGTAAAGGCGAATCCCTCGCGAATGGCCTGACGCGGCGAATGAAACGCTACCTTTCGTCCCTCCACAAGCAGGTCACCTGTCTGAGGTTTGTCGATGCCGAAAAGAAGGCGCGCGGTTTCGGTTCGCCCGGAGCCAAGCAATCCCGCCAATCCGACGATTTCGCCTTTGCCGATGGTCATGTCTATCGGCGCGATCGAACCGGCGCGCCCGAGCTTCCGAACCTCAACAAGTGGTTCGCGCTTGTGACTGGCTTCAGCAGATGCCGCAATCGCTGCAACGGCTCCAACTGCGTGATGGCTTTGCCGATCATTCGGCTCACAAGTTCGACTTTCGGCAGGCTCGCCGTCTCATATTCGCCGACGAGCCGGCCATCACGCAGCACCGTAATGCGATCGGAAATCGCATAGACCTGCTCCAGAAAGTGCGTCACAAAGACGATACCCAGGCCTTCGTTTCGCAGCTTGCGAATGACCTTGAACAGTTCTCTCGACCTCCTGCTCATCGAGGCTGGAGGTCGGCTCGTCGAGCACCAACAGCTTCGCCGAAACGTCCAACGCCCGCGCGATCGCAATCAACTGCTGGATAGCGATCGAACAGGCGGACAACGGCTGCGAGACATCAAGTTTCAAATCCACCCGGGCGAGCGCGGCCTCCGCGCGCCGGCCGACCGCGCGCCAGCGGATCATTCCAAAACGCGTGGGCTGCCGGCCCAGGCATATATTCTCCGCAACAGAACGCTGCGGAATCAGGTTCACTTCCTGGTAAACCGTGCTCACACCAAGCGCCTCGGCGGCCTTCGGGGAATGCGGATCGATCTCCACGCCGTCCAGCCGAATCATGCCGCCGTCGCGCGGATAAGACACCGGTCAGGACCTTGATGAGGGTGCTCTTACCCGCTCCGTTTTCGCCCATCAATCCATGGACTTCACCGCGGGCGACGGTAAGGTCAACGCCTTGCAGCGCCTTGACGCCGGGAAAACTCTTGGTGAGACCACGAATCTCCAACAGCGGGGCGGTTCCGATTCCCATGCCGATCCCGCTTCCTCCATCGCCTGAATTGCGCCGAGCGCCATATCATCGTTATGGGCGAAAAGCGCGGTGATGTTCTTGCCATCGGGACTCTTGAGAAACGCCTCCATGACTTCCTTTCCCTTTGCCCGCGTGAAATCGCCGCTCTGTGATTTCACGATCTTCATGTCCGGATAGTTCTTGATCACCTCGAATTTGGCCGCAAGAAACTTGTTGCCCTGGATGGCCGACGAGATGCCTGGCATCCAGGCGCATGGCCGCTCGACTCCCGATCAGTTCACAAGATCGAGTATCCGCCGTCAACCAAGCACACTGCGCCGGTCACAAACGAAGAGGCGTCCGAGGCCAGGTATACTGCCAAGCCGCCAAGCTCGTAGGGCTTCCCCATTCTGTTCATTGGGGTAAGGCTCGTCCAGAGGTCGATCTTTTCCCTGTGCTGCGCGCGGAATTGGTCAATCATTTCGGTCTCCATGTAACCCGGCGCAATTGTGTTTACCCGGACATTATGCTTGGCCCATTCGAAGGCGAGACTCTTAGTCAGCATGATGACACCCGCTTTCGAAACGTTGTAGGCGGCCTGACATTGTGGCGTATTAACAACTACGCCCGACATCGAGGAGGTATTGACAATCGAGCCGCTCCGCTGCGCAATCATGACTCTCGCCACCGCCTTCGAAACGATAAATACGCTGTCCAGATTCACGCCCATGACGCGCTTCCAGTCCTCGAGACTCATTTCCTCCGCGTTCACCCATTGAGCGATTCCTGCGTTATTGAATAATACGTCGATTCGCCCGAACTGGTTGACGACTCCGTCAACCATTTGGTCAACATCCGCCGGATTTGTCACGTCCACTTTCAATGCGAGAGTGCGAACACCTTCCGTAGCCAGCGCGTTTGCTGTCTCGAGAGCCGCCTCCAAATCTAAGTCAACGATAACAATGTCGGAGCCGGCCTGCGCGAGACTCTCAGCCATTGCTTTCCCCAAGCCTCTCGCTCCACCCGTCATGATCGAGACCTTATTCTTCAAGCTGAATCGTTGCAGTATCTTCATAAGACTTGGGTAACCGTGCTCATACCTCTCATCAAGGCTTAACTCGATGGAAGCATCCCGGAATGCTTATTGTGCTCTTCCGGCCATCGTGGCACGGCTGCGTCTCTTGCAGGCTTAGTATCCAGGTTTCTCAGGCTTTCGGGGATCAAAATGCCGAATGACGTACGCAATTTCAGCTTTAGCCGTCTTGGGGCAAGCGACGGTCAGTGCGCCAAGTGACCCGGATGGACAGGTTTTTCCTGTCGGCAGGTTAGGCGTCGGCACGACGGGCCTGCCGCAGCATCGGCGAAGACAGGACCTGACCATTCCCGACTCGCCATCAATCCCGGCATCGAGTCCATCTCGAACCCAGGAGGCCGCTTCGTCTATGTTTCGGCGCTCCCTCTACGTGGCTGAAAAACCTCCATCGACGCGAAGGGCGAGGCCGTTAAGCATTGCGCCTGCATCGCTGAGAACGAAGCAGACCACCGAGGCGATGTCCTCGCATTCGGCAAATCTTCCCAGCGGAATGCGGGCCAGCATCGGCCCGCCTTTGCTTGGGTCGCTCCACGCGCGTTTGCCCATCTCGGTCATCACCACGGTCGGATTTACGGAATTGACTCGTATCCCGTAAGAACCGAGTTCGACGGCCATTACCTTGGTCAACTGATCCAGTCCGGCCTTGGAAGCGGCGTAGGCGGCGTGATTGGGCAAAGCCTGAAAAGATGACATGCTGGAGACGTTGACAATCGACCCTGCAACGCCCCTTTCGATCATCCGTTTGGCGACGACTTGCGATATGATCAAGGCAGCCCTCAGGTTGACAGCCATCGTGGCATCCCATGATTCCACTTTGGTTTCAAGCAGCGGTTCGAGAATCGCAATGGCCGCGTTATTGACAAGGAGATCAATATCCCCCGCCTGCTCCGCCATCCGCCTCGCTTCAGTCGCATCCCCGAGGTCGGCGACGATCGCCTCGCAACCGGTTTCCTTCTGCAATACCCTAAGATCTGCCTCAGTCCGGCTCACAGCCACGACTTGAGCATTAAAGCGTTTGAGCATGACTGCAATTGCCCGGCCAATGCCCTTGCCCGCGCCCGTCACAAGCGCCCGGCGACCCTTAAAGTCAATCTGCAGTGCGGATGGATCGCGCTTCATCGAGAGGATGCATTGCCTGGCTGGGGGGAGGCGTCCGGACCAAGCCGCGAGCGGTAAACCCGCGCCTCCCAACCCCGCAGGTTGAGAAGAGAGACGTTCTCCTCGGTGCTTCCCGAGTTTGAGATGAGCAACTTACCCGCAGTCACGCCTTGGGGGAGTTCGTAAATAACATCATTCCTTGAGAAGTTCAAAACAACAAGACACTCGTCCGACCCGAGCGTCCGAGTGTAGGCGAAGATCATAGGATTCTGAGGATCGAGGTCCCTGTAGTCGCCGTAGATCAAGGCAGGTGTTTCTTTTCGCAACGCGATCGCCTTTGCGAAGATAATGGTACATGGAATTGCTGTCAGCAAGGGCCTGGCTCGCGTTGATCTCTTTGTAGTTCGGGTTTACGGCGAGCCACGCCTTGGCCGCAGTCGTAAAGCCGCCATGCTCCGAATCATTCCACTGCATCGGAGTGCGGGAGTGATCACGGCTGGTTTTGAGCATGTGCGCAATGAACTCGTCGGGGCTGACCTGGTTGGTCAGGACCTCTGCCTTCCACGCATTCTTCACCTCAATATCATCGAACTCCTCTATCCTGCTGAATGGATAGTTGGTCATCCCCAATTCGTCTCCTTGGTAAATGAAAGGGGTTCCCTTCAACGTCAGCAGCATCGTCGGCAAGAAGCTTCGCTGACTGAACACGATATTCGTGAGAATCGTCGCCGAAGTGAGAAACTGCGCGCGGATTGTCATGGTTAGACAAGAAAACTGTATGCCAGCTGTGGGCATCCAAACCCTTGTCAAAGCGACTGTAGATGGCCTTTAGATCGGGCAATGTCCACGGCTTCCATCTCCACGCTTCGCCGCGGTCGAGTCTGACAACATCGAAGTGGAAAATCATGTTCAACTCGTGACGCCTTTCGTCAACGAGCAATGGCGTCTGCTCAAGCGTCACCCCAAAGGCTTCGCCCACGGTCATAACGTCATACTTCGACAGCACCTCGCGGTTCATTTCCTGCAGGTAGTCGTGAAGTTTTGGACCGGCCGCATAGATGAACTCGGGGCGTCCGTCGTAATCGTCCGGATAATTCGGAAAGCCTTGGTGTTTCGAAATGAATGGGATTACGTCCATGCGGAAGCCATCTGCCCCCTTATCAAGCCAGAACTTCATGAGATCATAGACCTCGGAACGAACTCCCGGATTCTCCCAATTAAGATCCGGCTGCTTCTCGGAAAACAGATGCAGGTAGTACTCGCCCGTCGCAACGTCCCTTTTCCAGGCCGAACCTGAAAAGAACGATATCCAGTCATTCGGCTCCTTGCCATCCTTGGCGGGCCTCCAGATGTAATAGTCGCGATACGGATTGTTCTTCGACTTGCGGCTCTCCACGAACCAGACGTGTTCATCGCTGGTATGGTTTACAACCAGATCCAGGATCATCTTCATCCCGCGCTGCTTGACACCCTTCAGCAATTTGTCGAAGTCGGCCATGGTGCCGAACTCGGTCATGACCTTTCGGTAATCGCGAATGTCGTAACCATTGTCCGCATTCGGCGAGTCAAAATGTGGACTAAGCCAAATAACGTCGACACCCAGGCCCTTGATGTAGTCGAGCTCCGAAGTGATACCCTTCAGGTCGCCAATACCGTCGCCATTAGAGTCCTTGAATGAGCGCGGGTAGATTTGGTATACGATCGCTTCCTTCCACCACTTCCGGGTGTAGCCATTTGCGGTGGTCTCGTTGCATGCGTTCACTGTGAAATACAATGTCGCGCCGAAGAAGGCGAACGATTGGCCGATTGGGACTGACCAATCGGGTAAGGCATCTCTTGAGGCCGCTCGGTTTTCGTTCCGATCAAGGGTTCGAGCACCCTCGCTTACAACGACTATGTGAGCACCTGTTCGGTTTTGGGATCGAAGAGGGTAGTCCTGTCCATATCAAAGTGGGCGACGACCTCCTCACCCAAATGGAAGATATGGTCGCCTTGAATTCGGGCGATAATGGTTCCCGAGCCTGTCTTCAGATACACAAGGGATTCTGCACCCATCGGCTCAGCAATCTCCACCTTCAAAGTGACCGGCGTCGTTGCGATATCTGATGCTGGTTCTCTGGTGATCTGCTCGGGCCGAATCCCAAAAACGACCTCCTTGTCGACATACTTGGCCCCAAGTGCTTCGATAGCACCACTCAGAGGAAGCGTCAGCGGGTTCGAGTCAGCGGTCTCAATGAAAACCAGCGCCCCATCGCGCTTCTGAATCTTACCCTTGACCAGATTCATCGGCGGGCTTCCGATGAAACCCGCCACAAACATGTTGTCAGGCTGCCGAAACAGAGTTAGCGGATCGGCCACCTGCATGATCGCGCCGTCGCGCATCACACATATGCGGTCTCCCATCGTCATCGCCTCCACCTGATCGTGCGTCACATAGATCATCGTCGAGCCCAACTCCGCGTGAAGCCGCGAGATCTCCGTGCGCATCTGAACGCGCATCTTGGCATCCAGGTTGGACAGAGGTTCATCGAACAGGAATACTTTCGGATTCCGCACGATTGCCCGGCCGAGTGCCACTCGCTGGCGTTGACCACCCGATAAGGCTCCCGGCTTACGCTGCATCATATGAT
Organism: uncultured Verrucomicrobiae bacterium; assembly: GCA_963784465.1. GTDB lineage: Bacteria > Verrucomicrobiota > Verrucomicrobiia > Chthoniobacterales > Terrimicrobiaceae > DASTFP01. The sequence continues at coordinate 52,074 of CAWASQ010000062.1, forward strand.
CCAGGCCAAGGGCTTTCGACGTTTTCCCGACTGTATCCGCGATGAACTCCTTTGTCTTCTTCGCCAACTTGAGGCCAAACGCCATGTTGTCGAAGAGATTCATATGCGGATAAAGCGCATAGCTCTGGAACACCATGGAGATGCCGCGATCCTTGGGCTCGAGGTCGTTTACCACCTTGTCCCCGATCGAGATCGTTCCACTTGAAATCTTTTCGAGTCCGGCGACCATCCGAAGAGCACGTCGATTTGCCGCAACCGGAAGGCCCCACCAAGACCATGAATTCGCCGTCCTTGATGTCGAGGTTGATATTCTTGACCGCCGTAAACGTCGGGCGCCCGCGATCATCCGTGTAGGTCTTAACGACTCCTTGATTTTTACAGAAGCGTCTTCTTTGGTCTTCATTGCGATAACGGCTGAGGTGTGCTCCATCGTTTCTCAGCAGGCGAAAAAGCCCGTGCGTCCTTCTTTCTCCGCGCAGCTTTTTGCCAACGCCTTGCCGGGCGGAAGTATAGGATTGTTGCTTTCATGGCGTATACCCCTAACCCTTCACAGCTCCTGCGGTGAGACCCGCCACGATCCGATTCTGGAAGTACATCACCAAAATAATCAAAGGAATCGTAACGACCATCGAGGCCGCCATGATCGATCCCCATGGCTGCTCGTAAGCAGCTCGTGCCGCTGAATTGTGAAATCACGACCGGAACCGTTTTCATATTGTCGGTTACGGTAAAGGTGAGCGCAAACAGGAATTCGTTCCAGGCGCCAATGAAGGCCAGGAGTCCCGTCGAGATCATCCCTGGCACCGTTAGGGGAAGCAAGACTTCCCAAAATACTGTCAAAGGCGACGCACCGTCAACGTAGGCAGCTTCCTCGAGTTCCTTCGGGAGGCTGCGAAAATACTGCGTCATCACCCAGATCGTAAACGGCATCGTAAAGATCAAATAGGTAAGTACGAGACCCGGGCGTGTGTTGAAAAGTCCCAAGCTTTTCAGCATGACGAACAGACCTGAGAGGACAGCGATCTGCGGGAACATCGTCATCGTCAGCACCAGGTAGAGCACCGACCCCTTGAAACGGAAGGGAAGCCGGCCGAGAGCATAGGCACACAGGCTCCCGAGTCCGAGGGCGATCAGGACGGTGACTCCTGCAATGATGATGGAGTTAACAAGGCTCTTAACGAAACGGGCATCCGCGAAGACAGCCATATAGTGAGCGAGCGTTAAAGATCTGGGAAGAATTTCCGTTGAGAAGAGCTCTTGGCTCGGCCGGAACGACGAGACAAGCGCATACAGGAACGGAAACAGATTAAAGACGAGGATTACGACGACCAGAAGCCAAAAAACCACCTTGAGGAGCAATCGACTTGGAATCTTTGTCTTTCGTTGTCATTGGAAGCTGGTCTTGCTGAAGCGCGTGTAGAGGATCACGAAAACCATGATGAATAGGAGGATGATGACAGAGGTCGCGGAACCCACACCCGCATCCAAGAAAGTCTATCAGCTGCAGCCTGATTGTAAGTCGCCATGGTCGCCATGTCTCCCGCGCCCCCAACCATGATGTAGAAGATATCGAACACTCGCAGCGCATCGAGGGTTCGAAAGATCAGCGCCACAAGCAGCGTTGGCATGATGAACGGAAGGGTCAGAAAAAAGAACTTGCGAATCCCGGTGGCTCCATCGATAGCACCCGCCTCGTACATATCTCCGGGAATCATCTGCAAACCGGCAAGTATCAAAAGCGCCATAAATGGAACGTCTTCCAGACGTCAACGGCGATGATGACCGGAATGGCCGTCTCTGGAATCGCGAGCCATGCGATTTTTTCCGGGATGATGTGGAAGTTCGTCAGCAGGAGATTCACGACCCCATAAACGTCATTGAACATCCATTTCCAGATCTGCGACGAGACGACTGTGGGATGGCCCAGGGGATCAGAATAGCAATGCGGAAAAAGGTTCTGCCCTTGAAATTCGCATTCGCCACCAGCGCCACCGCCAGACCGAGAATGGTTTCCAGCGTGACAGAGAAGAAGGTGAATATCAGCGTATTCCAAACCGCACGCCACCAGTCCGGGTCGGAGAGGACGAACGCGTAATTGTCGAAGCCGACAAAGCTTGCCGGGGTAACCCCGTCAAGCTTGTATTTCATGAACGAGTAGACGACAACCTGAGCGAGCGGAAACCCAATTACCAGCACCACGACGAGTACCGCCGGTATGATCAAATACCACGCTAAACGCCTTTGCTTGTCGTAAAGGTCAATTTGTCGGGCGGCCACTTTTTGCGACTCCTCGGATAAGGATTTAGCGGGCGATTCGTTTGGCGACCTTCTCGACCTGCGAGACCGCGTTCGGAGCTGTCTCTCCGCCCGTGAGCACCTTATTCACGTTCTGAAAAAAGGCGGTTGAAAGTTGATTGTAGTCAGCGCCAGTGACCGTTGAAGGACGTGCCACCGCATTTTCCAGAACCGGCAGCATGTTCTTGAACCACGGAACTTTGGCGAGGACATCTGCGTCCGTATACAGGGCGGGTCGCGATGGGCAGCAGACTGAACTCGATCGCGCGCTTCTTTAAGGTCTCAGTCGAGGTGAGAGTAACGAACCAGATCGGCCGCAGCGTCAGGGGCCTTGGAGTAGGCAGAAACCATTAGTTGCCATCCACCGAGCGCGGCGGCGTTCTTGCCGTTCTCGCCACCCTTCGGCAGCACCGTTACATCGAATTTTCCGGCAATCACGCTCTTTGGATCGTGGCCTAGAGCGTAGGCATACGGCCAGTTGCGCATGAATGCCGCGTTGCCAGCCTGCCAAACATTTCGCGCTTCCTCTTCGCCGTAGGTGGTAACACCTTTGGGCGAGATCGTTCCCACCCAGCCTTTTGCGGTTTCAAGCGCCTTGATGGCATTCGGATTATTGATGGTGACCTTTTTGTCCGGCTCAACGATTGTGCCACCATCAAAGCTGTAGATCCACTCAATCGCATTACAGGTCACGGATTCGCTTGCCTTTCCCTGAAACACAAAGCCTTGAAAATCCGGTTTGCCATCCTTGCGTTCTCCCTCCTGAATCTTCTTCGCCATTTCGGTGAGCTCTTCCCATGTTTTTGGCGGCTCCTTGTAGCCATATTTTTCGAGAAGATCGGTGCGATAGTAGAGTATGCCCGCATCTCCAAACCACGGAATTGAAACCAGTTTGCCGCCGACAGTGTTGTTCTGGATGATGCGCGGGAAAAATTGGGCGACGTCCTCTTTGAAATACTTATTCAGATCAACTGCGTGCGGGGCGCAGATACCTTGCCAGATGACATCGACCATATAGACGTCGATATCAGGGCTTTTCGCCGCCCAGTATTGCTGAGCTTGCTGCAGCGCTGCCGAAGCGTCCTGGGGCCGGCTGATGAACTCGACCTTGTTTCCCGTCTTCTGGGCCCACTCTTGGGCCACGGCTCTTGAAGACGCTTCCGCTCCGCCTGTCTCACCAGCGAACCTAATTAGCGCACCCGCACCGAACACGGCCGGGGAAAGGAAGGAGGCCAGGAAGAAAGAACAAAACCACGGGATAATTCGTTGCCTTAGGGACCGATTTCAGAGAATTTGTACGAGGCAATTTCGGGAAGAGAACGGGGATGCGCATAGTCGTCGAGGGGTGAGTCTCGCGATTAGAGCGAGAAGATCCTTATGCGTCAAGAATAAATTCCGTTAGCGGAAAGGGTGCTACGTTCTGACAAACGAAACCATCGCTGAGGGCTCGCGGCGCTTTTCATGGACGTGGCCAACGCTGCTGGCGTCTCCCATACGACCGTTTCGAACGCCCTAAATAACCCCGATCAGCTATCGCCCAAGCTTCGCAAAGCTCATTTTGCTGAGCTTCCGCCTCAATCTCGCGGTTTCGACGCTCCGAAATCGCTCCACGATCCATACCAGCGCCATTGGAGATCGTTGTCCATATCGTGCGCCACCATTTTCTCCTCAGTCATTTCATAAGCAGCGATAAGCCTTCGTGCTGTCTCCATGTAGCGTGCGTATTCCGCCTCGGTGCCGATATAGGCGACGCCGTTCTTCTCGTCCTTGTAGGCGTAGAAGACGTTCCCCTTAACAACGCCCCGGTGCAGCTTATAAGGAGGCAGCGCCGCGTAAGCTTCACGTTGCCCTGGTGTCTCCGGAACTCGAGCCACGAAACCGCTATCCGAAAGCGTCCTTATCTTAGTGTTAGTCTCGAAGGCCGTGCAGCCGTTGAGAATAAGGAACCCGCAGGCGGCGGCGAGCGCGGCGAATAAGGCGCTTCGATTGCCAGCCCGCCCGTCGCGGCGTTCCCGGTTCAGTTCTCCAAATCGCTGTTCTGGACAAGAGCATTTCATAGGCGGCAAGCTAGGAAACTGATTGTGGGTTAGGAAGTATCCCAAGCGCAATACAATTCGTGGCAGAGACTGTTGGCGCCGTCCACATTAGTCTTCGCTGGGTTCGCCGCACCCCGGAATCCCCCGCCAGCAATACCGGCAATAGACTAGGTTGCGGCGTCTCTCGAAGCGGGGAGCACACCCGTCCCGGCTGTGGCGTCGGGCGTCCCGCCCGACATGCCTTTTCAAAAAGGAGTTTCTCGCTTGCAAATCTCTTCGGCTCATTCGCTCCAGCGTTTGTCGCTTCACGCGGACTATCGCAAGGCTCAGACATCCTGATCCACGGGAATTACGATGAGCCGAGCAACTGAAAGATCAAGCGCAGGTCGGTGCCTGGAAAGAGGGTTTCGGTCGCAGTGAGTTCTTCGCAGAGTTTGGCGATCACTTCGTCGTGGACCCGTGCGGTGAGGTGATGCAAACGCACAGTGAGGGTCTTGCTTTGCGGGTCGGGTAGGAGGTCGATAGAGGTCTCGTAGAGCTGGCGCATGAGAGAACGCGCGTCGTCGTGCCGCGCCATGTGTTCGCGCGCCAGCCCCGCCATGGCAGTTTCGGCCCGGTAGGCGATCAGTTTGATAGTATCGATGAAGTGCTTCTTCTCGCTGCGCAGCTGGCTGAAGCGATCCTCCTCGGGCAGATCCTTGACTGCGATGTGCTTGTCGGCGGCTTTGCGTTCTGATTTCAGGGTCTCGATGTTTTGGCGCCTTTGCTCAATGGCGCTCTGGAGAGTTGCCTTTCTATGCTCCCATTTGCCGACGTCTTCGGCTTTGGGATCGGTTGGAAGACTGACCGCGGCAAAACTGGCGAGCTCGCGGTTAAGTTTTGCGTTGTGATGGCGCACCTGTGCGTCGAGGGCGCGCCAGTGCGGATTGATCACCCGTGTAGTGTCAGGAATCGGTTCGCAGCCGTGCTCGATCAGACGGTCAATATTGTAGTGTTCGCGCATGTATTTGAAGAAGTTTTCCTGACACCAGCGTGCGAACATGCAGGCCGCAGCTCGAGTGGCTTCACTGCGGTAATCGGTGCAGAGAATGGAGCTTTGTGTGCCGCTCTGGGAGCGTTGCCGGATCTCGCGCACCCACATCCCGTTGGAAAGGCAAACCCCGCGTTCGGCCAGTTCCAATTCCACTTCCTCACCGTGAACGAGGGTGACTTTTTGTGTGCGGAACTCGCTCTGCGGCCAAGGCTCGCCGGGGAACTTATGGTAGCTCAAGATAGCGATGCGCCTTTTTTTCATCTCGGCGAAGAAGGAGGGCGAATAGCCCTCGCGGTCAAAGACAAGGGTGAATCGGCTGCGCAGGGGATCAGCTTCCAAGCTGCCAGAATCGGGCTGGCCGGGGGCGTCGCGCTCCAGCCGGGGCACGATCTCTTCGCGCAGCACGGTCAAGATACCGGGATCCACAGGGCGTGTGACCAAAAAAAAGGGCTGCCCGTCCATGGCATTGACCCAGTACTCTGTGGTGCCGCGCAGACAGAGTCGCTCCCGGGCGATGTAGCGACGCGGCAGTTTTGTGAGCTTGCCGTGATAGATGCGCACATGGCCGTCGGCGTAGAAAACTCCTGCGGCCTCCGGGGCCTGATCCTCCAGCCATTCCTTAGCCAGGGTGCTGCTCCAGATTTCCGCCTGACCACTGCGCGAGCACAGTGCGCTCAGTTTGCCCCGCAGGGTGCGCACCTCCGGGATGCGGTCCAGCCCCATGAGCTTGCCCCATTCCCCGGGGGCCTGGTATCGCAAGGCCTCCAGCGAGGAGATCCGTCCCAGGGCCATGAAGGCAAGCAGCAAAAAGATGCTTTCCAGCGGGTAGTAGCCCTCCGGCATCGAAAAGAGTTGGCGGCTGTGAGCCAGAAGACCGTTTTGCAGCAGCGCCGGGAGTGCAAGAAGCACGCCGCCCGAGGGCACGTCCTCCACAGGTTCGAACTCCACCGGCGCCCCGTGGAGCACGCCCATCGCCGCCGCCATCCGCTCCAGGGTGCGCGTGGTCGCGCAGCCCAGCGCTGCCTCGCTATCCGCTACGCTGCGCTCACTCGCTGTCCGCCCAGAGCCGTGAGCCGCCCACCGCTCTTTGTCTTTTTTTTACCCCGTTTGTGCAGCCGCCCGGCGCGGATCGCCTTGTGCAGCGTGTTGGTGAGGATGCCGAGGCGGCGCGCCACATCGGGCACCTCCAGACCCTCGTCAAGCAACCCTTGCGCCTCCACCAGCAGCTCCGGGCTCAGCTTGCTGCCCCGCCGTCGCGAGGGCGCAGCGAAGAATGCCCGCGGCCCGCCTCCACGGTAAAGCTTCACGTAGCGCTTGACGGTCACCAGCGGCACCCCGAAAGCCCGCGAGATCTCACTCTGGCTCGCATTGCCATTGATCACCAACTGGCTGCTGAAGAGCCGGAAGGCTGCCAAGTCCTCACTCTCATGGATGAAGACCGGCAGGTGTCCGTTGAAGTAGCAGACCTTTCCCTCTCGCCGCTCGAAAGCGATTTCCGAAGTGATGTGCGTAACCCCGTCGGGGAAAACAGGCAATTGAACTTGCGGCATTCTCCCTTGTATTACCTCGCACCCAAAAAGTCAGCTCCGCACCGCCCCACGGCGGCTCAAACTTCGGCTCATTGTTTTTCCACGTCGCTCCTCCCGCTACAGGGACGAGTCAGGAGCTCTGAGCCTCTCGAATGCGCGATCAAGCAATCGAGTCGGCGTTCGACGGAAGCCAAAACGGTGTCAGAAATCAAACCAGCTGTGCGACATTAGGTGCGGCCCTCTTCATCCTTTGTTTGCCAGGTAGGCCGCTACGTAGCGTGCCCGATCTAGCGAGGACTTTGGAAGAGAGACAGGTATGTCTCCGAGCAACTCTGCAACGTTGAACGTCTTTCGCCCGATGAACTCGATGCCAAGCACGAAAAAACAACCCGACAAAAGGTCCACAAACAAAAGGCACGGACACGAGCGGACGGTAGGCCACGTATTCTAATACCTGTGTATGTTGGTCAGATCTCAAAGATATGAGTGTACGAATTCGCGTTGACCACTGAGCATTTCTGAGCATTTTCGAGACATGCCAGAAAACGACACTCTTCCGCGCCCGTGTTCCGACAGCACGCCTTCGTCGGGCGGAGAAGGGTGTTTGCTCGCCTTGGAATGAAACCCGGCGACGCTTTTAACATTTTTCTCGCCCAGGTTGAACTCCGAAACGATCTTCCGTTGATATCACGCCCCCATCCCGAACGGTTGCTGTCCACAATGGAGCAAGGCAAGGTGTGGGAGGACGCGTTGGGTGAATATTGAACCCCGTCCCGGCGAGGTTTGGATCGTGGATTTTGGCCTCGCGGCGAAGCAGCGTCCAGTGCTCTTTCTAGCCTATCCCGAACCGGAAGATGCCCGGGCTTTAGTGGTGGTTGTGCCTTTGACCTCCCAACTGCGGAGACTACGGGGAGAAGTGGACATTGGCAAACCACGCTGGCTTCCCAAGCACTCCGCAGTGATTATTCAAGGGTTTGCCAGCATCGACCAACACGCTTTGATCCGTAAACTCGGCAAGTTGAGCGGCGGACAGTTTTTAGTTGTTAAGAATGCAATTCGAGAGATGTTGGGTCTCTGAGCGGCTCAAATTACCCGTTCACGCCTCAGTAAATCTGCGGATTTGGGCGGAGAAATATGGCACGGGTGCCCCGACCAGTAACTTGACGTTTTTGCCGGTCTAATCGCTACGATCTTGCGAATTGCGCCATTTAGCGCGGT
>CAWASQ010000063.1:0-33754 GCA_963784465.1 uncultured Verrucomicrobiae bacterium
ACGAGCCGCACGGTCCGCAAGGTAAAGGAACGTCTCCATCCCCTCGGAGCATTGAAACAGTTCGGCCATGTGCCCGAGCGTCTCTTCCTGCGCAGTCGGATCGAGCAGCTTGAAATTCCAAGCCAGCGCCGCGAGTTTGAGAACGATTTCCTTCGACTCGTAATCCGGCGCGGACTCCAGCAGCGGTTCGGCCACCAGCGAGATCATGTCGGAAACTTTGCGACGCCGCGGCGGATTGATCCGAACCTCCATGCCGGGCTCGCTGGCTTGCAGCCGGGCGGCCATCGCCTCCAGCCCTGCTCGACCGACGGGACTGGTGATGGAGCGCCCGCCGCATTCCTCCGCGCCTTCGAGCAGCCCGAAGTCATCGGCGGCGACGATGTAGTGGTAGCCGCCTTCGCCGCACCGGGCTTCGAGCGCACGCAGAATCCCCGCGGCGCGCGCCGGCGAGTCCGACGGCCCCTGGATGTAGAATGGTTTGTCGTCTTTGCCGAACACAAATTGCTCATTGCAGTCCGCCGTTGTGATGCCGCCGAAAACGCGGCTCGCCTTCTTGTAATCGACGCCCGGCGAAAACCCGAGCCCGCTGGCGTAGCTTACCGCATCCTCGGCCAGCTTGCGGGCCGACGCTGGCGTCATTCGCACCGGGTTCTCGCCGCGGAAGAGCCGATCGAGAAGGCTTTCCTGGTAATCGGCGACACTGTTGAACCGGTGAAAGCCCGCGTCCTTCACACCCAGGCAAAACACGTCGAGCAGAAAAAAGCCTGCCTCAACGCGACCATCAGCTTTAAACCTGCTCACGACAAGATAGCCGCAGCCGGAATCGAAAAGTTTGGCAGAACGCAAAGCTTCGGGAGAATGTTTCATGCGCGCCTGAAATACAAGATGTAGCGGTAGAAGCGCAAGAAAATATCTACGGGTTGTGGTTGAATTTTCGCTCGACCACTGAAAAGCTGGCCCGATCTCCAAACACGCGGTATCGATTGAGGAACTCCGAGGGAAGCGATGGCGGTCGCGATCTTCACGTTCGGTCATCCAATCCGCGCATGAAGGCCACGGTCCGAGTGCTGATGCCTGTCGTCGCCATCGTTCAAAGAATACCTAAACGAGGAGGTATCCTGTTGGACTGACGTCCAACACGCTCCACAATTATGGCTTCGCTCTGAGCATTTCGCGCTGGTGCGCGGTGGTCAAATTCGCCGCGGCGAATTCTCATCCCTCCCGAAGCGCGGGACGTTTCCCTACGCGACTGGCTCGTAGACTCGCTTCAACCCTCAACCATCCACTGACCTAAGGTGAGGGAGGTAACCGTCAGCCGCGGGGGCCGGCGCAGTGACTTTTCCTGCCAACCGCATTCTCAAGGTCGCACGCACAATCGCCGATCTCGCCGGGAGCGGGCATATTCAGCATCGCATGTCCTGAAAGCAATGGACGCTTGAACGGAATTTATACGCATGTCCTGCGGCGCTGAATCCGCCGTTAAAGACCTCGTGTCGTACGGGAAGACAACGGTTTGCCTCCGAGACAACGCGACCTCTTTTTCGTCCCTTAAAACGAAAATGAGGCTTCCATCTTTGATGAGTCGTAGTCGTTTGACGTGGCTAAGGTTGACAATGCAGCCCCTGCTGGCGCGAAAGAAGATGGAGTTGTCCAGCCTGCGTTCGCAGTTCCCGAGAGAGCACCGGCTGAGAAGCTTGCCGCCGGGAAAATGCACGAGCGTAAAATTCCGACACGCTTCGAGAAGAGAAATGTCCTCGGTCCGCACGATCCAACATTTGATATCGTCAGTCAGAAGGACGAAATCGTCACGATAAAATATGGCGGGCAAGCTCCCCTGGCTCTCATCAGCTTGAGTGAGAATAGGTCGCTCAAGAAAACGGCCGCTCTTCATCTGCGATTGGGTCAATGACGCTGCGGCAGGGAAAAGTTGTTCTGCCAACGGGGAATTCATACCAGCTACTTTACCTCTCCGCCTCAACGCGGGACAATTGGGCGTTCTCCGCGATGCGCTTAGTCACCCTTATGACCCGGCTAGGAAAATTTCCTAACTGCTGGAGCAAAAATCTGATCACGCATTGTTGTAGAGGCGGTCTGTGTTGAGAGTCCCTGGCCGATCAACTGGAAAACTTCAAACTCACGGTCGCTGAGTTGCCCGATGATCGAGCGTGGCGTCGCTGTATCAACGCACTTTGTGCAAGAATCGCCGGCGGCCCTTCACGCATGCACGGATTCTTGCAAGAGCGAGCGAAGCGTAGCGAGATTGACGACGTCCTCCGCCATGTCCCGGCCCTTGGGCGTCTCAAGGACTTTGGGAATGTTGCGGAAACGCGGCTCGCGCATGATATACCGGAATGCGTGCAACCCGATTTTTCCTTTGCCGATGTGTTCATGACGGTCCACGCGCGAGCCGGCTGCGGCTTTTGAATCATTCATGTGAATCGCGGCGAGCCGCTTGAAACCGATGAGCCTTTCGAACTGCGCAAACGTGCGCGTGATTCCCTCTTCGCTGCCAAGGTCGTAACCGGCCGCGAAGAGATGCGCGGTATCGACGCAGGCACAGAACCGCTCCGGCTCGCGGCAGCCGCGCAGGATGAATACCAGTTCCTCGAAGGTCCGGCCTAGCGACGATCCCTGGCCGGCCGTCGTTTCCAGCGCAATGCGGGTCTCAACTTCAGGAATCATGCCGCAGATCGCGTCAAGACTCGCCACAACTTTCTCGAGTCCCGCCTCGACGCCCCGGCCCATGTGCGCGCCAGGATGCAGCACGAGAAAGGGAAGGCCAAGCTGGTTTGCCCGCACGAGTTCCTCGCGTAACGAGCGCATCGAGTTCTCGTGAAGAGCGGGGTCGCTGGCGGCGAGATTGATCAGGTATCCGCTGTGGCCAAAAACGGAGCGCAGAGAATCGCGCAGCGGATGCTCGCGAAAGGCCCTGATCTCGGCCGCGCCGAGCGGCTTCGCAAACCATTGCATGTTGTTCTTCACGAAGATCTGCATCGCTGTGCAGCCGATCGCGCAAGCGCGGTCGATGGCGGACGCAACCCCGCCCGCCGTCGAGACGTGCGCGCCGAGGAGCGGTTCCTCGTCCCGCAATCCCGTTCTGCGTTTGCGCGTCGCCGGCATGATGAGGCACAACCTCTACACCGTTCGCGCAAGGGTGGAAATCTGTGAATTCAGCGGTGTGTTTTTAACGGCTGATCCAGTGGGACGCTGGATAAATCATGATCCTCGGGTTGCTCATCCTCACCGCTGCCCTCGAACGAACCGGTGTCGTCGAGCTAACCGGGCGAGCCGCGCTCCGCTACACCGGCAACGATTCCGACCGTCTGTATCGCATTGTGATCGTGGTCTCCGCCGGTCTGGGATCCGTCATTAGCAACACGGCCTCCACCACGAGGAGCGCTCCGGTGGGTCCGAGCAGGGCGTTGAAGTGTGCCCGGGTAACTGACGACCAACCGCGTTCCCTGCCGATCTCAGAAAAGCTTTGCGCATAACCGGGAAAGAAGTCGTCTGCCGCCTTCGCCGCACTCTCGGCGACGTAACCTAATGAATGGATGCCGACCTTGAGCTGATCTGGAGAATGGACCCAGCGTGCAGACCGGCCTGGCGGTAGTGGTCGATCAACGGCCGGGACCGGTGCGGCTCGCCGCCGATGATCGCGATCATCAGCGGTAGGCCGAGCGTGCCAGCGCGAATGAAGGAGCCGGGTGTGCCACCCACACCGAGCCAAACCGGCAGCGGGTTTTGCAACGGGCGCGGGTAAACTCCCTGCCCGGTCAGTGCCGCGCGGTGCTTGCCCGACCAGTGAACATGCGTGTTCTCGCGGATGTTCAGAAGCAGATCGAGCTTCTCGGCAAAAAGGGAATCGTAGTCCTCGAGCTCCAGGCCGAAAAGCGGGAATGCTTCGATGAAAGAGCCGCGCCCGGCGACGATCTCCGCCCGCCCTTGCGAGAGAAGGTCGAGAGTAGCGAATTCTTGGAAAACACGCACCGGGTCCGCCGCGCTCAGCACGGTGACGGCGCTCGTTAGTCGGATGCGGCGTGTGCGGACCGCGGCGGCTGCGAGGAGCACAGTCGGCGCGGAGTCGAGGAACTCACGCCGGTGGTGTTCCCCGATACCAAACACCTCGAGGCCCACCTCGTCAGCGAGCATGATCGCTTCGAGCAACTCGCTGAGATGTTTTGCGGGGTCGACTGCCCGGTTCGCGACACGGTCAAACGTTGACGCTACGAAACTATCTACGCCAATTTGCATCAGTGACCTCGTTGGTTCGGCCATCCACGCTCCGCAAGCGCATCCTATGCTGCTTTCTCCCGCAGCGTCTTCAGTGCGCCTCCCCACGCGATGAGATGATCCAGCATGGCGTTGACCGATGTCTCCTGTTGTGGACCGGGCTTGAAGACACTGAAGTTTTCGAAGTCGGTAACAGGAGAGCAAGACTTGGTTGCGCACAGTGGCGATTTGCACCTCGGCCATCACCAGACGTAGTTGCTCGACCGCGCGCGCCCCGCCGGCGCCGCCGTAGCCGACGAAGCCAGCCGCCTTGTCGTTCCACTCGCGGAACAGAAAATCGATCGCGTTCTTGAGCGCGCCGGAAATGCCATGTTGTACTCGGGCGTGACGAAGACATAGCCGTCGAAAGAGCCGATCTTGGCGGCCCATACTTTGGTGTGAGGCTTACTGTATTGCCCCATTATCGGCGACACTGGTTCATCGAGGAGCGGCAGGTTGAAGTCTTTGATGTCTACGAGTTCAAACTCTGCGCCGGTACGCTTTTGAGCGATTTCGTAAACCCATTTACCCACGGCCTCGCCGTTGCGACCCGGCCGCGTGCTTCCAATGATGATGCCAATCCGAAGCATAAATTCCTCCTTGGTGACCTTACTTATCGGAGTTCCTGAGCCAAAACGCGCGGCTGCAAGAGCCAACCGAACGCGAAGCGGACGCTGAAAAATGTGGCGATCCACAGCACCGCCACGACGATCGCCAGAGCCAGACCGCTCGGAGCCATCAAGATGTGAAAGAGCAGAATGTTGATGATGATCGGAGCGAGTAGCGTCAGCGCGAGTGGGACGTAGCGATCGATCAGGAGCAGGACCGCCGCGATAATTTGGAGCAGAAATACGACGACCAGATAGTTGGAGACAAAGAGCGCCCCCATGAATTGACCGGCGATTCCGGAAGGCGGAGGCATGGGGATGAAGTGGAGGAAGCCGTTCAGTCCGAAGACGAGAAAGATGAGGCCAAGAAGGAAACGGGCGATGACAGCAGTGATTTTCATGTTAGTGTTGTGGTTTGATATCGAGTATATTGACATCAATATACTGTTCGTCAATGAATAATTTCCAATGAGACGGAAAGGAACCAATCAAATGCAAGACTCCAGCGGCGTTCATGTCTGGCTCGTCCTCATGAAAGCCTTTCAAGCGCTGATGCCGCATGCGGAAGAGAGCATCAAGCGGACAGAGCTGGGCGACTCTGATTTCCGCGTCCTCGAAGCGCTCCTTCATAAAGGACCGCTCCCGGTAAATACAGTCGGCCCGAAGGTCTGGCTCACTCCGGGATCCATCAGTGTGGCCGTCGATCGGCTGGTCAAGAAAGGGCTGGTTTCGCGCAAGGACCGTGCCGAGGATCGGCGAGTGCGCCAGGTGGAATTGACAGCGAAAGGACGGGCGTTGATTACTCTCGGGTTTAGGGAGCACGCCGCAGCCATGGAAACTGCGGTTAGCGTCCTTTCAAAAAGGGAGCGGCTGACATTAATGCGGCTTTTGAAAAAACTGGGAAAGCACGCGGCAGAAACTCGCAGAATAGTGGCGCGCCGGGAAAAGCCCACGACGTTTGTGAAATGATGGATTACCAGCACGTGGGTGTCGCTGCCACGTTTTCGCCGACATTTACCGGTGTGTTTGCAGAGGCTAAACGCTTTGCCAGCCATTGCGGCGCCGACTTGGAGATCGTGCACGCGGGGGCCTTCGACATCGAAAAGGCGGTTTCTCGAAGCGCTTGGTCAACGAGCTGCAATTCGCTGGGTTGAAGGGGAAACGGCTGCCAGCGCCATCATCACGGCGGTCGAGGATTTCGCGTATGATCTTCTCGTCGCCGGAACGCCTCACCGCCATATGGACGACAAACCCTTCGCCGGCGACGTTGCGCCGGAGCTGTTGCGCAATGCGCCCTGCGATCTCCTGAGATTTGAGCATCTCGAACAAACGGCGTTTGGGCTTGGTGTCGTAGCGATTCAAGCATTTCGAAGATTCGCTGCCCTCCGAGATACTCTTACCCACGATCACCTCGAACCATCCTTCGGTCGTGTCGCGACCGCTGGTCTTTTGCATGGACATAACCGCCGTCGATTCCAACGATGAGCGGTGCGGCTGGGTCCGGCAACTGGTCGTGACAAATTCCGCTTGACTTTATACCAACCAGTCAGTATATATTGGACCTGAGATGACAGCGAGTCCGTCCAAAGAACGTCTCCTGACCGCAGCGAAAGAATTGTTCTTGGCCCGTGGCTATGCAGCCACGACTGTGGATGCGATTTGTGAGAAGGCCGCGCTGACCAAAGGAAGCTTTTATTATTTTTTTGATTCGAAGGAGGAGTTGGGCCTCGCGGTTTTGGAGTGGTCTCTGCGGGGAAGCGCGCAGATACTGGCGGACGGACCTCACGTCCGGATGACGGATCCTGTTGAAAAGGCGTTTGCCTTTCTCGAGCATTTGGAGAAGTGCTCTCCGAAGCTTTGGAGTGGCGGGTGCCTTTTGGGTGTCTTCTCGCAGGAACTCGCCGAGACGAATCCCCGCATGCAGAAAGCCGTCGCGGGCATGTTCCAGGCGGTCGCGGACGACTTCGCGGAAAAACTTCAACCCATCGCGGCTCAATTCTCCGGGAAGCAAGCTCCGACAGCCAGCGAACTTGCGGATACCCTTCTTGGCACTGTCGAGGGCTCCATCATACTCGCCAAAGCCCATCGTGATTCGACGCGCCTTCCCAAGGCCATCCGGGGATTTCGACTCTCATTGGCTACGCTAGTCGCCCAACCCGCCTAATCTTTTTTTGTTCTCAAATGTATACTAACTAGTTGGTATAACACAACCAGCCGAACCAGAAAAAATGAACACAACAACTCCACGCGAAATGCCGGCCCGCGGCGTCACCTCTTCCTTGAACGCCGCCGTTGCACTCAAGCAGCTCAGCACTCCTGTTGAAAATCTAAGCGGAAAAGCCATATCCAAAGAGACAACCGAGACTCTTAAGAGAAAGGTGAAGGGCCAGATCGTTCTTCCGAGTGACCCGAGCTATGACGAGGTTCGCGAAATTTGGAATGCGATGATTGATCGGCGGCCCGCTCTCATCGTGCGCTGTGCAGAAGCCAGTGACGTTGTCCACAGCCATCTCGTTCGCGCGCGAGAATGGACTCGAGATATCGATTCGAGGTGGGGGACATAACATTGCCGGGAACGCTTTGTGTGATAATGGCGTAATGATTGACCTTTCAACAATGAGGCGTGTTCGCGTGGATGCCGAGAAGAAGCGCGCCTATGTTGAACCTGGCGCGACACTGGCCGATTTCGATAAGGTGGCTCAGTCACACGGGCTGGCCACGCCGGTAGGAATTAATTCCACCACGGGGATCGCGGGTCTCACGCTAGGCGGCGGATTCGGTTGGTTAACACGCAAGTACGGCATGACCGTCGACAATCTGGTCTCTGCAGACGTGGTCACCGCGGACGGCAAGAGGATCCGAGCCAGCGAAAACGAAAATGCCGATCTGTTTTGGGCCATTCGAGGCGGTGGTGGTAACTTTGGGATTGTCACCCAATTCGAATTCAACCTTCATGAAGTGGGTCCCGAAATCCTGGCGGGGTTGATCGTTTTCCCGTTCGACCAGGCAAAGCAGGTGCTTACTCAGTATCGCGAATTTGTAAAATCCGCACCGGAAGAGCTCAACGTGTGGGCTCTCTTGCGCAAAGCTCCCCCCTTGCCATTTCTTCCAGAAGACGTGCATGGCAAGGAGGTGGTTGTGCTCATCATCTTCTATTCTGGGGATGGTGCACAAGGCTGGAAACTGATTGAGTCTTTGCGCCGGTTTGGCGCCCCCCACGGCGAACACATCGGTGTTCAGCCGTACACGGAATGGCAGAAAGCTTTTGATCCTCTGCTTACGCCTGGCGCGAGAAACTACTGGAAATCCCATAATTTCACAGAACTAAGTGATGGTGCGCTGAACTCCATGATCGAGTTCGCTGGCAAGCTGCCCTCGCCGCAGTGCGAGATCTTTATCGGGCTCATCGCGGGCGCAGCCAATCGCGTTCCGGCCGACGCCATGGCGTATGGTCATCGCGACGCAAAGTTTGTGCTTAACGTGCACGCGCGCTGGGACGAGAGGAAAGACGATGAGCGCTGCATTTCTTGGGCACGTGCGTTTTTTCAAGCATCCGCACCATTTGCCTCCGCCGGTGCCTACGTGAACTTCATGACGGAAGAAGAGAGTGGTCGCGTGGCCGCTGCCTACGGCGCCAACTACGATCGCCTGGCACAGATCAAAAACCATTACGATCCAGACAATCTGTTCCACCTGAACCAGAACATCAAGCCGTCGCCTCGACAGGCTAGTTCGTTATTTCGCGGGGGAAATCTATGAACACGTTTCTCACAACTGGGCCAGTTTTGGAGCACGCCATTTCCGTGCATGCGAGCGCAACGCCAAGAGACGCGGCAAAGATGGTCTCTGGCCGCCTTCCGACTAGCTCATTTGCTTTATGCAGGCCTAATTCGCCATGCTGCGCAAATGCTGCGTTGCGTTGGATGGATCTAGGAATTCACCAATCTGTTACGTACTTTCCAGATCTCGTCACTACGTTCGGTGAGCGGATATTTAACGCCTGTTGGCGTTGGAAGGAGTGCAGAGGAGTAATGCGAGTCTTTTCTCTCCTCGCCGCCAGTGTGGCTCTCGGCCTGTCCAGTTGTTCCAAGGAGCCGCATATTTCGGGGGCAAAGTCACCTCCGGTTGTCACGGTGCGCGTAGAGACGATCGAGGCGAAGCCGCATCCTGTCACCGAAGAAGTAATCGGCACGGTGCGCGCGAAGATCCGGGCTGCGGTCGAGGCGAAGGTCAGCGGGCGCATCACCCGCATGGCTGTCGATCTCGGGCAACCGGTAAGAGAAGGGGACCTTATCGCTGAGATCGATGCGCAGGAGATCAAGGCGCGGCTGGATCAAGCGCTCGCCACCCGGGAACAGGCGGGCCAGGATTTGAAGCGCTACACGGTCCTGCTTGAAAAGCAGGTGGCAGCAAAACAGGAATTCGACGCTGCCCGGGCCCGCTTTCGCGTGGCCGATGCGGCGGTCAAGGAGGCACAAGCGATGCTTGGCTATGTAGAAGTGCGAGCGCCGTTTGCCGGCGTGATCTCGCGCCGGCTGGCGGACGCCGGCGATTTCGCTTCGCCCGGCAAACCATTGGTTGAAATTGAGAACCCGGAAGTCCTGCGCTTCGAAGCCGACGTGCCTGAGGCCCTGATCGACAGGATTCGGCGAGGAGAGGATCTCGCCGTGCGCATACCTTCGATAGATAGCGAAATCAAAGGCCAGGCGGCCGAGATTGCTCCCTCGGCCGATCCGAACAGTCGAACGTTTCTTGTGCGAATCGACTTGCCCACCGTTCCCGGACTGCGAGCCGGCCAATTTGGTCGGGCGGCGATTCCGGTCGGTGACGCGCTCAGCTTGCGCGTGCCTGCGTCCGCCTTGGTTGTGCATGGCCAGCTGGAGATGGTTTTCCTTGCCGAGAATGGGACCGCCCGGCTTCGCCTCGTCAAGACGGGCAAACGATTTGGCGACGAGATCGAGGTCCTGTCTGGCCTCGCTCAAGGCGAGCGCTTCGTAAGCGAAGGCGCATCCGGACTCTCCGACGACCAGTCTGTGAGTGTGCTGCAATGAAGCCGGACGATTCTTTCACTCCTTTCTTAGGTGTCGCAGGCCGCGTGGCCCGTCTGTTCGTTGACTCAAAGCTGACCCCGCTCATCGTCGTCACCTCCGTGCTTCTAGGCCTCTTTGCGGTGATCATGCTTCCTCGCGAGGAGGAACCCCAGATCAAGGTGCCGATGATCGATGTGCTGGTGTCCATGCCTGGGTTCAGCGCAAAGGAGGTCGAGGAGCGCGCCACCCGCCCGATGGAGAAGCTGCTCTGGGAAATTCCGGGTGTGGAGTATATCTACTCGACCTCGCGTACCGGAGAAAGCCAGCTCGTCGTCCGTTTCCTTGTCGGCGAAGATGTCGAGCGCAGCCTTGTGCGGCTCACCGAAAAGCTGCGTTCGAACTACGATCGCATCCCCCCGGGTGTGGGCACTCCACTCATCAAGCCGAAGTCGATCGACGACGTGCCGATCCTCACGTTGACGTTCCACAGCCCGAGCTACGACCACCTCACGCTGCGGCGCCTGGTCGCCCAGGTGGATGACACGGTAAAGCAGGCGCATCAGGTCGCGGAAACCACGATCATCGGCGGGGCTCGACGGCAATTGCGCGTGCTGCTCGACCCGGCAAGGCTCGCCGCGCGCCATCTTACTCCGGCGGGGATCGTTCCCATGCTAAGGCAAGCGAACCGCCAGTTCGCTTCGGGTGGAATCACCAGCAATAACAAGGAGATTGCGGTGGAAACCGGCGGGTTCTTGAAGAATGCCGAGGACGCCGGCAATGTCGTGGTCGGCGTTTTTAACGGCAAACCCGTCTATCTGCGGGAGGTTGCTGAGATTCTGGACGGGGCAGAAGAGCCTTCCCAGTATGTCTTCTTCGGCCGGGGCGCGGCTGGCGGTGTGCCGGCTGCCGATGAACCCGCTGTTACGCTCACGGTGGCCAAGCGGCCTGGAGCCAATGCGATCTCCGTCGCTAACGATGTCCTGCGCCGGGTGGAGACGCTCAAGGGCAGAGTGATTCCATCGGATGTCGAGGTGTCCGTGACGCGGAACTATGGCGAAACGGCTGCGGAAAAGTCCAACGAGCTTCTTTTTCATATGGCCATCGCTGTGATTGGTGTGTCACTGCTCATCCTCTTTCTGCTGGGCTGGCGCGAATCGCTGATTGTTGCGATTGCCATACCCTCCACGCTCGCGCTCACGCTGCTCGTCTTCTACCTCCTGGGTTTCACGCTTAATCGCATCACCCTCTTCGCCCTCATCTTCAGCATCGGAATTCTGGTTGATGATGCCATCGTTGTGGTGGAAAACATCGTGCGGCACTTTCATCTTCCGCACAACCGTGGACGAAGCTGGCCGCTCATCGCGGTTGAGGCCGTCGGCGAAGTTGGCAATCCGACAATTCTTGCTACCTTTGCGGTCATCCTGGCTGTTTTGCCGATGGCCTTTGTCGGCGGCCTGATGGGGGCATACATGCGTCCCACTCCTATTGGCGCAAGTGCCGCGATGTTCTTCTCGCTGGCCATCGCCTTCATCGTCACCCCTTGGGCTGCGGTCCGCGTGCTCCGCTGGCGCCACGGCGAACGGCGCCTTGTCGCACACGCTGCCGCTCCTGGGGGCAGCGGCCCGCATTCGCGTACCGAGCACGAGGAGGATTTTTTCACACGGTTGTATCGCCGCGTTATGGGACCGCTCATAGGCCACCCGCGAGCGGGCGGAATCTTCCTCGCTGCCATTTGCGGACTACTCCTTGCCGCGATGGGCACAGTGGTCATCGGCTGGGTAAAGGTGAAAATGCTGCCATTCGACAACAAAAGCGAATTCCAGATCATCCTGAACATGCCTGAAGGCAGTTCGCTCGAAAGCACCGCGCAGGCCGCCCGCGAAATCGCGGCCGCTGTACGCAAAGAGCCGGAGGTCACTGACTACCAGATCTACGCGGGAACGGCGGCGCCCTTTAATTTCAACGGACTCGTCCGCCACTACTTCATGCGACGCGGAGCGAATGTGGCTGACTTGCAAATCAATCTTGTCTCTAAGCATGACCGGAAAGCACAGAGCCATGACATCGCCAAACGCGTTCGCCCGCTCGTGGCGGCAATCGCTGAGAAATACGGCGCGCGCGTCGCCGTAGCCGAGGTGCCACCCGGTCCGCCTGTCCTGCAAACTCTTGTCGCCGAAGTTTACGGCCCCTCGGAGGAAGCACGGCTCGCCCTGGCCCAAGAAATCATTGCGATCTTCAAACAAACTCCAGGCGTGGTGGATGTGGACTGGTATATCGAGTCCGACCAGCCGAAGGCGCGCTTTGTCATCGACAAGGAAAAGGCCGCCCTGCACGGAATCAGCGCGGAAACCATTTCCCAGACGCTCCGTCTCGCCGTTGGTGGTGATCGCCGTGGATTTGCTCCATGTGCCCCACGAGAAGGAGGACATAAACATCGTCCTGCAACTTCCCCGCTCCCTGCGCACCACGCCCGAGGAACTTCTCGCCTTGCGGGTTCGTTCCGGCGATGCCAATGCATTGCCGGAACCCGGCTCGGTCACAGGCACTCCGCCGCTCATTCCCATGCGAGAGCTCGTACACATCGAGGAATCCACGATAGAGAAAAGCCTCTATCACAAAAACCTTATGCCCGTGACATACGTCATCGGCGACGTGGCGGGCGTCGTCGAAAGCCCCGTCTATGCGATCTTCGCCATGAACAAAGCCTTGCAAAAACTCGACAGCCGCGAGTTCGGTGGGGACGGCTCGACGATCGCGGTCTATAACGCTTCTCAGCCCTTCACCGACGCAAAACCTGCCTTGAAATGGGACGGCGAATGGCACATTACAATCGAAGTCTTTCGCGATCTCGGGCTCGCCTTCGCCGCTGTGCTGGTTCTCATCTACGTCCTGATGGTCGGCTGGTTCCGTTCGTTCCTCACGCCGCTCGTCGTGATGGCCGCCATTCCATTTTCGCTGGTAGGCATCCTGCCCGCGCATGGACTCCTTGGCGCATTCTTCACCGCGACGTCGATGATTGGATTTATGGCCAGCGCGGGCATCGTCGTACGCAACTCGATCATTCTGGTGGACTTCATCGAGCAACGTCTGCGCGAGGGAGTTTCACTCGATGCAGCTGTTGTAGACGCGGGCGCCGTCCGCTTTCGGCCAATGTTTATTACCGCAATGGCAGTTATTGTGGGTGGCGCAGTCATTCTCTTCGACCCGATCTTCCAGGGATTGGCCATCTCTTTGATGGCTGGTGAAATCGCCTCACTGCTAATCAGTCGCATGGCGGTGCCTGTCCTTTACTTCATGGCCTACGGACGAACTTCCCAAGGCCCGACCCCTGCCCTTCGCGATCAACCAATCGGAATAAACCCACGAAAGCTCTCCTCATCGGGTTCCTCCCGCCGGAACGCCACCACGCCCTTGCCGGCGATCACCTCGAACCACCCTTCTTTGTGAGCCGCTGTCCAAGAACGGCAAGAATAAGGCCGTAGGAAAAGAAAGGGCAGGGGGTGACTGGGGGAGGATTTGCTTCTGGAGCGGGTCGCCGCGGTCGCCGAAGATTCACATCTCACGCTTGACGTTGGAGTTTGCCTCCGGGCATCCTGTCCGCCAAATCAGTGCCAGAAGGCCCCTCTCTGCGATAAACGTTCGGATAACTCTGGGCCTGGCATGATATCCGAAAATGACAGAATCACTTGTTAGGCATTCGCCGATAACCGGTTTGTGAGAGGAGACAAGCCATGACTGAATTAACAACGTCCATTAAGGTAGGCGTAATCACCGACATAACGGGTCCACTCTCGTTTTTGGGTATCGCCAACGCGAACGTGGCGAAAATGGTGATCAATGACATCAATTCTAAGGGTGGCCTGTTGGGGCGGCAGATAGATCTGTACCTCGAGGATAGTGCAACGACGGATAGTGTTGCGGAAGCCAAAGCCAGGAAGCTCGTGCAGCAAGCTCAAGTCGACGTGATCTTCGGTGGCATTTACAGCTCGACGAGGCAGGCTATCAAGGGCCCTGCCGTAGTGGAGGGCCGGAAGCTCTACATCTACCCGGAGCAATACGAGGGAGAGGAATGTCACCCGCTGATCTTCTGCACCGGCCCTGTGCCAGCGCAGCAGGTCGACTCCATGATTCCGTGGCTGATGCAGAAAACGGGGGCAAAGAAGATCTACTGCCCTTCGGCCGACTACATCTGGCCGCACACGATGAACCGGAAGCTGCGTGAAGTGGCCACCGCTAACGGCGGCGCGATCGTCGGCGAGGAGTACTTTCCGCTCGATCACACCGACTATGGAGCGACGATCGACAAGATCATGTCAACGGGCGCGGAGGTGGTATTCAACACGATCGTTCCTCCCGGTCTTGCGCCGTTCGTCGAGCAGCTTCACAAGTCCGGGTTTACGAAGCGCGGCGGACACCTCGTCTGCACGTACTTCGAGGAGAACTTCCTGGGCTTTTTCCCGGCCGAACAAGTGGAAGGTCTGTACAGCTGCCTCGACTACTACCAGAACGTCAGCGATCCCTTCAGCAGGGAACTGCTCACTCAGTACGACAAGCTCTATCCGGGCGGCGCCAAGTTCACGGCTGGCAGTGCAGCTACGGGCATGTACCGCGGTTTGAGGCTCTGGGAGGCTGCCGTCAAAGAGGCCAGCTCGCTGAAGCAAGACGACGTCATTAAAGCACTGGATCACGCAAAGATCTCGCAGGGGCCTGGCGGCCCAGCTGAAATGGTGCCCGGCCAACATCACCTCCGGATGAACATGTACATCGCCCAGGCCAAGAGCGGCAGATTCGAGATCGTCAAGAACCTCGGGGTCATGGATCCGAAGGAATGCATGCAAGGCATGATGTAAGCGACATTTTCTACGTAACGCGCTGGACTATCTAGGGGTCGTTTGACGAAAGGGGAAATAAAGTACGTTGAGGCAAGTGCCTTTACGGAGTCTCTTTGTCGCCGCATAAAGGCCCATGCCACGCAAAGCCGTCCTGAGTGCGGCGCGACAGGCGGCTTTGGTTGCCTTTGCCGCCCACAAGAGAGGATTTCCGCCTGCACTGTACGTTGAGCGAGAACGATCTTGCGATCATCCGCCGCAAGCGCGCTTCCCATAACCGGCTCGGATTTGCCGTACAGCTCTGTTATTTGCGCTTCCCTGGCCAGGCAATGACTTTTGAGGCTCAGCCGCCATCGGAGCTGTTAACGTTTGTAGCGCAACAAGTTGGTGTCGCCCCAAACGCGTGGGCCGAATATGCAGCGCGGGACGAGACGCGACGCGAACACGCGCTCGAACTGCAAAGCGTCTTTGGGTATCGGCCGTTTACGATCACCGAATACCGCAAGGTTCGCGGGTGGTTGACGGATCTTGCCCTGCAGACCAACAAAGCGCTGGCTCTGGCCGAACAATTGATCGAACGGCTACGCAGCCAACGTATCATTGTTCCGGCGATAACGATGATCGATCGTTTGTGTGCCGAGGCGCTCGCACGTGGAGTAAAGTTACTCTACAAACGGCTGACTCAAGCGCTCGATGACGACTGCCGTAGCAAACTTGACGCCCTGCTTTTGCCACGTGAGGGTCTGCGCACGGTAGTGATCACCTGGCTTCGACAGCCACCCGGAGAACCCAAGGCCAAAAGCCTGCTTACCAGGAGCGAGTTGATGTAATGGCTGTGCGCGTCTAGAAAACCGGGAAGCAAGGCCTTGCCGCCGAGGTCCACGACCTTCGTTGCGTCGCCCTTCGCCTTGAGCACGTCGCCCTTCGCACCGATGGCGAGGATCTTCCCGTCCTTCACCGCGAGCGCCTCGGCGTAGGCCGGTTCCTTGCCCGCCATCGTGAGGATGGAGCCGTTGTGATAGATCGGGTCCGCCGTCTGGGCGATGGCGGAGCTGAGCGTGAGGCCGCAGAGTGTCGTGAGGAGGATGGATGGGGGTTTCATAGACGGAGATTATTCGGGGTATTTCTTTGGCTCTTCGAACTTGGTTTCGAGCGTTGCGAAATTGAACAGCTTGGCCTCGACGAACTTGTCCGCCGCGCTGCCGTTGTAGGTTTACAATAATACGCCTTCTGATAGACCCTCGACAATCGTGACACTGTCGCCATTTACTCTGTTGCGGGCCGTTTTTCGGGTCGTCGTCGATCGTTGGGATTCTAGGCCAGTAGGAAAAAGAGAGGGAGGAGGGCGGCGCGGCTGTGGGTGAGGATTCGCTTCTTGAACGGGTTATAACAGCCGCCGAAGAGCGTCACCTTTCGCAGAATATTCTTACCGCCTACCGGCGCACATGGTTAAAGCTCATCGCCCGGTCGGCGGCTGAAGGACTGGTCCTTCAAACCTTGCCAGCGGAGCGGGCGGGGCAGTTCTACGAGGAAGCGACTCGCAGCCAGGAGGACTGTGGGCCAGCAAGTAGGCGAAAGCCTCGATAAGGCGACCTTAGCTATTGAAATGACCATGAAAACTTCACTCGCAGTGCTCTTTGCCTTCTACAGGTTGTTCAGCCTCACCGCATCCGCAGCGAACCCACCCAACATCATTTTCATCATGGTCGATGATCTCGGCAATGCCGACCTCGGCTACCGCGGAGGCGAGGTGAAGACCCCGAACATCGACAAGCTCGCGACGGAGGGCGTCCGCCTCGAGTCGTTCTACGGCATGCCTGTCTGCACGCCTTCGCGCGCGGCGTTGATGACCGGACGCTATCCGATGCGCCTCGGGCTGCAGACGCTGGTGATCTTCCCAAGTCATACCTACGGCCTTCCGACTGATGAGCGGACTCTGCCGCAGGCGCTCAAGGATGCTGGTTACCAGACTTACATGGTGGGCAAGTGGCACCTCGGGCATGCGGACAAAAAGTATTGGCCGCAGAACCGCGGGTTCGATCACTTCTACGGCAACCTGGTGGGCGAAGTGAATTACTTCACTCGCGAGCGGGGCGGGATGATCGACTGGCAGCGCAACGGCGAGTTCATCAAGGAGGAAGGCTACTACACCAATCTGATCGGGAATGAAGCCGTAAAGCTGATCGAGGAGCAGGATTCGTCCAGGCCGTTTTTCCTCTATTTTGCCTCGATGGCGCCGCACGCGCCGTATCAGGTGCCCGAGGAGTACCAGAAGCGTTATCCCCAGATTCAGGACAAGCAACGCCGCGAGTATTGCGCGATGATCAGTTGCGTGGATGACGAAGTGGGTCGTATCGTTGCCGCACTCGACAAGAAAGGCCTGCGCGACAACACGATCATCCTCTTCGCAAGCGACAATGGCGGCGCGACCCGTGGCATGTTTGCCAGCGGTTCCAAGAGTAAGGAAGAGCGCGAGCAGGAGGAAGGCGGCATTGATCAATCGGCCAAGGCCCCTGCTTCCAACGGACTATTTCGCGGCGGTAAGGGCGGTCTGCACGAAGGCGGTGTCCGTGTGCCAGCCTTTGTCAACTGGCCTGCAAAACTCAAGCCCGCCGTGGTCAATGAGCCGGTTCACATGGTGGACGTCATGCCTACGCTGCTCTCTCTGGCGGGCGGCCAGGGCAGCCCGGATCATCCAATGGACGGCAAAGACATCTGGCCCGTGCTGGACGACGGAAAGCCAACGCCGAATGAAGACATTCTAATCAACGTGGAGGCGTTCCGCGGTGCTGTTCGCAAAGGAGACTGGAAGCTGGTAAAGATCGCCCTGCTGCCCGGCAAGACCGAGCTTTTTAACCTGGCCGAGGATCCAGGCGAAACCACCAATGTCGCCGACCAACACCCCGACATCGTCCGTGATCTGGAAGCGCGCCTGCTTGCCTACGCGAAGGAGCAAAAGCCCAGTGAGTGGATCAAGGCCCAGCCAGCCTTCGTCGGAGAACAGGGCAAGACGGTTTTCGATCCGGACTACGACATCGATGACGGCGGCCTGCCGCACGAAAAACCAGCGCTGCCGAAGAAGTGAGCACGGCTTCCGCATCATGTCGCTTCGCCTCCACGCAGGATCACTCTTTGACTCGTATGGTGCCCGTCGCAATCGCGCACGGACGCTTTACTTCGCTGGCAGGTGCGATCGCCGCCCTCTGCCGTGGCTTTTGCGCCCTTGAATCTGGGCATGCGCTGGCTTCCCCGCTCAACCGCGCTGTTCGCACCGCGGCGAACATGGAACCGGCCATTCCGCGCGCCGAGCAGGACAAGACTGTCGCGGAAAAACTCGCCGCGCTTAAGAAGCAGGCCGGCAAGAATCCCAACGTCGCCTGGCTCGTCGTAGATGACATGGGCTACGGCGCCCCCGGCTGCTACGGGGGCGGCAAGGCGATCGGCGCCGACACTCCGCACATGAACCGTTTGGCCCTTGAAGGTCTGCGTCTCACCTCATGGTACTCGCAGAACGCCTGAACGGCCACGCGCTCGGCAATGCTCACCGGACGCTTGCCAGTCCGCTTGCACATCGACATCATCGTGAAGGTCAAGACAACTCCAACTCCAAACCAACATGAAAAACAAACTACTCGCCGAGTTCTTCGGCACATTCTGGCTCACCTTCGGCGGTTGCGGCAGCGCTGTGCTGGCCGCGAAATTCCTCGTGACAGAAGATGCCACTCCGCTCAATCTCGGCATCGGTCTGGTCGGCGTATCGCTGGCCTTTGGCCTTACGCGTGCTGACCATGGCCTATGCCATCGGTCACATCTCGGGCTGCCACCTGAATCCCGCCGTCTCGCTCGGTCTCTTTGTCGGCGGCCGTTTCAACGGCGCGGAATTGCCCGGCTACGTCATCGCCCAGGTGCTCGGCGGCATCGCCGGAGCGGCGGTGCTCTATCTCATCGCGAGCGGACAAGCGGGGTTTTCGCTGGCGGGCGGATTCGCTTCCAACGGGTATGGCGAACACTCGCCGGGCGGTTATTCGATGTTTGCCGGTCTCGTCGCGGAGGTGGTCCTCACCTTTTTCTTCCTGCTGATCATTCTCGGTGCCACTGACAGCCGCGCACCCCAGGGTTTCGCGCCCATCGCCATCGGCCTCGGCCTGACCCTGATCCATCTCATCGGCATCCCGGTCACCAATCTGTCGGTCAATCCCGCCCGCAGCACCGGCCCGGCGGTCTTCGTCGGTGGCTGGGCCTTGCAGCAGTTGTGGCTTTTCTGGGTTGCTCCGCTCATCGGCGCGGCTCTGGCGGGTGTCGTCTATCCGCTGCTGGCCGGCAATCCTAAGAAATCCGGCTGATCCGGCCACCTTGACGCCAAAAGCAACTGACAGATGGATCGGAGCGAACGAAGCCCGGATGGATTCCCCGTTTCTTCCGTTCAAGACCGGAGAACCAAGAAAAATGAAAACGATCCTTTATTTCTCACTAGCCATTTTCAGCTTGCCGATAGTTGCGGCCGGCCCAGACGACGGTTCCGTGCTGCCGTTCCCGCCAACGCCCTCGGCCAGTACTGCTGGCAAGACCCTGCAGGAATCGAAGCATGTTCGCCGCGTCGAACCGCAGCGCCTGCAAGACGATGCCCCGAACGTGCTCATCATCCTTCTCGACGATGTCGGATTTGGTCAAGCGGACACCTTCGGCGGCGAGATCCATACGCCAACGCTCACACGCCTGCGCGATCAGGGCATCAGCTACAACCGTTTTCACACAACCTCGATCTGCTCGCCCACGCGCGCCTCGCTCCTCACCGGACGCAACCACCAGCGTGTCGGCAACGGTACCATCGCAGAGCGGGCGGTGGATTGGGACGGTTACACGGGCGTGATCCCAAAAACATCGGCGACGATTCCGGAAGTGCTCCATCAATATGGCTATAAGTCCGCCGCCTTCGGCAAATGGCATAATACGCCCGCGGACCAAACCATCCCGATGGGACCCTTCGACCGATGGCCGACCGGGCACGGCTTCGATTATTTCTACGGATTCCTTGCCGGTGAGACCTCGCAGTGGGAACCGCGGCTGTTTGAGAATCTCAATCCTGTCGAGCCGCCGCACGACGAGAAGTATCACCTTACGGAAGACCTTGCCGACAAGGCCATCGCGTGGCTGCGCAGACACCGCGCCTATTCCCCGGACAAGCCTTTCTTCCTCTATTGGGCGACCGGCGGAGCGCACGGGCCGCACCACGTCTCGAAAGAGTGGACCGACAAATACAAAGGAAAGTTTGACGACGGCTGGGACGCCTACCGCGAACGCGTTCTCAAGCGGCAGAAGGAAATGGGCTGGATTCCAGCGGACACCAGATTGACCCCACGTGCCGAGACCATGCCCGGATGGGATAGCATTCCAGAATCCGAGCGCGCCTTCCAGTTGCGCTTGATGGAGGTGTATGCCGGTTTCGTCGAGCACACGGATGCGCAGGCCGGCAAGCTCATTGACGAACTCGACCGTCTCGGCCTCCGCGACAACACGATCGTCTTCTATATCTTCGGCGATAACGGCGCGAGTGCCGAAGGTCAGAACGGCACCATCAGCGAACTGCTCGCGCAGAACGGAATACCGAACACGATTCAGCAGCAACTCGCCGCTCTCGAAGGATTGGGCGGACTCGACGCTATCGGCACGCCAAAGACCGACAACATGTATCATGCCGCCTGGGCTTGGGCTGGCAACACGCCGTTTCAGCACACGAAGCTCGTCGCCTCGCACTTCGGCGGCACCCGTAACCCGATGGTCGTTTCCTGGCCCGAGAAGCATCAAGCCCGACGCCGCCCCGCGCAGCCAGTTCCTGCACGTGAACGACATCGCGCCGACTCTCTACGACATCCTCGGCATCAAGCAGCCGCAGATGGTGAATGGCTTCAAACAGGATCCCGTTGATGGCGTGAGCTTCGTTTCCACGTTCGCCGACAGCAAGGCGCCCGAGGTCAAGAAGACCCAATACTTCGACAACAACGGCAGCCGCGGCATCTATCAGGATGGCTGGTATGCCTGCACCTTTGGGCCGTTGGTTCCCTGGCTGCCCGGCGCGCCGGGTCTGGCGGATTGGGATGCGAACAGGGACAAATGGGAACTCTACGATCTTGACGCCGACTTCTCGCAGGCCGACGACCTCGCCGAAAAGGAGCCGCAGCGCCTTGCTGAACTCCAAGAAGTCTTCGACACCCAGGCGAAGGAGAACAAAGTGTATCCGCTTGGCGCCGGCATCTGGCTGCGCCTGCATCCCGAAGACCGGATCAAGACCGCTTACCGCAGTTGGACCTTCGACGCGACGACCACGCGAATGCCGGAGTTCACCGCGCCCGGAATCGGCCGCGAGAGCAACCTCGTGACCGTCGAAGCCGAGTTTGGCGACAAGGCTTCGGGCGTTCTCTGCGCGCTCGGCGGTTCTTCAGGCGGCGTCACGCTCTTCATGGATCAAGGCAAGCTGAACTACGAATACAACATGATGATCATCGAACGCTACAAGGCGCAGACGGCAGTGATTCCCGCCGGGAAACATCTCATCGAAGTCGAAACCACCTTCGCCGGCAAAAAGCCGCTCTCGCCCGCCGAGGTGGTGATCCGCGTGGGCGGTGAGGAAGCCGCGCGTACAACGGTCAAACGCACCGTCCCCGCCGCCTTCACGGCGAGCGAAACTTTCGACATCGGCATGGACCTCGGCGCACCCGTTGCCCTCGAGTACGCTGAGCGCCGTCCGTTTAAGTTCGACGGGAAGATAGAGAAGGTGACGGTCGAGCTGAAGTAGCAAGGATCGTTTGCGCGAGCAGGACGTGAGGTGGTCTTCAGCTAGACCAGCATCGACCCGCTCTTCGAGTCTGCGCGCTGGCATTCACCAGCGCACACGCGCAGCAAGTCCCGATTCCGACAGACTGCCGCCGAAGTGCCCGGCCCGGCGCCCGGTCCCATGACCAAGGCGTACGTGCAGATGGTGGGCCGCATGGCCTACGTCTGGGGCTGGCCGCTCGTCTATGTCTACAACCAGCGGACCGAACTCACGAAGGTTCCCGAGCCGCTCTTGCTCAATGACGCCGTGTGCATTGCGCCGATGAACCAGGTCTGCGATGCTGACCGGCTACGTCAACCCCGCCGAGATTTACATCGCCGACCCGAACCAGGACGTGGTCTACGGGTTGGGCTTTCTGTCGATGGAGAAGGAGCCGGTCGTCATGCAAGTGCCCGACTTCGGCGACCGCTTCTGGACGCTCCCGATTTACGACGGGCGAACCGACCAGATCAGCGAGCTCGGCCTGCAATACGGCACCAAGCCCGGCTTCTACATCATCGTGGGTCCGAACTGGAAAGGGGCCACACCCGCCGGCATTAACGGCGTGGTCCGCTCCACCACTGACTTTGCCGCGACCATGCCGCGCATTTTCCTGAATGACACGCCCGAGGATGACGCGGCCGTCCAACCCCTCATCGAACCAGATCCTCATCTATCCATTGAGCCAGTTCGACGGCAAGATGAAGACCAAGGACTGGAAGAAGATTCCACACGTCGCGAAGAAGGGTGAGCCGGCGAAGTATTCCTCCACCCAGCCGCCGTGGGTGGACCCGGCGACGTTCTTCGACCATCTGCCGGCCGTCATGAAGCAAGTGCCGCCGATGCCCGGAGAAGAAGCGCTCTACAAGTGGATAGGCAGCGTGCTCGACGCCGCCGCCAAGGACCCGGAGGTGATGAAGACACTTCGGGAAACTGCCTTCGAGGCGGACAAGGAATCCAACTGGCTGCCGGCCCCGACTGGGGAGTTCTCGCTTTGGCTCCGTGCCTATTTCACCAGCGAACCGAACGAGAGCAAAACAAGCCCATCCAACAGGAGCAAACGGAGCGAATGGAGAAACCGGATACTCTCTCTGTTTCCTCCGTTGGCTCCTGTTTCACATCCCATGAAACCCAATCGCAACATCATTGCCGCGCTGGCGATTACCCTCGCCGGCTTCACCACCACCCATGCGCAGGACCCGCTCCCTTCGTGGAACGACGGCCCCGCGAAACAAGCCATCGTGGACTTTGTCAAAGCCACCACGACCACCGGCGGCGCGAATTTTGTCCCGCCCGAGGAACGCATCGCCACTTTCGACCAGGACGGCACGCTCTGGGTCGAGCACCCGATGTACACGCAGGTGATGTATTGCCCCGAACGCGTCCCTGCGCTGGTAAAGGAGAAGCCCGAACTCGCCAAAGTCGCGCCCTTCAGCACCGTGCTGGAACTGCTCCACGGCGACCGCGCCGCGATGGAGAAACTCCACCATGGAGGATCTTCTGATGATCCTCGCCGCCACCTCCACCGGCATGTCAGTCGAGGAGTTCAGCGCCGAGGCTAAGAGGTGGCTCGCGGAAGCCAAGAATCCGCGGTGGAAGAAGCCCTTCACCGAAATGACCTATCGCCGATGCAGGAAGTGCTGAAGTATCTTCGGGCGAACGGTTACAAGACTTACATCGTCACCGGCGGTGGGCAGGACTTTGTGCGCCAGTATGCCGAGAAGACCTATGGCATCCCGCCCGAGCAGGTCGTCGGCAGCGCGGGCGGCACCAAATATGGCTATGCCAAGGACGGCAAACCCTTCCTGACCAAGGAGCCCAAGCTCTTGCTCAACGATAACGACGCCAACAAACCCGAAGGCATCCACCTGATGATCGGCCGCCGTCCGGTCATGGCAGTTGGCAACTCCATCGGCGACCAGCAGATGCTCGAATACACCAAAGCCGGCAGCGGCGCGCGGCTCTCGATGCTCGTCCTGCACGACGACGCGAAGCGCGAATACGACCAGGCGAAGAAGGACGGTTGGACCGTCATCAGCATGAAGAACGACTGGAAACAGATCTTCCCCTTCGAGAAATAGTCATCCGTCAGCCCACCAACTCACCAACAAACCGCAGAAAGGAACCAACCATGAAACTAACCACCAAAAACCTCACTCACTCCCTGCTTAAAGGAGCGATGGCCTGTGCCGTCGCCCTGGCCGGAGGAAATGCCCTCGCCGCCGATGCCAAGCCAAACGCGATCATGGCCATCGACATCCTGCTGGAGCCGGATGCCACGATGATCCAGCACGCGACCGCCACCAACGACCGTCTGCGCAAGGTCTTTCCGAAGGGCTTCGCGCTCGACGCCTCCCACCGTCCCCACATCACCTTGGTGCAGAGATTCGTCCGCACCGAGGACCTCGATAAAGTCTATGCCGCCGTCGGCAAAGTCTTCGCCACCGCCAATGTGACCGGCCTGAAGTTGGAAGCTTTCAAATACTACTACATACCGGACAAGGACCTTGGCCTCTCGGGCATTGTCATCAAACCGACTCCTGAATTGCTCAAGCTGGAACAGCAGGTGATTGACGCTGTGACCCCGTTCACGGTGAAAACCGGAACCTCGGCTGCGTTCGTCACCGGCGACGTTCCCGAGGTGCTCCCGATGTTGATCACCTACGTTTCGGAGTTCGTGCCGAAGTCGTCCGGCGAGCATTACCATCCGCACGTCACCACCGGCCTCGCCCCCAGAGAGTATCTGGACAAGATGCTCGCCGAACCGTTTGAGGCGTTCACCTTCTCGCCTGCAGGCGCGGCCGTTTACCACCTCGGCCACTACGGCACGGCAGCGAAGAAGCTCCATCAGTTCGACCTGAAACCTTGAGCCGTTTCAGCAACGTGAAAATTCGATTGTGAAACACGCGGGCTGGTCCGTGCCGGACTGGCCATCGGATCGGTCAGCGACTTCACCAGCGAACCAACCAACAAAACCAAATCCATGAAACCCATCTGTAAATCCATTGCCCTGCTGGCGATTGCTCTCGCCGGCTTCACCACCACCTATGCCCAGGACCCGCTCCCTTCGTGGAACGACGGCGCTGCGAAACAGGCCATCGTGGACTTCGTGAAAGCGACAACGACCACCGGCGGCGCGAACTTTGTCCCGCCCGAAGAACGCATCGCGACCTTCGACCAGGACGGCACGCTCTGGGTCTCGCACCCGATGTATACCCAGGTGATATATTGCCTGGAGCGCGTGTCAGCACTTCGCGGAAAAAAACCGGAGCTCAAGAAGATCGAGCCGTTCAAGACCGTGCTCTCGGGCAATCGGGAGGCGATCGCAAAACTCTCGATGAAGGACCTCGAGAAAATCCTCGCAGCCACGCTCTCCGGAATGTCGGTAGAGGAGTTCAGCGCCGAGGTAAAGAAGTGGCTCGCGACCGCCAAGCATCCGCGCTACGACCGGCTCTACACCGAGTTGACGTATCAGCCGATGCAGGAAGTCCTGCAGTATCTGCGCGGCAGCGGCTACAAGACTTACATTGTCACAGGCGGCGGCCAGGACTTCGTTCGCGAGTACTCCAAGGAGACCTACGCCATTCCGCCCGAGCGGGTGGTCGGCACCATAGGCGGCACTAAGTACGGCTACGGCAAGGACGGCAAACCGATCCTGACCAAGGAGCCCAAGCTTCTGCTCAACGACAACAACGCGGGCAAGCCAGAGGGCATTCACCTGATGATTGGCCGCCGGCCTTACGCGGCGTTTGGCAACTCAACCGGTGACCGGCAGATGCCGGAATACACCAAGGCTGGCGACGGTGCGCGTCTCGCGATGTTGCTCCTGCACGATGATGCGAAGCGAGAGTATGCGTACGGGCCGGCGCAAGGCCTGCCCGACACCAAGGTCGGCGCCTTCACCCAGGCGCTCTACGACGAGGCACAGAAGCAGGGCTGGACGGTGATCAGCATGAAGAACGACTGGAAGAAGATCTTTGCCTTCGAGCAGTAGCCCGCGCCCGCGAATTCACCAGCGAACTGACCTTGCCTCTCGACCGCCAGACATATCCCATGAGGTCCTCCATCACACTATTCATCGGCATGTTTACGACATTGCTGGCCATTATCAATCCCTTGGAAGCGATCCCGGTATTCCTGGGTCTCACGCAGGGAAAAGATGACGTGGAAAAGAACGATGTTGCGCGCCGGTCCTGTCTTTATGCCTTGCTCCTCGCGCTTTTCTTTCTGTCACCTATTTGTCCCTGGTCTATTCCAAGAGGATTTTGAAGAAGATCGGGCCGAAGGGGATCGATGCCGCAACGCGCATTGTCGGTTTTTTTGTATCCGCAATGGGGACGGGCCTGATTTTTCATGGGGTGGAATTTCTGAAGTCCTACGGGATCGTGGGCGGCCGGATCGCCGGTATTTTTTGACGCTCTGACATGCCGAAACAGAGGACAGGCAAGGATGGTGGGCCGCGAATTCACCGATCGTATTTCATCCACCAACTCTGTCGCGGTTGCTTTTTGAATCCAAGCAATTCCAACCGTGAAAACCAGACGCGGGAAAAAATCTGTTGTGTGCCGCAATATACGAGGTCGGCTTCGCGGTGCGGGTCCCCTGAATCCGAAAGCCTGTTAAGAAATACCCGGACCAAGCAAGAAAGCCGCGCAACATGAAAACAACAAAACAAATATTCCTCACTCCTCGAACGATATGGCCAAAACAAAACGGCTGACAGCCAAAGCACTCTTTGATATTCGGCAAGCTCTTGCCCGTGAGATTCGTGTCTTTGTTTGGCTGAGGCACGGAGAAGTTTCAGACCGATCCGTATTGGAAGGATTGCATCCTGTTCTACGAATACTTCCACGGAGACAACGGCGCAGGATTGGGGGCGAGCCACCAGACCGGTTGGACCGGCTTGATCGCCAAATTGATCGATCTCTTCGGTCGTCTGGATGGTGCTCAGCTTCTTGAAGTCGGCAGAAGCGCCGCGTTTACGAAAGAAGAACGGAACAAGCGATGACCTCTGTGGACCTCAAGGCAGTGTCCCGGTTTTGACGATGCAGCCCAGCGCGACAGAAGCGGCATCAGGATTCAAGAAACTGCTTTCTATATGCGATTGTTACCCCCGAGACGTCCTCAGTAGAGAATTCGCGGAGATAAAGAAGACCCTCTCGCTTTAACTCGACCGACTCCCCTTGGAAAAGACTGCTAAAAAAACCTCTACGTGGCTCGCATTGCGAAACCCGGTCTTCAGAAGACTTTGGTTGGCAATGGTAATTTCCGGAAGTTGCGTCTGTGCCCACAACACGGCTATCTATTGGGCGCTGAACTCGCTGGGTGCCTCGACCGTGCTTATCTCACTGATGGCCACAGTTTCGTCACTGCCTTTCATGCTGTTCACCTTACCGGCGGGGGCCATCGCCGACATGGTAGACCGCAAAAAGATATTATTAGCGGTTCAACTCTCGCACGCCTGCCTGGCATTCGCGCTGGCGATTTTGTGGATGACTCATCTGCTCAACCCTTACATCATTCTGGTTAGCGCGTTTCTCTTCGGCGCTGGTTTCGCGTTCGGGTCCCCGGCCCACTCTTCGGTGATCGCCGAGATGGTTTCCGAGGAAGAGTTGGCGTCTGCATATACTCTCGCCGGTCTACAGATGGATGTCTCGGGGATTATCGGCCCGCTCCTTTCAGCGCTCTTGCTTCCGCTTGCGGGAGTAAGCTTCATCTTTGGCGCCAACGGGCTCGGCTTCCTTCTGATGTTTCTGGCGATTCTGCGATGGAAGCGGGTAAAGCTGCAGTCAAGCCTCCCACTGGAGAGCTTCTTTGAGTCGTTAACGACGGCGATCCGTTACGTGCTCTACACTCCCGGCATCAGGATTCTTCTGGCCCGGCACGCATTGTTTTCCTTCTTTGGTTCTATTGTTCCGTCGTTGATGCCAGTTGTCGGCTTGAAGGAATTGCATCTTAAAGCTTCTAACCTGGGATATCTCTTCACGAGTATGGCCGTTGGCTCAGTCATCAGCGGCGCTTTCATCATTCCGTGGGCACGCGACAAGTATTCACCGCAACGGATCACGACCTTCGCGAATCTCGTATTGCTGCTAAATTTCTGTCTGATGGCTTTTGTCCATCGCCCGTACGTGTTCTTAGTGGTTGCGGCGCTCGGTGGCATGGGATCGACCCTTTCTGCTTCCGAGCTCTGGGTGGCGAGTCAACGCGCGATGCCTGACTGGGCGCGGGGACGCATGAATGCGACAATGGTCATGGTGGCGCAGGGGGCGACTGCTCTTGGTGGGGTAATCTGGGGATTGGCAGCGCATCACGCTGGAGTCGTTCCCACTTTTCTGGGGGCTGCCGCGTTCGGCCTGATGCTTATGATTATCGTCCGTGTTGTTCCAGCCCTCCAGATCTCGATCGACTTTACTAAAAGCCTGAGTTTCGAGTCGGCCCCGGTCCCAATCTTTGCCCAGAGCCTTGACCCGAGCCGGTCACCTGCGCCGCAAGATGGCCCTGTATCGATTACCGCAGAATTCACTGTCGATCCGGCGCGCCGAAACGAGTGCATCGAATTGATGCGTGACGCTCGATTGATCTTTTTGCGAAGCGGCGCCAACAGGTGGCATTTGTACGAGGACCTGAACCAACCGAACAAATTCCGAATGGAAGTGGTGGTGCCCTCCTGGAAGCAGCACTTACTCCAACGCGAACGGATGACAAAGAACGAAAAGGAAGTTCTCCTGAAGCTTCGCAGTCTTCGGACCGATCCAAATCCTCCAGAAGAATGGATCTCACTTTCTGTGGAGAAAGAAGTTCTCAACAGGAGAGTGAGAACAGGGGGACTGCCACCAGATTACATCGATCAATAAGCCAGAAGGCCAGTCTGTCAGTGTAGATGAAGAAGGAAGCAACTTTGAGCCGTGTGCGGTTGAAGACGCCGCGCGCCGCCGCCATCTCCGGCATCCTTTTTTCGGTTCTCCTGATTACGGGCCTTTTGCTGTTACGGCTTTCGGTCCGAGCCGATCCGCTGGAGACGGGGACGTGGCTTAAGATCAGTTCGAACAAAGTCGCTCTGGCGCTGAACCTTGGCTATTTGCCGGAATTTATGGTTCATCGGCGTACTGCGCGACCGCCTGGGAGAGCTCGAAGATCGCTTCTTTGCCACAGTCTTTCTCGGCAGCGGGCTTTTGTTCCTCGCCATGCTGTTCGCCTCGGCCGCCGTGGCGGGCGGAATCATCATGGCTTAATACCGCCAGGCCCGAAGGGTTGCTCGACTCGGCGATGTTCACCTTCGCCCGTGGAACGGGGACACTGTCCGCTAGTTTTGCCACGAACCGGCAGTCAGGAAACGCACATGTTTTGCGCGGTCACATGTGCTCCTCCGGAGCTCTGAGAGCGCGAAAACTACGATCGCGCTCCTGGTGCCGTCGGCAGTCGCCGAAGCCGATTCCACGACCGACGCGGCGTTCACAAACAAGTTGAGCGTGGGACTCGCGGTGCTACTCATCGCCACTTACGGACTCGGCATGCTCTTTTCGCTCAAGACGCACCGCGAGTTTTTCGGCAGCGTGACACATGGGGAGGAAGGCGGCTAATGTTTCCCACATAGACGAATAACGAAAGCATTTTAAACCCCGGGCCACGCAGCCTGGCATTACAATAATACGCTATTATTGTAATCTGCAGCCGACTCTGATGAACCTGTCCGACAATGTGCAAACAACCGACCTTTGCCCAGGTGTAGATAGGCACTTTTTCGCTAAACGAACGTGGTCGTATCAGCTCGTTTAGGTCATTTGTTTAGGATTGTCCTTCTGTAAAAGGCATTTTATTTAGTGCCCGTTTAGTGATTCGTTTAGGTTTGGGAGGCCTAAACGTAAGGCTTAATGATCCTACTTGGCTCAACTTCGACGGCTCTTGAATTCAATTGGAACCGCAATCCGCGTTACGGCCGCAGTGCATTCTCCGCCGCGAGCGAATCCGTAGTGGCGCCGAATCGAATGAGCTGGGCTGCAAGGAAGCGCTGCGGTTCGCTCATCTGCGCGCGGCGCTCGATCACTTTTCGAGCGAGATCCGGCTTGTCGGTAATCAATCCGTCAACACCACGACTCAGCGCGACAAACATCCAGGCCGGATCGTTGACTGTCCAAATAAAGACATCCTGCCCGGCGCTGTGCGCGCGCCGCACAAAGCTGCGCGTGGCCATGCGCGCCTCCACCGCAAGAAAGTCGGCTTTAAGCTCCGTCAGATCGCCTATTGCTCTTGCAACCAGCAGTCCGACTCGCCAGGACGGGCGCAGCGCTTTCATCTTGCGCACCATTTCGCGATCCAGCGACATGAACACGCAGTCGTTCTCCATCCCGGCGTCTTCGACAATTGCGGCAACGCGTTCCTCGAGCTTCTGGTCGTGCCCGTACGATTTGAGTTCGACGATGACGCGGCAACGTCCCTTGCACGCCGCAAGGGCTTCTGCCAGCGTGGGCACTCGTTCTGCGGAATATCGCGGATCCTTGAAGCTGCCAATATCGACAGAGCGCAACGATGCGGCGTCACCGTCCCAGATTTTGGTTGGATTGTGTCCCACTTTCATCAAGTCGCTGTCATGGACGACCAGAACCTGCCCATCGGCGGATTCCTGCACATCGAGCTCGATGAAGTCGGTGTGCTGCTCGGCCGCAAGACGAAATGCGGCCAGTGTATTCTCCGGCGCGATCGCCGACGAACCTCGGTGCGCAATGATCAGCGCCGGAGACTGATCGCGATTCGCCAGGAATGCGAACAAGCCGACGCCGACAGCGGCGAGCAGCGCGAGCGCAGCTATTCCCGCAACAGCGCGAGGGGAAAATCGTCGTGGGCCGAGTGAAGCGTACTTGGCCATCGTCGATGTCGATAACTGAGGCTTACCGATGCGCAAGTACAGATGCGTGATGAGTAGCGAGAACATGGAAAAATTGAAAATGCCCACCGCCAGCGTCAGTACGACACCGGCGAGAGCCAATCCGGCAATGAACAGCAGCAACAGGGCCAGCGAACCGGCCAGCTGGGGCGCCACCGCGCGACCCAGGAACTGAACGAGCCATGTTGTGGCGCTGAGCAGCGCAACGCGCAACAACCGCCCAAATCGTGAGCGACAGAAGAATCAGCGAATGCGAACCATTAGCGCGCGCTGCACTCTCACCGAGCGCTCGCCGAGGACTCACGTTTTCGAACAATACCAGCGGCATCGCGAGCGCCCAACGGGCGATGGTCCGCGCCAGCAAAAGCACGAGCCCGATGACGATGATCCCTACGATGACGGCCGCGGCCCAGAATTGCGGCGGATGCTGCGCAAGGTAGTAGTTGATGTCGTGGTCGCGCAGCAGCCCGAGATACGTAAGACCGGCCGCAAGCAGAAACGGTATGAGGCCGACAAGGACACGCAACACCATATGCGCCATCAGTCGAAAAACGTTGAGCGCATGCGCCGCACCGAATCGCAAAGCGCTCCTCGCGTTGAGCGTCACGCCTTGCGTCATGCCAACCCCGACAGCCATCAGGCACGCCGTTTC
Organism: uncultured Verrucomicrobiae bacterium; assembly: GCA_963784465.1. Taxonomy (GTDB): domain Bacteria; phylum Verrucomicrobiota; class Verrucomicrobiia; order Chthoniobacterales; family Terrimicrobiaceae; genus DASTFP01. Next base: position 31,084 of record CAWASQ010000063.1, read on the forward strand.
CACGGCGGTGATCGCGACAATCAGCGATCCGCCTAGAATCAAAGTGATGATTCCCACAGGAGTGGTGAAAAAGAACATGGCAATTTCGACGTCCGCCACAACCCGGTCGGATGTTCCGGACCGCAGCCAGTACAACAGCCAGGTCGTCGCGGGCGTGAGGATCGCAAAAGCGATCAACTTGTATGCCACGTCGGTGTACGCCATGCTGCGCCACGCCCGAAGAAAATCGCCGGAGGCGCGGGTAAAAAGCGATCGGACTGTATTCCACATCGCAGTGCTCTTTTCTTGTTGGACGGCTGGGTAAGGATAGGAAGGATAATCCGCAAGGGCAAGGTCAAAGCACCCGGAAGCGGAATACTGCCGGGCTGCGACACGGAACCGGGCGTGAAAGCGGGCCGCTTGGGCGCGTGGTGGGACTGCGGTCTCAGTAGCCTTTGATTACAGGTCCTTCATGAGGGGCGAGACGCCTTCGGCCTGAGCCTTGCAGATGGTGGCGGGGAGGTTCTTGCGGGCGAAGCCGTAGGCGGGATAGGAGGGGCCGTACATTTTCAGCTCCTGGACGCGATTGGAGGCGAGGAGGCGGCCTTTGGCGTCGTAAACCTCAAAGGCGATGTCGTAGCCAAACTCGGTGCGGATCTGGCTGTCGCTCTCGAATTTATTCACCCGCACGAGGAGGATGCGTGAGGGGGAGCTTTGGCGGGCGGCGGAGAGGGCGGATTGCAGGCTCTCGATGCTGGGGTTTGGCACGCTGGTGGCGCGGTAGCCGGATTGGGTCAGGCCGAGCGCGACGTCGTTGGCCAATGTGTCGGCGATGGGTTTCTTATCTTTGTTATGAATGAAGTAAGGGATGGCGAGGAGAGGGAGGAACAGGAGGGCGCGCGGGATGGTCATGCGAGGGGTGATAGCAGGACAACGGTGACGTGCTTTCAGTAGTGGTCCAATTGTTATTAGTCGGCCCAGGAATGAGGTGAGGGTTCTATTTTTCGCAGAAACAGTGACTCGCACCCTACGCGAGTCGGCCATCGGGCTTATTGTATTGCAGCTTCCCTAGAGACCTAGATTCAAGTCGGCGCTTCGTCTACTTCGCGAATGAATGACATCAATGTGCTTCTTCGGCTGAGAGAAAATCAATTCTTGCGATAGTCCATGGAGTGTCACCGTTCCAATGGAGCCCGATAAGCTCCTTGTAATAAAACGCGATCGAGTAATCGGATGTTGGGCCGATTGCGTCGAAGATTTTGAATCGGAGAACCGCTGTCGGCTTGGCCCACTATTTCCGGGCGAAACTGGCGCAGTCGTCTGATAAGCTAGAATGTGAGGGAACTCGCGCAGGGAGCTGACCACACCTGCTGTTAGTGAGCCCTCGAGTCCGAAGGGAGAACCAATGACCGCTACGCCCTCGCCGATCGCTACATCTGAGTTTGCGAGCTTTAGAGGTTTAGAGGAACCCCAGATTTTGGAGAGAAGAGTAGTGCGAGATCGCTGGATGGATCCATTGCGTAGAGTTCTTCCGTCGTAAATACCGAGGAATCAAGAGTCTTGATCTCAACTTTCGCAGCGCCTTCAATCACGTGAAAATTTGTAACGACTTTTATTGCCGTCGCCGACGAAGAAGCCAGTTCCTGTCCTCAGCTCATTCCCCTCCTGGTCAACGGCTCTTAGGGTGACGACGGACCCTTTGGTCGCCTCGGGCTTGACTTTGGAGTCCGCCTCCAGACAGATTGCCATTCGAATGAACGGCCCGAAGCCTTCAGCTGGCGGATAACTCCGATTTGGCATGATATCCGAAAACGACAGAATCACTTGTTAGGCCGCGCGTCAATTGGAGAGGCCAATGTCAAGCAACCAAACTCCTGATCCCGATGCGTTTCGTGACTTCGAACACGCAGGTTGGACGTCTAACGTATCCGAATACGAGGCGGCGTTCCCACGCCTCACGAGGCAGGCCGTTGCGCCGTTATTGGATGCAGTGAACCTGCGCCACGGGGCTCGGCTCCTCGACGTTGCGACCGGACCGGGTTATGTCGCGGCTGCCGCGGCCGCGCGCGGAGCGAGGGCCCTGGGTGTCGACTTTTCCGCTCCGATGGTTGCGCATGCCCGTGCGATCAATCCCGCCGTCGAGTTTCAAGAAGGGGACGCGGAAGCACTTTCACTTGAGGATTGCAGCTTTGACGCCGTAGTCATGAATTTCGGAATGCTTCACCTTGCGCGACCCGAGCGAGCGATGACCGAGGCTGCGCGCGTCCTCAAGCCCGGTGGATGTTTTGCGTTCACCGTGTGGGCGAGACCGGAAGAGGCAGTGGGATTTAAAATTATCCTGAACGCCATTCAATCTCATGGTAACCCCGGGGTGCCATTGCCTCAGGGGCCGTCATTCTTCCGATTCAGTGATCCGGCCGAATGCGACCGAACGTTGCGCGAAGCGGGTTTCCTGAATGTTAGGGTTACGTCTATTCCTCAGGTTTGGCGGTTCAATGCGCCAGGTGAACTATTCGATGCCATTTATAACGGCGGGGTAAGAATCAAAGCAGTGCTTCGCGCCCAGTCCAACGAGGCACTTGAGGCAATTCGTAATGCGGCGAGCGAGGCTACCAAGAATTTCAACCGCCGCGGCACAATGGAACTTCCGATGCCCGCGATCCTCGCATCCGCGGTAAAGCCCCTGTGACCG
>CAWASQ010000064.1:0-182666 GCA_963784465.1 uncultured Verrucomicrobiae bacterium
GCGCTTGGGGTGATTTTGACGACAGCATGTTGTCGTGTGGTTTCAGGCGGCAAGTGCGAGGTGCCGGAGAGTGAGGTGCATCTCGCGCTGAAGGTTCTGGTAGTGGATGTCGATGGGATCGATGATTTTGGGTGGACGACCTAGGCGCGGTTTGCAAATGCCCGCCAGGACCGGACGGATCACCTTTTCGCGCAGGATGAGCAGGCCGGCCAATGCGCGAATTCCGGCGGCGTTGATCGTGTAGTTGCGCGTATGGGCGACTCGCTCAATCAGGCTCTTGCCTCGCAGTTTGCTGAGGTCGTAGGCGGCCTGGCGCGGGCTATATGTCGAGGCGGCGCCGGTGAACTCATTGACTTTTCGGGCGAGTTCTTTGGCAGTGAACCCGCCGGGCTTCGGGGCCAGAGCGAGAACGGCTTCGGTAACTGTGCGCATGCGCGGTTTCTGGAGATCGATGCCTGCCAGGCGCCGGGAACCGGTGCGTGTGGGCTGCGGCAGAGTATCCAGCAAGCCTTCCTCCAGGAAGCTGCAGTGGGCGGCTTGCAGCACATTGAGAAAATCGATCGCCATGCGCTGGAGCTTTGCCAGCATGATCGGAAGCTTCTCCAAGATGCTGCCGCATCGCAGGTCTTTGACGTTGTGCACGATGGCCTCCACCCGCAGGACGCGTTCGCCCTTATCGTAGATTTTCAAGCTCAGACGGCCAAAGTGCACCTTGAGCACGGTGACATCGTAGGCGGTTTCATCGACGATGCGCTCGATGCGCACCGCTCGCGGCGCACCGCGGTGGACGCGATGCGGACGGTGTTTCCATCCGAAGATGGTTTTGAGCTTGTCCACATCGAGCAAGCGACGGGTGCGTTCGATCATGCTCTGGTAGACTTCATCGAGTGTCGCGCCTCTCTTGAAGAGCAGATTGCGGCTGTACTCAAGCTGGTAGCACGAGTACTGATAGCGAAAGCGCGAGCGACGTTGTTCTTCGCTATCGAGGCCAAAGCACAGACAGCTCGAATAAACCCAACGCTCACAGACCTCGGTCAGCCGCCCTATAGTGTGGTTCTCACACAAGGTGTCTGCGATCTGGTCCAAGGCCTGGAAGGAACCACCCACAAAGCAGTTACCCTCCTTAATCACGGAGACGGTCTGCTTGCGGGCGCGGCGTTCGACCCATTCGTGAGCGTTGAGCATCACTTGCATGCCAAAGGGCGGATGACCGCTCATCTTGATGGTGAGATGTCCCCACTCTTTGTCGATGAAGTGAAAGTGGTAGTGATTGACGTAAGGCCAGGGCTTGCTGGCTTCCAGATGCGGCACTTTGCTCTTGCCGCGTGTGATCTTCCACACCAGCGCAGGCGCCTTAGCCACCAGAATGAGAAAGAGGCCGGTAAAGTTTGGGTCTTTTGGCAGATGCTCTTCGGCGAGCCGGTGTTTGCGTTCTCCGGCCGCGCAGTGGATGAGCGCAAGGCCGTTGGCTTTGGCATAGTGGTGGACCCGCCGGCTGAATCTTCCCGCCATGCGCACCAGATGCTCCTGGTCGAGGCTCTCATCCGAGCCGGTCAAATCGCGCCACCAAGTGCGGAAACCGCCGCCGCTGTGACCGCGCGGGAAATATCCGTTAAGTACAATGCGATCGACACAGTCATAGCGCCCCTCCAACGCGTCACGGAAATAGCACGAGAAGTCATCGTCCTCTTTCATGACAAGGATACTCCCATAAGTCCTGGCCATGATGCGACTGCGCAAAGCGCCTCTTTTTCCAAGCGCAGTCTTGGAAAAAGCGTAGAGTCCTTGAACCGACGAAGTCGGTGTATTTGAGTCAAGTTTTTCAGGCGGCCTTTTGGATAATATAAGCATCGATTTCTGATTGGAGTTTATGGAAGGCGCGAACCATTGGCAGGTCCTGGCGGCAGGAGGTGCTGGGGATAACGGAGAGGCCCGGGCGGATGATTCTGGCATAGGTGCGTTGATAGAAGACCACCGTGCCCAGGCCCTCGGGAGTCAAGCGGTATCGATGAGTGCCTTCGATGCGCTCAATGAGCCCGTGCAGACGCAGGCGGCGCAGTTCGTAACTCACGCGGCCCGGACTGATGTTGCTTTCTTCCAACCCGAGCATCTGCGCAAGTAATGGCCGCAGTTGCCGGTTGCGGAAGCCTTCGAGCTGGAGGCAGAGCAGCAGGAGCACGGCGAAGGGTTTGACTTCCGAGTGTTTTATGGAGAGATCGGCGAGGCATTTGCGGAATGTCACTACCGCAGCCCTTTGTCGATGCTCACAAAAGCCAAGAACACCAAGCTTTCAGACCTTGCGATTGAGTGCGCGAACTGCCATAGAATGCTTCACGGAGCACGACCATGGAAGACCGTAGAAGAACTTGCATCACTACTGAACGGCTAACCACGCCGCTGCACCCAACAGCGCATCATGCCGGGCTCTACCCATCATGTTTCTGCGAAACGGGAATTGTGCGTTAGCAAAAAAGGCCATCATTCAGAGTGGCCTGACCCCTTAGGTAAGACACTTCAAATCCGCCGTCTGCTGATGTATTGTCAGCAGCGAATTGCATTGGTATTCGTAGACCGGAAGCGCTGTAAGGAGTAAGGAGCATCATGCACGTTCGCCATTCATCACATCCGCGATGCTGCCGGATTCCAGAAAGCCGAGGCTCAGCCACTAAAGAACGAACCGCCGCCGGAGTTCAAACTCCCGATCCGCGCCGCGACTAGCGATCACTCGCTGGGGATCTGCATCTGGGAAGGCCCGTCCGTGGAAGAGGTCCAGAAGCCAGTCGACTCAGTCGTGGCACCCTACAGCAAAAACGACTACTTCGACATGACGATGCACGGCCTTTAGCGGGTTCCACATCGCACTTGTTCGCGCGCGCATAGGTCGTTCAAGAAACCGGAAAACCACGCATCTTTGAACTGACGCCGGTCCCCGCAATCAACGGCTTAAGCGTCTTGAGGCCTATTCAGCCGATAACTCTTCCGTAAGTTGCTCTTTCGAAGTCGAAGCCTCTTTCCGAGGCCTCCGTCACGCCGTTATCAAAGTTTCCCCAGTGACAGAGAGCATGCAGGAGCGCTACGCCCACGATGGGCACGGCTCGACCGTCAGCCGTAAAGCCGGTACCTACGCCGTGCCATCACGCATGACCCGACCGGGACGCTAAACAGCTCCGCGAACGGCGCAGGGATCTCTTCCCCGTGTTCGATCCGGTCGGCCAAGATTCGCATCACCAAGGCGGCCAGCCGGGCCGCTGCTTCCTTTTTGGTCGCGCCGTAACAGAGCGCGCCGGGAATGGTCGGAAGTTCGGCGATCCATCGCCCGTCCTCCTCTTGCTCGAATTCAAAGGTGATCTCCCTGCTTCCGCTCATGGCAGTCTTAAAGTAAAATATCTTTGCAAATCTGTCACTCCATGAATACGCCGCGGCGGGCGCTAGCCGATGAGCGGGCCGGGGCCCTTAAAAAAGCGCGCGGGCTTTCCCTCGGCGGAGCTTAACGCCCCGCCGGGGATGATCCTCGCCTTGCCATGCCTGGCCTTACCTTGCCCGGCCCTGCCAAGCCGCGGCAGCGCCAAGCCCGGCCCAGCTAAGCCTCGCCCCCGCCGGCCGCGCAGCGGCCTCACCTCGCCCTGCCATGCCCGGCCCTAACCACAAGTAGACGCATATCAGCCGCGCGCTTGCAGGGAATGTTGCCGCCGCGGGCGGATTTACGGGTGCTCGGCGCATCGGCAAAAAAGCTAGCCAACAGCGTGCCGTTCTTGCTATCTGCGAGGCAATGAGCGGGCCGAGCCACGCCGAAGTTTCCGCGAGAGGCGGGCGCGCCCGAAGCGACGTCAAGCGGAAGGCGGTGCTCAAAAATCTCGCCCGGGCCAAAGCGGCGTTAACCGCAAAACGCGCTGCGCGCAAAAACGGTGCGGCCGAACACTGAGCCGACCGCGTGGCGAGTGTTTCGGTTGCTTGAGCGCCACCCCATCGGGTTAACGAGGCGCGAGATTTGCAGCTTTGCCGGCCTTGAGCCCGGCCCGGTCGCCGAGGCCCTTGCGCAACTGCAGCGGGCGGGCGCGATCGCACCGGAGGGCTACGTCCGGGTCCTCAACGATCCGCCGCGGTAAAGGCGGTTCCGAATTTGGCGGCGGCGCTCGCCATTCGGCTGGTTTAGCGAGCGCCGGGCGTTTAGCTTGCCCGCAAACCCTCAAAGATGCCGAAAACTGAGCAACCCGCCGGCGATCCGATTGTATTAACTGTCGGGACGATTATCGCCGGCCAGCACTACCCCGCCGGAAAACCGCTTCCCTACGTGAACGAAGCCGATGTGCCGCGCACGTTGCGACCTTTCATCGCAAGCGGCCCGCCCGAGCCGCCGGAGGAACTGCAAGGGATCTTTGAGTTAAACCGAGTTTACATGGTGGACGAGGACGGCCACCGCGGGCGCGCGGTCCGACGCCATGCCGGGCAGCTTGACGATATCGCTGGCGCATATGTCCTGTGGACACGGTTTTGCGCGCGAAACAGAGAAAGTGACAAATGCACCATGCGGCAAATTCTTGACTAGGGTTCCGCAAATCTCCATCCTGCCTCTATGAGATCCGGCTTTTGGCTCTCGCCGGTCGGATATGAAGAAACCGGAAAGCGCTCATACAGTTCTCCGACAAACGGAGCTGAGGCGGTATCGCGCTTGGCGAAAACGATAGCCGCGCTCGGCGGTAAGGAGTGACCAAATGTCGAAAGAGCCTGCAGGATTCGACGTCTCGCTCAACATAAGAATGGCCTCCGGGCTCGATCGAATTGTCGCGATCTGGGTGCTCATTAACGAAGAAAAATACTACTTCACCGATTACATCGGCGGTGCACAATGGAGCGCTAAGTGGCTATTCGGTCATAGTCGAGGAAGAAGCCCAACGTCCTCCATCTACCTTGCTCCTGAGGATGACTCTAAAATCGTATTTCAACTCAATGACTTCCTTCCGGCGATCCATAACGTGAGCTCTTACACCACGGGAAAGAGCGGCACGGGGTTTTTTTCCAATCCCCCTTTGTATTTAAATCTGAGGGATCAGGGGTTTGACTGGGAAATCTTCAAGATGGGTTAATTGTCGGCCGACGGCACCTGAGGCAGTGCCAGCACCAGCAGCAGGAGCGTGAGACTGAGCGTCCACTTTGTTGGTCACGGGTGCTTCTATCGCGCAGGCGAGGAGATCGACGAAAGCGACGTTCCGCCCGCGATTCGCAACAAATATGCCGTGACGGTGAACGGGCGCACCTCCCAAGTCCCTGCACCACCTGCCAGGCCCAAACGACAGGGCAAGGCAAGGAAGCATGCCAGACGGGTACTCTACTCTCCCGGACAATCAAAAGCCTTCCTACAGCTTACAGTAAAGCAACAACGAGCTGCCTTGAAGAACGACAAGAGAGAACCGCTGGCTCGCAAGCGGAGTGAGATCTTGGTCGGCGATGTTGAATAGGGTATTAGTGTTTATGAGTGCTCCCTCTGTCGCGCTGGCGCTCATTGCCTCTTTGCTAATCATCGGATGCGCCGCTACAGAACAACACCTCCCCCCGCTCGAGGACTCCCACGGGTTTAAGCCTACTGCCGCCTATCAGGGTGGCACAATAAGCGAAACCCAACGACGCTTGAAGTTTCACTCTACGCCATAGGAATGGTTTTGATTGCGTCCGACGAAGGCAAAATGGGTCGGTCCTATAATTTAAACTCTCTTTCGGATCAAGTTGCACACTCTGCTCGGGTGGCCCATGACAAGATGGCGGCTATCCAGGCGTTGTTTGCGGTCGTGGATTGCCTAAGGGCGCGGGCGGCTTCAATCTTCCAAGCGACCGATTTGGGTGTTTTCAGCGCATCGTCTCTTGGAAATTCTCAACATTTATTTCATAGGACCGACCCTTCCTTTCGCCCATTTGGGTTAGCCGTCGGGTGGCACCCGTAAGCGTTCAAGGCGGTCAGGATGCCGAACTGGCTGCACTCGACGTTGATGACCTCCCTCGCGCGGCGCGGCGTTGTCTTGGCGGAAGGTGATACAGGCGTCCCGGTAGCGCGTGTAATAAGCGTATCCGGCGCTCGCACCGTCGGCGCGATTGGAACAGAAGCGCCCTGCCGACGTTCGCTGCAGGGCATGCTTAGGCGTTGCGGCTGAGCCAGTCCTCGAAACGCGTCGGGCCGAGGCGCGGGTGATCACCGGGGGTGAGGCTTTGATCGTTCACCGGTGTGCCGAAGTAACCTGCGGCGGCGCCCGTGGTCACTGTCCGCGCGTCTCGGTTTGCGCTCAGGAATTTCCGAACGAGTTCGTCGAGGCGGATCGGTTCGGGGCCCGCCACTTCGATCGTGCCGTTCAACGGTTCCTTGACCGCGACCTCGGCCATGACGGCGGCGACGTCATCCGACACGATGGGCTGCATCAGCACGGACGACACCCGAACCGTCTGCCCGTGGGTTGCCGCTTGGGCGATGCTGCCCACGAACTCGAAGAACTGCGTGGCGCGCACGATCGTGTATGGGATCGGTGAGCTCTTGATCAGATTCTCCTGGGCCATCTTCGCGCGGAAGTAACCGGCGGCGAGCAGGCGGTCGGTGCCGACGACCGACAGCGCCACGTGATGTCCGACGCCCGCGGCAGCTTCCGCGGCGAGGAGATTGCGACTCGACGTTGCGAAGAATTCCAGCACGGCCTTGTCCTCCCACAAGGGCGCATTCGCCACATCGACGACCACCCGCGCGCCCCCAAACGCTTGCGCCAGTCCGTCACCAGTGACGGCGTTGACACCCGATGATGGTGATGCCGCGACTACCTCGTGGCCCTGCTCCCGAAGGTTCTTCACGACCTTTTTTCCGATGAGTCCGCTGCCGCCGATAACGACGATTTTCATGTTGCTCTCCTAATTTGATGGTTGCTCACTGCGTGGAAATTCTCATTACGATCGGCGGCGGAGCGCTCCCAGGCAAGGATCCGCACAAGGTGGACAAGTGCGGCGCGCTGCGGGCACGTCAACTCGCCAAGAAACTCGTCCGCGACGGAGTGGATGAAGCCCGCGTCACCCTAGGCTGGGCGCCGGGAGGTGATGCACCATTTCTTACCGAAGCGTCGACAAACCAGGGAGGTGTTAACCTGCAGGTGCCGAGAGCTGAGTTGCCCTCGGAAGAATGGTTCACTATCAAGTCGATCGTCCGCGACCTGGAACTCGATGAACGCGATTGGGCTGCTGATCTGCTGGCAGGTTATTTCTGTCAGCCGGGGACTCCTTGGGAGCGCTGAAAGAATCTGAAGGAACGTTCACCTGGGGCTTGCGACACTTCTCAAACCTTGTTCGTTTTGGTATGAGCCTCGACGACGATCGAAACTGGGCTGCGAAGATCTATCAAGAGCGCGCTGACACCATCGATCCGGATCGAAACGTTACTTACTTTTTTCTAAAGGACTATCAAGAGATCTGCCGATACATGCGCACGATTGGCTACGGGTCAAAGGGTAAAGCCGACAGCGTGGAGAAACAGGTGGCGCGAGCACTTGAGATAGGGCGGTACTGCTCGCTCCGGACTACCGTACGAGGAAGGCAATCCACGCAGGATATCGCCCTTTTCATTTATCATGATCCCGCCGCTGATCTATCGGGCTCCGGCCTGGTAGTTGTGAGCTTCGATACTGGCGGCGAACTCGCAAAGCTATTCGCAGACGCCTGGTTCGAAAAGGCCGACGCGTCATTGAGGAAAGGTCTTCCCAAGGAGAACAACTGATCAGGAACCTCAAAGAGTGCCGCCGCAGAGAGTGTCGCTGGCACGTTGGATCGCGTCCCACTCCGCTCCGCATTATGGCTTCGTCACGGCATTTTGTGCTGATCGCGCATGGCGCAACACCGCGGCGAAATTCTTATCTCTTCCAGGAGCGAGGCTGGCCGCAGGGCTAGAAAGGATCGAAGACCGTGCATATACTTGAACACACGATCGAAGTCGAGCGGTTCGCCCTCATCGCATTGCAGCTCACCAATGAGATGCAGTGTCCAGAAGTTGTCCGCTTCTTCGATGGCGCCGATTGAACCACACGGTGTAGCTGACTCCCAGCCACTGCATCCGCGCGCTCAGTCCGCTCGCAATGGTCTTGCCATCACTGTGGTCTGCTCACACTCTGTGATCTGACCCCAACTCGTAAACACGATTAAGAGCAACACAGCCGTTCGGATTATGCACGCTAACATGAATTTTGAAAGCCGAACGCGGCGTTCTGCATGCCGCGCAAAAATTGTTATGCGGTTACCCCGCCTGAAATGATGAAGAGGCCACCTAGTGCTCGAGGGGAGAGCTTTGTTGGGATGACTAGCCAAAGCGGCAGAATTGGGTCGCCAGCGAGACCGCAAGCTTGCCGCTGTATTCTGGGCGCCTTCTTATCGTTCCTGACGATCGCCGCACTCGCCAGCTTTGACCTTCAGAACGTGGCGTTGGCAGCGGAACAGTCCAAGACCGGCGCGCCCATTGAGGATCGCGTTCAGACGCTGATCCCGGAATTCGAGGCCTACATTGCCAGCGGGATGAAAGGGTTCGACGTGCCGGGCCTGGCCATCGGGATCGTCGCCGGCGACAAGCTGGTATACGCCAAGGGCTTCGGCGTGCGCAGCAAGGGGAGTAGCGTGCCCGTCGATACGCGCACGATCTTCCAGATCGGATCAACGACGAAGGCATTTCTCGCTACGACCCTGGCCATCATGGTCGATCGCGGGAAGTTGCGGTGGGACGACCGCGTTGTCGATCTCGATCCAGACTTTCAACTAAAAGACCCTTGGGTCACGCGCGAGTTCCGGGTCTTCGACCTGCTCGCTCAGCGCTCGGGACTTCCACCCTACGTGAACGATGGACTTGGCATGCTCGGCTTTGACGAGGCGGCGTTGATCCGCTCATTGCGCCATGTCGAGCCGGTGTCCAGTTTTCGCTCGACCTTCGCCTATACCAACATCACGCATCTCTTGGCCGGTCGCATTGTGGCCAAAGCCGCGGGGGCTGCGAATGGAGATACGGTCCTTCAGCAGGAACTGCTCGATCCCCTGGGCATGAAGGACTCCTCCTACACGGCCGCGGCCATCGAAGCTGCGACCAATCATGCCCAAGGTTATCGCTGGAGCCCCGAGGGCACAACCGAGGTGCCCTTCACCCAACTCTTTCCTTACGACTTCGGTGGGGCCGGCGATATCAACTCCACAATCGAAGATATGGCGCGCTGGGTCCGCTTGCAGCTCGGTAACGGCACCTTCGAAGGACGCCGCATCGTCTCGTCCGAAAATCTTGCCTTTACGCACACGCCGAAGGTGGCGATCTCCGACAAGTTGTTCTATGCCCTGGGCTGGGTCATTCAACAGACACCGAACGGCAACATCATTTGGCACGACGGAGGTACCAGCAGCTTCGGCGCCTATGTCGGCATGGTGCCCGATAAGAATCTTGGCGTTATCGTCCTCACCAACGAGACAAATGTGGGTTTTCCGGATGCGATTGGACTCTGGACTTTGGACCGGATTCTTGACAATCCCGAAGTCGACCGAGTGGCGGAGGCGCTTAAGGCAGCGACATCCAGATTCGAGACGATGCCAAGCTGTTTGCCAAGCCTGCCAGCCCGCGACCGTTCCCGCCGCTCGCACCGCTCGCCGGCAAGTTCGCCAATCCGAGCTTTGGCGCGGTGGCGGTGGCGCCGGAAGGCGATGCGCTGGTCATGGAGATTCAGGCCACCGGCGCCAACCTGAAGCTCGAGCCGTGGGACGGCGACGTTTTCACGGCAAAGATCATGCCGCTCGGTAGATTCGCCCCAATCGCAGAAAATCTCGGCCCTCTGCCCATCGGATTCGCCCAATTTCAGATCGACAAGGAGGCTAAGCTCAATTTGCTGCGCCTTTCCTATGATGACGGTCAGGCTTATGAATTCCGTCGGGAGTAGAGCCTGCGGTAAAAGGGGCGGGCCTATGATTTACATGTTCGCCGCTCAATTTGCATACTCTGACCGGCAGAGACCCTTGCGTCTTCACGCTGCCCTTAATGCTTATCAGTCCTTGCAGCCGTGCAGCCGGCGTTTCGATTGTGTGAGTCACTGACTTTATAGCATCATCAGCTTCGGGAAACGTGCGCTGCCGGCGCCGGTCGCTGCGCTTGGCGTTAGGCCCCTTAATCAATGCGCGCAGGCTGCGGCGCCGGCGTATTCCAGTTCCATCATGACCCACTCGCGCCGCGCCGGGCCGAAGCGCTCGGCGATTTCGCACAGCGTGCGGTCGAGCTGCTGCACCGGCTTGAGCGCCGGCGCCAGCGGCAGGCGCGGTTTGCCTTGGGCAGCAGGCTGCGCCACTAGCACCAGGCCGCTGCGGAGCGTCACGGGACCCGAAGCCGCGGCGTCGACGCTGACGCGCCCGGTGCGCGACCAGGCGTCCGCCGCGAACGCAAGGGCGATGTCGTCCATGCCATCCCGGACGTCGACGCTCCAGCGCTCATGGCGCCAGAACGCCGCTTTGTTGAGGAGATAGCTCCAGGCCCGGCTGGCATTCAGCCCGAAAAGCGAGCTGTCGTGCGCCGGGCTCCAGGAGTCCACCCCCAGCTCGGTGGCGAGTGCCTGCGCCTTCCCGCGTCCGTCGATCGCTTCCACCAGCGCGAGCATGGTCGGCACCGACGCGGTGATGCCGGTCGTCGTAGCGACGGCGCCGTCGATTACATAGCGCTGGTGCGGCACGTACACGCAGCCCGGATGGCGCTTAAGCAGGGTCTTGCGGTAGTACCAGTGGGTCGTGAAGCGCCGACCATCGAGGAGGCCGGCGCGACCCACGACCAGCGCACCCACGCAGACGCCGATGATGCGGGCGCCTCGATCGGCCTGCTGCTTCAGCCAGGCTGCGATCGCAGGGTTGTTGTCGTCGCGCATCGCCGGGACGACCACGTAGTCCGCGCCCGAGGGATAAGCCCGGTCGAAGCTGGCGAGATCCTGCGCCACCTCGACCTGCAGCGCGGGGTACAGGAAGACACGGCCGCGACGAGGCGCCACCACCTGCACGTCGACCACGCCGGCACGCTGCAGGACCGCATGCGGCAACAAGAAGTCGGTTGTTTCGGTGCCTTCATTCAACGCGAGGACTGCAACCACCGGCTTGCCCGAGCCACGCGGTTTCAAAGCCTCTACGAAGGCCTGCGCCTGGCACTCGGCCATCGCTGCATTGACCGGCGTCGGCGCCACCGGCACACCGGCTCCGGAGCCCGCCGGCGCAACCGTCCCAATGACCGGCCCGGTCAGCGCGTAATTATCCGATGTTCTGTAGAATCGCACGGAGAAACCTATGCTTGCCCGCGCGGCGCGACAAGGACGGGACCAAGCGGTCGACGCACTCGGAAAAGTTCAGTGCAGAAGAAGGGCCCTGCTCGGAGGTCCTCGGCGCTCGCATTGAGCTCGACCTGGCGGCGAAACGGAACATGGCGGCTGCTGTGGCGGAGTCAATGGGGGCGTTGGAGTTGATTCCGCCAAAATTATGGAAGAGGGAGCAAAGAAATGCTACATAAGGGCATCACTGAGTGAAGATGCCGGTACGATCATTAAAAACTTTCGACCGTCCTGAGATGAACCAAACTATGCAAATACTCACCTCTACTTATTCCATATCGCGGGGGTGCCTTATCGCCGCCTTATTACTTGTAAATCTAATTCCACGTTTAGTTCAAGCCAACGAAGGCCCCGGCAATATTTGGGGCGTCAATGCTAAGAACCAGATCTTCACATGGGCCGGGGATGGTTGGCGACAGATCGCGGGAGAGCTGGAGTATGTATCGGCTAGCGCAGATGGTGCGGTCTGGGGTGTCAACAGCAAGGATGAGGTCTTTAGATGGACAGATAATTCGTTTACGCCTGTCCCGAACGGGAGACTCAAACAGATTTCGGTGGGAAACCCCAAGAATATCTGGGGCGTCAATGCTAAGAACCAGATCTTTACTTGGACCGGGAATGGTTGGCGACAGATCGCGGGAGAGCTGAAGTATGTATCGGCTAGCGCAGATGGTGCGGTCTGGGGTGTCAACAGCAAGGATGAGGTCTTTAGATGGACAGATAATTCGTTTACGCCTGTCCCGAATGGAAGACTCAAACAGATTTCGGTGGGAAACCCCAAGAATATCTGGGGCGTCAATGCTAAGAACCAGATCTTTACTTGGACCGGGAATGGTTGGCGGCAGATCGCCGGAGAGCTGAAGTATGTATCGGCTAGCGCAGATGGAGCGGTCTGGGGTGTCAACAGCAAGGATGAGGTGTTTAGATGGACAGGCAATTCGTTTACGCCTGTCCCGAATGGAAGTCTCAAACAGATTTCGGTGGGAAATAGCAGCGGAGGTCATCCTGTCAGGTCGCGAGCGAACTGAGGAAGAGTTTAGGGAGCTTTATGTGGCGGCGGGCTTCCGTCTCAGCCGAATCATACCTGTGGGCGGCTTTCGGGGGCGTCCCAGTATGAAGCGCCGGCAACGCTCTAAACGAGCCCTCGCTTCGAGTCGAACAAATCAGTCCATAACTGTTGCGTAGACCGGTCCCCGGAGGATTGAAGTCCGCCAACGGTGGCTCGCAAGGCGACGGGTTGGGTTCGAACCGTAGTTCGACCTCCGCGCTCAAACGGCTCCTTGGGCAGAGCCGAAATGGGGAGTTCCGCGCAGCGGGGATAATTTTTTGCGCTGCGCTGCTGATCGCGCGTTCCGCCTGCGAACTCAACAGGCAGTGGCAGGGTGACGAATCTTTGGTTAAGCAGTAAAGCCTCCATACCAGGGCCGTTGCGGTTTTTAGTCTTTGCCGACCGGGAAGTGCTATATGGTTCTTAATGAGGTTTCGCTTTATCGGACCGATGCTCGCAATCTCTTTACTGGTTTGCGGATGCGTGAACAGTCGACCGGAATCTGCAAGCGATTCGCGCATGTGGCGTGCACAACTGCAACGCCAGCAGGAAGTGGTTCGGAATCAGGGTCGCATTGGCTATATCGGCTACGAAGGGCCGTCACCCAGGTGAGATCCTGGTTCTATGAGACGCACCGGAATAAGGATTAGCTCATGACACCGACGCGGCGCGATTTCATCAAGTTTGTCGTAGCGGGCGCGGTGACGAGCGGGTGTCCGTTCAATCTCGAGTTGCTAGCGCAGAGCGCGGAGAAACGCGCGATCGTGGACAGCGAAGAGCACACCATTTGCCATCAGGTTCGAGACCTGATTGCCTTCGACTTGCCTCGCGTCTCTGCCGCTCATGATCTGGTCATCGTTGGAGGCGGCATGAGTGGGTTGACCGCCGCGTATCTTTCTCCCAACCTCGATTGGCTGCTGCTCGAAAAGGAACCTGATTTTGGGGGCAACGCCTACATGATGGATTTTCGCGGCGCCGCCTACGGCACCGGTTCGGCGTTCGTGGAGAGCCCAGTGGCTGCGGAAATGGCCATTCAGCTCGGTCTCAAGCCGCTGCCCATCGATAACTGGGATGGAAGTTTGATTCAGGGAGAATATGTGCCTGACACCTGGGGCGATGGCCTCGACCTGCTTCCTTACGCTCCGCGGGTGCGAGAAAACTTCAAAAAATTTCGCCAAGCGATGCTCGCTATCGATGTAGAAAAGCGTTCCCGTGAACTGGACAACACTCCGTTCTCCAAGTTTCTTGAAGGCTATGCGCCGGAGGTCAAGCAGTGGTTTGACGCTTATGGCCCATCGAATTGGGGCGCGCTCAGCCAGGAGACCTCGTCGATGGTGGCTATTGGCGAGGTCCAGGCGTTGGGCGGTGAAGAGCGCAATGATGAGCGCTCCACCTGGCCCGGAGGGCTGGGCGCTCTGTCCAGGCGACTCGTTGACAAACTGCAAGCGAAGTTCAGGGAGCGCATGCTTACTGGCGCCACCACTCTCGCGGTCCGCCCGCAGAGGAAGGAGGTGCATGTTTCGTATATGCAGGGAGGCCGGATTACGACCGTGGCAGCGAAGGCGGTGATCATGGCAACGCCAAAGTTTATGACCGCCCACATAGTGGAAGGCCTGCCCCGGGAGCAGCGCCTGGCCATGCAGAAAATTCGCTATGCGCCCTATTGCGTCGTCAATCTGATCTACGACAAAGTCGTTTTTGACAAAGGCTACGACACCTGGTGCCCGGGCCACTCCTTTACCGACTTCATTGTGGCTGACTGGACCATCCGCAACGATGCCGGCTACAAGCGCGCTTACAACATACTGACCTGCTACACTCCGATGCGGGAAACCAAACGAAGTCTGCTGCTCACCGAGGAAGGCGCACGCGACCTTGCCGCCAGGGTCCTCGCGGACGTGAAGAGTGTCCTTGCAAAGCCGGACACCGATCCTTTGGAAGTGCACATCTATTGCCGCGGCCATCCCATGTATATGGCCACGCCCGGCAACTACACCAGGGTGCTACCGCTAGCGCGGGCGGCGGCGATTGCCTGATTCAGGCCTTTGCCGCCGAGTCCGCCATGTGTGATGCGCGCATTGAGTGTCTCCCCTGGTCTCGGCAGGATCTCCACGCGAAACGTGATATCCCTGCAGGCGTTTCCAAGGACATGGAGCATCAGGGACTACGATCGGGTGAGCCAGCCCAGTGCCTGAATCCAGAGCCGCTTGTAGCCCGGCCATCCGACGAAGGCGTTTGGCAGCCAATGCGGCCCGATATCGGACGTCCATGCCAGGGTACGGCCATTTCCATGGCTTCCAGCCACAAGCAGGGGATGGCCACCTTGATCTGCCGGGAGGCGCGCAATGACCTGCACATCCTGACGCTCCTTGACCTTCACCTCGTTCACCCCAAGCAGGGCGGGCCATGGTGTGTCGAGCCCCGACACGATGGGATGAGACGGCATCGTTATCTCGGCGACAATGCCTTCAGGTGCTTCGAAGCGATCGTCATAGGGAATACAGGTAACAGGCAAGACCTCTTCGACTGCTGTCTTGTGCCAGCGGGCCCTGCCGTCGATCCCCTGAAACGAAAAGTAGCCGCCGATCATCATGAGCCCGCCGCCCCGGGCCGAATATTCCTTCAGGAGCTTGAGACGGTTGGGGACCGTCTTTCCCTGAAGCCAGACGTCGGGATGCAGCAACAGCGTATTCGAACCGATATCGGACAGCAGAATGGCATCGTAATGTGTGAGCCCTTCCAGTGAGAGTGGAAAGTCGAGTGCCGCTTCATGCGCCTTCATGTAGGTCAGCTCGAATGGGCTGTCCTTCAGGGCATCGACGAGGGGTTCGGCCCCCAAGTGAAACGTCACGCTCGAGAACGTGTCCCATCCCTTTGTGTGATTTGCTTTGCTGAAGTGACCCAGCTTTCGCCGACGAGTAGAATTTTCTTTTTCTCCATGGTTCCTCCAAGCCTCAAGCGGCGTGAAACACTTTCCGCGGATTGTCGATGAGCATGACAGAGATGGCCGCGTCCGACACGCCTGAGCACATAGGCATAGCCGAAGCCGCCATATTCGATGAAGGCACCGCGTTCGGCGAGAGAGGTCTGATAGCCTGATCGCGGCCGGATATGTCGACCGCCTGCTCCTCTCCCAGGAGGTCTTTCTCAAGATGATGCTGAGCCACTTGCGATTTCGGCTTGATCACGCGCTCAGAAGAAGACTCGCCGGACTCAACGTCATCAGCGAGTGCCCCGTGCAGCATGCACGCCGGACAGGAATTCCACTGCTCCGGAAAACTCATTACCGCAACTCGAGCAGACGCGTCTGTCCTCCGTTTTCATGGACCTAACCGCCCTTCGGATGCAACCAAGGCGTCGCAAAGAGTCCGACACGTAGCGTGAAAGCTCGCTGCGCCCCCGTCGGCGGACCATTGGTCGCGTTTCACCAAAGAATCGGTTGTTCAGCATCCAATGCCTGGAATGAAGCGCTACAGCAAAGAGTACATCGACGCCTGCCGCGCGAGGGTCGACGCTGATCTGCGTGCATATCGGAAGCAGGTCGGCAAGGAACCTGCTCTAGGTGTCGTCTGCCGTCTGGCGGGATGCGGTCCAGTGCAGCCAAATCGTCGAGGCACCGCCAAGGATCAGGTTCACTCCGACGAGAAGGCCGAAGATCATGTCACGCTCACCCACCGTGCGCGTGAGAAGGAGCACTGCTCCAATCAACAATCCGAAACCGGCAAGTAGTGAGACCAGCCAATTTTTCAATGGCCGGCTTCGCAACGCCACGACCATACGGGAGACGCCATTAACCGCAAGCGCGTAGCCGAAAAGGCTCCCCGCCCACGTCGCCGCTACGGAGGTGTCGAGCAACAGCGCGATTCCCCCGAGAAGGTTCAACATCGCAAAAAAGATCGTTTGGAGAATCTGGCTCCAGACGTGTCCGTGCAGCGCGTAGACGACATCCGCCGCGCCGGAGGCGATGAAAAATAGCGCAAGCACAATGACGGATTTCTGCGCAGCGATCATCGGGGCCAGACATGCACCAATGCCAAGCAATATCGCCACGATGCCGAGAAAGAGGGACGCTGGCACGGTGGGCGCTCTTTCGCGCCAGAATCCCTGCCCGTTCCACGCTCCCCGCTCGCTGCCAAGCGGCTCGAAACCTCGCGTCTTTTCGACCCGTTCGATGCGGCGCTTCAGGCGGTCTGCCCAGTCCTGGCATTGATTGCTGAAAAAAGAATAATAATACCCATCCTCTTGCTCCGCCAGCGCCTCGTGGGCCGCGTCGGGATGAAAACGCCGCCCCACCAGCCAGTAGCCGTTCTGCCCTAGATCCTCGAGGGAGTGAATCGGTTTTCCAAACTGCGCCTCGTTAAAGCGCGTCCCCTTCTCGCTGTATCCGACGTTGTCGAGAACGCGGTCGCCTTGAATGAAAAAGAGCTGCTCGTGGACAAACTCGATGTTCAACGCGTCGCCGAGACGGTTATTCGTCAGCGGCGCAAGCCAGGAAAAGCCGTCGAGGAAGCGTTTGCCGAACTGGCAGTAGAGCTCTTCTGATGCGGCCTCGTTCATATCGCCGATCCGGGAAACGACCGAGAGTTCACCGGAATCACGATACGACATACTGCCCCTTCCATATCTGAGTCACCAGTCAAAAAAACTTCTCCATGTCGTCGTTCTCCGGCTCGATAACCCATGGGATCGACCGTGCGCGAGCATCGGAAGGGGATGAGCCCGGATTCTTGCAAAAGGTTAAACGAAGGTCCCAGCCTCTCTGAAAGGAAGTCCTGGTGGCGGCAACCGGCATTCAGAACGTGATTGCTTATGCAGGCGTTGCTCAAGCCTCCAACGATGGCAAAGGGATGCAAGTCTACGAGGGGCGCAGGATTGTCCGGCAATTGATGTTAGATTTGTTTTGTTGAGTTTGGGTGAATTGATAAGAGTAAAGAGTAATGAGCACTGAAGAGGATATTCGCAAAGCATCAGATAAATTCTACGCAGCGTTAAACAGTACCCTTAATGGCGATTGGACACCGATGGCGGATGTGTGGTCACGCAATCCAGACGTTTCCGCAATGCACCCTATTGATGGGATCGCAGTCGGCTGGGACGAGATCCGTGCTTCGTTGGAAAATTTTGCCAAGATCTCCTCGAACGGGAGGGTTGAACTGCGTGATCAACGCATTTGCGTCGGCGAGGATCTTGCTTACGAGACAGGCAAGGAGCATGTGAATGTTTTGATTGCGAAAGACCAAGTTCAGGCAAATTATCGGGTATCCAACGTTTACCGTCGAGAAGGCAGCGAGTGGAGGATGGTTCACCACCACGTTGATTTCGATCCGACGGTGCTGGAAATTGTAAGGAAGCTGGAGATCAGTCGCCAAACGTAAGCGGCGACCCCTTCTTTCCTCGAGGCGCAAATGCTTGATTTGAATTCGGAGAACCGACTATGGCCTACCACAACAACATTCAGCTTACGCTCATCATCATTGCCCCGCCCGATCAAGCGGAGGAGGGCGACCGCCTCTTTCGGAGCCACGGATCTTGGATGGAGGCTACGCACCACCGCAGCGGGGCGAAAGCTCTCCTGAGCTACAACGTGTCCAAGGGGCCGGAGCTCTCGAACGCGATGGATCTCAACTCTGCCCCGACCGGCAACACGTGTTTCGTCCTGACCGAGATCTATGAAAGCAAAGCTGGTGTTGCCGATCACTTCGAGCAGACCAACGAGAGTTGGGTAGACTTCCCCGCCATGGGCAAGTGGATGGAGAAGTGCAAAGTCACGTTTGTGCCCGCAGCTTCCATCATTAACTCGCTCTGGTGAAGGGAGCGGATTCGCTGAGCCCACGCCACGCGGCCTAAGAGCCAACTGGCGCCGACGCGAAATGGGACATGGAGCAGCATGCCGAGCCAGCGAGGACGATGGGTGAACAGCTAACATTGGAGACAAAGGTTCTGTACCGCGGTTTCCCTTAGTGCGCTGCCGAAGGAGCCCGAAATTCCTTAAATTTTGACCTCAAATGATTTGCAAATGCAACCATCATGCCCAGGCACCCGACTGACGGCGTAAAAGGGTCGAAACCGCGGTTTCCAGGCGTGAAAAGCGCCGAAAACAGGCCCTCGAAAGCTGAAATCTAGTCTCGAGAAACCGAACCCAGTTGGCAAAGGCGCAGGCCGCGGAAGTCGTGAACGCGGAAAAAGCGGGAACATTGATTTCGCGGAAGCTCGCCGGCATGCAACCGTCTATCTGCTCACCATTTTTCGCCAGAGATGCCTTCTGGAGTCCGCGGCCATCGCCTGCTCGGGAAGGGCCCATCTCCCATCGACCTGGTCTACGAAGGAGGGATGGGTGCGGGTGCGGCGCATGCAGGGCGAGCTCTTGCTGGCCAAGGCGCGCCAGGAAGTTTTGATGGTCGCGGAAGTCCAGCGCCAGGCGGAATTGGTCGCCACCAACTGGAAAGACGATGTCTGCGCGCCATAGCGCCCGCGGGACTGCTTAGGAGGATTGCCGGTCGAACCGGTCCATTGAATGACAGGTTCAGGCATCGCCTTCCCGATGGCTCCCCAGCCGACGTTACGCCGCAACTAACTCGCGATAGTCTCCC
The DNA here is from genome assembly GCA_963784465.1 of uncultured Verrucomicrobiae bacterium. GTDB lineage: Bacteria > Verrucomicrobiota > Verrucomicrobiia > Chthoniobacterales > Terrimicrobiaceae > DASTFP01. The sequence goes on from CAWASQ010000064.1 coordinate 18,978, forward strand.
TAGAAATCCAAATGCGCCACGCGTTTCGCATTTGAAGCGATGTCGAAAGACATTCCGACAAAATTTGGGGAGAGGCAATGCCGTCGTTCGCTCGATCGCCTGTTCAAAATGCGGAATTTCCGCAAATTGAACACCCTGCTAGCAAGGAGGAGATGACGGTTTTCGGGCATATTACCGTAGCGGTTGGCAAATCAAAATTGGTGTGGCGGAGTCCTGGCGAACGGGTGGACGCCTCCCTCTGGGCGCATCGATCGTTTTCGAAGATTTTTCGCCTTTGTGCTCGCTCCCCGAGACTTCCCGAGCGCTCGACCGTTCGACTCCCTTTGCGACCGTCTTGTGGAGCTTGTGACCAGTTTATCGCATTGCAAATTGCGCGTATCTCGCCCGGGACGTGACCATCAAAATTGCAAGTGTCTTGCAACTCGCTGCGAGGGTAAGCTTGCTGCACCATGCCACAAGGTGGACGCCGAGAAGGCGCGGGGCGGCCGCGCGGTTCTGGCAGCGGGCGAACGGTCGAGATTCACGGCGTCTCGATGCCGCCCGAAGCGTGGCGGATGCTCGACGAATTGCGCGGATCAACCAGCAGGGGCGTCTGGCAATCGAGCCCGCAAGCGGGCATTAGCAGCAAAGCGAGCTTGACGCCGCCGCCGTGATATACGCACGTCTCGACGAAAGATTCTCTCGTCCCTCTCTTGCATTGGAGTCCGCATCCAGGCAGATTGCCTTCCCCGCCAAATAAACGTTCGGATAACTCCTAATCTGGCATGATATCCGAAAATGACAGAATCACTTGTTGGAAATTTCCCTATCGTATGAAAAACAAGTCCACAATCGTTCGCCAGTTCATCGAGAGGGTTCTCAACGGCGGAAATGTCGAGGCCACCGGTGATTACTTTTGGGAAGATGTCGTCGAAGAAGTGCCATTGCCGGGACAAGGGCCTGGCCTCAGCGGTCTAAAGGACGTTCTAAAAGGTATGCGTTCTGCCTTTCCGGACATGCATTGGACCGCGGAAGAGCATGTCGAGAGTGGTGACAAAGTGGTAACCCGATTTACGTGGAGCGGCACCCACCAATCGACCTTTCTAGGCGTTCCGGCCACAGGCAGGCGCGTGACAGTCTGGGGCATGGTTATCGACCAGTTCGTCGGTGAAAAGATAAAGTCGTCACGGATTATCATGGATGCACTGGGCTTGATGGCGCAATTGGGCGTCTTTCCACCCGGCAAATAATCCCGCCAAAATGCCCAACAAGGCGCCAGCGCCAACGCGTGATCTGTCACGTCTCATGCTGCGCACGGGCCGCGACCAACTCCCGTCGTGGCTCATCTTTGACGTTAGCCGTCCAAAGGAAGCACTGTGGCACGATTCAATGTTGTTGTTCCGAAGAACGATAGGGGCGTGGATTATAAATCACGTGGAGCCTAGGGGATTCGAACCCCTGACCTCCTCAATGCCATTGAGGCGCTCTACCAGCTGAGCTAAGACCCCTTTCTGTGATTTTACTCTGTTGCGCCAGCGTGTGCCGGCAAGAAAGCTTGTGAATTGTGACACTCCAAGCTCATCCCCAAGTCCTCCAAGGCGAGCGTCAACGACCGCAAAGCGCGGCACGCTTGGCGACCGACCGGTGTGGCGAATGTGTACATGCAAGGCACGAAATATTATTACGTGAAGATGAACCGCGGCAAGAGGCATTTTGTCCCTTTGGCCCCGAGACTCAACCACATCCTCCGAATCGGAACTGACCCCGCTATACGCCTCCACTGCCTCGTGCCACCGCACGCGGAAAGAAGTGCTCGGCCTTACAGTTATATTGACGAATCGTGATAGCAACGCCTCTGGGGCCTAGTTCGGACAGCTCCAACGCTGGAACTCGAGGTTTCATAAGTAGCATAAGTCACCGTGAGTCATAGCAGGGAAACCGCGGCTCGGATCTTTCCATGGGCGGGTTTGTTTGCTCTCCTCCTGGAGTTGACTGCTCACAGGGTCTTGATTTCAAGAACGCTAAAGCCGAGCGCCTTGGCCTCATCGCCAAACGACTTTGTCAGATCATCCGCACCACGAGGCGCACCATTCCACACGACTACGGTAAGTACAGCCTGTCGTGGGTCCCGGCGCAGAGCGCCCGCTTCGGCCAGTATGGCGCTGTTAGCAACAGCATATGCGAGGACATCATCGGCATCGCCTGATAGTGTAATCAGATCCCCATTCGATTCGACTTCGTCTAGAACACGGTCATAAAGATGTCCCCAAACACCAGGTCGGTCGATCACGGACGTCTCTCGAAAGCGTCTGCGGTCAAATGGTAGAATAACGCGGCGCCGAATCCCGAGTGCGGCGGCCTCGTCCAAAGCAATCAGATCGGCGCCGCAAGCGGCCGAACTGACCAGGGCTTCCGGCCTTTCTCTTTCGAACAACTCACGAAGCCGCCGTCGAACGAGTTCGATGTTTTCCACGGGAAACCGCTGAGTATCCGCGTCCGCAGCATCGATCCTTCTCCCAGCCAAAGCGATGATCATATTCTCCATATGCGAGTTGTCCTGGAAGCTTTCAACGTGTAATTCGCTATCCCTCGACAGCGTGAAACCGGAAACCCGTCGGTCTCCCATTCTGCCCGCCCACCACGCTCCTCAGGCGGCTCTCTTCTGATTCGTCCCTGGTACGACCGATCCGTGACGCTTTAAGAATCGCGAACTGACAGCGCTGCCGCGGCAGTCATGAGCGGATCAGCTGCGCGAAGGCTTTCCGTTCCGACCAAAGCAGGAAGACGGCAAGTATAACTATGAGGACGAGCGGTGGTTCGAACAGCCCGGCGCCTTTGGTGATGAAAACATGAAAGGCGAGACTGTTTATGATAATCGGACCGAGCACGAGAAAGGCCGAAATTCCGTGTGCGGGGAATGGCGACGAGGATACCCCCAATCAATTCGAAAGCCTTCACGAAAGTGAGGTATCCGGTTTGTCCGAACGCCCCCATGAAAAGGGCGACGGGAGAACTATCAGCGGGCGGTGGCGGCACGGGCACCAGCTTGAGGAGGACAATCAGCGAAAAGACGACAAAGAGAAGACCTAGCAGGGCACCGGCGATGGCAGGAAGGTATTTCATGTAAGCGAAATGAAGTTTCGAATGAGCCGTTAAACTTGAACCCGCGCGATCGAAGGGTCACCCCTGACTTGCGGCGAGTGACTCCATGTAAAATAGCTCCCAGATGTGACCGTCCGGGTCCTGAAAGCCGTGCCCATACGTGAAGCCATGGTCCTGCGGGTCGCTATAAGTTCTTCCACCGGCGTCGACGGCTTTCCGAACCAGATCATCGTATCGTGATGCCGCACCCAGTCCATGTTCAGGCGCTCGTTGCGCCCTTTCGGCGTATGGTCGAGGTAATTGTAGGTTCCGATGAGGATGTCGCTGGCGCGCGCGTAGCCCGAGTAGGTGTGGAAGATCTCGTCCGCCGGACTTCGGTAAAACACGCTGAATCCCGGAAGTTCCCCGCACCTGGCATTGTCCTCGAGGGGTTCGTAGTTATAGAGGGCCTCACCCTCTTCGATCTGCTCCCTCGTGAAGGAAATGTGGAAGTCGTAATTGAAATCGCTGCCATATGAGGAAACCCACTTGAATTTCCAGTCCATGCGCGTCTTGAAACGCTCGATGTCCCACCATGTCCCGCGGGAAACAGCGACCAGGGTTAAATCGTGGTGGGCGAGGTGCAGATTCGCGGCGTCGTGGTGATCTGCCCAGAAAGAGCAGCCATTGCAACCCTCCTCCCAGTCTGGACCGAGCATGAAATGCTGAACGAACAACTGGCTGCGGCCTTCAAAGAGATCGGCTAGCGTTTCCGGACCGTTTGATCCGTGGAAGACGTAGTTCTTCCCGACGCGCACCCAGGGCAGTTCGCGCCGCCGGGCACTGATCTCATCGCGCAGTCGGGTGAGCTCCTTTTCCCTCCTCAAGAGCGCATTGCGGGCAACCAGCCACTGCTCGTCGGACACGACTTGATGGTTTTCGAGACTTTCGCGAGTCGGGTAGATAGATAGACATCGGTTCTTCTGCTTCTGTTAATGACGATATGACGAACGAGAGACAACTTTCAGGACACCGCGTGTCGAAGAAGCCCAGTCCCCTGGTTTTCACGGGGATCCACTTTAGCGCACGGCGAAATTAACGGGCTGGCTTATTCCCAACGCGCCATGGCATCCGACAGCATCTGAATTTCCCTGTCACAGTCAGCGATATACGTCCGCAGGAAGGAGATCCGTTGTTGACGAGCATCGTCCTCCAACGATGCGCTGCTGGATGTCTCATCACTCGTTGTGTTAAGTCTCCTGTAACCCGTTGGAGCGGATTGGGCGGCTTCCAGACTCGCTATCTCCGCCCTGGCAGAATCGACCGCGCGGCGCAGGTGAGCGACCTGCATACCGGCGGCGCTTCGACGGCGGATGTTCTCCTCGGCGAGAAATTTCTGGTCTTCAATTCGCAATCGAGTTGCCATCGCGACCTGCCGAACTGTTTTCTCCTCCTCTGCGCGGGCAAGAAGCATGTTCGCTTTGTCGGAATCATTTGTTGCGTCGCGTTGATCGATCTCAAACTGCACTCCCTGAGTCTCGACCAACAATCTCCCGGGCCGTTCCTCTATGACCTTGAGACGCGTTCCAGCGTCGAGACCGTAGAGACTGTCGGTAGTAGCCACAGCCACACGCCGCAATAGGTAAACCGGACGCGAAACAGACGAGGGAGTCTGTACTCGCCGGTCGCTGGGACAAGACCGGCGGTTCTTTACACGCCCCGAGAACCAGGCTGCCCACGACGAGGAGAATGCGCGCTTTCATGAGTCGAGCGGATTCCTAGTCTTCAACTTAGTCGTCCTTCGGGAGGAGGGCAAACGCGGAGGCGCGGACCTTGTCCGCGCTTATCGCCATTCATCCAGCACAAGGCGACAGTTTCGAGGAAAAATGCCGTGGTGAACGAAGGCATTGATTGCTACTTTGACTAAACCATGAGGTGCCCCGGGCTGATGCTTTCGAATAATCACGATCCCCGAAGGTAACGGATGAATCGTGTCGTGATCATCACTGGTGTCGGTCCTGGATTGGGCGCGGCGCTCGCGCGGCGCTTCGCTCGCGAAGACTTCCGCGTCGCCTTGGTTGCCCGGAGCCCGGCCGTTATTGAGGCAGTCTCAGGCGAAATCTCCGCCGCAGGATCATCGGCGTTGGGCGTCATCGCCGATGTAAGCCGTCCCGCCGAAGTCGCAGCTGCGGTCAATCGAGTCCGCGTTGAGCTGGGGCCGGTCGGAGTTCTGATTCACAATGCCAGCAGCGGGCTTGGCGGGGGATTGTTGGCGACCACTCCCGAAGCGTTCGAACAAGCCTGGCGCGTTGCGGCGTTGGGCGGCTTCGTGTGCGCAAGAGAGACCGCACCCGACATGCTCGCATCCGGCGCGGGCGCCATGCTCTTCACTGGCGCGACCTCCAGCGTGCGTGGCGGCGGCTGGCTGGCGTTCAGCAGCGCGAAGTTCGCCGTGCGCGGTCTGGTGCAATCCCTCGCCCGCGAGCTCTGGCCGCGCGGCGTGCATGTGGCACATGTCGTCATAGATGGATTGATCGCGGCGCCGCACAGGGGCGGCGCACCGCTGGAGAACGAGAAAGAACCAGCTCTCGATCCCGACCATATCGCCGACGCCTACTGGCACCTCGCAATGCAGGATCGATCCGCCTGGACGCTCGAACTCGATCTCCGACCCCACACCGAGCAGTTCTACGTTTAAGTCAATGCATTGCGGAATCGCGAGCCCAAGCGGCTACCGATCGAATCTTGTTGCGACGAGACGTCGCTGCGATGCGAACCATGGGGACTACGTTTGCCCCGGCACGCCGATACGTTTCGCGACACTCAGCATGCCTGAGGGAACCGTCCGGGCGACTGTTGCGCCACTTAAAGGCGCCTCCGCTACTGAAGAGTAGCTTGCCCGGCGAGCCTCTTGTTTGGGAAGCCGCAACAAGGCAGCTGGCGGTTTCATCCAACTTTTGTTCAGGACATTAAATAGTGACGCTCAAAGGGGGTCATCCCTCGTTTCGCGCGCCAGGACCAGCCCAATGACCGTTAGGACCGTCGACGCTGAGAGATAGTAACCGACCGCCTGCAGCCCGTAGGTGGTGGCCAGCCACGTTGCGGCGTAGGGCGCCAGCGCCGCACCAAAAATGCCCGCCAAGTTGAACGTAAGCGAGCTGCCTGTGTAGCGCACGGGCGTCGGAAAAAGCTCGGAAAGCACGGTCCCCAGAGGTCCGTACGCCAAGCCGACCAGCGACATGCCAATCACCATTGCCAGGATCGTTCCCGCCGGGCCGGCCTCAAACATCAGCGGCATCAACAGTCCGAACGCAAAGATCGCCGCGTGCACCCCCATGAGCATGGGCCTCCGGCCCCGTTTGACCAAAGCCGCGGACCACGGAATCGTCAGGGCGAAGAAGAGAATGCCGAATAGCTGAATAAGCAGAAACTGTTCACGTGTGTAGCCAAGCGCACGGGTGCCCCAAGACAGCGCGAAAACTGTCATCAGATAGAAGATGACAAACGTCGTGAGCGACAGGAGGACGCCCACGACGAGCGTTCCCGGGTAGTCGCGAAACACCGTCAGCATTGGGACCTTCACCCGTTCGTGCCGGTTGATCGCTTCCCGGAAGACCGGTGTCTCATTGATAGTGAGCCGGACGTAGAGCCCTACCACCACGAGCACCGCGCTTGCCAGGAAAGGAATTCGCCATCCGAACGCGAAGAACTGCTCGTCCGAAAGCCATCGGGAGAGCAATACGAAGACACCGCCCGAGAAAAGAAAGCCCAGCGGCGCCCCGAGTTGAGGAAACATCCCATACCACGCGCGCTTTCCGGGCGGTGCATTCTCGGTGGCGAGGAGCACGGCGCCGCCCCACTCGCCGCCGAGACCAAGGCCCTGACCAAGCCGGCAAAGCGCGAGGAGCACGGGGGCGCCCAGGCCGATGGAGGCATAAGTCGGCAACAAGCCTATAACAACCGTGGATATTCCCATGGTGAGCAGCGACGCCACGAGGGTCGTTTTGCGGCCCACACGGTCCCCGAAATGGCCAAAGAGCGCCGACCCGATCGGCCGCGCGAGGAATGCGATCCCGAAGGTCGCCATCGAGGACAGGGTGGCAGTCGCCGGATCGGCCGCCGGGAAGAAGAGGCTCGGGAAGACCAGCACTGCCGCCGTGGCGTAGATGTAGAAGTCGAAAAATTCGATGGCCGTGCCAATCAGGCTCGCAAACAGCACCTGCCGAGGACTATTAATTGTCTTCGATCTCGCGCCGTGCGTCCCGCGCAGCGCTCCCTCGTCTATCCTACCCTTCATGCCAGGTTCTCGCGTCCGGAACACAACGATTTCGACATATTTGAAGATTCCGCTACCACCTACCCAACTTCGGCATCATGCATCAACGCTTAATTTGCTCCATCCTGTTCAGCGCCTGTTGTTCTGTTTGTCAGTCACAACCCGTTTTCAAGGTGGTCCCGCTGGGGGTACGGGGCGGAAACGACGAAGGCAACTTATCGGCTTATGCTCTTGCGGTCACGGGAACGGACGCTTACGTGTGTCTTGATGCGGGCACGCTGTATCATGGCATCAGTCAAGCCATTGCTGCTGGGCTGTTCAAGGGTACAGCTCTCGAGGTATTGCGGAATAATCTAAAGGGCTATCTGATCTCACATCCCCACCTTGACCATGTCTCGGGACTCGTTCTCAACTCTCCAGACGACTCACCGAAGCCAATCTATGGTTTACCCTTTTGTCTTAGTGTCCTCCAGGAAACATACTTCAACTGGAAAAGCTGGCCAAACTTTGGCAACGAGGGAGAAGCGCCGTTGCTCAGTAAATTTCATTACACTCCCCTTTCGACGGAGTGGGAAACGCCTTTGGAGCAGACATCAATGCATGTAAAGGCATTTGCCTTGAGTCATTCCCATCCTTATCAGAGTACCGCCTTTCTAATTCGCCACGCCGACAACTACCTCCTCTATGTTGGGGATACAGGGGCCGATTCTGTTGAGAAATCCAATAAGCTCTACACTCTCTGGCAAGCAATAAGCCCGTTGATAGCTGCCGGCAACCTCAAGGCAATTTTCATTGAAGTATCGTTTGCGAACGCTCAACCTGATCCGCTTCTTTTTGGGCACCTTACCCCGCGACTGCTAATGGAGGAAATGAATATGCTGAATCAGCTCTCCGGTGGACTGAGAGATCTTCCAATTGTAATTATGCACATTAAGCCATCTGCTAGTCGCGAGGAGATTGAGAAAGAGCTTCACGAGTCGAATAAGCTTCAGTTGAAACTTATATTTGCGGAGCAGGCCGAACCGTTGGAGTTTTAGAGACCGAAACGCCGCGGCAGAGCGACACCAGATTGCAAGTAATATCGACGCACCCGCCGTTTAAAGTGAGCCGGTCCATCGTTGAACTACGAAACGAAACCGCTCTTCAGAAATGGACCCTACGGCTGCCAACCCGCGCGTGTGCGTGGCCGTCACCGGTGTCCCTTGAGTGCACGCCGTCCACCTGGTTCGGCGCCGGAGTGGAGCAGCAGTCGGGCTGAAGCCGGCTTCGCCGCTGAGGAAGCGACCAGCGCTTGCTCACCCGCCGGTGCCGAATTCCCGGAAGCGAATCGGCTGATCTTTGAACGCCGCCAGTTCGACATCGCCAGCGCCGTACGGCTGTCCGGTTGGTTTCGGGACGAGCGTAACCAGTCGGGTCACTGGCGCGACAACCCTTCGACGGCCTTGACCTTCCTGGCTCTCTTCGGCGATCATGTGCCATGGAGAGACTTCGGCGAGCCGATCAAGTATCCCACCTGGCGAAAAGCGTTTTCTCATCCAATTTGGTCGGTATTGTTATTTGCAGGCAATGAGCGTCGCGAGTATCGCAGTTGTTTTCATCGTTCTCATTTCGACTGCCTACTTTTCTTACGGGCGGTGGATCTCGAGGCTGCTGTCAGTTGATAACAGGAAAACGACTCCCGCTCATACTGTAAACGATGGGGAAGACTTCGTTCCGACCAAGAGGTTTTATCTTTTTGGCCAGCACTTCTCGGCCATTGCAGCGGCCGGCCCGATTGCAGGTCCGATCGCCGCTTGTCTGGCCTTTGGCTGGTTGCCGTGTCTGCTATGGATAGCCATCGGCGTCGTCCTGATCGGGGCGGTTCACGATTTTACGAGTCTCGCCGCCAGCGTTCGCCACGGCGCCTGCTCGATTGCCGAAGTGGCCAAGGAGCGCATCAGTTCTCCCGCGGGGCGCGCGATGATGGCGTTCATCTGGATCGCCCTTGTTTACGTAATCGTCGCTTTCGCGGATATTACGGCCGGCAGCTTTGTCTCGGTTGTTGACGAAATTAAAGGCATCAAGGTCAATTTTAATCCGGGAGGGGCGGTCGCCTCGGCGAGCATTTTTTATTTGCTCTTGTCCATCGTGATGGGCGCCACGAAAAAACTCTTCAATCCGCCGCTGTGGCTCCTCACTGCGATTTTCGTTCCAGCCACCTTTGCCGTGGTATGGCTGGGCACCTGGTATTCTGAGCTATTCTCGTTCGACGCCAGAACCTGGGCGCTCATCATTTGCGGCTATTGCTTCTTTGCTTCCGTTTGCCCGGTGTGGCTGCTTTTGCAGCCGCGCGGATACCTCGGGGGATTTGTTTTGTATTCTGCGCTGGCGGTCGGGCTAGTCGGAGTCTTTTTTGGCGGTTACTCCATTGAGCAGCCCGCCTTCAAAGGCTGGGACGTCGGCGGCCTCACTGGAACGCTTTTCCCCTTTCTTTTCGTGACCATCGCTTGTGGGGCATGTTCGGGATTTCATGGCTTGGTCTGTTCGGGCACCACCTCCAAGCAGATCGATAAGGAGTCCGATATGCATGCCATCGGCTATGGCGCTATGCTGGCCGAGGGATTGGTCGCGGTCCTTGCCCTTTCGACGGTTATGGTCATGTCAGCGGCAGACGTGCACGGATTAAAACCAGGCACCATCTATGGCAACGGGCTTGGCGGGTTTCTAACCGTGATCATCGGAAAGGAGAATTTGCCCTTCGCCATCACCTTTGGCGCCATGGCCTTTTCAACTTTTGTCTTTGACACCATTGACGTGGCGACCAGGCTCGGACGCTATCTGATTCAAGAACTCACGGGATTGAAGACGCTTTCGGGGGCGCTGCTCGCCACGCTTCTCACGGTGGGCGTACCGGCACTTATCCTTTCCACGGCGAGCGAAGGTTCCTGGAGCAGGTTTTGGACTCTCTTTGGCGCCTCAAACCAGCTGCTTGCGGCGCTTACACTGTTGTCAGTGACAATGTGGCTGAAACAAAGTGGCAAGCCGGTCGCTTTTACTGTAATCCCGCTAATTTTCGTTTTGGTGATCACGATGTGGGCACTTGCCAGCATCAGCTATGCAAGTTACCAACAGTCCAAGGGCTTGGACACTTCGCTTCTCAACAGCATTTTCTCCGCCGCCTTGATTGGGCTTGCATTATTCGTCGCGGGGCAATTCTTGATGAACTTGAAAACGAGGAAAGCCTCCGTCCCCAGAGGCGCTACGTCCGCCTGAGGCTTGCCGCAGAGCAGGACAATCCGAGCGAACGCCCTACCGGAGCCGGCTGACATACCACAATCCGCGTGCGATCTGCAAATTCGGAGGCTTTAAATTGCCGGCCGACGAACGCGCTACGTTCGAGAAAAGGGGATATCGAAATGCTCTCCGAGGAAGTTACGTGTGAGGGGAGTTTCGCAAAGCACCGGAAGGCTGATGCATTCCTGTTCGCCCCGGAGTCGGAGATCTGGCGGATTAACCGCGAACGATGCGGACTTATCTACGGCCCGGCAGCGGCCGTCTTGCAAGTCTCTCATCCCAGGGTAGCACAGGGCGTGCATGACCATAGCAATTTTCGAACGGATACTGTCGGCCGGCTCCATCGCACGATCGAGAGTACCAACCGGATCGTGTTTGGCAGGGTGTCCGAGGCGGAGGCCATGAAAACGCGGTTGGCGGCGGTGCACCGGAAAGTTCGAGGCACCGTATCCGCAGGTATTGGGGGTCGCTGGCCTACTCGGCTTTTGAACCCAATCTCTTGCTTTGGGTTCTTGCCACTCTGATAACTGCCGCTGTGCACGGATACGAATTCATTTACGGAGAGCTGCCCATCGCTCGAAAGGAGGGGTTTTATCGCGATATGTGCCGATTTGGGATGTATTTTGGTGTCGATGAATCACTCTCACCTAAAGGATGGCATGCGTTTGAGGTCTACTACAACAACATGCTCGAGGGAGACCTGCTTGGCAGCCATTGGATGTCCCGTAAGCTGGCAAGGGCTGTGATCCATCCGCAGGACTGTGCCGGAACCCGCCTGCTCGGACGATGCATGGATTTTCTTCCAATCGAGACGCTGCCGTTGAAGGTGCGTGATCGGCTTGAGTTGCAGTCGACAATTTTGAGCCGCTTCCGCATGCGGCTCTTGCGCCGCCTGCTGCCAAAAGTTTTCCCGGCTCTCCCCCGCCGTTTCCGATTCTACCCGGAGTATTTGAGGGCGGCGCCAATGAACGCCCCGTGATCCGCTGTTTTGTCCGATCTCACGCTTTCTTGTAGCTTCGAGCCATGTTCACAGACGGACGCTGGTCTAATGGATAATTCTGGTCTCAAGCATCAGCGCATCATCGCCAATGCTGGTTCAGGCAAGACTTATCGGCTGACGACGCGATACATCGAGTTGCTCGAACGCCAGGTGCCCGCAGAGCGTATCGTCGCTCTGACTTTCACCCGGAAGGCAGCCGGAGAATTCCTGGACGCCATTTTCGAGCGGTTGGCAGAAGCATCGTGTTCGGCCAAGGCCGCCCGCGCCCTGGCAGCGGAAACTGGCATGGAGGGGCTTTCTCAGTCGGGGTGCCTGGCTCACCTTCGCCAACTCATCGAAAAACTTCCCCTTCTAACGCTTGGCACGCTTGACAGCTTTTTCGGAAGGATTCTGCGCGCCTTCCCCTTCGAATGCGGGCTGGCAGGTGATGTGGCGATTCTCGACGATCATTTGCAAGGGGTTGTCCGGCGCCAGTTGCTCGCTGATGTCTTTCGCTTCGAGGGACGCCATGAAGAGGGATTTTCGGAGTTTCTCGACCTCATTCGAAAGCAGGGCCGCAATCGCGAGGGCCGCAACGTTTCCGGCGCGCTCGATCGAGAAATCGAAGATTCGCACGAACGCTTCCTCCTCACACCGGCCGACAAGCCGTGGGGCGATCCGTCACTCATCTGGCCCGAGAATCGCCCCGACTTCGGGCGTGATGACCTCCTGCGACTCGCGGGGGAATTCGAGCGAGAGCTTTTCGGGCTCCATGCCAACATGGAGGAGAGGTATCGCGCGGATTGGAAAAGCCGATTTCGAGAGATGCGGGCGTTGCATGCCGGGCTGGCCGCGCCCGACAGGCTCGTCAGATTCGCGATCCAAGCGATCTGCGCGCCTTTCGGCAGGCCAGGCCACTTTCGCCTGAAGGGTCTTAAGGGAAAGGCATTCGATTTTCCCCCCGCGTTGCGAGAGATGGTCATGGCGCTCGGGCGCGCGATTATTCGGGAGGAACTCGAAGGCCGGCTGGCTCGTTCACGCGCACTCTACAAGCTCCTGGTTCGCTTCGAGGCGCGGTATCAATCGCAAGTTCGCGACGCCGGGCAGCTCACCTTCCTCGACGTGGCAGGGTTGCTTGCCGCGTCAAGCGGCACAACCTGGGGCGCAAAGTCGCTCCGTCCATTCAGCCGGCAAGAACTGAATTTCCGTTTGGATTCGTCGTATGATCACTGGCTGCTTGACGAATTTCAGGACACCAGCCGGCTCCAGTGGCAGGCCCTGCGCGATCTGGCCGACGAGGTTATCCAGAGTGACAGCGGTCAGCGCTCGTTTTTCTATGTCGGCGATACCAAGCAGGCGATCTACGCGTGGCGCGGCGGAGATCCGAGGCTTTTCGATGAAATTGCCGATTTCTACAACGCCTCGGGAACTCAACGAATCGACACGACCGAAGCACTCGATGTCTCTTTTCGCTCGGTCCCGGAAATTCTGGAAACGGTCAACACGGTTTTCTCACCCGAAAATCTTCAACGTGTCGCCGGTACTCTCGAGTTTCCCGACGAGATGCTCGACCGGTGGCGCTCCGCCTGGCGCGATCATCAGCCGCACGACTCTTCAAGAAGCAATGGCTGCTTCGAATGGCGCACCCTCGACGTCGATGCGGAACTCAGCAAAGAGACCCTCGACGAAGAGGCCGCGCGGCTTATCGCGGAAATCGACCCACTTGCCAAGGGTCTCTCGTGTGGCGTGCTGGTTCGCACGAACGCTCGCATCCTTACAGTGATCAACACACTTCGCAAACGGGGTGTGCCCGCGGCTTCGGAGGGAAAATTCTTCGCATGCCAGGATAGCGATCTTGCCTCGGCCCTTCTGGCGCTTCTAAGCTTTGTCGCTCATCCGGACGATTCCCTTTCCTCCGGCCATGTGAGCTTGACCCCATTGACGGCGCTCCTGGGGCAGGACGCGCACGAATTCCGGCGCGCCGCGCTCGCGAAGATCCGGGAGGCGGGCTTTCATGGAGTGCTAACCGATTGGCTGGAAAAGTTGGACATTGATTCCAAGCCTTTCGCCAGGAGCAGGGCAGATGAACTACTGAAAATGTCCACCGTCTTCGACGCGACACGACAAGGCCGGGCGAGCGTGGATGATTTCGTGGCCTTTGCGCGCGGTTTCGTTTCTTTGGAAGATCCTGCGGCGCGGGCGATTCGCGTCCTGACAATCCACGCCTCGAAGGGACTCGACTTTGACATGGTTGTCTTGCCGGATATCGACACGACGTGGTCACTCGGCCGGAGTGACGCGCCTCTGCATCTCCATTGTGGTCCCGATGGACGCGTGATTTGGGGACTTGACCTTCCGCAAAAGGAAATCTGCATGTGCGACCCTGTGCTGCGACAAGCTTGGGAAAGTGATGCTGCGGAGCAGTATTATGAGGATCTTTGCCTCTCCTATGTGGCGATGACCCGCGCGAGGCAGGGGCTGTATTTGCTAAGCAGAAGGCTCAGCGCTGCGAGCAGATGTCGTGACTTTAACCGCCTGCTTCATGAAACATTCTCCAGCGACGGAAAGGTCCTGGGGAATCCAGCCTGGCACCAAAAAAAACAAAGACGGGCATCCGCGGTTGAAAATCCGCCCATCACGCCACTTGCCTGCGAACCACAGGCTGGCCTGAATCCGATACTGCCCTCCCGCGCCAGCGCCGCGGCGGTTAACGCGGCGTCGCTGCTGGGCAAAGATAGCGCTCTCGCCGCCGGATCCGAAGTGCATCGCGCACTCGCGAGGATCACCTGGATCGACGACGGCCTTCCCGATTTTGGAGATTTGCCCGAGAGTGCCCAACGATTGATACGCGATTTCCTTAAGACGAGAACGGCGATGCAACTCTTGAAGAAGCCCGCGACGCCTCAGTTTCTCTGGCGAGAAAGAGCCTTCGACGTGATGATTGACGGACAGTGGATCAGCGGGGCTTTCGACCGTGTCGTCGTTCATCTCGGGAATGGCGGCGAGCCAGTGCGGGCCGCCATTTACGATTTCAAAACGAGCGAGGGCGAGATCGCGGGGACTTACGGAGAGCAAATGAACCTTTATCGCAGGAGCCTGGGTCGTCTGATCGGTTTGGCGGAGGACAAGATCACCTCAAGCTTAATCGCCGTGCGCACGGGTGAGGAAATTCCGGTAGGCCATCCATTGGTCCAAGCGGTTTTTCTTTTCGACTAGCTCGACCTCCGCCAAAGATTTTCGGAGTCAGCGAGAGGTCCCAAACAAGCGGGGATTATCGGAAAGGCGCTGGATGCTCCTGGAGCGGACGGGACCGCTGAAGTTCCCAAGCTCGGCCAACCTTGGTTAAGCGGACCTCGCAAGCTCGGCTCGGAAAACATCGGCCTGAATGGTGTATCGTAGGCCTCAGGCTTCTCGGGATTGCTTGTTGGGGCTGCCTTTTCGCTGCTCGCAATAGCCAGTGTCTCTTCGTAGGCCGCGATGAGCGGTTGAAATGCGGAGATCTCCGCCAGTCGAATTTCCGCGACAGACTGTCGATCGGCTTTGGCATTCTTTTGAGGTCTTGAATCCTCTTCGGAGGATCTCAGCGCTTCCTTGCGTTCGTACCAGAACCGTCCGTCCTTTGAGCGATCTTTCCGGAATCCGTATTTTTGGAAATCTGCATCACTAAGCTGCGCAATGGGAAGCCTGGCTATTCCGGAACTACTGGTAATGCGAATCGTGTAATCGTCCGTGATCTCGACAAATCCGGAGAATTTCGTTCCGGCGAGGTTTCTCACCGTG
Organism: uncultured Verrucomicrobiae bacterium; assembly: GCA_963784465.1. Classification (GTDB taxonomy): domain Bacteria; phylum Verrucomicrobiota; class Verrucomicrobiia; order Chthoniobacterales; family Terrimicrobiaceae; genus DASTFP01. Next base: position 34,346 of record CAWASQ010000064.1, read on the forward strand.
CCCTTTCTGGCCTTTGCAGCGTTCTTCGTCTGTTTTGAGCCGCTGATCGTTGGGATTCGGAAGCATTCCAACCTCCCGAGCCGAACGCAGAGGGCCAATCCCGGCCCTGAAAACCAGATTTTACGCTCGTCACCGCGCAAGCGTGTTTGCTTCCCGCCCGACGGTGGTGGGCAGAACACTGCGCGATCTCGACCTGCCGGGGGAAGCGCTCGCGCAGGCGGGCACGATCCTGGGCGAAGCCGCCCACGGCCAACCTGCTGCCAGCACGCCGGTGCTAGAAACAGCGTCAGGCCCAGGTTGCGGATCACGAGATTGGCGGAAAGCGGGATGGTCCAGTTCATGCCGCCCGTGCGGCGCAGTTTGCCGAGGATGAGCGCCATGATCAGCACGCCGGCCAGCCCCACCGAGAGCTTACTTGCTCAGTGTCGCCGTCTGCCGTCCTCCATCTTCATAGCCTCGTAGGTCTTTAGAAGGCGGTCATCGAAGGACAGCGTCCGGCACGCGAGTCGTAAGCCCTCCGAATCGGAGAGATTGCGGACACCCTTCTGGCGTAGATATTCCCGGATCTTGTCGCCCGCCACGGCTCTCTTCCCGATAGGCCGGCTCGCACAATGCCCAAACCTGGCGCGCAAAATCCATCGCCACCAAATGTTCGTTTAGTTTGCTGTAAAACCCCTGGCTCGGAGGCTTCGAGACTCGCGCGCGCTCGATCCAAAACTCCTGTTGCTTCTCTTCGCCCTGCCGCTTAGCAAACATCCCTGCTTCTATCTCAACAACGGCAAAATGGCCAGTATTTCAACAGTCTTTTAGACGCCAGCATCTAGACCGTCGTTGATCCTTGACTCCGATACGATCTTTGAGCGAAGAGACAGGACCGTGCGCCACCCTTTTTCCCGGCTTCTCAAGATCACGGGTCTTCCGCTGGTGTGTGTGGCTTGCTTTTCCTTGGCGGGTGGCCACTGGATGGCGCTGCAAATGTTCGCATGGGCGCAGATGTTGCGCGACTATTCGAGGAACGCGCCAATCACGGAAGCCATCCAAAAGACTTTCAGCGGGACCGCTCCATGCACGATGTGCAAGGTGATCGCCGAGAAGCAGCAAAGGGAAGAGAAGACGCCCTCCATCGTCAAGTTGGATAAGAAGACAGAGGGGTTCTTTTTATCGATGTCGGATTTGCTTAGATGGCCGGAGGGCAAGGATTTTTCCTATCGGCCTTCGAGAAGAATGACACTGGCCAAACGCTTCGAGGCCCCGCCAGTCCCAATTCCCATCTTCTGCTGATCGCCAAAAAGTCGCTCAAGGCGCCTGCCATTGCCCGAATCGCAGGTGCGTCGCGCTTAATCTAGTCGCCTTAAATTGTCTCCTTCCGGGAGACTATCCATCTGACGCTTGCCGCGGGCTAACGCGCCGCGATGGCGGGCGGGCCCCCTCTTCAGCGGAGCCGCAGTTTCGGCCTCCGTTCTAAAAGTATGAAAAATTCCTTGGCAATTCTGACAGCCTCCTTTCTTTGCATGAACTCCGCGTTGTCTCACGGCATCGACGGACACGTCTATCGAGCGGAGAACGAACGCAATTTCTCGCGAGACCAGCACGCTTCTCCCAGCGGCAAATCCCTTACGGAACCGGCTATTCAGCCGGACGGCCGTTGGTGGGGCACCAGCCTCTCGACGGGATGGACCAGCCGGGAAATGCACTATGGGGTTGACGAGACCGGCGACTATGGAGCCTACACGACAAACCTAAGCTTACGGATCCGAAATCTGACCATTAGCGTTTGGTCGGGCTTTGGAACAGGCAATGAATATAAGGAATGGGATTTTACGTTGGCATATCATCTCGAGTTAGGACCGCTATTTTTCACACCTGGCTACAATTTCCGATATCAGCCGGGCATTGTCGAAGACGACCATGACGAGCCCGCGCAGGAAGGCCACGATCACACCGATGAAGGTCATGCCGAACAGGATGAGAATGCTCATCAACACGAAAGCCAGCACCATGAGGAGGGCGGTCATGGTCATACCGGTCATTCCCACAATACCTATGCACATGAACTCTTCTTCCTCCTGGGCACGACCGCTGTTCCCTATGTGACGCCGGGCATGCTATTCGTTTGGGACCTTGCCAATACGCCGGGTGTATACATGGAGTTCCGCCTCGATGGAGATATTCGGATCTACCGCGACGTCCTCAGCATGCAGCCCTATGTATTGCTGGGTCTGAACTTTGGCTACAATACTCGTGCCTACTATGGATGGAACAACTTTCAGTTCGGCCTCAAGGCCACTTGGAAAATCAACCAAATGGTATCAATCTTCGGCGGCATCAGCTACAGCGTTGCCATGACGGCACTGAAGGAGATCAACCAAGGCAACGAGGTGTGGGCTAGCACAGGAGTGACGCTTAGCTACTGATCGGCAGCAAAACGGTACCGTCTATCATTACGGATTCGTTTCGCAGACTTCGCGAATGGCGCGACGAATTGCCTCGATCGCGCGTTCCAATTGCTGGTGTGTGGTGCACAAGGGCGGGATAAGAATAATTGTGTCGAGGATCGGCCGTGTGAGCAGGCCGTGTCTGCGGGCCGCATGACACACTCGAGCGCCGTTTTGGTCCTGCCAGGGAAAGGGTTTGCCGCTATCGCTCCGAATCTCGATGCCGGCGATGAAGCCACATTGACGAACGTCACCAACGTTCGGGATAATGCGCAGGCTCCCGAGCAGATCGTGCAGATATGAAATCTTCCCCGTCAAGGTCTCGAGCGTTCTCTCTTCCCGAAAGATCTTTAGACTTGCAAGCGCTGCCGCGCAGCCGAGCGGGTTGCCGCAATAGCTGTGGCCATAGAAAAATGTCTTCCGCTCGTGGTAGTCGCCCAGAAACGCTTCGAAGATGCGCTCGGTCGTTAGCGTAGCGGCGAGCGCCAGGTAACCGCCGGTCAAGCCCTTGGCCAGGCAAAGGAAATCGGGCAAAACGCCTTCGTGTTCGCTCGCAAACAGGCGTCCAGTTCTTCCGAACGCGGTCAGCACCTCGTCGAAGATGAGAAGCACATTGTGACGATCGCACCAGGCTCGCAGGGCCCTGAGCATTCCCGTAGGCCAAAGCCTGACGCCCGCGGCGCCTTGGACGAGAGGCTCTATGATAACGGCGGCAATCTGACTGGCGTCCAACCTGGAGAGGCTTTCCACGTCGGCTACTCGTTCAACCGGGAAATGAATCGCGGAAAAAGGGCTGGTGAACGTTTCAACACCCCCAAGGCTTGCCGCGCCGGTCGTGTCCCCGTGATAGGCGTTTTCGAAAGCCACGAAACGCTTCTTCGATGGGTTGCCACACAACTGCCAGTATTGCAGCGTCATTTTCACCGCCACCTCCACGGCCGTTGAGCCGTCATCGGAATAAAAGGTGCGGGTGAGAGTGCGCGACGGGAAGCATCCTGTGAGCTGCTCGGCGAGTTCGATAGCCGGAACGTTGGTTGACCCAAGAAAAGAAACGTGCGCCATGCGATCGAGCTGGCTCTTGATGGCGGCATCGATCTTTGGATGGCGGTGACCATGGATGTTCGTCCAGATGGAGGAATTCCCGTCGATGTATTCGTTCCCGTGGATGTCCCGGAGCATTGCGCCGCTACCCTCGACGAGCACGAGGGGTTTGTGCTCCGGCGCGCACCAAGCCTTCATCTGTGTAAAGGGATGCCATAAGTGTCGCTTCTCGGCGGCGATAAGAAGGTCGTCTCTCACTTGAGTGATAATGGAGCGGTTGACACGAGCGGCTCTACAACATTTTCTCTTCGAGGTGCCGGCGCTGGGGAAAATCCTCCTTTATCTCGTGGTTGTCGTGCTTCTTGGCGCACTGTTGGCACCGCCGATTTATTGGTGGTTGCACGAGACTTTGGAGTATCCGTTTTATCGCTACTTCACTCGGACGACGCAGGTGGCAGCGTTTGTTCTGCTTGGTCCCCTTTTGCTGTGGCTGGGAATCCGCAGCACGCGAGAGTTCGGCCTGGAGAAGAACCCCCTCGCACCTCGGGATGTGCTGGTTGGACTGCTCCTGGCTTTTGCGCCAGGAGCACTGCTCGGCGCTGCCTATCTCGCTCTCGACGTTTATCGAATCAAACAGGAGTTGCTTCTCCTTGTTCTGCTGCGCATCGCGGTGACGGCCGGAACGGTAGCGGTGGTCGAGGAGTTCCTCTTTCGCGGCGTCTTGCTCGGTCTTGCCACCAGGGCTTTCGGCAGGTGGCCCGCTGCGCTCGGCGTCTCCTTTCTCTTTGCGACAGTGCACTTTCTGAGGCCCAGCAAACAAGCGGACCACGGAGTGGAATGGTGGTCCGGTCTGGCTCAGATCCCAAGGGTTTTCGATGCAGCTCCTCCGCCTTCGCTATGGATAGCTGGCTTTCTCTCGATCTTTGCCGCCGGCATGATCCTCGCCTTTGCCGCGCTTCGCACGCGCTCGGTCTGGCTTTCGATCGGGCTTCATGCCGGATGGATCTTTTGCCAGCAGGCTCTGCAGTGGCTGGCAAAATACCGGGTGCGACCCCCTGAAGGTCTCCTGCCGTGGATTGGCCCAAATGTCGTCAGCGGAGCCGTTCCCACAGGCGTCGTGCCCCTGAGCGTCCTTTTATTGACCGGCGTCGGAGTCTGGTTTTATCTGCGGAAATGCTCTCGCGGGCTCGCTTAGCACTCGAGACGCTCGGCGGGCTCTTCTTTCCTTTGCACTGCGCCGGGTGCGGGGAAGCGATACGTTCGGGCTGGCTTTGCAGAAATTGTGTCGACTCGCTCCTGCCCGTCAGGCCGCCACGATGCGAACTCTGTTCGCAACCCTATTCCGGGACTCTTGACTCGTTCGTCTGCGCAAACTGCCACGGACGGGCCTTTCATTTTGTCTGTGCTGTGGCGGTTCTCCAGTCACGCGGCGTTGCGCGCGATCTCATCCATCGGTTCAAATACGGCGCAGAGATGTGGCTCGGAGCGGTCCTGAGCGAGTTCCTTGCCCAAGGTCTTCAAGACCCCAGGCTGAAAGGTCTTGATTTCGACACCGTGGTGAGCGTGCCTCTGCACCCGTTGCGCAGGCGCGAGCGGGAATTCAATCAGGCCGAGGTCCTGGGACGCGAATTGGCAAAAGGCCAGAATTTGGTCTTCTGCGACGCCCTCGAGCGCCTTCGCTACACAGTGACGCAGACGCACTTCGACCGCCGCCACCGCATGCAAAACCTCCGGGACGCCTTCGGATTGCGTCGGAACATCTCCGTCCGAGGAAAACACCTCTTGCTTGTCGATGATGTGCTGACGACCGGCTCGACGCTCGACGAATGCGCTCGGGTGCTGCTTGCTGCAGGTGCGCGGTCGGTGCGCGCACTCACCGTCGCGCGTGGCTAGCAAGCAAGACAAGATTTCGCCGCTTCGCCTTGCGCTTCCTACCGGCTTCCGTCAGGCTATATTGCTCCGGCGACCTTTGCTCTTACTATGCCGATCTTTCGAAAACCCAGTCTCAAGTCCATTGGAGGCAAGACGCGCGAGATGCCAGAGGGGCTCTGGACGAAATGCCCCTCCTGCGGAGAGGTGATTCACAACCTCGCACTCGCCGAGAACCTTCGTGTCTGCCCGAAATGCGACCACCACTTTACCCTGAGTGCGAGCGAGCGAATCACCAGCCTGGTCGATCCCGAGACCTTTGGTGAAACCAATGCCAACATGACGTCGGTGGATACCCTGGAATTTAAAGGAGTCGCCACCTACGCGGAACGCCTGAAGAGCTACCAGGAACAGACAGGCCTCACGGACGCCGTGACCACAGGGACGGCCAAGATTAATGGCCATCCGATCGGGTTGGCGGTAATGGACTTTAACTTCCTCGCAGCCACGATGGGATCCGTCGTGGGGGAAAAGATCACTCGCACCATCGAGCTTTCTACGAAGAAGAAATGGTCCGTGGTCATCGTCTGCGCTTCCGGCGGCGCGCGGATGTATGAAGGCATGCTCAGTCTCATGCAAATGGCAAAGACCAGCGGGGCTCTCGCCTTGCACAGCGCGGCGGGGCTTCCCTGCATCACGGTGCTCACCCACCCCACCACGGCGGGCGTCATGGCAAGCTATGCTTCGCTGGGCGATATAATCATCGCTGAGCCGAAGAGCATGATCGGATTCGCGGGCCCGCGTGTCATCAAGGAAACCACTCATCAGGATCTGCCCGACGGATTTCAAACGGCCGAATTTCTCGAAAAGCATGGCCTGATCGACATCGTCACCCCTCGCTCCAAGTTGCGGACGCTGATTGCCCAGCTCCTCGACTATCTTGCGCTGTCGCGGAAGTGATCTACGAGGAGGCGCTGGCGTGGCTCTATTCCACGCAGCAGTTCGGCATAAAACTCGGGCTCGAGAATACCCGGAGCTTGCTGCAATCTCTCGGCAATCCGCAGGAACGTCTGCGCTTTCTCCATGTTGCCGGTACCAACGGCAAAGGTTCTGTCTGCGCAATGCTGGATTCGGTTCTTCGGACCGCGGGCTACAAGGCCGGGCTCTACACGTCGCCGCACCTTGTGGATTTTCGAGAGCGCATTCGCATCAATGGCGAGAAATCCTCCCCGCACGCCGTTGCCGAGGGTCTGACAATCGTTCGCAACATCTCAAAGGGCTGGAGTCATTCGCCAACCTTCTTCGAAATCGCAACCGCCCTCGCCTTGCGATGTTTTGCCGAGGAGCGCTGCGACCTGGTTGTTCTGGAGACGGGCATGGGCGGGGCCTTGGACGCAACGAATGTCGTGTGTCCGCTCGTATCGATCATCACCCCGATCGCTCTGGACCACACGCGATGGCTCGGAAATACCCTTGGTGAGATCGCTGGCGAAAAAGCCGGAATAATCAAGCGTGGTGTGCCCGTCGTCAGCGCCAGCCAGGCGCCGGAGGCCGCCGCGGTGCTGGCTCAACATGCAGCAGCAGCCGGATCGTCCCTCGAATTCATCGAGGGGCCGTGGAAGCAAGCGGAGGTTGGATTGCGCGGCACCCATCAAAGGGAAAACGCGGCCCTCGTTGTAGCCGCCTTGGGGGCGGCATGCTTACAGGTTGCTGACGAAGCCCAGCGGCAGGGATTGCGAAACGTCCGTTGGCCAGGGCGTTTTCAGTGCGTCGACGAGCGAATCGTCCTCGACGGTTGTCATAACCCTCATGCCGCCGACCATCTCCTGGCCACCTGGATGGAGGAATACGGCCCGCAACAAGCAACCGTAATTTTCGGAGCGTTGGGCGACAAGGACTACGTGACCATGCTCGAAATCCTCGAACCGATCTGCCGGGAAGTGCTGCTTGTCCCTGTTCGAAGCGAGAGATCAGCTGACCCGCGAGCGCTCGCGGCGGCCTGCAGGGCCCCTCATCGCATCTTTCGCTCGGTCGGAGAAGCGCTGGGGGCGTCGCGGGGCAGAATCCTCATTACGGGCTCGCTTTTCCTTGTCGGCGAGGCGCTACAGGCGCTCGGCGTCGACTTGTAGGCGGCACGGAGCCGATTCTGAGACAAGCCTGAAAGCCCGCCGCACGCGGAAGGCAGCCCTGATCGGCAGATCCCGGCACACTACTTTTCCGACTGGGGAAAGGGAACCGGCTGCCTTTGCGCAGCCTGATGCCGCGCCAAACTTTGTCGCATATGGGACAAGAATTGGCGATTTTAGACATGCGGATCCTGCTAATAGTGTCGCCATTTTTTGAGTCAGCGGTCGCGATCAAACGGAACTCGGTCACGGTCCCGGCGGCTGCGTAGGCGACGTGACGCCTTTACAAGCCGGTCCATCGCAGCCATTAGTCGTTCCGGGGCAGTTTTACTCTGTGGAAGGCAAACTTAAAATCAATGAAATCTATCTCTCCGTGCAAGGGGAGAGCACATGGGCGGGACTACCGTGCGTTTTCGTGCGGTTGACGGGATGCGATTCGCGATGCAGCTACTGCGACACAGAATACGCCTTCTACGAGGGTAGCCGGAAGTCGCTTGATGAGGTTTTCGGCGAGGTTCTGAGGTTCGAGTGTCCCCTCGTCGAAATCACAGGAGGCGAGCCGTTGCTGCAAAAGAACGTTCTTTCGCTTATGGCCGCCCTTTGCGATGCCGATCGCACTGTGCTCATCGAGACAAGCGGCGCGCATGACATCTCGGAAATTGACCCGCGCGTGCACAGGATCATGGATCTCAAGACGCCTTCCAGCGGAGAGGTCGCCCGGAACCTCTATGCCAATATCGCGCTTCTCAACCATCGCGACGAGGTGAAGTTCGTGATCGGCTCGCGGGACGACTATGAGTGGTCGCGGGAGCAGATCGAGCGCCACCAGCTCGCAAATCGGGTCAAGGCGGTGCTTCTTAGTCCGGTTTTCGGGCGTATCGAGCCCCGCGAGATCGTCGAGTGGATGCTGGAAGACCGGTTGTCAGCGCGTTTTCAGCTGCAGATCCACAAATTCATTTGGGAGCCGCGCGCCCGCGGGGTCTAGCCCATTTCTGGAACCTCACCGACGGATGCGCAAGCGACAAAAGCAATGGACCCTTGGGCGCGCGCTGCTGATCGCATCTGTATGGGGTGTGGGGGCGCTGTTAGCCGTCGTTTGCCTTCCGATGGCGCGCCGGCCGTTTGCCAACGAAACGGCGGGCAAGCCGCCTTCCTACGCCGAAGCGGTAGGCGAAATCCGGAAACTGATCGCTGGCACGTCCTCGAAAATCCGCCCGGAATGCGCGATTCAGCTGCTCGATCATGGTCATCCAACAGAGCAAGTCTTCGTGCTCCTGCATGGCCTCTCGAATTGCCCCGCACAGTTTACGAAGCTTGGTAGACTGCTTTTCGAGAGGGGGCACAATGTTGTCATCCCGCTCGTTCCCTACCACGGCGAAGAGAATAGGCTCGCGACGGACTGGGGCCGTCTCAGCGCCGAGGACATGCTCGAAGCGGGAAATCAAGCCGTCGATCTCGCTCGGGGACTTGGGACCAAGGTCACAGCAGCAGGTCTTTCCATCAGCGGCGCGACCGTTGCTTGGATGGCGCAGAACCGAAGCGATGTAAGCCGGGCTGTTCTGCTAGCCCCGTTCCTGGCCCCAGCGGGCATCCCAAGGTGGGCCTGGACGCCGCTTGAGCGACTTCTTCTTCGCTTGCCGAATATGTTCTTCTGGTGGGACTCGACAAAACGGGAAAACCTCGAGGGCCCGCCTTATGCCTACCCGCGCTTTCCGACACGGGTGATCGGCGAGACTATGCTTCTCGGCCGGAGAGTCCTTGAAGAATCACGAAGTCAGGCACCTCGATGCCCCTCGATCCTAGTCGTGACGACCGCTTCGGATACCGCGGCGAATAACGGCATGACGGCTGAGCTTGTCGCGAACTGGCGTGGTCTTCGTCGCGAAGGGATCGAAACCTTCGAATTTGCCGCAGCCGACGAAGTTCCCCACGACTTTGTCGACCCAAACCAGCCCAATCAAAAGACGGCCCTCGTCTACCCGAAGCTCATCGAGCTGCTGGAAGAATAGCGGTCTATCCGCGTAACGGCCGCCAGATATCCGTCGCAGAATTGCGGCACCTCTTTCCTTACAGCGTAGGCTCGTCAAGCCACACGGAGGCATCCTCGGATGCGACGACAAGCGACTGGAGGTCGGCGGCCTGGTCGAAATAAGCGTCGAATGCCTCCTGCTGATCGTGCTGGTAGGTAGCCCAGCCAATCACGAGGGCTGCGCACGCCGCGGTCGGGATCAGCCAGCGCCAGAGCGCGACCCAAGAGAACCGCGAAGGCTCTTCTTCGTGGATGGCACGCAGGACCTTACGCACAAAATACGGAGAGGCACCGACGCGACGGGAGCGCCCAAGCAGCTCCCATAACGGATCTTTCTCCTTGAAATCATCCATAATTAAGCAACACCGCTGAAGTCGAGAAGTTTCGAGCATTCACGCCTGGAAGATGGGAATCGTTGTGTTGCTACTGATCGGAATTGCCCCGTGTGACGCCTTGGGACTTGATCTTCTTTATGATAATCCGATCCACGGAAATACGGATGAACTCCCTCGGTCGTCCCTCCTTATGCAGGCTATACAAATCGTCGAGGATTGCTTTTTCGTCGTTGGTCAACCGCTCCTGCTGTCTCTGATAGTCCGTCCAGGACGGCGCCACTACTTCCATCTGGTAGCGGTTTGACCGAACATACTCCGCATAGAGATGCCAGTCGCGAGCACCGTTTCTGAGGTAAATGAGCCGAATCTGGTTAAATAGGTCGATGCACCTGTCGCGATCTGCCTCATCAAACAAAAACTCTGTTACGACCGAAACAGGGTTTTCCCTTGCGTGAGACAGTCGCGCCGGGTCCCAGTCAGTGGAAAAGATTGTGACCGCGGCCGGCTCCAAATTCAGGTTGGCGGTGAAGTCGACGGAGAGCCGCTTCCCGATGAAGATTTGGGTTGCGAGCATCATCAGGATAGCCAGAACACCTGCCCCAAGAAAGGTGGGAATCACTCCGCTCGCGGCTGCCGATCCTCCCCAAACCACGCCGCCGAGAGCCGTCGCTGCCTGTGAGACCATGATGATTGCCGCATTCATGCGTCCGCGCGCCCATTCAGGCATCGCGCGCTGGCCTGCTATCCAAAGTTCTGAAGCGGACAACGTCCACCCCGCTCCCCCAAGGGCGGCCACCAGCAAGAAGACATGGGGCCGATGGACAAGGGCCATGAGAAACAAGTCTATGATCAGCAAGAGATCCGCACAGATGATCAACTTGTTTGGAGAGAGGCGAGCCCGCGCCAATGGGACGAGAAACACCGCTCCCGCGACCGAGCCCGCTGCCATGGCTGTGAAAAGGTATCCCAACTGGGAAGGATCAAGATGAAGTTCCTTCAGACCGACCACTGGCATCAACGCCGGGATGATCGAAATGAAGAACGAAAACAGCGCGATACGCGTCAGGATTACCTTGATCCCGGGCGTGTACCGCACATAGCGAATCGTCGTCGCAATGGTTGCAAAGAAGTCCTCCGCATGACCGGTTGGTTGTGTCGGGGCTCTTTTCCACAACAGAACTGCAAGAAGGAGAAACAAGTAACCTAACCCGTTGGCGCCAAATATGAGACTTGATCCGATCAGAGGAACGAGCAGGCCTCCAATGAGTGGCCCGAAGATTCCCGATATGTTCAATTGCAATCCGCCAAGAACAAAGGCTGAGGGAAGTTGCTGCTTGGGAACCATTTGAATTTGCACCGAGGCAGCGGCTGGCGAACCAAACGCAAATCCCACGCTGAAAAGAAACGCGCTGACTAGAATGAAATAAGGACTGAGCAGATTGGCAAGGCCGAGCGACATCAGGCCAATGCCTACGATCGCCTGCCACACGTTGGTTGCGTAAAGGATCTTCTTGCGATCCACCATGTCCGCGAGGGCCCCTGCCGGCAGCGTGAACAGCGCAAAAGGAAGGGCTGAAAGCGTTGACATCAGCGAGATTACGAAGGCAGACCTCTCCGATTCACCCAACACCGAAAAAACCGCTGTGTTGTGTGCCGCGGCGCACGTTCCGGAAATAAGGGCTGCGAGCCAGTATCTTCTGAAGGCCGGAGTACTTAGCGCGAGCCAGATCGATTCCTTTTTGGAGGCATCATTCATTTCAGGTCTTAGCTCGGATGCCGCCAAGTAAGACGCCGCTAGTGTCGGAAGTGGCGCACACCGGTAAAGACCATGGCGACTCCACGCTCGTCGGCGGCGGCGATGACCTCGTCGTCCCGAACGGAACCTCCCGGTTGGATGACGCATGTGGCTCCTGCTTCCGCTGCGGCGATCAGACCGTCAGGAAAAGGGAAGAAAGCGTCGCTGGACAGGGCACTGCCCTTGAGCGACAAGCCGGCCTCCTGGGCCTTCCAGGCGGCGATGCGCGAGGAGTCAACTCGAGACATTTGGCCCGCCCCGATTCCAAGCGTACGATCCTTGCCGGAATAGACGATGGCGTTGGATTTCACGTGCTTGACGACCCGCCAGCCGAATTCCATCGCTTCGATCTCATCCTTGGTAGGCGGCCGTCGCGTGACGACCTTGTGCTCGAGTTCGGCCACGTTTGCGGAGTCCGCGTCCTGCGCGAGAAGACCCCCGATGACGGAGCGTATGTCGCGACTGCGCTCCGGAGGCTGCTTGAGCATTTTCATCAAGCGGAGGTTCTTCTTTTTGGAGAGCAGGGAACGCGCGTCTGCGTTGAATTCCGGGGCAATGATGACCTCGCTGAAGATCTCGGAAATCGCTTTGGCGAGAGGGAGAGTGATCGGGCGGTTGCAAATAATGATCCCACCAAAAGGCGCCCGTTTATCCGTTGCGAAGGCCTTGTCCCACGCCTCCCGGAGATCCGGATCGGAGCCAACGCCGCAGGGGTTCGTATGTTTGAGAATGGCCGCGGTAGGTTTTGTAAATTCCGAGATGAGCTGGGCGGCAGCGCTGATGTCCAGAATGTTATTATGAGAGAGTTCCTTGCCCTGAAGCTTCTCGAAATACGATCCGAAGTCGCCGTAAAGCTCGGCGTGCTGGTGGGGATTTTCGCCGTAGCGGAGACGGAGTTCCAGCGGGAGGTCGAGCCGTAAAGCCGCGAACGCTTCCTGCTCGAAATTAAGAAAGCCGGCGATAGCGCGGTCATAGGCCGCGGTGGTCGCAAAGGCCTTTATTGCGAGACGCTCTCGCAGGCCGCGGCTCGTCGCGCCGTTCCCTTTTTTGATAGCCTCGAGCACGCCGGTATAATCGCCGGGATCGGTGACGACGGTCACGGACTGGAAGTTCTTGGCGGCGCTTCGGATCATCGAAGGTCCTCCGATGTCGATCTGTTCGATGGCCTCTTCCAGAGCGACCTCGCGCGCCGCTGTATCCTCAAAAGGATAAAGGTTCACGACAACAAGGTCGATTGGGAGGATACCATGCGCCCGGGCCTCCGTCTCGTGTTCTTCGTCCCCGCGCAAGAAGAGCAGGCCCCCGTGAATCTTGGGATGCAGGGTCTTGACGCGTCCGCCAAGAATTTCGGGAAATCCCGTGAAGCTTGAGACTTCCACGGTGGGAATGTTTTCCGCCTGCAAGCTTCTTGCGGTGCCGCCCGTGGAGAGGATCTCGATCTCCAGTCGGTGCAACTCGCGAGCAAAATCGACGATACCGGTCTTGTCGGATACGGAGATCAAGGCACGTTGGATTCTCATGGGAGGCGAGCAAGCGCGATGCTGGCGATAAGAATGGCGGGTGACAAGTGACGAGTGAAAAGTTCTTGCTCATTTGCCGGCCGGCCCGCACTCATCGCCCCGATGCCGATCAAGTATTGGGCCGTGTTCACGACCGGGCTGCAAAACACCTTTGTCTACAGGTGGAATTTTCTCCTGCGGTCCCTCTTCAGCATAATTCCTCTGGCCGGGACGGTCTTTATTTGGCGGGCGCTCTTCGAGTCCCGAGGCGAAGACATACGCGGTTACGACTTCGCGCAGATGGTCTTTTATTTTCTCGTTGTGCTGCTCGTGGACAACCTGGTGACACCGACGGATGACGAGTGGCAAATCGCGGCGGAAATTCGCGAGGGACAAATCAACAATTTTCTTTCCAAACCGGTCGATTACCTGGCCTACCGGGGGAGTCTCTTTCTAAGCTCGCGGCTGCTTTACACTGCGGTGACGCTTCTGCCGCTCGCCGGGGTATTCGGCTGGTTTCATGAATTCATCGTCCTCCCCCGCGATCCCCTCACCTGGCCGCTGTTTCTGGTGTCGCTGGTCATGGCAGGGGCAATACAATTCCTGATCGCCTATGCTCTGGCGATGCTCGCATTTTGGATCCTCGAGATCTCAACCATCGTTTTCATCCTCTATTCGTTCGAGTATTATCTGAGCGGCCGCTTGTTTCCGCTCGACGTCATGCCAGACGGAATCCGCACATTCCTGAAGCTTCTGCCATTCACCTACGAGCTCTACTTCCCGGTTGCGATATTTATGGAAAAGGTACGCGGAGCCGACCTCTGGATCGGTCTCACTATTCAGGCGGGATGGGTGGTCGTTTGCTTCCTGGTAGCAAGGCTGATGTGGCGCGCAGGCCTGCGCCGCTACGAATCGGTCGGGGGCTAGCTTCGCGCACCAAAGAATCCCGATCCTACTCCGGCCCGTTTGAGGGGCCGACCTTTTTCATTGTCTTTGCCCGGGCGCGCCCTATCATGACCTTAGGGATTGTCAAGGCTAGTCCAAATACGATCAATTGAACGGGGTGCAATGAAATACCGTACCAAAGCGATCGTTCTCCTCATGGCGATGGTCTTCCTGACCACGGGCATCTCGGTCGGGATCCTCTATTGGAATTTTGAACGTCTGCTGCGGGATCAAATGGGCAGTCAGATACTCAGCGTCGCGGCCACCACTGCCGCATTTCTCGACGCCGATCTTCACCAGGGGATCGCTGCCCCGGGCGATGAGAAATCAGACGCCTACATTACCCTGCGAGACGCGATCCGTCGCGCGCGCGACGCCAATCGCCGGGACGACTTTTACATCAAGTACGCTTACACCCTGACTGTGGATCCCCGCAATCCCGACTTTCTGCAGTTCGGCGTCGATTCGGAAGAGGATCCCGAGAAGTTCTCGCCGATTGGCGAGGCCTATCGCTCGAAACTGACCAATCCCTTCAATATCGAGCAATACCAATACGACAAGGTTTTCACCAAGGACGATTGGGGCGAGTTTCTCACCGCCAATGCGCCAATAAAGGACGCTCAGGGCAAAGTGGTCGCCGCCGTGGGAATGGATATCGAATCCAACCTGGTGAAACGCCGGACGGCGACTATTCTGCAGGTCGCGTTGACCGCTCTTGGCGCCTCCTTGCTTACGGCGCTTGCGGTTGCCATCATTCTGGCTAATCGCGTAAGCAGGCCATTGTATGAACTGCGCCGAACGGTGGAGGCAATCGGCAAGGGCGATCTGACGGCGCGGACGCGTCTCCATTCGAAGGATGAATTCGGCATGGTCGGCGAGGCCATCAACTCGATGGCGGAAGGGTTGCAGGAGAGGCGGACGCTGCTGTCATCCATCGAGCGCTACGTGCCCTACCAGGTTGTCGATTCGATCCTGCACTCGCCCGAGTCGCCGACGCTTAGAGGCGAGCGTCGCAAGTTAACGGTGCTTGTCTCCGATCTGCGAGGGTTTTGCAGCATCGCTGAGAGCAGGCAACCCGAAGAGGTTGTGGCTTTCTTGAACCGTTGCTGCGAGGTGATGAGCGAAGTGATCGAGCGACACGGCGGTACGCTGGATAAGTTCATCGGCGACGGAATGATGGCCACGTTCGGTTCCCCAAACGATGATCCGTATCAGGAGGAGCGCGCGGTCAGGGCCGCGCTGGACCTTCAGGAAAAGATCACCGAGCTGTCTGCGAAATGCGAGGAGGAGAGTTGGCCCGCCATCAACGCCGGAATCGGGATCCATTCAGGATACGCCGTGGTCGGCAGCATGGGCTCGACCAAGCACATGGAATACACGGCAATCGGCGAGACGGTGAACACCGCGCATTATCTCGAGTCGGCAACCAAGCAGTTCCGCGCAAGCATCGTCATTAGCCAGTATACCTACAACGCCATCCGCGGGCAGTTCAACGTGAAGCCGCTTGGCCAGGTGAACGTCAAAGGCCATAGCGAACCTATGGTTGTCTACTCGGTGGAGGGTCTTCGCGAGATGGCGGGTGTCAGAGCGCAGGATGAGTGACAAGATTCGCATCGGCGATTGTCGCTTTGGCAAGGGTGTATTCGCCAGTTCAACGATTCGAGAGGGCGAGGTGATTCTTTGCTTCTCGGGGCCCTTGATCGACTCGGAAAAGGTGGATGCCAAAGGTATTCGCGAGTGCGATCCGCTTCAGATCGGACCGGGCATCTACATGGATATCGAACCGCCGGGAGTCTTCGTGAACCATTCGTGCGCACCGAATGCCGGTATTCGCGATGACGTCAAACTCGTGGCGATAACCGAGATCGGCGCCGGCGAGGAAATCTTCTACGATTACTCGACGACAATGTGCAATGAACATTGGACCCTCGCGTGCCTCTGCGGAACCACACTTTGCCGTGGAAACATCGGTGACTTCCGGGAATTGCCCTCGCAGACACGTCAGAGATATCTGAGGTCGGGGATAGTGCAATCCCACGTTGCGCGCCAGTATTTCCGGCCCGTGCGCAGGAAGTTCGTATACGCAGGAGCGGAGGCAGCGATCTCCCTCCGCGGCTCTGCAGGCGTCATCTCGAGTGCCTGACCCCGTAAGGCGACCTGCGCTTGACGAATTACAATTTTGGGGATTTTGGTTTCGCAGATTCGCAGCTTAACTGGGCGCCATGTGGATTGTTTACGCGCTCGCGGCGGCCATCATCTGGGGAATCAGTTATGCTTCAAGCGGCAGGGTGATCGAGCGCGGGATAACACCCCTGGTCTTTTTCTTCCTTTACACGTTTTTCGGCGCGGCCGCTGCCGCCGGAGCGCTGACCCTTACAGGAAAGACCGGGACGCTGCTTTCCGAGGTTCGGGCCCTGGGGACCGATTGGGTTTGGCTCGTGGTGGCAGTCGTTTCGTCTGCAGCCGGAGGACTTCTCATCTACATGGCGATCGGCGAAAAGAATGCTACGCTCGCCTCGCTGATCGAAATTTCCTACCCGTTTTTCGTAGCGGTTTTCGCCTGGCTTTTCTTCCGCGAAACGCAGTTCAACTGGCCAACGATTCTTGGCGGCATATTGATTCTCGGAGGCGTGGCCGTCGTTTTCTTCGGTGAACGGGATTGAGTTTCCGCCACGCGAGGTTGCGACGGCGACTTCGTGAAGCGGGTATCGGCAGGCGAGCAGGCGTTTTTCTCTTGCCAGCGCGGGACGGGAAAATAGCCTCCCGGGAGCGAATGAAAAGGTGTCTTTTTTCGGCGGTGCTTGCCTGGCTGGTCTGGGCCGCCAGCGCCTTTGGGCAGTTCGGGAGCTTCGGCGACGTGCCCGTATCGATCACCGCCGACGGCGCCACGCGGTTTGAGGCCGGCGTAGCCATTGCCGAAGACAACGTTCAAATTCACTACGGCGACTACAGCATCTACTGCGACTATGCGGAATACAATCCGGACACCCGCGATGTGCTGCTCATCGGCAACATTCGCCTCTACACTCCAAGAGAAGTCCTGACCGGGCAGCGCGCGCTTTTCAATCTTGAGACCAAACAAATGCGGGCGCTCGAATTCTCAGGCGCCCATTTTCCCCTCCTCTTTCACGCGTTCAGCCTGCGCGCCCCTTCATTGCGCGAATTCCGCGTTCGGGATGCCATCTTCACGACCCACGACAACTCAAAGCCCGATTTTCACGTTCGCTCGAAAAGCGTGCGAATCTACCCGGATAGCCGCGTAATTTTCTCGAATTCGACCGTATACCTCGGCCAGACGCCGATCTTCTGGTTTCCGTACATTTTCGCGAGCATCACCAATACCGGCTACGAGTTCCTGCCGGGCTTCTATTCGCCGTGGGGGGCTTACTTGCTTTCCGCCTACAGCTTCCCGATCGGATCAGGTGACAATGTCATCGGCAAGGTGCACCTGGACACTCGCACAGAGCTGGGAGCCGCCGTGGGCTTCGACATGAAGTTCAAGTATGGCAAGGACGATCGCAGCTATGGCGATTTCATTTCCTACTACGCCGATGACACGCAGCCTGATCGGCCCGCGAGCGGAGGCGAACCACCGGAAAAGGATGATGACGGGCGCTATCGCGTGACGTTCAAACACAGACTTTTCTTGACCGACGACATTTACGCGACAGCGGACGTCAACCTTCTTAGCGACGTCGACTTTCTCGAAGACTTTTTCCCGGGGGAATTTCGTCTCGATCCCCAACCCGACACATACCTGTCGCTGACAAAATGGGACGAATTCTACACGCTGAGCCTCCTCGGGCGCTGGCAGATCAACGACTTCCAGGACACCACCGAGCGCCTGCCTGACCTGGCCTTCGATTTCAAGCAGCATCGGTTTTTCGGCTTACCCGTCTACTACGACGGAGAGACAAGTGTCGGCCAATACAGACGCGCCTTTGGTGTGGGGCCGGAGTTCAACGGGTTAGATTTTCCTGACTACCAATCGTCTCGCTTTGACACCTTCCACCAGTTTTCTTTTCCGACGCAAGCGTTTGGATGGTTGAATATCATTCCGCGCGGAGGATTTCGTTTCACCTACTACAGCGAAAGCGGGACCTTCCAGAGCTTCGGCGGCCAGGCCTTCGAGATAGATCCGGTCACGGGGCTTCCCCAAATCGTGACAACCCCTTCCATCGAAAGCACGCCCCTGAATAATCCGACCCCGAACCTGCAGAAAGGAGGATCTATTTTCCGTCCGGTGGCCAATTTTGGCGTGGAGATATCCGCCAAAGCTTCCAGAGCCTACGAGCGGGTGCAGTCCAGGTGGCTGGGGCTTGATGGGCTGCGCCATGTGGTGCAGCCTTATGCGAACTATTCGCTCGTCGGCAATTTCGGTCCGAGTCCCGACGAGATTCTCCAATTCGACCGGGTGGTCCCTTCGACCCAGTTGCTCCCGCTGGACTTTCCTCAGTTTACCGCCATCGACACGATCGACACTTGGAACATCTTAAGGCTCGGGGTGCGCAATCGCCTGCAGACCCGCCGGGACCAGGCAACATTCCAATGGATGAGTCTCGACACCTTCATGGATGTGAATTTCGACAACCCCTATTCGGATGGCCAGGTCTCGAACTTGTTCAATGTCTATTCCATCCGTCCGGTCCCCTGGTTTGCGGTCACGGTCGCGTCGCAACTCCCAATCGTCGAGGAGGGTTTCACGGAAGTGAACACCGGCTTTAACTTCGCGCCGACCCGGAACTTCACCTTTCGAGTGGGGCACCAGTATATCGACGGCAACCCGTTCTTTGCCGACAACAGTCAGGTCGATTTCTCCGCCTACTGGCGGATCAATGAAAACTGGGGCTTCAGCGTCTACGAGCAATACGAATTCTTCTCCCAAGTCTGGCAATATCAGCGCTACATGATACACCGCGACCTTTCGAGTTGGGTCGCCTCGTTCGGAACCCAAATACGCGACAGCCTGGGTCAGGAAGATCCCGATTTCGGCGTTCTCTTCATCCTCACGCTCAAGGATGCCCCGCAAGTGACGTTGCCGATCTCATTTGACACGGCGACCTCTCCCATCGAGCCCGGAGCCAGCGCGAATTGAGCGCCGGTCGATGGCGTTCGACAGCGGAAGCAAATTACCAGTTTCCCTTCCAAAGGCTGGGATCCGACGAAGCGCACCGCGAAAAAAGATCGAAGAAATTCGTGCCGCTCCGGTTCGATTCGCCGGGATACTGATAACCGTAGTTCTCGCCGAAGGGATCCACGATGTTGCTGGAGTTCATCATTGACTTGTTGAATTCGAAGTAGACCTTGCCCGTGCCTGGCATCAGGCTCGCCAGAAGAAAGCCGTTGCCTGACGGCGCATTTGAACCGTTCACGTTGGTTCCCAGCGGGTAGTCCCCATTGTCCGCCTTGTAATTCTCCAGAGCGACGGTCATCGCCGCTAGTTCGGCCTCCGCGCGCGACATCGCCCCCTTTTTCTGGATGTAGCCCGCAGTGTTTAGAAGCAGTCCGGCGAGGATCGCGATGATCGCGATGACCACCAGGAGCTCGAGCAGCGTGAAGGCACGAATCGCCGGCGGGAACTGCTCCATAACACCTAGGATTGCTGCTGCAAGCCGCTGATTATGCTGATCAAAGGCAGGAAGAGAGCGATCACAATCGTCCCCACCACGACCGCGAGAAAGACGATCATGATCGGTTCAAGCAGTGAAGTCAGGCCGGAGACGGCGCTGTCTACCTCGTCGTCGTACACTTCCGCGATCTTCAGAAGCATTTCCGGGAGCTGTCCGGTTTCCTCGCCCACGTCGATCATGCTGATGACCATCGGCGGAAAAACTCCGCTTGCCTCGAGCGGATGCACGATGGACTCGCCTTCCTTCACGCTGTCGTGAACTTTCGTGATCGCATTGGCGATCACGGTGTTTCCTGCCGTCTCTCGGGTGATATTGAGGGCTTGAAGGATCGGAACGCCACTTGTGACCAAAGTGCCGAGCGTGCGGGTAAAGCGTGAGATTGCGCTCTTGCGTGTAAGATCACCGAACAGGGGCGCCTTCAACTTGAAAGTGTCGATGACCAACGCGCCCCGGGCGGTCCTTCCAATGATCCGAAGAAGCATCCCGATTCCCACCAAGGCTGCGAGGATCGCGAAAATATTGCTTTTCACCGCGGTGCTGGCGCCGATGACGAACTGGGTGAGAGGGGGCAGCGGCTTGCCCCCAAGCATGTCTGCAAAGATCGCTTCAAACTTCGGCACGATAAATACCAGCAGGAATCCCATGATGAGGATCGCGATGAGCAGCACGATAATCGGATAGAACATCGCGGAAACGACCTTGTTTTTGATCTTCTGTGCCTTCTCCTGGAACTCGGCGAGCCGGAGCAGGACCAACTCAAGCACGCCGCCGAGTTCGCCTGCCTTCACCATATTGACGTACAGCTTGTTGAATATTCTGGGATGGCTGGCGAGGCTCTCCGAAAATGTGCCGCCTCCCTGAACGCCCTCGGCCAAGCTCACGATCACCTTCCGCAGAACGGGATCGGGTTCCTGCTTGGCGAGAACAGTCAACCCGCGCAAAAGGGGAAGCCCTGCGTCAATCAGCGTGGCAATCTGCCGGGTGAAAATCATCAGGGTTTTCGCCTTGATTGTCTTTCGCTCGAGAAATGGCACCGAGAAACTCGTAGCCTTCTTCTCCGAAGCCGGGCGCTTGGCGGCAGCTTTCACCGCCTTTGCCATTTTTCCGCCCTTGCCCTCCTCCGCGATGGCCTTCGGAAAATATCCCGCCTGCCTGAGTTGCCCTACAGCCTCATTCTGGGATTCAGCTTCAATGACACCGGAAGCTTCTTGTCCCCGGCCGTCCAAAGCAACGTAGTTGTATCGAGGCATGAAAGGTTTTAAATGTAGGAAAAAAGTCTAAAATTGGATCGGTTCGCTGTCGAGGAAAGATTCCCTCAGCGTGCGAGAAAGGGATTGGACCGTCGCTCCCATCCGATCGTGGTCGCAGGCCCATGGCCGGGCAGGACAACGATCTCATCCTGCAGAGGAAGCAGCTTTTGGCGGATGCCTTCCAAGAGAAGGTCTTTTCCGCCTCCGGGCAGATCCCAGCGGCCGACGCCCTCTCGAAAAAGAACGTCTCCACCCACAATGATTCCTTCATCGAGGAGGTGGACACAAACGCTGCCGGGACAATGTCCTGGCACGTGGTATATTTTTATCGGTGCACCCAGAAGTTCGGTGGGTCCGTCCTCGTCAAGGAAAAGATCGGCTTCGAAAGGATCGATCTCCAGTCCAAATCCCCAGCGGCGGAAGAATTCAGGATCCGCGACCATTGGTGCGGTCTCGGCATGCATTGCTGTCTTGCATTTATGGCGCTTAATGATTGCCGCGGCCTCAGCGACATGATCAAAGTGACCATGCGTTATTACCAGGAGATGCACCTCTTCGCCTGCGAAGGCGGAATCTGCCCCTTGCGGGGCGTCGAAAAGGATGCCACCTCCCGGCGCTTGGTAGTAAAAACAATTGGTGTCGAACACACCTCCTGTAAAGGTTTTGAACCGATTCATGAGAAAATGGTCAGAGAAAAAATGATGTGTCAGTTTGATTTTCCGGCCTCTGTCTGCAAGTTTTTCACGTCTCCTATTCGATGAAGCGCGCGTTATCTGGTTTGTTGTTGGCGGGGCTCATTGCTGCGGCGGGTTTGCTTCCCGCACAGCTCGTGGCGCGCGGATCGGTAGATCCCGGCCAAGTGGCGATCTCGGTAGCGCGATGGCTGGAACAAGGTCACTACACGCGGGAGAAACTGGACGAGAAAATGTCGGCCAAGTTTCTCCAGACCTACCTTACGACGTTGGACTACAACAAGCTCTATTTTACGCAGGGGGATATCAGTGAATTTGAGCAGAAGTATTCCACGACGCTGGGTGACAGCGTCTTGCGGGGCGACCTCGGACCCGCGCGCGAGATCTTCGCGCGTTTCAAACAGCGTGTGGAAGAGCGGGTTACCAAGAACAAGAAGGTTGCCCAGAAAAAATACGGCTTCGATACCAGCCGAACGGCTGAGATCAACCGGCAGGAGGCTCCCTGGCCCAAGAATCAGGTAGAAGCGGATCGAATTTGGCAAAGCCGTATTGAGGCCGAGCTCCTGAAGGAGGAACTTGCGGAGCTCAAACTCAGACCTCCTCAGGAAACGGTGACTCGTCGATACGATCAGGTCCTGCGCAACGTCCGCGAGATGGAGGACGACGACGTGATCAAGACTTTCCTCAGCGCCCTGGCGCAAAGCTACGATCCCCACTCGGAGTATCTCAGCCCATCCGATCTCGAAAACTTCCAGATTTCAATGAAGCTCTCGCTCGTTGGCGTTGGCGCGGTGCTTTCCTCCGAGGATGGCTATGCCAAAGTGAAGGAAATTGTTCCGGGCGGTCCGGCCGACCGCGACGGTCGTTTGGGGGTAAGCGACCGCATTGCCGCAGTAGCGCAAGGAGACGCGGAGTTCGAGGACGTGGTCGACATGAAACTCGACAAGGTCGTGGAGAAGATCCGCGGCAGGAAAGGAACCGTCGTTCGCCTTCTCGTTATCCCGAGTGACGCCACAGATCCCTCCAAGCGGAAGATCATCGACATTCGCCGGGACGAAGTGAAGCTCAAGGACCAGGAAGCCAAGGCTGAAGTGCTCGATCTTGGTGAGCAAGGGGGACGCCCGACGCGCATTGGCTGGATCACTCTTCCTTCCTTTTACGCAAATATGGAGAACCGCGGCACCCCCAAGAGCACCACTCAGGACGTCGCTTCTCTCCTGGCGCGTCTCAAGCGCGAAGGCATCCAGGGACTCATTATCGATCTTCGTCGCGATGGAGGGGGTTCGCTCGAGGAAGCCATCAATCTCACGGGCCTGTTCATTCCCAAGGGACCGGTGGTTCAAGCCAAAGATTCCAACGGAAAGATCACCGTTTCGCAGGATACCAATCCCGACGTTACCTATAACGGCCCGCTCATGGTACTGACCAACCGCCTCAGCGCCTCAGCGAGCGAGATCTTCGCCGCAGCGCTCCAGGACTACGGTCGGGCTGTCGTCCTTGGCGACGAGCGCACTTTCGGCAAGGGAACCGTGCAGACCGTCCTCGACCTTGGACGTCTCATGTCGCCCTTCAGCCTCGGCACCGCCGACGCCGGCGCACTGAAACTGACAATTCAGAAATTCTACCGCGTTCGCGGCGGCTCAACACAGCTCAATGGCGTCGAGTCCGACATTATTCTGCCATCTTTGACCGACAACTCTGAGATTGGCGAAGGTTCTTTGAAGAACAGACTGGCTTACGACGAGGTGGCGCCGGTCAAGATCGCCGATTCCATGGCTGCGACACCGCTCTTCCTCAACGATCTGAGGGCACGTTCTGCCGCCCGTGTGGCGGCTGATCCGGAGTTCGGCTACACCATGGATGACATGCGCCGGGTTCGTGAGAAAATAGATCAAAATACCATTTCCCTCAACGAAAAGGTCCGGCGCAAGGAACTCGTTGAGGACAAGGAGCGAAAGGAAATGAGGGACAAGGAGAGGCAATCGCGCGGTCCGGCTCTCGGGGTCCAAGCCTACGAATTGACACTTGATGACCTCGCCGCCCCGAAATTGCGTCCTGTCGCTTTCGATCGTAAGCAGGATAAGAACTTGCTTGATTCGGACGAAGAAGAGGCTAACGCCAAAAAAGCGGCTCCCGAGCCCGATCCGATTCGCAACGAATCGTTGCGAATCATGCGGGACCTCATCGAGCTGAACCAGCAAACAAAGACCGCCAGCATTAAGGGCGATAATCCGCTTTAAGACAGCGAATTCCCATTTGACAGCTTGGCGTCCATTTGTGAAACATTACTGTAACAATTACCCGCTCCCCAAGCAATATCATGTCTGAGCCCAAGAAGGAAACCGTTCGAATCGTCCTTCCTCCGCGTCGGGACGGTCAACCACTCGCATCGAGCCCACGCGAGACTGCGATGATCAACCTGCCCCCCAAGCCGATCCAGAAGCCAGGCGCCCCGGAGTCGGTTTCTGTGCCCGAGGGAGAACCGCCCGCTATCCCGCCTATTCCGAAGCCTCCCGGAATGGCTCCGAAAGCTCCCGTCGGCTTATCCACACCTCCGGCGGCGCCAAAGCCGCCGTCGATTCCAGGAGTGGCGCCAGCAGCGCCAAAACCGCCTTCCGTGGTTGGAGTTCCGCCCGGAGTGCCAAAGCCTCCCTCATTCGCCGCACCGCCACCGCTTGCGCCCAGGGCGCCGGTTATGCCTTCGGCCTCGGTTGCCCCGGCGCCCAAGTCGCCGTCTGTCGCGGGCGTGCCGGCTATTGCTCCGCTTTCAGGGGAGAGCAAGAAGGAGACGGCGAAGGTTCCCCCGAGCGCCGCGGGAAGCAAATCGGGTCTGCCGCAGGCATCCGTTGCCTTTCAACGAAAGCCAGGCGGACCAAGTTCCACCTCTTCAAGTCCCGCTGTCACCATTACCCCTCAGGCGGAGTCTGAGCGAAGAGTTGGTTTGATGCTTGGTGTGCTCGCGATCGCTGCCTCGCTCGTCGCGGTGGGAGTGCAGGTCTTGATGTTTCTGTAGCGGATTTCCCGCTGCTCAGGTGAGCTGTCGCCTTGCCGCAAGAGTATTGCTCCAATTGGCATTTCGCTCTGCGTCTGCTATCCTTTGACCCCTATGGCCAGTGCAAACGTTATAGTGTTAGACGATTCGAATTTCGACAGTGTGATTGCGGGCGCATCCGAACCGTTGCTTGTCGATTTTTGGGCTCCCTGGTGCGCGCCATGCCGCATGTTGACCCCCGTTGTGGAGGAAATTGCCGGGGAGAACGTCGGGAAATTCAAGGTGACCAAAGTCAACGTGGATGAGTCACCCGTCGTTTCGGATAAGTTTGGCATCCGCAGCATTCCTACCTTGCTCTTCTTCAAAGCTGGGGAGAAACGGGATCAAACTGTTGGCGTGCTTGGAAAAGCCGAGATAGTTCGTCGCCTCCAAGCCCTCGTTTGATTCAGAAATTCGTCGGCTCGAGTCAAAAGGTTCGATTCCGTCCGGCGTAAAAAAGGTCCGGACAGCATTATTAGTCTTCAGCGGCTGAGCGCGAGGCTCGGGGAGGGCGGCGGGCGAAGCGGATTTGTGCTACCGAGCCGTGTTATCACGTTGCGGTCTGATGCTCCTACGATACTAGTTGCCTAATGGCTGCGGTTCCGTTCGTTCATCTGCATTGCCACACAGAATACTCCCTGCTTGACGGAGCGATTCGAACGAAAGAGCTGGTCGCCAAGGCCGCCGAATTCGGCATGCCAGCGGTTGCGATTACCGACCATGGCAATCTCTACGGTGCGATAGAGTTTTACCAGGCGGCCGAAAGGGCTGGCGTTCGACCAATTATCGGCTGCGAGGCTTACGTGGCACCCCGGTCGCTTCGCGATCGCAACGCCTCTTCCGGTAAGGAAGCTGCGTTCCATTTGACACTGCTCGCTGCCGATGCCGACGGATACCGCAATCTTGTCAAGCTGGTCACAGCCGCGCATCTCGAGGGCTTTTACTATAAACCTCGCGTTGACAAGGAGTTGTTGGCAAGCCACTCGCGAGGGATCATTGCGTTGAGCGGCTGTCTCAAGGGCGAAATCAATAGCCGGCTCCTTGCAGGCGATTTCGAAGGGGCGAGGCAACTCGCTGGCCAGTATCGTGAAATTTTCGGGCGCGATGGCTTTTTCGTCGAGTTGCACGATCATGGCCTCGAAGCACAGCGCCGTTGCAATCCGGAACTTGTTCGAATCGCCCGAGAGCTCGACCTTGGCCTGGTCGCCGCCAATGATGTGCATTTTCTCGAGCGGGAGCACCATGAATCTCATGATGTCATGCTGTGCATCGGCACGGCTTCAATGGTCTTCGACGAGAAGCGCATGCGATACGCGCCCGACCTCTATTTCAAGAGCGGCGAGGAGATGTCTTCGCTTTTCCGAGAGCTTCCGGATGCGCTGGCCAATACCGTGGAGATCGCCCAGCGATGCGAGCTCAAGCTCGAATTCGGACAACCCAAATACCCCGCCTTCGAAGTTCCCGAAGGAAGAGCGCGGGAGGAGTATTTTCGCGAACTCTGCTGGCGCGGACTCCATGATCGTTACGGGCGAAGGGCGGAAACTGACCAGGACCTCCGCCGACGTCTTGAATACGAGCTCTCCATCATCGAGAGGACCGGATTTGTCAGCTATTTTCTGATTGTCTGGGATTTCATCAGCTATGCGAGAAACCAAGGCATTCCGGTGGGCCCGGGCCGCGGTTCCGCGGCGGGATCGCTGATCGCTTACGCCCTGCGGATTACCGACATCGATCCGTTGCGTTACGGCTTGATTTTCGAACGCTTCCTCAACCCGGAACGAATCAGCCCGCCTGATATTGACGTCGATTTTTGCATGGAACGCCGTGGAGAAGTTATTGACTATGTGCGGCACAAGTACGGCGAGCGCTGCGTTTCGCAAATCGTAACCTTTGGCACTCTTGGCGCCAAGAGCGTGGTGCGTGACGTCGGCCGAGTGCTCGGCTGGAGCTATACGGACGCGGATCGGCTGGCCAAGATGATTCCCAACGAGCTCAACATTACGCTATCGAGCGCCGCGGAAAGGAATTCCGAGCTTCGGACGGCCCTTGATAACGAACCGGCCACCCGCCAGCTTTGGGAACATGCGCTCATCCTGGAGGGCTTAAGCCGCAACACCGGCATCCATGCCGCCGGCGTCGTGATTGGCGACCGGGAGCTCGACGAATACGTCCCTTTGTGCCGGGGAAAGGACAACGAGGTCATCACCCAATACGAGATGAACGCGCTCACAGAGCTCGGCATGCTCAAGATGGACTTCCTCGGTTTGAAGACGCTCACCGTCATCGAGGAGACAGTCCGGATGATCCGGGAGAGGAATCCGGAATTCGATCTCACGACAATTCCGACCGACGATCGGCCCGCTTTCGATATTTACAATCGCGGAGAGACCGTTGGGGTCTTCCAGATGGAAGGCGGAGGCATCACGAACTGCTGCAGGCGCTTTGACGTGAGGTCCATAGAAGACATCATAGCCATAGGTGCGCTCTATCGGCCGGGGCCGATGAGGTTTATCGATGACTATATCGCCCGCAAGAAAGGTCAGAAGACGATTGAATACGCTCACCCGCTTCTGGAGCAGGTTTGTTCGGAAACGTATGGAATCATCGTTTACCAAGAGCAGGTTCAGCGCGCGGCCAACGTTCTCGCGGGCTATTCGCTCGGCGAAGCGGACCTCCTTCGGCGCGCCATGGGCAAGAAGGACAGGGAGAAAATGGCCAGGGAAAGAACGCGTTTCGTCGACGGTTGCCGGCGCATGAACGGCATCGGCGCGGAAACAGCGAACGCGATTTTCGACTTTATCGCGCGCTTCGCGGAATATGGATTCAACAAGTCACACAGCGCGGCCTATGGCTGGGTTTCCTATCAGACCGCCTATCTCAAGGCTCATTATCCTGTCGAGTTTATGGCGGCGCTGTTAACGCACGACGCCTCAACGACCGATCGCATCGCCGAGGTTATCGGCGAATGCTCGCGAATGGGCATCAAGATCCTGGCGCCAGATGTCAACTCCAGCGGCCTCCGATTCACACCGGAAGCACACGGCAAAGGTATGGCCATACGCTTTGGGCTCGCTTCAATCAAGAACGTCGGCGCATCAGCGATGCGCTGTGTGATTGAGGAGCGCGGCAGGGGAGGTCTCTTCCAGTCGCTCGACGACTTTTGCGCTCGTCTCGACTCTCATAGCGTCAACCGGAAGATTCTCGAAAGTCTCGTGAAATGCGGCGCGTTCGATTCTTTCCGCAAGTCTCGAGCCCAACTTTTCGCTGATCTTGATCACGCGGTATCTTCCGCGGCGACTCTTCAGCGCGATCGAGCGAGAGGACAGGGAGGCCTATTCGACCGGTTGGACGCCCCAACGCGAGGATCCCGGCCTTCAGTGGAGCCCTGGCCTCGCAACGAGATGCTGGCGTACGAAGAGAGCTCCTCGGGTTTTACCTTACCGGCCATCCGCTCGAAGCCTTTGCCGGCCATTTTGAAAATCCCAAGATCACATCGATCGCCGACGCTCAGCAAGCCGGGGAGCCTTCGACCGTCCGCCTCGCCGGGATCGTGTGTTCGGTCGAGAAGAAATTTACCAAGAAGGACGGAAGGCCCTTTGCGGTGATCATGCTCGAAGACTTTACGGGACAAATCGAGCTGACCGCGTGGGATGATGTTTACACCCAGCATCAGAGGCTTCTCGATCCCGGAGCGGTGGTCGCGATTTCTGCCCGGTTAACACCCCGCGAAGACGGCGTTCGAGCCATCGCCAGCAAATTGTCCGCGCTCAAGCCGAAAGCTTCGGAAAAGCCCGTGCGCCTTCGGCTCGCTCGGACGAAGCTCTCCGAACGCGTTCTTCCCGAGATCCTGGAGGCCGTTCGACGCTTTCCGGGCAAACGGCCGCTCATCATAGAAATCGTCAACAACGACGGCTTCTCCTTTGAAATCCGGGCCGGCGCTGACCTGGCGGTAGGTGACGAAAATGGGCTGCAGACTGCCGTGCTTCCTTTCGCCGCCATAGAAAATGCAGAAGCTTGAACTCTCTGCTATTGATCCTCGGAAGTTTTCCGATAGTCTCCTTTTCTCCATGAAAACCATATTCGTCACTGGGGGAGCAGGTTACATTGGTAGCATTTGCGTCGAGCAATTGCTCAACGAAGGCTATGAGGTAGCGGTCTTCGATAACTTGACGGAGGGGCACCGCAAAGCGGTTGATGGCCGCGCGGAGTTCTTTCAGGGCGATCTGGCTGACAGAACAGTTATCAGCCGTGCGATAGGTGAAGTGAAGCCCGACGCCGTGATGCACTTTGCGGCAAACGCTCTCGTCGGCGAGTCTATGCAAAATCCGTCGAAGTATTTTCGCAACAACGTGACAAACGGTGTGAATCTGCTCGATGCCGCCGTGGAGCATGGCGTGAAGAAGTTCGTTTTTTCGTCCACGTGCGCGACTTTTGGAACCCCCGAACGCGTTCCGATAGATGATTCGATTCAGCAAGTCCCGATCAATCCTTACGGTGAATCGAAGTTGCTATTCGAGAAAATCTTGCGTTGGTACGACGAGATCCACGGGCTGAAATACGTGGCCCTTCGCTACTTTAACGCGGCCGGCGCGACCGAGAAATATGGCGAAGACCACCGTGTGGAAACGCATTTGATTCCAAACGTGCTCAAGGTGGCCCTCGGCCAGCGCGAATCGGTGGATATTTACGGAACCGATTACCCGACGCCTGACGGCTCGTGTATCCGCGACTACATTCATATCCTCGATCTGTCGCAGGCTCATATCCTCGCGCTGAAGTCCGAGAAGAGCGAACGCTTCAATCTCGGGACCGGCGGCGGAACATCCGTCAAAGAAGTAATCCAGACCTGCCGGGAGGTCTCCGGCAAGGATATCAAAGCCGTCGAGAAACCGCGCCGGCCTGGCGATCCTCCGCGCCTGATCGCGGCCTCGGACGGGATCAAGAAAGCCCTCGGATGGAAGCCAAAGCTCCAGGACATCCGCACGATCGTTGAAAGCGCGTGGGCCTGGCATGTGAAGAATCCCGGCGGCTATGGGGACTAGAGCCGGTTCGTGGCGGCGCCTTAGGCGCTGAAGTTCCCTTTTCTCCGACTTAAGACCGGATTTTGCGGCTCCGGCACCATTTGCGACATTGCGTCGTATGTGATATGCGAAAGAATGCTTCGCTGGATCATCCTTCCGTTGCTGATTGCTGCCGCGCAGGCACAGGTTTATCAAGGCAAGACGATCGTAACGGCTTCGCTTGTCTCGCACACTGCAGCCATCGTTCCGGGCAAGCCTTTTGAAGTCGGCGTGTTGCTGGAGATGGTGCCAGGCTGGCACACTTACTGGGAGTATCCCGGCGACGCCGGGCTTCCAACATCCATCGCGTGGACGCTACCCGATGGCTTCGTTGCCGGGCCGATTCAATGGCCCCTGCCGCATCGCGTTATCGAGCCCGGAGATATCGAGGTTTACGCCTACAAGGACAAGGTTCTTCTTATTACCGCGATCGTTCCGCCCGCAGAGATCACCCAAAAGACGGTGATTCTGCGTGCCAAGGTGGATTGGCTTACGTGTGAGCAGATTTGCATCCCAGGTTCTGCGGATTTGGAACTCTCGCTTCCCGTAGGGACTCAGGCCGCAGCGGCAAATGAAGAACTTTTCTCCGCTTTTCGAGGGCTGCTTCCCTCGGCGAACGCGCCTCCTTATGAGCTGGCGTGGACTCGCGAAGGCGACTCGCTCGTTCTGAATGTGAAAGGGCTGAAAAATGCCAAAGCGGTTGATCTTTTTCCGCTTCCCGCGACAGGTGAGCAAGTTGAACACCCGCGGAATGGTCCTGTGCAAGACGGCGCTGCGACGATAAGGGTGGCATATTCCGGCGATCTGCGTGGCGTGCTGGTCGTCGACACGGAAACCGAACGCAAGGGGTGGATTGTTTCCTCGAGCGAGCAACCCGGTCCCAGCGGTCCGCCAAGTCCATCCGTCTCAGCCTCGGGCGCCGGCAGGCCAAGCCTCTGGCAAGCGTTGATATTCGGGTTCCTGGGGGGCTTTATTCTGAATCTTATGCCGTGCGTGCTGCCGGTGATTTCGCTGAAGATCTTCGGTTTCATCCGCCAGGCGGGCGACCATCCTGAAAAGATCTTCCGCCACGGCCTGGCGTTTGTCGGGGGAATCTTCGCATGGTTTCTCGGCCTCGGCTTCGTTATCCTCGGACTCAAGGCGGCTGGAAGTGAAGTGACTTGGGCGTTTCAGTTTCAGAATCCATGGTTCAACCTCATCATCGGGTGCATTGTCTTTGTCTTTGCGCTCAATCTTTTCGGTGTCTTCGAGATCGTTCTCCCGGGGCGGGCGAGCACGGCGTTGGCGGAGGCGTCGTCGCAGCAGGGTTACGCGGGTTCGTTTTTTCAGGGCATCTTCGCGACGTTGCTGGCTACGCCCTGCACCGCGCCGTTTCTCGGCACGGCTCTCGGTTTCGCCTTCAGCCAGTCCCCGGTAGTAATACTTGCGATGTTCGCCTCGGTGGCTCTCGGCATGAGCGCGCCGTATTTCTTTCTCTCGGCCAGGCCGGGATGGATGAAGCTGCTGCCGAAGCCGGGCGAATGGATGGAACGGGTCAAGCAATTCATGGGATTCCCGCTCCTGGCGACTTTGATCTGGCTTCTTTACATCCTGGGCAATCAAAGGGGCCACGATGCCGTAATTTGGTCCGCTGCTTTCCTTCTTTGCCTGGCGGTAGCCTGCTGGATTTATGGCGCTTTTTGCGGGCCGCTTTCCTCTCCGAGGGCCCGCGCGATCTCGCTTGCAGCTATCGCTTTGATCATCTTCGGCGGCGCGCAATTCTTTCTCGCCGGGAAGTTCTCGCGCCTCACCCCGCCCGGGGCCAAGGACCAGCCCACCGAAGGCATCGCCTGGAAACCCTTTTCTCAGAAGGCACTCGACGAGCTGCTGAAGGCAGGTGAACCCGTGTTTGTCGACTTTACGGCAGACTGGTGTATTTCTTGCAAGTTCAACGAACGGACCGCGATTGATGTGCCTGCGGTACGGGAGGCATTCGCGAAGGACGGCATCGTTCCGATGAAGGCCGACTGGACGAACGCCAATCCCGAAATCACCGCCGCCCTCAAGAAATTCGGGCGCGTCGGCGTTCCCTTCTATGTGCTCTACCCCCGCGGAGGCTCCGGAGAGCCCATTATTCTCCCTGAGATCCTTACTGAGAGTATCGTTCTCGATGCAATCTCCAAAGCCCGCCTGTAGCGGCGCTGCTCTCGGACATTCCAACTTGCGCAGCTTTTGGAGGTGAGTAGGTTTTCCGAGCCATGAGAATCTTACACGCTTTGTTCGCAGTTACTCTAGCCGCGTCGGTGTATGCGGCGCCCGAAGTTGGCAAACCAGCGCCGAACTTCTCGCTCAAGGATCTTTCAGGAAAAGAACACGACCTTTCCGATTTAAAGGGGAAAGTATGTCGTGCTGGAGTGGGTGAATTTCGGATGTCCGTTCGTCAAGAAGCACTACGGGTCGGAGAACATGCAGAAGCTTCAAAAGGAGTTCGTCGATAAGGGCGTTGTCTGGCTGTCGATCTGTTCTTCCGCCCCGGGCAAGCAGGGAAATGAGACCCCGGAGGCAGCGAAGAAGGGTCTTGCCAAGTTTGGCTCCGACGCGTCCGCCTATCTCGTGGACCAAGACGGAGAGGTGGGCAAACTATACAAGGCAAGAACGACGCCCCAAATGTTCGTCGTCAATCCCGAGGGCGTCCTGATATACGCCGGAGCCATCGATGATAAGCCAACACCCAAACCGGAAACGGTGGCTGGCGCCAAGAATTTCGTCAAGGCGGCCCTCAACGAAGCAACATCAGGCAAGCCGGTATCCGTCCCGTCGACGAAGCCCTACGGCTGCTCGGTCAAGTATTGAGGTAGCGCCCGACTGGGAGAAGCCAGCTCACAAAGCGAGCCTGCGTGTTCGCCGCCGAAGCCGGTTTTCCGGAGCGTTCCTGGAGACTTTTGTTTTCGGGGCTTTCCTTTCTTCGCCAATAGCTGTAAAGGGCCACGAGACCCCTCTACGCCATGGCCAAAGACCGCATCCGGCTCGACGAACTTGATCAGTCAAAATCTCTCGACCAAGCCGAATATAAGAAGATTCTGAAGAAGCATCAGCTGGAGCTTCTCAATGGCCAGCTCGTTTTGCGGGAAAGCAAGAGGTCGCTGATCATCGTTGTGGAGGGTCCCGACGCGGCCGGCAAGGGGGGGGCCATCAAGCGGGTTACCGAACGGCTTGATCCGCGCCTGGCGCGAGTCTATTCGATCGTCAAGCCAACCCCGGAGGAGTACGAGCATCACTATATGTGGCGGTTTTGGAATAAGTTGCCGCCTCATGGACAAACAACGATTTTCGACCGCTCGTGGTACGGTCGCGTTCTGGTTGAACGTGTCGAGAAATTTTGCACCGAGGCGGAATGGAAACGCGCCTACCGGGAGATCAACGAATTTGAGCGATTGCTCGCCGACGACGGAGCAATAATCATCAAATTTTACCTCCACGTCACAAAAGCCGAACAACTCGATCGTTTCAAGCGCCGCGAGGCCGACCCCTACAAGCACTGGAAGATCAGCGAGGAGGACTGGCGCAACAGAAAGCACTGGGACCTGCACAACGAGGCCGCTGAAGAGCTCTTCGAGAGGACCTCCTTCGACCACGCTCCGTGGATCGTCGTTCCCGCCAACTACAAATGGTACGCCCGCGTGATGGTCGTAAAAACCGTTGCAGAGCGCGTTTCGAAAACTCTCAAGATCTAGGCCGGAGCTACCCTGAGATTCGCGCCTGAACGGCATTGAGGCCGGGAGTCCGAAGCGCCGCATCGATCGCTCTGGCGGCTTCGGATGCGGACAAGCTGTCGTCAATTGTCAGAAAGGCTTTGGCGTCGCGCACCGTTGCCGATGCAGAGAGGGAATCCGGGACGCCCGCGGTCTCCTTCAAGGCGTTGCGGAGCCGTCCAAGAAGGATAGCATCTTCGTAGAGGCCTGAGCCTGGGGCGCCCGCTGGCCGGCTCTTCGAAAACGTGAACGCTCCCCTGGCTTCGCCAACAAAGTATCCTTCGCGGACGAGCGTGATGATCTGTTCCGCCTTGGTCAGCTCTCTTTTTCGAACGATTGTCTGGAGCTTCGCTCTTCTTTCGGTCGTGGTGGCCGAGGGTGCGGGCGTCCTCGCCGGTTCTTTGACAGCATCCGCCGGTGAAGCAGAACGGACAATTACCCCCCGGGCGGAGCTTCCGGACGGCGTTCGCTGGGCGCAAGAGGCGAGGATCAGCAAAGCGGTGCAGGCGCGAGCAGCCCGCAGCGCGAGCCGGCAATCCTCCTTTTTAACATCCATGCGGCATGACGTGCCACGAACCAATGGGAAACTCAAGTGCGCAGGCGCCAGCGATTTCGCAAATTTGCTCTTGCCGGTTGGCCGCGGAAAAATACGTTCGTTTTATGAGGCAGACGAGTCCCATCGCGTACGATTCGAAGATCGAGGGCAACGTGATTTTCACTCGCATTGATGCGGCTATCAACTGGATGCGAAGCAATTCCCTCTGGCCGATGCCGATGGGGCTGGCTTGTTGCGCCATCGAGCTTATGGCGGCGTCCTCGTCGCGTTACGATATTTCCCGATTCGGCGCGGAGGTGATGCGGTTTTCGCCGCGGCAGAGCGATGTGATGATCGTGGCGGGAACGGTGACTTACAAGATGGCTCTGGCGGTCAAGCGCATTTGGGAGCAAATGCCGGAGCCAAAATGGTGCATTGCGATGGGCGCCTGCGCATCCAGTGGCGGTATGTATCGCAGCTATGCCGTCCTTCAGGGAATCGATCACTTGCTGCCCGTCGACGTGTACGTTTCCGGTTGTCCTCCCCGGCCAGAGGCTTTGCTCGATGGCTTGATCAAACTACAGAGAAAGATCATGGCCGAGCATTCCGTAAGGGAACAAAAGCAAGCGCTGGCCGAAACAGTATGACTCTCGAGGATGCGTTGGCTCGCCTGCGGGCGAATTGTCCCGAGGCGATTCTCGGCGAATCGGAATTTCGCGGCGAGAAATCGCTTGCGGTAAAAATCGAGTCCTTGCGCGAGCTGTGCAAATATTGCCATGATGACCTTGGTTTCGACTACCTCATCGACATCACGAGCATCGACCATTTCGGCGACTACCCGCGTTATGAGATCGTTTACGAATTGTATTCGATGGCAAGCGGACTCCATCTGCGCCTCAAGACGCTCGTCCCCGACGAAGACAATCCGGTGTCGCCCACAATCTTCGATATCTGGCCGACTGCGAACTGGCACGAACGGGAGGTTTACGACATGATGGGAATCCGCTTCGATGGTCACCCTGATCTACGGCGAATCCTCATGTGGGAGGGATATCCGTTTTTCCCGCTTCGAAAAGACTTTCCCCTCGAGGGCAAACCAAGCGAGGTAGCTGAAGTAGCCTTTACCGATGTTGCGCCCCTGGCTGGCGGACCCTTTGTGACGGTGCCCACCGACGGCACCACGCAGGTGCGCGAACCCCGTGCGCGCAGGGAAGGAGACGAACTCCCGCGCGAAAAATTTGTGGCCGAGCCTTGATCGCCGACCGCCAGGGCTTGGCAGAGCTCATCGCCAGGCTCTCCCCCCTTTCCCGGATCGCGGTGGATACCGAGGCTGACAGCCTGCACAGCTACTTCGAGAAGCTGTGCCTTGTCCAGATCAGCACGGAGCATGAAAACGTCCTCGTCGATCCTTTGGCAGGATTTTCGCTCCAGCCCCTGTACGAGATTCTCACCAGCAGGCAGCTCGTCCTCCATGGCGCCGACTACGATCTGCGCATGCTCCACCGCGGCGGCCATTTCGCCGCAGACAATATCTTTGACACCATGATTGCCGCTCGACTCTGCGGATATCGAGAACTTGGTCTGGCTGCCTTGGTGGCGAAGCACTTTGGCGTTAGGCTCTCGAAGGCCTCGCAGAAAGCGAACTGGGCGATGCGTCCGCTCTCCAATCAGATGATCGATTATGCCATCAGCGATACCAAATACCTTCTTCCTCTCGCGGATATCCTCGGTGCGGAGCTGCGGCGCTTGAATCGTTGGCAATGGTTTTCGGAGTCGTGCGAACGCATGCTCGCCTCGGCGCGCGAGCCCCGCGAGCGCGACGAAAGCAAAGCATGGCGAATCTCAGGCAGCGCCGCCTTGCGTCCTCGCGCCCAATCAGTCTTGCGAGTCCTCTGGTATTGGCGCGACGCGGAGGCTCGCGCATGGGACCGGCCCCCGTTTCACGTCATGAGCAATGACGATATTATCCGGATCGCGGAAAGAGCCGTCAGCGGGGAGGCGTTCTCCACTCCCCGGATGAGCAACCGTCGCCGCAAGAGCTTCGAGATCATTCTCGCGCTGGCGCTGCACATCCCTGAGAGCGAATGGCCCGTTCAGACGCGGTCAGGACGGCGGCGTCCGAGCCGGGAGCAGACCGAACGCTTCGAATATTTGAAAAGCACCCGTGACAAAGTTGCCGCCGAGCTGGGCCTCGATTCATCCATTGTGGCACCGCGTGGCGCATTGGAAGCTGCCTCAGTCGATCCCCAGACGCCGCTTCTCATGCGCTGGCAGAGACAGCTGCTTGATCTTGGCGACGCCGCGCAAATCGTCCATGCCTCCCGAAGCTGACATCGTTGCGATGGCTCTCGCCGAAGACATCGGTGGAGGTGACGTGACCACCCTCTACTTCACCGAGGCAAAGCGCCGCTGCTCGGCAAGGATCGTGGCGCGCGAGGGTTGCATTGTCGCGGGTCTGGATGTGGCCGCCGAAGTTTTCCGGCGGGTCGACCCGGAGATTCATATTGAGAAACTCTTGGAGAATGGTGCGCAGATGCTTCCTGGTGATCTCGCGATGAAATTGCGCGGCCGCGCGGCATCCCTGCTTACGGCCGAGCGCACCGCGCTAAATTTCCTCCAGCGACTCTCCGGTGTTGCCACTCTTGCCGGAAAATACGTCGCGGCAGTGCGAGGCACCCCCGCCAGAATCCTCGATACGAGGAAGACAACCCCCGGAATGCGGCTCCTCGAGAAAGGCGCTGTGGCGGCCGGCGGAGGCGTTAACCACCGTTTCGGCCTTCATGACATGGTGATGGTCAAGGACAATCACCTGGCGGCGCGCACCAGCTTGGAGGAACTCCAGGCTTCGATCCTTAGGGTGAAGTCCGAGCGGCCGGCGATTCGGGTTGAACTGGAGGCGGATACCCTGGAGCAGGTCCGTCACTTTTTGACTTTGAAAGGTGTCGACGTGATTCTCCTCGACAACATGGAGCTCTCCGAACTGCGCGAAGCCGTCTCGATGCGCAGGCCTGGCGTTGCTTTTGAGGCCAGCGGAGGCGTCAACCTGGGAACCGTCCGCCAGATCGCCGAAACCGGAGTTGACTTTATTTCCGTCGGCGAGTTGACCCACTCCGCGCGCGCCGTCGACTTCTCCCTGGAGATTTCGCTGGATGAATCGCAAGGCGCCGGGAACTTGCAAGCGTCGAAACTATGATAACTTTTCCTATGTTAAGGAATCTCGTCGCCGCTGTTCTGATCACAGTTGCCCTCAACGGCCTCCGCGCGCAAGAAGCTGAAGCGTCCCAGGAGATGGACGCCGAGTCGCCGTACGACAATGTTCAGGTCTTGGCCAGAGCGATGCAGCTCATCCGCCAGGATTACGTGGATGATGACAAGACTTCCTACCGGAACCTGACTTACAGCGCCCTTCGCGGCATGCTCGCTGAACTCGATCCTCACAGCCAGTTCATGGAGCCGAGGGATTTTCGCGGAATGCAGGAGGACACCCGGAGCGAGTTTGGCGGGCTCGGTGTCGTTGTCACGATGGATGACGGGGCTTTGACGATCGTCAATCCCATGGAGGACAGCCCAGGATTCGCGGCAGGGCTCAAACCCGGCGACCGCGTTTTGCGCATTAACGGAATATCGACCGAGAAACTCACCCTGATGCAGGCGGTGGACAAGTTGCGCGGTGAAGCTGGTGAGAAAGTGACACTGACGATCCAGAGGCCCGCAACCAAAGAGATCAAGGACTACGAGCTCACGCGAGTGGTCATAAAGGTAAAGAGTGTGAAGGACGCGCAGATTCTGCCCTCTTCCGACTCCCAGGACCTGAAGGTGGGCTACGTGCGGATAACGCAGTTCAATGAGCCGACTGCGGACGAGTTGGCAAAGGCGCTCGACAAGCTCGAGAAAGAGGGAATGCAAGCGCTTGTTCTCGATCTGCGTTACAATCCTGGCGGCTTGCTGAGCAGCGCGGTCGAGGTGAGCGGCCTCTTCCTTCCCCAGCAGACCAAGGTGGTTTCAACGGAGGGCCGGTTGCCCGGCCGGGAATATCGAACAACGACTCGGGGCAGCAAGATGCGAACCTATCCCGTCGCTCTGCTCGTCAATTATGCAAGCGCCAGCGGCTCGGAAGTTGTCGCAGGAGCCTTGAAAGATCTCAAACGCGCCATAGTGGTTGGCGAAACGACTTTTGGCAAAGGCTCGGTACAGAGCGTAATCTCGCTGCCCGATGGATCCGCGCTACGGCTTACAACGGCAAAATACTTCACGCCGGGGCGGCAAGTGATTCACCAAGTTGGTGTTACTCCGAATATTCGCGTCGGCCTTACGCAGCAGCAGGAGTTCGATCTTCTCGATTCGCGGCGCGAGCCCGAGGGCGGCGGCATGAGGCGGGTTTCCACCGACGGCGATCCGCAACTTGCCAGGGCGGTGGATATTTTGCGCGGCGCCCTGATCTACGCGGATCGAAATCCAGTCAAAAAGAAGAATCCTGCTGGAAAGGGCTCTTGAGTCGGGTAGTCCTCGCGATCGAGACATCCTGCGACGAAACGGCCGTCGCGATTTTGCGCGGGTGCCGTGAAGTGCTTGCGCATCGAATTGCATCCCAGGCTGGCATTCACGCGAAGTACGGAGGGGTCGTTCCGGAGGTGGCCTCGAGAAATCACCTCGCCATTCTTCCGCGGCTGGTTCAGAGCACGCTCGCCGAAGCAAGCCTTTCCACCTCACAGATCGATGCTTTTGCGGCGACAACCGGACCAGGGCTCGCAGCAGCCCTGCTTGTTGGCGCTTCCGCGGCCAAGGGTCTCGCGCTTGGCGCCAGCCGCCCGTTCCTCGCGGTAAATCACCTCGAGGGTCACTTGCTTTCTCCTTTCCTCGGTGAAAGCGTCATTCCCGCACATGTGTCCCTGATCGTTAGCGGCGGGCACACCCTTCTCTTCGATGTGGAAGGCTACGGGCGCTACCGCTTGCTTGGCCGCACGCTGGACGACGCCGCCGGGGAAGCCTTTGACAAGGTCGCAAAGATCCTCGGACTCGGCTATCCTGGCGGCGCGGAGGTCGATCGTCTCGCGCAGGAAGGAGACCCTGAGAGATTTCATTTCCCTCGAAGCATGATCGCATCGGGGGACTTCAATTTCAGCTTCAGCGGATTGAAAACCTCCGTGAAATATTTCCTGGAGCGCGGATTCAGCGCTCGGGATCTGCCTGATATTTGCGCCTCATTTCAAGAGGCGGTTGTTGACGTGCTTGTTGCGAAGGCACTGAGTGCGGCAAGAGGTTGCAACAAATCGCTGCTTGCCCTCAGCGGCGGTGTGAGCGCGAATGCCCGCCTTGGCGAAAAGGTCGCCCGAGCCTGCGAAAAACGTGGGCTCAACTGGCGAACGCCACCGCCGGAATTGCGCACCGACAATGCCTTGATGATCGCTTACGCAGCGTCGCATCGTGCGGATCGTGCCTCCCCAATTGATGCGGACATTCGTCCGAACTTCGATGCATCCTTGCTTGCCCCGCAGGGCATTGAAATTTCATGAACCTTGTGCGTTCTTTTACACGATGAAATTCTTAACCTTTGCTCTTTCAGCTTTGCTGGCCCTTTCGGGCATGCTCGCCACTTCCCAAGCCGCTCAACAATGGGAGACAAACTACCAGGCTGCGCTTGAGCAAGCCGCGAAGGAGAACAAGATGGTCCTGCTTGATTTTACCGGTTCAGATTGGTGCGGGCCGTGCATCAAGCTTAAAAAGGACACCTTTTCCAAGCCCGAGTTCCAGAAGCTCGCCGAAGAAAAGCTCGTTCTGGTTGAGCTCGACTTTCCGCGGTCCAAGACGCAAAGCGCCGAACTCAAGAAACAGAATCAGGAACTGGCGGAGAAGTTCGGAATCGAGGGTTTCCCCACCCTCGTCCTGCTTAGTTCTCAAGGCGCGGAGGTGGCCCGCAACGTCGGCTATCTGGCAGGCGGTCCCGAGGGATTTGCCAAGTGGGTTGAATCCGCCGGCAAACCTTAGAGGGAGATTACAGCCTCTTAAGGCATCGAGCGCGATCCGGCAGAGTCGCTATCGCAGAGAGTTCGAGTCGCACCTTCCAGTGGCAAGTTGGCGAGAGACCACTCCCGGAAGACACAACTGCGCTCGGTCTGATCCTCGCGATTGGTGCCAGACCCCCCGCGGCAAGGCTCTGGGGCGCGAGCCGTGCTGAATTCAGGCCGCCACAGACTTGCGGGCTCGCCCTTTTTTGCGAAGACAAGCCTCGCAGGAGCCGTAGAGGATGATCTCGTGGTCCTCGACCCGGAATCGCGGAGGCGCCATCGTTCTTATCCGCGCAAGGCACTTTTCGAGTTCGAAGACCCCGCCGCAAACGCGGCAGAGAAAATGATGATGATGGCCCTTGTCGGCGAGTTCGTAGCGGGGCATTTGCCCTGGGATTTCCACGCAAGCAACCCGGCCATCCCTTGCGAGCGCCTTGAGCGAACGATAGACGGTTGCGATCCCAAGACCCGGAGCCTCCCTGACGGCGAGGCGCTGAATTTCCAGTGCAGTTAGCGGATTCTTGTGCTCCTCGAACACAGCCTCGATGGCCCGCTTTTGCCGGGTGCGTCTTTCCATATGTCACAGATTATGAGGGCTGGGATCAACATTCCGAACAGTGGACGGCACGAAAACTTTGGAATTTCAAGTCTGGTCGGTCTGTTTTCGTGCGGTCCGCAACCCGAGTTACTTAAGGCTCTCGACCAGGGTGGTGATATTGTAGCGCATCATGTCCGGATAGGTTGATGCCTCCTTGACGCCCAACCCGTCCGCGTAGAGTTCGCCGCCAACCTTGGCCCCGGTTTCCCTTGTGATTTCTCCAATCACTTTGGGATTCTCGATGCTCTCAAAGAATACCGCCTTCACGCCCTCGGTTCGAATCGTCTTGATCAGGTCGGTAACTTTCTTTGAGGAGGGCTGATCATCGCTGCTCACACCCTCAACGGCATAAATGCGGAAACCGAAATCCCGCGCGAAGTACTGAAATGCATCGTGGGAGGTCACCAGTTTGCGCTTTTCGCGGGGCAGTTTCGCGACCTCCTGCCTCGCCCATTTTTGCAGGTCGCTGAGCTCGGCGAGATAGGCGGCTGTGTTCTTCTCGTACAAAGCTTTGTTTGCCGGGTCGGCGTCGGTGAACTGCTTCCTCACGAGAATCGCCGCCTTCTTCACATTCTCGACGCTGTGCCACCAGTGCGGATCCTCGACGATCCTGCCTTCCTCTTCGAGTCTGAGCGAAGGTATCGTGCTGCCCGTGTCGACAAACTTGGCTTCGCTGCCAACCGCCTCCTCAAGTTTCGTGAGATATCCCTCCATCCCCTTGCCGGTGATCAGGACAAGATCCGCGCTCTCGATCTGCTTGACGTCCAGGGGAGCAGGCTCGAAGTCGTGAGGATCGATTCCCGGCTTCATGATGGGAATGAGCCTTATCGCGTCGCCACCCACGCCTTGTGCGATGTCGGTCGTAATGGTCGAAAGCGACGCAACCGTGAGCTCTGCCCGCGCGGCCAGCAGGAAAGAAACCGGAAAACAGAGAAGGCAAACCAGCGTTTTCATAATGATAACGAAGAATCAGTATCATATTCGGTGGGGATGAGCAAGACATGTGGCGATAATCATTTGGGAAGGCCGCCGCGCTCGGCGAGAAGGAGCGTCCGAATGAAAAGCAGTCGTGCGGAATTCGAGCGCATAACTCAGTTGGTTCCCGATTGGTTCCCCCGGGCAGAAGGGTAGCCTCAAGCAGAAACCTGGCTACCTGGATGCGAAACTTATCGCAAGGCGTGCACGAGTAGGAGGAATCTCTTCGCCAGCGCCTACCCTTAGTTACCGCAACGGACATTGAGTCCATAGAGGCCTTTGCTGTAGAGAATGCACGTTACTACGGATTTCGAGAGCCGAACGCGGCGCTATTGTATTGTTTTCCGATGGACGCCACGGGGAAAATTGATGCCCCTGAAGTCAGGAAAAGGTCTCCATCTTAGCACGCAATGCACCTCTAGATTGGACGAGCAAATGATAGTTCATGGTCTCGGGATCGGGCATATGGAAATAACGTTCGCCCCATGAGGCATCCTGCGGACTGTCTGGATAAAAGCCCTTTTCCATGAGGTGCGCCCAGAAACCATCAACATCAGAAACGTGAAAGATCAGCCGCCCCCACCGAATACCAGTATTGCCGCGTTCGAGGTTCAGAATCGGATCCCCGTCTTTTGTGCGCAGCGATGTGAAAGATGAGCCTTCGCCGCCGTAGATGATCTCCAGTCCCAAGACATCTTTGTAGAAGCGAACGGATGCCTGCATGTTCGCAACCCGAAGGGTAACCGCGGAAATCTTCTCAACCATCGATGTGCCTCTAGGAAATGGCATTACGTCCAGCCGTTTGTTCTAGCTTGTCTTCAAGGCCCAAAACCGTAAAGAACGAGGCAAGTTTTTAGGCGGCCTTTGCAAGGAAGTGAGCGTTTTTCGAGCATGCGTTGGATTTCTACATCGACGCGGTGCGGGCGGCATGCAAGGAGTGAGGTATCGAGGAGGGACTTTCGGATTCCAAAGCGGAGAAGCCTGGGCGCGGTAGGCGGGCGTGGAACGGGCCAGAAAAAGACTGACTTTCGGGCTATACGGGGTGAGGTAGCACCGGGTGCTGCCGGCTTTGCGATACATGAGCCCCTTAAGGCGCAATCTCGGCAGATCGTATCATTCTAGCGGCACTTTATTGCAGGAGAATTTCTCCGAGGAAGGCAGCGACATGGCTGCGCAGCTGGCGATTGGGTTGCAGTCTTGTGACATAATCGAGTATATCGATTAGGTAGTGATCGGACGCCTTCAACGCCAGGCTTCTCTGTTCGGGTTTGCTTTCTTCAAGGAACTCACCCACCTCCAGGACCCGACCCTGGGCCAAATTGATCTCCTGCTCGATGATCCTGAGTTGGTAGCCATTTGCTCGCGGGCCCTGGCGGGCCGCCGCCAACGCTCCATGGATTTTGGGCGCTCCACCATCGCCCCCGACCGTCTGCTGCGCTGTGTCGTGCTCAAGCACCTCAAAGGCTGGTCGTTTCGCGGGCTCGAAGAGGAGTTGCGCGCCAATCTGCTCTATCGGCGCTTCACCCGCTTTTATGAAGACCCTATCCCGGATCACACGGTGTTTTCCCGCCTCTTCGCTCTGTTGGGAACCGAAGGGCCGCAGGCTCTTCACGCACAGGTGGTCACTCGGGCCAGAGCGCTTGGCATTGCCAGGGGCCACTGCTTGCGCACGGACACGACCGCGGTGGAGACCAACATCCACCATCCCAGCGACAGTTCGCTGCTGGCCGACTCTCTGCGAGTTTTGAGCCGATCGCTCAAAGGGATCCGCCAAAACTGCCGCGAGGGCGGCTGGAGAGTCGTCGATCATGCCCGGGCGACCAAGTATCGGCTGCTGGAGATCGCGCGGGCTGCCAGGCTTCTCAATGAGGCGGGCCAGCAGCGCTTGAAAAAGAGCTATGGCCGCTTACTGAGACTGACGCGCGGGGTAACTTCGCAGGCCCGCGCAGTTCTGGCCAGGCTCTCCCGTGGAGAACTCAATGCGCGGCCCGATGCGGTGTTGCGGGTGCTGCGCCAGGAAAGCTCTCTGCGCCACTATCTGCCGCTGGTCGAGCGGGTGATCGCGCAGACTCAGGCACGGGTTTTCGAATCCCAGAGCCATTATCCAGAGAAGGTATTGAGCCTGTTCGAACCCCACAGCGTCGTGATCCGCAAAGGCAAGCCTCATAAACCAAACGAGTTTGGACGTCTGGTACGCATCGATGAGGTCGAAAACGGCATCGTCAGCGGGTATGAAGTGTCTGCGGGCAACCGGGCCGACCAGCAACAGTGGGCACCGGCGCTCGAGCACCATGTTGCCCTCTTTGGCCGGGCGCCCAGGCTCGCGGCGGCTGATCGCGGTTA
Source organism: uncultured Verrucomicrobiae bacterium (assembly GCA_963784465.1). GTDB lineage: Bacteria > Verrucomicrobiota > Verrucomicrobiia > Chthoniobacterales > Terrimicrobiaceae > DASTFP01. The sequence continues at coordinate 78,270 of CAWASQ010000064.1, forward strand.
CTGGAGCGCGCATAATGAGCGCCTGGCTGCAGAGATGGGAGTTGAGCAGATCGTTTTGCCGGGCCGAGGCCCTTTGAGTGCTGAGCGCGCAGTCCGCCAAAAGAAGCGCTGGTTCCGGCGCGGACAGGCATGGCGGGCGGGGATTGAGCCGCGGATCGCCACGCTCAAACATCGCTTTGGAATGCAGCGCGCCTTCTACAAAGGAGAAGCCGGATTCCAAAGACACGTGGCGTTTTGTGTGCTTGCCCATAACCTGGTGGCTATGAGCCGGGCCGGCCCAAGATGAATGAACAAGCTTTACCCAGCCGACAACGATTGCTTGAGCAGATCGCGCAGTTGGCGCGCCAAGCTATTCACGGGACGCTCTCGGAGACCTACCGCACTTGTGGCAACCCGCGCTGCCGCTGTCACGCTCAAGGCCCCAAGCACGGGCCGCACTTATACATCAGCTACCGCGGGGAGGGTGGAAAAACCAGCGGCTATTACGTGCCTAAAGCCGCGGAGAGCGAGGTGCGTCGCGGCGTCGAGGCCTGGAGCCAACTCCAAACACAGTTGCGGCAGCTTTCCGCGCTCAACAAAGAGCGCGCCCTCCAAGCCGCTCGCGTCAAAAAATAGACGCACTTTTGCAACAGGCTTTAGTCTAGCCGACTATCTGGAAGAAGGGTCGCAAAGCTCGTCTTCCCGCTCCCAAACGAGCCCCTTGCGTTTCCGCACACGAGCTTGGGGCGGAGACCGTGGGTTTTGATCTTGCTGCCGATTTTCTTTTTGGCATAATTCCCGATGATCTTATGGCGGTATGGACAAGCATCTTTTCTTGCTCCGAAGATCGCATGTAACTTCCTGAAATTAATAAGGTTGGGGGTATAGCTCAGCTGGTAGAGCGTCTCGTTCGCAAAAAGTTTGGGCGGTTGTGGACTCAAGAGGTCTTATGTGGACTAAGGGGGACATTCATTCTGATGTACGCGGTTTCAGGTTGAGGCCACTCCGGGCGCAGGAGGACCTAATTGGCCCGAATTTTCGACGCCGGTATAGACTTGGGTATAGACGCACGCTCCGGGCGCGACTTTCCTCAGCGGGCGCGGTTCCTTCCAACAAGCGCTTTCAAAATGACGATGTCTTAAGCGTCGGAAGCGAGTGATTGTTGGCGGGAGGCAGTAGGAACAGGAAGGGCGAGCGCCGTGGGGGAGAACTCGCCTTTGAGAGTAGGTCACTGCGCCGCCGAGGATCGTCAGCCTTTCAAAGAATAGGCTCATCGCCTTTGGAAAATTGCCGAAAGCGGTCTGCATGGTTGGTTCTTACACGATCTGCTAGCGTTGTCGGTCTTATCGCCGCTCAAGCACTAAGAACGCGAGCACAAGCGGAGGAGCCCTTAAGGAAATTCTATGAAGTGAAGCAAGACAGAAAAAGCCTTTGGCCTCGCCCCGATGCTGTGTTCGTCATTCCTCCTCTTGTCGTTGGGTTCTGGCGGCTTGGAGCCTTTGATCGTGCTCTGCCTCGGCGATGCCCTCTTCAACGAGCCTTTCACTATCGCTTCGCCCTTCGTCATCCTCATCCTCACCGGAAGCCACTGGCACTTTGTGACCTGTCGAGCCATGCACCGGATCCCAGCGTTCGGATTCGGGCGCTGATTCCAGGACTGCCTCGTTCGAGTCCGTGCCCGGTTCACCCGTCAATTCCCGCTTTGCCTGTTCCCAATCGGATTTGGACACCTCGAGCGCGGTACGGCCGTTGATGAGCGCCAGTTCAACCGCACGCTTGTGCACCATCCTCCGAGTCACCGTGCCGATGCCGGCTGAATTCTCGGTCAAGGCACCTTCCTTCAGTGGATTTGTCATTAGTCAATATGGAATGCGCCAGAGTGGTGTCACATCCTAATTTTGCTTCTGCTGAAATCCCCTTCGCGGTACGCCGGCCGAATCGGCTTCAACCGTGGCCGGTGTAACGTTAACAAGCCGTCGGCGATGGATTGGGAGGAAAGGGCGTTGTAAGCAATTCAGGAACGCGTTGCGCTCGGTTGAGCGGAGGCTTTTCGCGCCAACTCGTGGGCTTCGACTGCGATCTCTAGAGAAGTGAGGCCGTTTTCCTCGGAGACGAGCCGCCGGTGCTGTGGGTCGTCGATCGAGCGGATTTGGTCTGCGAGCAGCGCGCGCACGACGTGGCCGTAGAGTTCCTGCTTCGACATGCCCGTGCTGCCGCGGATGCGGAAGCGACCGTCGGCGAGAAATGATTCGTGACGGGCGAGGATGTCGCGCTCGCCGCCCTCGTAGCGCGCGACCTCTTCGACCTCCGCATGCGGCACGATCGAGCGGACGGCGTCCAGATCAGCGTAGTTTGCGAGCAGATCGATCTCGATGCGCGTCGGCACCCATTCGAAGAGCCGGATCGTCCCGCGCTCGCAGACGATGCGCGCCTCCTGCGCCTCCATGCGGCTGGACTGGTGGAAGCCGTGGTAAAAATTCGCGAGCAGCACACTGCCGTAGCGCACGGTGCAATGGACCTGGTCGATGATGCCGCCCGACTCTGGCCGCTCCGACTGCTGCGCCGCCACGACTTGGCCCGGCCCGAACCACATGCGAAAGAGATCGAAAAAATGGACGCCATGCTCGATGAATATGCCGCCGCTGATCTCCGGCTCCAAAACCAGTGCTCGGGGCCGAGCGGAGTGTCGCCTGCGTAGTTTTCAAAGAACGCATGCAGCGGCGCGCCGAGCAGGCCGGCTTCGAGGATGCGGGCGACAGCCTGGTTGAGCGGATCGTAGCGCATGATGAGATTTACAGCGAGAAACCGGCGCGCCGTCCGCGCGGCTTCGATCATGCGGCGCGCGTCTGCGAGTGTGGTCGCGAGCGGCTTTTCACAAAGCACATGCTTACCTGCGTCGAGCGCGGCGATAGCGAGTTCGCAGTGCGTCGAGGGCGGCGTAGCGATGTGGACGATCTGTACATCGTCGCGCGCGGCGAGTGCGTGGACGTCCGCGCAGACCGGCAGGCCAAATTCCTTGCGCCAAACTCGCGCAGGCAGAAGCGGCCAAACGCGCCGCAACCGAGCAGACCCACCCCGAGCTTCGCGCCCGATGTCTCAGTTTCAGTCAATATTTTCATGGCTTTGGAACTTTCCCGAAAAGAACTTCGCCTCAGGGCGCGGCATCCAGCAGCCGCTCAGGTCATCCCGAGGTAGGACATCATTTCAAACCGGGGGCTAAGAAGAGCCGAGGCGTTGTGCATCTGATAGATGCGTCTTCACATCTGGCGCAGGCAGCGCACGTAGTCCTGCAACTGCCGCCGCATCGCCTTGAATGCGTCGCGAATCGCCACATACACATCCTTGTGCGGACCCTCGACTTCCAGATGCTTGTGCCACTCTCGTTGGTCTTCGTGTTCAAGCGTCGGCACATGCGTAACGACGAGTTCTTTGCCCGGCACTCCGAGTTCGATGCGGATGTGAAATGGCTCGCCGCGCCGATGATGCCGATGCGGCGCCTCGACGATCACGCGGCAGCTCGTGATGCGGTCGAAATACTTGTCGAGCTTATCCGCCTCCTCCTGGACCCGCGCCGCCACAGCCGCGGATGCGTCCATGTTTCGGAAGGTCGTCTGCACTGGCAGGATCATGATGGTTTGATCGTCCTTTCATTTTGAAAAAGTCGAGCCGCACGGGTCGGTTCTCCCTGGGTCAAAGCGTGTGCGTTATCTTCGGTGGATTGTTCACTTAGCGAGGCGGGTTCCGGTTCTTCCACCGTAGCCTCGCGTCTTACTCGCCGTCTTCGCGAAGAACGACTCGATGACTTTTTCCAAGTCGGTCCCTTGGCATTTCGGGCAGTGCACCTTCTTCGTCTCGTGTTCCTTGATGGTCAGCACTTCGCCAAATTTGTTATGGCACTTGCGGCAGACGTATTCGTAAAGGGGCATAGGCTGCTCCGGTTAGTGGTTGAGGGTTCGATTTGGTTTGATGAAATAATCTTGCTAAAAGCCGTCCCGTGCTTCCCGCTCCTTGCCAAAGGTTCACCGTTATTTGCTGCACAATCGCATTGGAGACCACGAAAGACCGGGGGCATACCAACACGACAGCGTAGAGCGCCAGTGCTCATTCAAAGGCGGGTCCTCGCTTGCAGTAAAAGGTGAACACCGCGGTCGATCCACGTCATCTGCTGGAGAGCGTCAAAAGGTCGGGGGTCGACCGGCGTGAGTTCCACGGTCGCCGCACCGATCGCGCTCCCGGTCAAAGAGGGCTTCTTCGATCACATCCTTGCTGCAACGCGGGCTGCGTCCCGTCCCCAAAATTCTTCTCCCAGCCACGCCATGGCCCGGTAGAGATGCTGGAGCCCTCTAAGTCCTCGGTTCCTGGAATTCGACCCTCTTCACAATATAAATGCGCGCTAATATACAGAAATCATTTAAATCAATCAATTGTTAGGTGGAACTGGTAGACAAAGGAGATATCGATGAGAACCAAAATGGGTCTGTGGATTGACCATAGGAAGGCTATTGTCGTTGCTTTTACGGACAAAGGGGAAGAGATAGGACTGATAATATCGAAGGTAGAAAAACAGCGCCGGCGTTCTGGTGATTCACCTCTTAAGGGTCCCTATGAATCACAGCAAGTACCCGCGGATGATAGCCGCCAGAGAACTTTTACGGAACATCTCAACATTTACTATGATGCGATCATTGCGTGTATTCGTGATGCAGAGTCTATTCTGATATTTGGTCCTGGCGAGGCAAAGAATGAACTGAAAGAACGTCTTGAAGGAAATAACCTCGGTGGACGCGTCATAGGTATTGAAACAGTTGACAAGATGACGGATCGTCAGATCGCGGCGAAGGTTCGACGGCACTTTGCCGAGTAGCGTTCGGCAATAGAACCGAGGCGGAACCCTTAACCATGGAGTTTCGGCGTACGCCGTGAAAAGGGCGCGTCACCCCAGTGGGAGGAAGGATAACCCACCCGCAACTGTCGCTCGTAGCTGGTAGCAACCGGAGCGTTCGTAGTGGGGCAACTCCTACGTCTGGCGGGGTCGCGTTGCCGAATCCACGCTGGCATCGATGGGCCGGAAGAGCGCCAGCGATAGCGCCTATCCCCGTCTCAAGGCGAACCCGTCTGCCACAGAGTTGGCCGAGATCTGCTACACACGAACCCGTCCCTCCGCTCTGAACTGGTTGCGACGGCGGGTTTGTCCCTTGACCTTCTTGAACGACACGCGGGAATGCAAACGTCTCACCCTCGTGGCTGCCTTGATTCTGAAGTAGGCGGCGCGTTCGCTGGACGACGCGGCTAAGATGTACGTCGCGAAGAAGACGGACATTGACCGCCTCTTCGCCGAGACGAAGGCGGCGTTCGGCCAACTTGACATCCTGGTCAACAACGCAGGCATTTACGAGATGTTCCCTTCGAGAAGATCACCGAAGAACATTTCCACAAACAATTCAACTTGAATGTGCTTGGGTTACTCCTCACCACGCAGGAAGCGCTCAAGCACTTCGGTCCAGCGGGCGGCAGCGTCATCAATACCAGTTCCATTGTTAGCACTTGGGGTCCCCCGGGCGGCTCTGTGTACAGCGCCACGAAAGCAGCTGTGGATGCCGTGACCCGCTCATTGGGCAAGGAACTCGGCTCGCGCAACATCCGCGTAAATTCGATCAACCCCGGCATGGTGGAAACGGAGGGCACACAAAGCGCGGGAATTATCGGAGAGCGATTTTCGCAAACAAACCGAAGCCACCACTCCGCTGGGCCGCATCGCCCAACCACAGGACATCGCACCTGCCGTCGTCTTCCTCGCGTCCTCGGACTCGTCGTTTATAACAGGCGAGACACTCTACATCACCGGCGGGTTGCGCTGATCGAAGATCAGAGAACGAATCTCCAGCCAAAAAAGACAATCAGGACAGCGGCAAGGACCGTCCGAATCAGCCCCCGGTTTGAAATGATCTCCAGAGAGTAAGGAGGGGGCGCTCGTGACACCCATTTGCACCGTGTTTGTGGGCCCGATCATGGGAAATTCCTCGACTACAGCCATCACGTTACCGCTGCCCTCGCCAGTTTCTGCCTGACGGTGCTGGCGCTGCTGGCCGGCTTTCTTCTGCACAGCAAGTTCATGGCTCTGGGCGGCCCGAATCACTACGTTGCACGGGAGTGATCTGCCCGTTATTCTTCTAGACGAAGCCCCATACTCCAATAGCCTTACTCCCGTGGCTGATCACGCGCCGCGCGTCATCAATGTGAATTTCAGCCCCCCATCGGCTGGCCGGATTGCCGCCATCTTCATTGGCGCCCTCATTGGCGTCCTGCTGATCGCAGCGCTGTGGACGTCCTACTACACGGTGGGAGCCGAATCGGAGGGTGTGGTGCTGCATTTCGGGAAGTTTTTTAAAACGGTTGAGCCGGGGCTGCACTTCAAGCTGCCATTTGGTATCGACGCTGTGACCGTGCTGCCGACACGGCGGCAATTGAAACTCGAGTTCGGCTTCTCCACGTCGGGCTACACTACGAATCCGATCCAGGCCGGCCAGAATCCGGACGAGGAAAAATCCATGGTCACCGGTGACCTGAATGCGGCACTCGTGGAGTGGGTCGTGCAATATCGCATCGAAGACCCGAGGCAGTATCTCTTCGATGTGCGCAATCCGGGGGAAACCCTCCGCGATTTGTCCGAAGCCGCAATGCGTGAGGTGATCGGCGACCGCACAGTGGACGAACTGATCACCATCGGACGGCAAGACATTGAGATCGAGGCGCTCGCCCGGATGCAGGACTTGTCCAAGCGGTACCATCTCGGCATTCGCGTGGATCAGGTGCAGTTGAAAAACGTGAACCCGCCCAGTCAGGTGCAGGCATCGTTCAACGAGGTGAACAAAGCCCAGCAGGACCGCGAAAACGCGATCAATATCGCCAACGGCGACTACAACAAGGCGGTGCCGAAAGCCAAAGGTGAAGCCGACCAGACAATACGCGGGGCGGAGGGCTATCGCTTCAAGCGCGTCAATGAGGCCGAGGGTGACGTCGCGGCTTTTAGCGCCGTGCTTCAAGAATATGTCAAGGCGCCCGAGATCACCCGCACTCGCCTTTACCTCGAGACGATGAGTGAAATCCTGCCTCAAATGGGGCAAAAAATCATCGTTGACGAGTCCCTGCGGCAACTGCTTCCGATCCTGCCGCTCTCGACCAAACCTGGGGAGGGCCGGCCATGATGAAAAAGGCTTGGCTTCCAGCAGCGGTTATCGCCGTTGCCCTTGTTTTGTTCCTCGTTCTCTTTTCCGGTTCGATCTATACGGTTAACCAGACCGAGCAGGTGATCATCACGCAGTTTGGAAAACCGGTCGGCGACCCGATCACCGAGCCGGGTTTGCATTTCAAGACACCATTGGTGCAAAGCGTGAACAGTCTCGACAAGCGCTTCCTGGAATGGGAGGGCGCTCCGGTTGCCATCCCCACGAGGGACAAGACATACATTCACGTCGTCACATTCGCGCGTTGGCGCATCGAAGATCCGAAGACTTATTTCGTGCGTTTGCACGATGAGCGCAGCGCCCAGTCGCGCCTCGAAGACATCCTCGGCAGCGAAACGCGCAACTCCATCGCCAAACACGACCTTATCGAAATCGTGCGCACCGACAAGAACCGCCAGCCACTGCACGACGAGACCCTCAAAGGCGGCCCCACCGGCACCATCGGCGTCCTCCCACCCATCGCGTTCGGCCGGCTGAAGATCGAAGAGGAAATCAAAACCGCTGCCACGCAAAAACTGGCGGGGTTCGGCATCGCCGTGCTCGATTTCCGGATCAAGCGAGTAAACTATAACCCCGATGTCCTCGACCGCATCTACCAGCGCATGATCAGCGAGCGACTCCAGATCGCACAGCGCTTTCGTTCCGAGGGTGAGGGTGAATCCGCGCGCATTGCAGGCCAGCGCGAGCGCGACCTGAACGAAATCCAGTCCAACGCCTACCGTCAGGTGCAGCAGATCCGGGGCGAGGCTGACGCCAAGGCCACGGAGATTTACGCCCGTGCCTATACGCAAAATCCGCAGGCCGCCGAGTTCTACGCCTTCCTCAAGACCCTGGAGACTTATCACAAAATCTTCACCAAAGATTCCACCCTGGTGCTCTCGACGGACAGCGACATATTTGCCCTGCTAAAACACGCCGCCACGAAAACAAAGGGCTCCCCGATACCGCTCGAGACTCCCCCAAAGCCTTCGCCCTGAGTTCCTCTTCCACTCATTAAAAGGATCCGCGCGCGGCGGCGACGTCCTCAACCACGGGTCTCGGAAACGTCTGCCGGATGGGGGTCATCGCAGAATCTGTTCCGAAGATCTGATCATCGAAAATCAGCAGTGTTACCGGCGCGCCGAGATTCACACCCATGTCCTCGGCAAAGGATTTACAAACGGTCTTAAAGCCCATTTGTTCGATCAAGGCCCTGTGGTATCAGGATTCCAGACAAGCCCAAGACATGGCGGATGTTCGAAGCCCTGCACGAGCAAGCCACACTCATCGTTTATGCTGGGATTGTAAGGACCGCGCAGCGATTCGAGCTAGCCCTCGGGATCGAAGCACTTTGGTGGCCGCCGTAAGGAGCGCCTGCGCCAACTCGCTGTTATCCTCGCACTCGAAGAAGCCAAAAAAAACGGTCTTATCCTCATAGCGTTCATTGTGTGCGCGATTAATTAACAATCGCGGCGATTCTCCCCACCGGCTTCCCGTCCCGCCAGGCAAGGAACGTATGAATCTCTCCATAGAGGCGATTGAACGCGGATGTTTTTGAGAGATATTTAACGATACTTCCCGGAAACGGAGGGATGAACGCCAGATCCTTTGGTCGCCTGGATGGTCAGGGGCTGATTCGGCATTTATCGCACCCGAAATGACGGTCGAGCCGGAAGCAATCTCCTCCAGCGCCACATCGAGAATTTCCGAGCCCCGTTTTCGATGGGCAACCGAAGGCACATTTGATGCCGGGACGCGAGGCAGCCACCTCGAGCACGCGCTTCTTGAAATACGGCGCTTTGAAAAACACCAGCGCCGACTCGAAGCGGTAGAGCACCACGCTTGGCCACGTCCGTGGCTGCTCGTGATGCACGACGTTGTGAAATCCCTTCAGTCCGTCCGTTTACGCCGCTCGCCAGGACAGGCCGCCGCCCTGCGTTCGTTGCATTTCCCACGTTCCCCGTGCAACTTTCCAGCCGGCCTCGCCGTCGATGCTCTGCAAAACCAGCCAATATGTTCTTCCTTTCTCAAACTGGACTATGGCGGGCAATGGCACCGTCATCCAGCGTGCCTTTGCGCCCTCTTCTTTCCTGGCGCCGCTGGACGTTAGAGGCACCGGCCCGGTTACGTCGAACCGAACGGGAGCCGGAAACAGGGGTCCACCTGTCACAATTGGCTGCATGGTCATGGCGGGTGCAATCGACAGGGTGATCGTCGGCGCCGGGGGGGAAGCCTCTTTTCCGACATAACGGAGCGTTGGCGTAGATGCTGGCTCCCAAGGAGCAGCAATAATTTGATCTTTCATTCTTGTTTTGCTCTCAATGGTAGTCATTCCCAGCCATGCGCTGAAGAGAATCCATCATGCCTGCAGCCGTCATTAAAACGGATTCCCCATTCTGGCGACTGCCGGTCACGGCGCTCTTGGAACAGTTGGCCGCAAGTCCTGACGGACTGAGCAGCGCTGAGGCGGCTCTCCGCCTGGCACAGTTCGGCCCAAACCTTATCCATGAGGAGCGCAAAAGGGCACTGATCCTGCAATTTCTCGCCAAGTTCCGCAACCCCCTGGTCATCATTCTCCTTACCGCCAGCGCCCTATCCGCTTTTACCGGTGACGCCAGCAGCTTCTTCATCATCGGCACCATCGTCCTCATGAGTGTGACCCTCGATTTCGTCCAGGAATACCGGGCCGGACAGGCAGCGGAACGTCTGCGCCATTCGGTGGTGGTGCGTGGACAGGTGCTTCGGGACGGCAAGCTTCTGGAGATACCACTTGCGGAGATGGTGCCGGGAGATGTGGCACTCCTTGCCGCCGGCGACCTTGTCCCCTGCGACGGCCGGGTGCTGGAGGCAAAGGACTTTTTCGTCAACCAGGCCCTCCTGACCGGAGAAGCTTTTCCGGTGGAAAAATCCCCGGTTGAATTACCCGCAGAGACTGAAGTCCTCGCTGCCGGCAACACCGTGCTCCTGGGGACATCGGTTATCAGCGGCACGGCCAAGGTTCTGATGTGCCGCACCGGGCAGAATACGGAACTCGGTGAGATTGCCGACACCCTCCTTGCCAAGGCTCCTCCCACCGCCTTTGAGCAGGGGACCCACCAATTCGGCCTTCTCATCATGCGCGTAACGGTGCTCCTGGTCCTGTTCGTCCTTCTGGTCAACGCCTTCTTTCACCGTCCCTGGCTCGAATCGTTCCTGTTTGCCGTGGCCCTTGCGGTGGGACTGACCCCCGAACTCCTCCCCATGGTGGTCTCCGTAACGCTGTCGCGGGGCGCGCTGCGTATGGCGGCCAACAAGGTGATCGTCAAGCGACTGGCCTCGATCCACAACCTAGGGAGCATGGATGTCTTTTGCACCGACAAGACCGGCACCCTGACCGAAGCCCGCATCCATCTGGAACGCCACCTGAATCCCCTGGGGAAGGAAAGTCAGCGGGTCTTGGAGTTGGCCTATTACAACAGCTTTTTTGAAACCGGTTTGAAGAGTACCCTCGATGACGCCATTCTGGAGCACACGGAGATCGACGCGAGCGGCTGGCGCAAGATAGATGAAGTGCAGTTCGACTTCGAGCGTCGCCGGATTTCGGTGCTCCTTGACAACGGCACGAGCAGGATGCTGGTTGTCAAAGGGGCTCCCGAAGATATCCTGCGGCTGTCGGTCAGCTATGAGGCGGATGAGGATGCTGGCCTGCATCCTCTGGATGATGCGGCGCGCGTGAATATCAATGCGCAATTCGAAGCGCTCAGTAAGGAGGGCTTCCGGGTGCTGGGAATCGCTTCACGACAGGTGGGGATGGACCATCCGCATGCCGTGGTAAGCGATGAATCGGAACTGGTCTTTGCGGGCTTCGCCGCCTTCCTCGACCCCCCCAAGGAGAGCGCCAAGGCGGCCCTGGCCGGACTTGCTGCCGACCGGGTCGCGGTCAAGATCATCACCGGCGACAACGAGCTGGTGACCCAGCATATCTTCGCGCAACTCGGCCTTCTCGTTACCGGGGTGCTAACCGGCGCGGAGATCCTGCAACTGGATGACCTGGCACTCGCAGCGCGGGTGGAGCAAGTGAACCTCTTCTGCCGCGTAGCACCTGCTCAGAAAAACCGGGTCATCCTCGCCCTCAAACGGCGCGGCCATGTGGTGGGGTATCTCGGCGACGGCATCAATGACGCCCCATCGCTCCATTCGGCCGATGTGGGCATTTCGGTGGACAGTGCCGTGGACGTGGCGAAAGCGGCGGCGGACATGATCCTTCTGGAGCACGACCTGGGGGTCCTCCATGCCGGCGTCCTGGAAGGACGGCGCACCTTCGGAAACATCATGAAATACATCATGATGGGCACCAGCTCCAATTTCGGCAACATGTTCAGCATGGCCGGGGCCTCGCTCTTTCTCCCCTTCCTTCCCATGCTGCCGGTGCAGATCCTGCTCAACAACCTCCTCTACGACGTATCTGAACTACCCATTCCGCTGGACCGGGTGGATGATGATTACCTGAGCCATCCCCGGCACTGGGATATGACCTTCATTCGCAACTTCATGCTGATTATCGGCTCGGTCAGCTCGGTTTTCGATTTCCTCACCTTCTACGTCATGCTGGCGGTCTTCCATGCCGGGGAGGCGCTGTTTCATACCGGCTGGTTTATTGAGTCCATGGCCACGCAGGTGCTGGTCATCTTCATCATCCGCACCCGCAAGAACCCCTTCAAAAGCCGTCCCAACCCCTGGCTGATCGCCTGTTCGCTGACGGTGGTGGCGGTGGCCGTAGTGCTGCCTTTCACTCCTGCCGGCGTGCATCTCGGTTTTGTGGCGCCGCCGGCTTTCCTTTTCCTTATCCTGATCGTCATGCTGCTCGCCTACCTGCTGGCGGTGGAAGCGATGAAGAAGTGGTTCTTCAGCCGTTTTGCCGCGGAGTGAAGCAAGAAAGGAAGGCACTCCCGGTAGGAGTTCGTCGAAAGAAGGGGTTCTCGGTTTTGTGGCGCCGCCGGCTTTGCTTTTCCTTATCCTGATCGTCATGCTGCTCGCCTACCTGCTGGCGGTGGAAGCGGTGAAGAAGTGGTTCTTCCGCCGTTTTGCCGCGGAGTGAAGCGAGAAAGGAAGGCACTTCCGGTAGGCAAGCCCATCGAACAGGAGCAAACGGAGCGAATGGAGAAACCGGATACTCTCTCTGTTTCCTCCGTTGGCTCCTGTTCACATCCCATGAACCCCAACCGCAACATCATTGCCGCGCTGGTGATTACCCTTGCCGGCTTCACCACCACCATGCGCAGGACCCGCTCCCTTCGTGGAACGACGGCGCGGCGAAACAGGCCATCGTGGACTTTGTGAAAGCCACCACGACCACCGGCGGCGCGAATTTTGTCCCGCCCGGGAACGCATCGCCACTTTCGACCAGGACGGCACGCTCTGGGTCGAGCACCCGATGTACACGCAGGTGATGTATTGCCTCGAACGCGTCCCTGCGCTGGTAAAGGAGAAGCCCGAACTCGCCAAAGTCGCGCCCTTCAGCACCGTGCTGGAACTGCTCCACGGCGACCGCGCCGCGATGGAGAAACTCCACCATGGAGGATCTTCTGATGATCCTCGCCGCCACCTCCACCGGCATGTCAGTCGAGGAGTTCAGCGCCGAGGCTAAGAGGTGGCTCGCGGAAGCCAAGAATCCGCGGTGGAAGAAGCCCTTCACCGAAATGACCTATCGCCGATGCAGGAAGTGCTGAAGTATCTTCGGGCGAACGGTTACAAGACTTACATCGTCACCGGCGGTGGGCAGGACTTTGTGCGCCAGTATGCCGAGAAGACCTATGGCATCCCGCCCGAGCAGGTCGTCGGCAGCGCGGGCGGCACCAAATATGGCTATGCCAAGGACGGCAAACCCTTCCTGACCAAGGAGCCCAAGCTCTTGCTCAACGATAACGACGTCAACAAACCCGAAGGCATCCACCTGATGATCGGCCGCCGTCCGGTCATGGCAGTCGGCAACTCCATCGGCGACCAGCAGATGCTCGAATACACCAAAGCCGGCAGCGGCGCGCGGCTCTCGATGCTCGTCCTGCACGACGACGCGAAGCGCGAATACGACCAGGCGAAGAAGGACGGTTGGACCGTCATCAGCATGAAGAACGACTGGAAACAGATCTTCCCCTTCGAGAAATAGTCATCCGTCAGCCCACCAACTCACCAACAAACCGCAGAAAGGAACCAACCATGAAACTAACCACCAAAAACCTCACTCACTCCCTGCTTAAAGGAGCGATGGCCTGTGCCGTCGCCCTGGCCGGAGGACATGCCCTCGCCGCCGATGCCAAGCCAAACGCGATCATGGCCATCGACATCCTGCTGGAGCCGGATGCCACGATGATCCAGCACGCGACCGCCACCAACGACCGTCTGCGCAAGGTCTTTCCGAAGGGCTTCGCGCTCGACGCCTCCCACCGTCCCCACATCACCTTGGTGCAGAGATTCGTCCGCACCGAGGACCTCGATAAAGTCTATGCCGCCGTCGGCAAAGTCTTCGCCACCGCCAATGTGACCGGCCTGAAGTTGGAAGCTTTCAAATACTACTACATACCGGACAAGGACCTTGGCCTCTCGGGCATTGTCATCAAACCGACTCCTGAATTGCTCAAGCTGGAACAGCAGGTGATTGACGCTGTGACCCCGTTCACGGTGAAAACCGGAACCTCGGCTGCGTTCGTCACCGGCGACGTTCCCGAGGTGCTCCCGATGTTGATCACCTACGTTTCGGAGTTCGTGCCGAAGTCGTCCGGCGAGCATTACCATCCGCACGTCACAACCGGCCTCGCCCCCAGAGAGTATCTGGACAAGATGCTCGCCGAACCGTTTGAGGCGTTCACCTTCTCGCCTGCAGGCGCGGCCGTTTACCACCTCGGCCACTACGGCACTGCAGCGAAGAAGCTCCATCAGTTCGACCTGAAACCTTGAGCCGTTTCAGCAACGTGAAAATTCGCTCGTGAAACGCGCGGGCCGTCTCCTACGAGGCGACCCGCGACTTCACCAGCGAACCGAACGAGAGCAAAACAAGCCCATCGAACAGGAGCAAACGGAGCGAATGGAGAAACCGGATACTCTCTCTGTTTCCTCCGTTGGCTCCTGTTCACATCCCATGAAACCCAACCGCAACATCATTGCCGCGCTGGCGATTGCTTTCGCCGGCCTCACCACCACCCATGCGCAGGACCCGCTCCCTTCGTGGAACGACGGTGCGGCGAAACAGGCCATCGTGGACTTTGTCAAAGCCACCACGACCACCGGCGGCGCGAATTTTGTCCCGCCCGCGGAACGCATCGCCACCTTCGACCAGGACGGCACGCTCTGGGTCTCGCACCCGATGTATACCCAGGTGATGTATTGCCTGGAGCGCGTGCCGGCGCTGGCGGAAAAGAAACCGGAGCTCAAGAAGATCGAGCCGTTCAAGACCGTGCTCTCGGGCAATCGCGATGCGATCGGCGAAGCTCTCGATGAAGGACCTCGAGAAAATCCTCGCGGCCACGCTCAGCGGCATGTCGGTGGAGGAGTTCGGCGTCGAAGTAAAGAAGTGGATCGCGACCGCCAAGCATCCGCGCTACGACCGGCTCTACACGGAGTTGACGTATCAGCCGATGCAGGAAGTCCTTGCCCGTGAGATTCGTGTCTTTGTTTGGCTGCTCATTCTGCCCGTCCGCTTTTGGTGAACGGTTGCGCGGTAGCGGAGAGGAGGGCCTCGGCCCCCGTTCCGATCGTCGCGGCGGAGGGCTATTTGAAGGAGTCACGACGAAAAAACCTTTCTACGGAAGCCTGATCTGGAAGAAACTTCGGCACGGCGTCATCGACATAGGCCGCTGCAAACGATCAGCCCGCGCCATCTCTTTGGCGCGCTTCTGCATCGAGCATGCGGGGTGCGAATCGTTCCGTCAGGACCGGCCCGAGAATGGAAGTGGCTAGCATCAGGACGAGCACTGCGTTGAGCATCCTTTCATCCAGCATCCGCTGGCCGTTCGAGTTGACCGTGTGATAGGCGACAAGGGTTGCGGCGAGCGTGGCAGCGACCTGCGGCAGCGTCAGCGCCCATATCGTCATTCGTGCCGCAGGCGTGTAGCCGAAGGCGCGGCCTACGACTGTCGCAGCGATCCACTTTCCGAGGACGAGCGTGGCGATGATTCCCGCGACCAAAGGGAGGCTGTCGAGGACGCTTTGCGCAAATGCGATCGGATCGATGAGAAATCCCGTCGCAACAAAGAAGCAGGGAATGAATAAGGCCTTGCCGAAAAAATCCAGCTTGGTCTTCGCCGCGCGTTCCCGGACCGCGGCGTTGACGGCGAGTCCCGCCAGGAAGGCCCCGACGATGCCCGGCAGGTTGATGAAATCTGCAAGCATGCCGGCCACCGCCATGATGCCGAGCATCAGGACGAATTCGGCGTCCTCGTTGTTCTGCACCTTGCTCAACACATAGGCGCCCGCGCGACTGAGCCCGAAGAGGATGAGAGGGACGAAGACGGCGATCTCTATGAGCTGGGTGGCGAGCCCGGAGAGCGAGAAGCCAGCCGCGTAGGTCGGAACGCAGATCGCGAATACGATCAACGATAGCGTATCCGACAAAACCGTTGCGCCGATCGTAACGATGACGGGTTCGAGCCGGATGGCACCGAGACGGCGGATGATCGAAAGGCCGAGCAGCGTGTGGGATGCGAGCAGCGACCCGACGACAATCGCGGGAATGATGGCATATCCGAAGGCGAGCCCAAACAAGGTGCCGAGGAGCAATGGCACAGTAGTGGTGATCAAGCCGAAGATGATTGACCGGGTTTGAGCCTTGCGGAAGAGATCGACGTCGACCTCAAGACCGGCCGAGAACATCAACAGCAGCTTGCCTAACTCCGCGAAGAAGTTAGCAATGGGTCTGTCCTCACCGAAGAAGCCCAGGACATGCGGCCCCAAGACGACCCCGAAGAGCAGCAACCCGACCATCTCCGGGAGCCCGGCGCGACGGGCCAGCGGCGGAACGCCGGCGATTACCGCGATGGCGATAGCAAACTTCGCCAAGGGCGGCAGATCCGCCATATGCGACCTAAGTGCTTCGAGTAATTCCATCGCGCTCTTACCAAAACACCAGCTAAGGCGCCGCCGGTCAACGCGCGCTTTATCCAGTCATGGTGCTTCTCATATTGGCTTCTATCGGCGTGGCACATAACCCACGTGATTCTCAGGGAGATCCGAAGCAGCCGGCGGAATTCGTCGACAGACTTTCCGCGTGGAAGCGCCTTCTTAGTTCCGACAAAGCGTCTTAAAACGGCCTTCCAGAGGAAATACCTCGTCGCGAAGATGGGGAGGTCGACTTGATGCTTGAAGTTGCCTCGCGGTCACCTCATCACCGTCTCCATGAGCCCGAGCGACCGTAAGCCCCGTGGAAGGAGCCGGAGCCGCCGCCCCAGGAGGCCGTGCCGCCCCGCCACCCCGTTGCGCTGCCAGAGCCACCGCCCCATGAAGCCGAGCCACCGCGGTAACCGCTGATATGCCCCGATCCATCATCCCATGAAGCGGTGCTTCCGCGCCATCCTCGGGCGTATCCGGAGCCATCGTTCCAGTAGGCCGAACTACCACCATAGTAGGCGCCATGATAGAAGCCCGCTCCGCCATAGTAGGCTCCACCATAGGTCGCATAGGGGCCGTAGGCGGGACCGTCCTCATAGACTCCAGTGCAGCCAGTCTGGGAGACCAGAAAAACCGCGCCGACAGTCATCGTTGCGATGAGAGAGAAGAGATGTTTCATAAGAGTTTCATTGATGGCCCGGATCAGCGGGCGTTTGGCTTGATCACAGAGACGAAGGGGATTTCGCGGGCGCCGGCCGGTTTTCGGAAGGAAAAATCTCCGGCCTTGAGCCACGGATTGAGATTCCAACTCAAAAATTGAACCAACACGCGCGGAAAATTTGTCCGGTCCGTAAAGGTCACCGCCAGTCGCCAGGGCAAAGCTCGCTTGCCCGACTCGATCCAGATCTCCCAATTGACGCCAGGGGACCGAAATGCGAGGTGCTGGCACGGGTGTCCGTTGACCACCGCCGGACCGACGACAATGCCGCTGATCAGTTTCCGCGTCAACACGCCATAAGGATCGCTGAAAAGCAAGGGGGCGGAAACGAAGCGGATACCAGTCTCCTGCTGCATCGCAGGGACCATGGTGTCGATTGTCGACGGGGCTTCAACAGTGGAATAGACGTTGTTGACGGGAGCGACGGCGGAGGCCGTGGCTCCATCGTAATAAAAATCGAAATGGGGGGCCTCGCCAGTAAGCCGGGCGCGAAGTTTGTCTGGCCGTTTAAGCGCGACCTCCGCGGTGGAGAAAAGCGTAATGAACTGGCCGGTTTTCGCGGGCACCTCGACGATGGTTCTTGAGCGATAGGTAAGCGCCTTCGCCGCGCCCAGCGTCGTGCTCATGCGTTTGAGGGCTTCGAGGGCTTGCGGGTCGACGCGCGATGTTGCCTGCGCCGGCGAGGGGGATGCTTCCTGCGCCCGCACGGTGGCGGGTGCCAGAGCCGCGAGCACGGAACATGCAGTCAAAGCGGTCGTAACGAGATGATATATTTTCATAATAGGATCACTGTTTTGGGCGAGTTATATTGGGAAATTTGCCTTCATGTGCCGTTGTCGCGTTCGAGCAGGCTCATGTTTTGGCAGGAGTTTAGAAGAAACACGGGTTTAATTGCTTTCAATCAGGAATCTTCACTGACTGACACTTAGCTGCTTCTGGCATGGACTTCTTCAGAATTTCACGCCAACTCCCGTGAAGAGTCCGGATTGCGCGGCATCGTAAGTCAAGCCGTTCTTTACGTAATCCATGTAGAAATAGCGATAGCCTGTCTCCAAGAAAATGTTGCGCGTAAGATTGAAGCCAATTGAGCCGCTGGCGAACCATGCGATTTGAGAGCCAGCCCCAAATCCGCCGACATCCCCCTGGAGCGCCAGGAAGAGCCACCGGGTGAAGTTAATCTGACCGCGAAGGCCGACAATCGGATCGACCCACCACTGGTCACCGGATCTCGATGTTGGGAGACGCTCCTCAAGCTCCCTGGCAAGGGCCTTGGAGAGTCTTTTCTCGGCCTGAGTGACGCGAGCCTCAGCCCTGGCCTTTGCCTGCGCGATGCGCGCCTCCACGCGGGCGCGATCCTGCTCCAGGCGAGCTTCTATGCGCTCGCGATCCTCCGCCTCGCGCGCAGCGATCGTAGCGTTGACAAGCGCGCGGACTTCGCTGCGGACGCCTTTGGTTACACCGAGAATTTCCGCGTCGCGAAGCGCATCGCGCAAGAGACTATTGTCGGCCAAATCCTGGCGTAACCTCTTTTCGATGTCCGACTCCACAGTCGCGATGATTCTGTCCCGAACATCTTGCTCCAGGACGCGGACGTCCTCTCTCAGGATTACTTCCTCTTGAGCTATCTTGGTTTCGACTTTCTGCTCTTCCGCGCCTAAGGCGCTTTGCGCACGCGCGCTAATCTGGTTCGCGATGCGCTGCGTAACATTATCGCCAATTTCCTGAACGCCGGCATCGTCAACGCTCGCGTCAACATCAATCCCGAAGTAGTTATAGCGTGCGCCCGCGTAAATATCGACGAAGCCGCGTCGGTCGTCGATGATTCGGTAGGCGAGCGCAAGCTCCACCATTCCCTGCTGAAGCTTGATGTTCGCGTTGTTGTAAAGCGGTCCGGGAGGATCGCCGCTCGCTGAGAGTTGGGCGAAAAATCCATCGCCGAGGATGCCCCACTTCCCTTTCCGCACTTCGCCCTTGGCCATGATTCCCCAATCGAGATGCTTGACCACAGTCAAGGGGTTATAGTCAACGTGAGTGTCGAACCGCTTCACCCCGACGGTGCCGTCCACGCCCAGCGCCCACAGGTAGGGTTCGAGAATGAAGGACCAGCCGTTGGGATCCTTGCCCGGAACAACTTCGAAGCCGGTGTGTCGAGCGACGACGGAGTCGCCCAGCGACTCGACCGGCACGCTCTCTTTCAGTGAACGTGCGCTACTCGAAGGGCCAGGCGCTGCGTCAGGATTTTCGGCAGGCTTCGGCGAGGCGGCATGCAAATTTGAAACCAGCGCGAGGCCGGCTAGGAAGGCAATAAGCCGGATGAAAGGCATGGAATAACTCCAGTTATTTGTCACGTTTTAGCCGGGCAGACGAGCGACGAATTTGGGAAGGCCATGGAAGGCATATGACTGGAGCTGGTTATTTGAGCGGGTTGGGTAGCTGCTTCTCGGAAAACTTGATTCCGCGCGCGGTCAATGCTTCGCCAGCCATTGGCGACACGACGCCCGTGAGAGCGACGAGGTAGCCGGTTGCGGGCTTGCCGAAATGCGTGGCCTTGAGCGCGGTGATGAATCGCTCCGTCATTGGTGTCCACGACACATAGTCCCACTGGATCGGGACGACCACGGTGCCGTCATTGGTCTGGCAGACGGTGAGGCCGTTGAGATGGGTGATGCGGGCAACCGGCACCGTTTCGTTCAGCTGGGCCATAATCTGGGCGCTCTGTTGAAAGGCGAGGGCGTCGTGTTCGTCCTGGCTGTTCGCGGCCTGGAGGATGAACTCGCCCTGACCGGGAATGTTCCCGAGTTGGCCGAGGGCGGCAACGATCAGAGTTTGGGTAGTGGGTGAAATGGCGTTGTTGCTCAGGAAGGCGTTCGCGGCGTCAGGGGCGATGCCCATGTTGTTGGTGAGCAGGTCGAGATTCATCTGGCGCAGTTCGCCGGGACTCTTGTCGCGCAGCGAAGCCTGCAAGGTTGCGGTCCAATTGAGTCCGTGGATAGTAGCGCCAGCCGCGCCACCGATCGCGCCCATCCCGAGGCCGACCGCAAACTTTCCGAGGAAGGCTGGCCACGCCACTTTGTTTAGCTCACTCTGAAAGACCTGGTTGTTGCAGTAGGGATCAACCCCGAGCTTGAGCGCGAGGTCGCGTTTAGTTTTGGCGAAGCCGCTCAAGTTTTCGACAAGCTGTCCTTGGCCAAGCCCGGAGTCATTCCCTTCGGTGACGTTCTTCAAGGCCTGTCCGGCCTGATTGAGAAAGCCCAAAATACCGCGCGGCACGCTGGCAATTGTCGGGAGCGGATTGGTGATCAAGTCTTGTGCCACATTCAGCGGTCTCGCTGCGGCTTGCGCCGCTGCCTGGGTGAACTCAGTCGTCTGCGACATGGCTTGCAGCGCAGCGATGCCTTGGATCTCCGCGACGCGACGCATGAGCATGGCATTGCCATCCGCGGTGAATACCCCGAAATCGGAATCGATCGTGAAGGCGTTGGCCCCCGCGTAAGTCGGCACGGGATCGCGTACCTGAAAGTTTGGTCCCTGGTAAAACTCGGCTTTTAAGATCGCGGCTGCGCTGAGCGTCGGCGGAGCCTCGAAGACTCCCGGCGGAGCAGCAGCAGGCGCTGGCGGCTGATCCTGCGCGCGCAGCGCGGCCGTGAAAGCAGCCATGAGGATGAAAACGAATCTTACTGTCGCGTATGGAAATAGCATTTGTTCTGGGGACTTGCGGGTCTTCGAATCAGGGTGTCCGGCGGGAGATTATGGCGCTCGAACACAGCGGAAGCCGAGATGGTTGGTTCCCGTATTCACCTCGCCCTTGCCGCGTGTGCCCACTATGTAGCGGGTGCAATATTGATCGTTGCAGAGGAAGGAACCGCCCTTGTGGACTCGCTTTTTCTCTGACGGCTCGGCGGGGTCGAAGGGTTTTTCCGGACCCTGCGGGTTCCGCGTGACGCTGCCCTCCTGGGCAAGTTTTTGAAAATAGTCGGGCCGATACCAATCGCTGCACCATTGCCAGACGTTGCCCGCCATGTCGTAGAGGCCGTAGCCATTTGGGGGAAACGATTTCACGGGAGCGATACCGGTAAATCCATCCTCGCCTACGTCCTTAACCGGGAATTGGCCCTGGTAGGTGTTTGCCACGAACTCTCCGCCCGGTTTGAACTCATCGCCCCAAGGGTAAAGCTTTCCGCTCAAGCCTCCCCGCGCTGCATACTCCCACTCGGCTTCCGTTGGCAGTCGCTTGCCGGCCCATTCTGCGTAGGCTACCGCGTCGGGGTAGGCGATTTGCACGACCGGATAGTTTTCCCTGCCCTTTATGTCGCTCTGTGGACCTTCCGGGTGCCGCCAGTTCGCGCCGTGCTGGTAACGCCACCATCGGTAATGATTGGTCAGCGGCACCGGGCCGGATGTCGGAGTGAAGACGATCGAGCCTGCCACAAGGCTCTCTGGCGGCGCAGTCGGAAACTCTTCCTTGGTCGGCGTGCGTTCCGCTATGGTGACGTAGCCGGTCGCTTTTACGAATTTTTCGAACTCGGCGTTGGTGACATCCGTCGCGTCCATCCAAAAGCCATCGACATAGACGCGATGTATCGGAAGCGCATCGGCGACCGTGGCCGGTGAGCACGAGAATTTGCCATCGCACTTTCCGTCGCTACCCATCGAGAATTCTCCGCCCGGAATCCAAACCATGCCGTCGGGAGCGGGGCCAGGCGGGAGAGCCTTATCTTGTGCCGTGGCGACGAATACCGGAATCTCGGCCCCTTGAGCGAAGAAGGGGGATGCCGCAATGAGGAGCAGCGTAATCAGAAATCCGGTATTCATCATTGGGCTCAGATGGCTGATTTTTAAATTACGAATAGCACGCTCAGAGCTTCCGTTCGACGTCCTTGATGCCGTCGCCGATGTCATTGAACCACTTCTTCACCTCTTCGCCGCCAGCCTTCATCCCCTCGCCAACCGCCTTGGCAGCCTTCACGGACGACTGCGCGCCCTTCTTGAGTTCTGTGCCGGACCACTTGGCCGCTCCCGACAGGCCCTCACCGGCCTTCTTGAGCGCATTGCTGGCATCCTTGCCTGCCTTCATGCTCTCCTCCGCGGTCGCGTGCCAAGCCTTGGCCAGGGCATGGTCCACATGAGCGAAAGTTTTCTTCAGCTCGTCATCCGACTTCACCGCGCCGCTCTTCACGCTCTGTCCGAGTTTTTTCAAGTCGTCTCCGGCTTTCTTCACACCCTCTTTGGCGCTTGCCGCGACTTTCTCGGACTCTTTGCTCACGCTGGCGGCAGCCTTGTCGATGGACGCGGAGGCCTTTTTCATGTCGCCTTTGAGGAAGGACTCGTGAGCCGCAGCCATGGACTTGTCCGATTCGCTTGTGAAATCGCTCGATGATGTTTCTGCAAAGGCCGCCGGAATGGCCACCATCATGAGGGCCGCAGCGCTGAAGTTGCGTAGCGATGAGATCTTGTTTTTCATAGGTTCTGCTGGTTTGGGTTGATCAAAAATGAGCGTGGCTGCAGTAACACTAGCGGTCAACGCAGCGTTGATGCTTTCCATATTTTTTTCCTGCGTCAGGTCTTGTGTGGCGAGGTCACGGGAGCACGGTGCTGAGGCGAATGCTTTTTCAGGACCACCTTGATGATCATCAAGGCTTGGGCTATCCTCGCTCACCGTGCGGCGACTTCGCCCAGGCCAAGGATTTTGAAACCCGGCTTGCTCTGGGTCTCACCGTTGACTGGTTTGTCGGTTAGCACCATTGTCGTTCCCGGCTGCACCACGCTGCGCACGCCCGCGATGAAGGCGGCGGGAATGCCCGCACCGGTGGCGAGTTCGGTGAAGCTCGGATCTTTCGCCGCGGGTGCGCCATCCACGCGCACCCACTTGCGCCTGCCTTCCGCATCGGCACCATCGAGGGCGCTGTAAACGTGCATCCCGCTCACGCCGCGCGCAAAGGGCGCGCGACCGATCTCTATGCCATTGCGATACACATAGACCTGCTTGTCCGCCGCGGTGAAAAGGATCGTCACCGGCCCGTGGTCCGATTTCTCCGGCGCCCATGAGAACTCCCCTGTCGCTAGCGATGTATCGGCGGCGGGCGGTGTGGCCTGCGAAAAAATCATCCCCGGATGCACCGTTTCGCGCGGCGCGGAGTGCTCGTCCGCAATGATCACCGTACCGCCCTTGTTCGTCACGGTGAAGAGCAGCTTGGAAAACTCCAGCGGCAGGCGCACGCAGCCGTGTGAATCCGGATAGCCCGGCAGATCGCCCGCGTGCAGCGCGATCCCGGTCCATGTCAACCGTTCCATCCACGGCATCTCCGCGCCTTTGTAGATCGTCGAAAGGTGATCCTTTTCCTTCTCGAGGATGTCGAAGACGCCGACCGGCGTCGGATGCCCTGGACGTCCGGTGCTCACGCTGCTTCGCGCGATGCGGATGCCATTCCGATACACGTAGGCGATCTGCTCCGGCTTGCTCACCACGATGAGCACCGGCCCCTCCGGCGCGCGCTCCGGTTCCCAGACAAAGTCGCCTGGCTTTAGCTTCTCAGTGGTTGGCGGCACCTGCTTGCCCTCGGTGAAATGCTCGGCGAACACCGGCAGCACGAACAGTGAGGCGACGGAAAGCAGGGCGCTGGTAAGCGCACGACGGATGATGTTGAGTTTTGGCTTCATGGATGGAGGGTTGGTTTTTGGAGGGTTGAGTAATGGCTTATGGCTCGAACGCGAAGACCTTTTTCCAATCGTTCTTCATACTAATGACGAACCAGCCATCCTTCTTCGCCTCGTCGTAGAGTGCCTGGGTGAAAGTGCCGACTTTGGTGTTCGGCAGGCCCTCCGCAGGGCCGTAGGCGTACTCGCGCTGGGCGTCGTCATGCAGTAGGACCATGGACAAGCGCGCGCCGTCGCCCGCTGCGGTGTATTCGAGCATTTGACGGTCGCCGGTCGAGTTGCCAAAGGCGGCGAATGGCCGGCGGCCGATCATTAGGTGAATGCCCTCGGGCTTACCGGCGTTGTTGTCGTTGAGCAGAAGTTTGGGCTCCTTGATCAGGAACGGTTTGCCATCCTTATCGTAGCCATACTTGGTTACGCCCGCGGTGCCGACGACTTGTTCCGGCGGGATGCCGTAGGTCTGCTCGGAGTACTCGCGAACAAAGTCCTGGCCACCGCCGGTGACAATGTAGGTCTTGTAGCCGCTGGCGCGCAGATATTGCAGGACTTCCTGCATGGGCTGATACGTCAACTCGGTATAGAGACGGTCGTACCGCGGATGCTTGGCGGTGGCGAGCCACTTCTTCACTTCGGTCCTGAACTCTTCCACCGACATCCCTGTGAGCGTGGCAGCGAGGATTCTCTCAAGATCTTTCATCGAGAGCTTTGCGATCGCATCTCGATTGCCTGAGAGCACGGTCTTGAACGGCTCGGTCTTCTTAAGTTCCGGTTTCTTTTCTGCCAGCACGGGCACGCGCTCGAGGCAATACATGACCTGGGTGTAGATCGGATGCTCGACCCATAGTGTGCCGTCCTGATCGAAGGTGGCGATGCGTTCCTCGGGCGGAACAAACTTTGCGCCCCCGCTTTCCGTGGTCTCGCGAACAAAATCCAGGATGGCCTGCTTGGCGGGTCCGTCGTTCCAGGAGGGCAACGGGTCCTGGGCTCGCGAGGCGGTGGAACTGGCAAAGATAACCGCTACGAGGGCAAACGTGTTGCGGATCGATTTCATGATAGGCAGGGTCTGCACGGTGATGTTTGGTTGCGGAGCGCGCCATTGAAGGAAGTGATCCGCGCCTTTACAATCAAATCGTTCGATTTGGCTAGTTTTTAGGTGCGCTTTGAAGTGCCTCCAGCACCTGGTCGAGGCTGAAACTGCCTGGCTTCTGGCGCGGCGGGAAATCCTTAAAGCTGGCCAGATGGCGAGCGACGTATCCCTGCGCCGGCACGAGCACGAAGGCGTGATCCACGCGCCAGTGGCCGTAATCGCTGGCTTCGTGGTCGGCGCGCTCATACGGGTCGGTGCGCAGGCAAAACAGTTTGGGGAAGCGTAGAGTCACAAGCGGGTCTTGCCACACGTCCAGCCCATGAGCGCGTTGCTCCTGGAACACAATTTTCCAACGGCCGTAGCGCAGGCCGCTGAGGTTGCCATCGTCCGTCCAGTAGAAGAACTCCTTGCGCGGCGCTTCCTGGATCTCGCCCCTGAAATACGGGAGCAGGTTGTAGCCGTCGAGATGGACCTTGTAATCCCGTCCCAGGGCGCGAAATCCCCCCACAAGCTTCTCCTTGATGTCCGGCTCGCCGGCGGCCGCCAGCAGCGTCGGCAGCATGTCTTCGTGCGAGAACACATCATTGTAAATCGTACCCGGTTTGATCACGCCTGGCCACCGGATCAGGCAGGGAACGCGATAGCCGCCCTCCCAGTTCGAGTTTTTCTCGTTGCGAAACGGCGTAGTTCCGCCGTCCGGCCATGAGAAGCACTCGGCCCCGTTGTCGGTGGAGTACATCACGATGGTGTTTTCTTCGAGGCCAAGTTCCTTGAGCTTGTCGAGGATCTGACCAACTTGCGCGTCGTGTTCCACCATGCCGTCCGGGTAAACTCCCAGACCCGTCTTGCCTTGTGACTCCGGCTTGAGATGCGTCCAGATATGCATTCGTGTAGAGTTCCACCACAGGAAGAACGGTTTGTCCGCTGTCTTGGCCCGTTCCAGGAAATCGAGGGCCCCCGCGGTGACCTCATCGTCAATCGTCTTCATGCGTTCGATGGTCAGCGGGCCGGTGTCTTGAATGTTTGCCATCGCGACGTCGACTTGATCACGCCGCGCGGTCCAAATTGCTTCTTGAACTCCGGGTCATTCGGATAGTCGGGGTGCTCGGGTTCCTGCTCGGCGTTGAGGTGGTAGAGATTTCCGAGGAACTCGTCAAAGCCGTGGTTGGTCGGCAGCATCTCGTCCAGGTCGCCCAGATGATTCTTGCCGTATTGCGCGGTCATGTAGCCCTGGTTCTTCAACAATCCGGCAATCGTCGGGTCCTTTACGGATATGCCTTCCTTTGCCCCAGGCAAACCGACCTTGAGCAAGCCGGTACGCAATGGACTTTGGCCGGTGATGAACGCGGCGCGTCCGGCCGTGCAGGATTGCTGGCCATACCAGTCCGTGAACAGCGCGCCTTCCTTGGCGATGCGGTCAATGTTGGGCGTCTGGTAGCCCATCATGCCGCGGTGATAACAACTCGGGTTATTCCAGCCGATATCGTCACCCCAGAGGATGAGGATGTTGGGCTTCTTGCCTTGCCCCGCCGTAGCTTGAGCGGAGGCTGGATCTGCTGCTAGCGCGAGCGCTGGTACGAGCATCGCGGCCGCGAGCACGGCGGCAAGGGTTCCGGCTGGTAATCGTTTCATGATTTTTTGGGGGTGGGCTCGACCTAAGCTGGGCCGAGTTGGCTGCAGTTGAAAAGATACTTCGGCGAAAGGCGGGCGGCCCTTGCGGACCGCCCGCCTGTCTATTCATGCTCGGCGTAGGGCTAGTCGCCTTTGGCAGAAGCCTTCTGGACCATCGCCAGAATCGCGTCGAGGTTGTAGGTCGCCGGCGCTTGCAGCGGCGGGAACGTCTTGTAGGACATGAGTTCTTTCTCCCACAAGAGCTGGCCAATCGGCAGCATGTTCCAGTCGTATTGATACGCGGTGACCGGACCGGCCAGCGCACCGCCCAAGCTCATCGCGCTTTGCTGAGCCACGCCGACCGCCTGCTCAAACGGATCGCGCTTGATGTTCTGCACCAGGGTCCAGTGGAAGGGGATGAGCGGCATGATCCAGCCCTCCGCACCGGGTTGCGACATGTTGTAGTACATCTTCCAGTTCTTGTAGCGCACTGCGGACGGGGTCGAGCCCGAGTAGTAGAAGAAGTAGTCGCGCGCCGATTTCTCCGACTTGCCGGTGAGGTAGTCGATTTGATTCACGCCATCGAGCGTGGTCTTGACGATGTCGGGATAGGCGCCTTTTTCGATCTGCGCCTTCAGTTCGTTGCCCTTGGCGCCTCCGGCGATTTCGACGAACGTGGGCAGCCAGTCGAGAGCCGCGAATAGTTGGTTCTTGACCGTGCCCGGCTTGATCACGCCCGGCCAGCGGACGACGCACGGAGCGCGGTAGCCGCCTTCCCAGGCCTCGCCCTTCTGGCCCTTGAACGGCGTGACGCCGCCGTCGGGGAAGGTGATCGCCTCGGCGCCGTTGTCGGTGGTGAAGACGATGATGGTGTTGTCGAGTTCGCCCATGTCCTCGAGTTTCTTGAGGACGTAGCCGATGTTGTCGTCCATCTGCTTCATGCCGGCTTCGTTGACGCCCCAGTCCTTGCCGCCCTTGACGCCCACCATGTCCATGTACTTGTCCGAAAGCATCGTCACGACGTGCATGCGGGCCGGGTTGTACCAGCCGAAGAAGGGCTTTCCGGTCTTCTCGGGGTCGTTGCGATCGAGGAAGTCAATGAGGTGGCCGGAGATTTCCTCGTCCACGGTCTTCGAGCGCTCCAGCGTGAGCGGGCCTTCATCCTTGCCCATTTGGTTCTTGGCCGTGCCGTCCGGGGACTTCATCCAGAGCACAGGCCGCGGTGGGGCCAGGCACACGCCGTCCTTCGGATCAATGGCGCCCGGAGTTTCCGGGATGCCGGGGATGGGCGCCATCTTCATCGGCGGCGCGATGCCTTGCTCGGTCGGACTCTTGTTGATGTCGAGGAAGCTCACCTGCTGCATGGCGTCCAGGTGGTAGAGGTAGCCCCAGTACTCCTGGAAGCCGTGCGCGGTCGGCAGGGAATCCGGGTGGTCGCCCAGGTGGTTCTTGCCGAACTGGCCGGTGTTGTAGCCGAGGTCCAGCAGGAACTTGGCCAGGCACGGCGTGCCGGGTTTCAGATAGGTCGGACTGCCGGGCAACTGCGGCGGGATCATGCCCGTGCGCAGCGGATACATGCCGGTGATGAAGGCATTGCGCCCGGAGGTGCAACTCTGCATGGCGACGTAGTCCATGAAGATCGCGCCCTCGCGCCCGATGCGGTCAATGTTGGGTGTTTCCCCGACCATCAGGCCGCGGTGATAGATGCTCGGCTGCATCCAGCCGATGTCATCGCCCATGATGAAGAGGATGTTGGGTTTCTTTGCCTGTTGCCCAGCCGGGGCCGGAGACGATTCTGGATCGGCGGCTTGCATCGACAAGCCGGCTCCGATCAGCACGGCTGTCGCCGCAACCACCGATCGGCCGATAGGAATTAGTTTTCGTTTCATGATTTTTTTCCTGTTTGGTTTTGTTGTGTTCTTTTGAAGCAATCGGGAAGTTTTGATTGCGATACCGCGTGCGCGGAACGATTGCGCTCATGAGCGAAGCCATGGCCGCAAGGAGCGACAAGCGTTATCGATTGGCTTTCGTTTCATTTCGCCCGGCAAGGGCTTAGTACCAGGCCGGACCCCACCCTCCCCAGCCACCCCACCCGCCCCAGTCCATTTCTGATGCCTCCAGGTTCATCTCGGCGGCTTCAACCTTTTCGTCGGCCAGTTTCTTCTGCAAACGGAGCTGGCGGTACGCTTGGTATTGTTTTGGGCCACCGACGTAGGCTTGGTTGTTGGCCGCGTCCGGGAAGACGTAGTAGGTCTTCCCGCTCTTCTGAACCATGGTCACTTGGTCCGGCGGAAGTGCCTTGAGTTTCTGTTGCTGCGCTGCAGTTTTGGGAACGACTACGTTGAAGCCCGCGGCAACGAGCGAGTTTTCTTTGCTCTGGGTGCTGGCGCAGCCCACAGCCACGGCGAGCATCGCGATGGCTGCGAGGATTCTGAATGAAGTGAGAGTTTGTTTCATTGTTATCCGTATGTTGGAGTTGGTTTCGGTGGGGGATCGGGAGAAGTCAATCTCGCTTTTTCGAGGCGCACGTAGGCGAGATAAAGGATTGATCCGCAAGCGCTGCCCGTATGGCAGGGAGGAGATCGGAAGCGAGCCGCGTCTTAACGACGTAGCCGAGCCCGCCCGCATCGAGTGCGGCTCGGGGGTAGTCGGCGTCTTCGTGGACCGTCAGGAAGACGAGGCGGGCAGGCGGCTCCGAGCGTCGGAGTTGGCGCGCTGCTTCGATGCCGTCAGGCCGCGGCATGGTGATGTCGAGCACGATGACGTCAGCATTGAGCCCCTCCGCCTTAGTGAGAGTTGGCGTTTCCGGACTTCTCGCCGAGACACTAACACGAGTCAGTCCCAAGAAGGCAAACAAGATGAATAGCCGAGAGCAGATACCAATATCAGGTTTTGTGTGGTTCATTTTCTTTGGAGGGAGTCCATTGCAAGAACTATGCGACGGCTCCAAGGTTGGCGTTGCAGGGACTGGAAAAGCCCTTCCAGTGGTTGTCGGGGAGACTATTTGCTAATGCGTGGCTCACTGATTAGAAAGATTTCGAGAAACCTCTTTGAAGACGCCGAGCGACTGAGTCGGGAGCTACCATACGACAGCCGGGCGCACTATAGGATAGCCGTAATGTACGACTGCCGGGCCGTAGTAACCGGCAGGAGGCGGATAATAAGCGGCGGGCGCGTAATACGCCGGAGCGATCATGCCACGCCGCCAAGCTCGGCGCGCGGCGCCGGCATAGGAGAACGGTGTCAAGGGCATGCCGATGATATCAATGAACAGCGAACAGGGACCTGACTGCGCTGGGAGCGTGCCTTCGAGAACTCGCACCTCATAGGAGAGGTTGTTGCCAACAAGCTGCGGATTGCGCAGAACGACGACTGTACTCGAGACCGAGTCACCGCGGAAGACTGAGAGCGTGGCGTTTGGTGGGTTCGACAGAAAGCTATCGGCGCCTTGGCTCCACATCGGAATGAATTTGCTGGTGGGCATGTGCCCCGCAATGCGATCGGGCCGGTCGGAAAAGCTGATTGTGAGAGGATTCACTCCGAGAAGGGTGATTCTCCCCTTCCCATGAGCGAAACCCTTAGCGGTCTGCACAAACAGGAAGTCCACCTTCTTCACCTTCGCGCCCGAAATTGCCGCGCTGGATCCGCCTGTGCTTTTTTGCGAGGAAGCGCAGCCTGTCAGCCCGCTGGATGCGATTATGCCGGCAAGCACGCCGGATAGAATGACGAATTGTTTTGTTCTCATGAGTCTTAATTTTGTGAAGTGGTTGGATTCTCGGGGATCGCCGTATCGTCGCATTTTAGCGTTCGGTTGATTGCTTTCAATAGCTCCGATGCGGGGAATGGTTTGCGCAGGAAGGCAACGCACCCCGCCCGCTCGCGAATACCGGTTTGGTCGTCGAACGCTGTCATAAAGCGATGGGCGATGAGCGGGTCAGAATAGGCTGACGACCCGGCCGCCCACGATGCCATAGGTTTGGAGGAATTCGATCACCCCGTGAAAGATCAGACCCATGCCCATGGCGGAGACGAAAAACCCGACAATGCGCGTGGCCGCGTCAATCCCCTTCGGGCCGACTTTTTTTAGAATCCCCCTGGAATAGACCAGTGACAAGTAGGTGACAGCCATCGTGGCGATGATCGCGAGGGAGATCGCGACAAAGGACACCAGTTCTTCAGAGGATTGTTTCACCGTCGATGCCATGCCGAGAATCGTGGCGATGGCGCCCGGACCGAACATGATCGGCATGGCGAGTGGGATGAACGCGACATCTTGATCCGTGGAGTCCGGCCCTCCGGAGCCCGAACCCGATTTTGCCTGCGGCGTCGGGTTAAACATTTGAAAGCCGATGCGGGTGAGAATGATCCCGCCGACCACCCGGATCATGCTCAGGGGAACGCCGAAGAGCCGCAGCAGAAGCGTTCCGAACAGCAGAAAGAAAAACGCCAACATCAACGCATAGAGACAGGAGGTGCGGGCAACCCTGTTCTGTTCCGCGCTGTCTTTGCCCTGCATGAGACCCAGGAAAACCGGGATCGCTTCGAGGGGATTGATGATGGCCAGCAGCGTCGTGAACATGCCGATGAATAAGGTGATGGATGCGTTCATCACTATTCGGAGTTAGCCCATCATGCCGGCGGCTTGAACAACTCCGGGGAGTTGTTTACAGCCAGGGCGGCTAGAGCCGACCTGCGAAGTAAGGCAGGTCTCGCCGCCCAGGCTGCCGCCGCCAGAACAACCCTGGCGCTGGGAGCGGAGCAAGTGGTGTTCAAACTGCGCGGGTGAGCGATAGCCCAGGGCACTGTGTCTACGACGCGGGTTGTAGAAGGTTTCGATATAGTCGAAGATCATCAGTTCAGCGGCGGCTTTGGTGGGCGCAATGGAGTCGGCGAAGCATTCGGTTTTCAGCGTAGCGACGAAGCTTTCAGCCAGGGCGTTGTCATAAGGATTGCCCTTGCGGCTCATGCTCGGGGTGACACTACATCGGCGGCGTATTGGCTGCCACGATCACTGTGGTGGATGAGGCCAGCGAGCGGTCGTTGGCGGGTCGCTGCATGCTTGAAGGTCGTCGTAGTCAACTCAGCGAGCATGTCTTGTCGGCAATGGTGTGCGATGCGGCGCCGCGAACAGGCGTCGAGAATAAAGGCCAGGTAAAGCCACCCCTGCTGGGTCTCGATATAGGTGATGTCGCTTTGCCAGAGCTGGCCCGGGCGATCCGGCGCCGGCACTTTTGCCAGCCAGTTTTCCGCGATCTTGTGACTATGGCGGCTGTCGGTGGTGCGAGGCCGGAAACGACGCTTCTGCCGGGCGCGCAGGCCGCTCTCCCGCATGAGCCTGGCAACCCGGTTCTTGCCACAGCGATGACCCAACTCGCGTAGATCGAGTCGCACGCGCGGGCGCTCCGCGGAGCCCGCATCGCGGCTGGGGGAAGCTTTGATCACGGCTCCATTAATAAACCTCCGATACTGTGAAAACAACATGTATCAGGTGTAAACTCACGTCTGCTTTTTCAACATTCCATGCTCAAGCGCGTATTGCACCAGCTCGGCACTCGTCTTCACGCCGAGGTGCTCCATGATCGTGTACTTGTGAAAGGCGATCGTGCGTGAGCTTACCAGGAGCAGATCCGCGACTTCCTTCATCGCGCGGCCTTCGGCGAGGAGTTGCAATACTTCGCGCTGGCGGGGGGTCAGCTTCTCCGTGGCAGGCTTTGCGGCCCGCCGGAGAAAAACGCCGAGTGGAACACCTTTAGTAACGAGCGGCGTGACGTAGGTCTTGCCCGCGAGCGCCCGCTCGATGGCGGTGAAGAGCTCGCCCGAGGCGGAATTCTTGAGCAAATAGCCGGACGCGCCAGGATGATCGCCATTTTGGGAAAGGGTTTCGTTCGATCGAAGTTTGAAATGGGGACGGTAGATTTCATTTCATAAACGCGTGGTAGCCGGTCAGGGCGAACTGAACTCCCATGGAAAGGACGATCAATCCCATGAAGCGCGTGAGCGTGTCCCGCAGGAATCCGCCGCCGCCCGGTTTGCCGCCGAACCGCGCGACGAGCACCATCGCCAGCCAGGTAATCCCGGTCGCCACGGCAATGGCGACCAGCGACGTGACCGGCAGTTTCATCCGGGTGTGGGCCACGGAGAGCGTGATGACTCCGGTAATCGTCCCGGGGCTGGCGGCAAAGAGAATCAGCGGCGTGAGCGATTGCATAGACTTTGCATCCACGGCGGCCGATTGTCTGCTGAGCATGGAGAATCCCATCCACGCCAGCACTCCGCCGCCTGCCACCATGAAGGCGTCCAGTGACACGCCGAAGAGGTGCAGCAACTGCATCCCGAGCAGAGCGGCGAGCGTGAGGAGATGACCAAAACGGCGACTCCTGCCTTCGCGGCGTCGGCCATCTTCTCGCCCAACGACTGTCCGGCGACCGCCCGCGCAAACATCGCCGCACAGATCGCCGGATTGATCAGCGACAGAACCGTGATGATGGCTTGAAGTTGCTCGTGCATGTTTGTTTAGAAAGCTCCGAAGAACGAAAGTGTCCCGCTCGTGAAGTCGTGGTCGGCGCCTTGGCAGAAGAAGTGTTTCAAGATCGAATTAAGTGCCGGTCCGATCACGGCGTTTGCTTGTCATTTCCGGCTCTGCACGCCACACCCGGTAACGCACTTCCATCCCTTCGGGCACATACACCACGATGGGCAGACCGCTATTGTAACGGATGATGTAAGGGCTGCCCCCCAGCAGCGACAAACCGATCCACCCTCGGCCGCGAAGTGTCAACACTTAGCCGATGTCTTATGTGCGTCATGAAGCTTCGGCGGGACCGCGGTACCACCGTGTTGCTCGAGGTATTCGCACGCCGCCTCAATATCGCGTGCAAGGATCTCGGTCACGTCCTGGTTCAGATGCGGGCGCACGACGATGCGCAGGCTGTTGATCTCTTGGGCGTCGGGAGGCATAGAATAAGCCGAAAGGATCCATCCTCGTTCGCGCACCTTGTTAGAGATGTCGAATTCGTTGTAACGCTTGACAGACTTATCTAACGTGAGCGCGACTACCGGGATCCGCTGAGTCTTATTCATGATCTGGAACTTTCCTGTTTTGGTCAGCCGATCCCGCAGGTACACGGCGTGATCCAATGCATACCTCATAACCCGCGTGTACCCGTCACGGCCGAGTCGGAGGAACATGTAGTACTGCATCAGCACCGTGGAAGAACCTTTGCTGAAATTTAACGTTGCCGTCGGAGCTTCGCCGCCCAGGTAATTGACGTAGAATACCAGATCCTCGTTAAACACCTTACGATCCTTGAACACGACCCAGCCCAGACCGGGCGGCACCAGGCCGTATTTGTGGCCCGAGGCGTTGATGGATTGAACCCGCGGAAGCCGGAAGTCCCATTTGTAGTCGGGGTAGAGAAATGGGTTCACGAAAGCGCCTGAAGCGCCGTCGATATGCATGGGGATGGAGACGCCGGTCCTTTTCTCATAGTCGTCAAGCCAGTCGTGAATCTCCTGGATTTCATCGTCTTCGCCCGTGAATGTCTGGCCGGCGATGGCTACCACGCAGATCGTGTTTTCGTCTACATACTTGTCAAGATACTCAGCGGTAAGGCGGTAGTTGCCAATCTTGAGGGGCACAATCCGCGGCTCGACATCGAAATAGCGCAAGAACTTTTTCCAGACGATCTGGACGTTGCCGCCGGTTACCATGTTTGGCCGACTGGCATCTTTTCCCGCCTTCTGTCGAGCCTCCCGCCAATTCCACTTGTGGGCCAGACCGCCCAACATACAAGCCTCGGAGGAACCGATGGTCGCAGCTCCGTAGGGTTCGGCGTCCTTCGGGCCATTCCAGAGGTCGTGCAGCCATCGAACGCACTTGAACTCCGTCTCCTGCGTGTGTGGATACATGTCGGGATCGGCGAAATTCCGATACATGTGACGATCGTAAATATCCTTCGCTTCGGGCTCGCAATAGGTAGTGACGAAGGAAGAGAGGTTTAACATCGGGTTGGCGTCAGTCCATGTTTCGCTGTTCACGATTGCGTTCGCCGCAGCCGCAGAAATACCCTCTTTGGGGAACTTCTGCGGGATTTCGATGTTGAATTGATCGTATGGAGTCTGCTTATCGGGTTGCTGTCTCATATCTGCACCTCGGGGGCCTTTGGTTCGTAAACCGTTCTATAGTGTCCTGTCCGCAAAATAACATGCCAAGCCGCTCCGTCGCGGGACCGGGCAGACCAAAGTCGGTAACCCAGTGGAACCACACGTCGTCGACCACGCCGAGCGCGAGTGGCGGTGTCTCAACGACGATCGGCCCGTTGGTGACGTCAAGATTGACCCAGAAATAGACGGTGTCCGCATTGGCCGTCAGGAACAGGGACTTGGAATCCATCAGCTCGGAGAAGATCAGTTCATAGGGTCTCTTTCTCCAAGGCAACTCTATCTTTCCAGAGCCCGGCGTGGTCACACAGCGGAATCCGAGATGATTGGTTCCCGTATTCACCTCACCCTTGCCGCGTGTGCCCACTACGTACCGGGTGCAATCTATTGATCGTTGCAGAGAAAGGACCCGCCTTGTGACCGTGACCGTCTTCGGCACCGAGGTTTCCAGCACCGCCAACAGCGCGGATTCCGCAATTACTCTGCCCTGGACCCTAAAGACGTCAGAGCACGGGCCCGAGTGTCGCAATGAGGTT
The DNA here is from genome assembly GCA_963784465.1 of uncultured Verrucomicrobiae bacterium. Lineage (GTDB taxonomy): Bacteria > Verrucomicrobiota > Verrucomicrobiia > Chthoniobacterales > Terrimicrobiaceae > DASTFP01. Next base: position 113,316 of record CAWASQ010000064.1, read on the forward strand.
GTTCCACAGCCGGCGTGAGATCGGCCAGGCCGCCACCGCCTCCTTAGTGACCCGATTCGACCGCGAGATGTATTCCTGCTGGCGCTCGCGCACAGCGCCGGTGAGTGCGGGATCGTGGAACAGATATTGTTTTCGTAGTTGAGCTCGAAACTGCGGCGGTCCATGTTCGCCGATCCGATCAAGGTGACCTCGCCATCCAGGGTCAGCGATTTCGTGTGGAGCAGGCCGCCCTCGTACTCGTAGATCTTGACCCCCGCCGTGAGCAGGTCGGCGTAGTAGCTGCGGCTGGCCGCTCCGACGATCCACGAGTCGTTTCTCGCGGGAAAGATGATCGTCGTGTCCACGCCCCGGTAGGCGGTCGTGCACAGCGCATTCTGCAGGGCCTCGTCGGGTACGTAGTAGGGGGTAGTGATGACGATCTCGCGCTGCGCTGCGAACATCAGGGATTCGAACATCTCGGGCATGGCCGAGTACCGCATCGTCGGGCCCGTGCCAATCACCTGCGCGGTCGCCCCTCCCGCTGTGGGCAAAGGCAGCGGCCTGCTCAGGAGTTCGTCGAGGTTCTCATCCACGTACGTCATCCAGTCGCTCGCGAACAGGAACTGGTTCTGGCGTGCGATGGGACCCTCGAAGCGCATCACGGCGTCCACCCAGGGTGCGTACTTCGCCTTCACTCGGAACTCGGGATCGGCACAGTTCTGGCTGCCGCAGTAGGTGATGCGATCGTCGATGACCACGATCTTGCGATGGTTCCGGAGGTCGATGCGGCCCTCGAACGGCCGCAGCAGGGGGTTGCCTATGGGGAGGCCTGAAGCCACGCGCACGCCTGCGGCGCGCATCGCCTGCCAATGCTCGGAGCGGATGATCATGCGCGAGCCGAGGTCATCGGCCATGGCCCGACAGGTCACGCCGCGGGCAGCCGCGCGCTTTAAGGCCTCGACGACCTTGGTGCCGTTATTGTCCGGCAGCCAGATGTAGAACAGCACATGAACGTGATCCGTTGCGGAATCGATGTCGGCCGCCATCGCGTCGATCGTGGCGTTGGAGTTCGGCAGAAGGCGCGCGGTGTTGCCACCCGTTGGATGGAACCCGCTGATCGAGTGGCCGAGCCGAAAGAGATCCCGGTGACGCTCGGGAGCGGCGGCTGCAAAGTCCGCCGCGTCCTCGTCGGGGTGAAATGGAATCGGCGGCATGCGCTTGAGGACCGCGTGCAACCGCTCCACGCGGCGACGGCCGATGTTCACCTCGCCCAGGAGCAGATAGGCGAGCATGCCAAACAGCGGGAGCACGCCAACGACCACCATCCATGCGATTCGGGAAGCAGGGTCGCGATGGGGCCGAAGCAGGATCCGCGCGATAACAGCCAGCTCGAGCAGCGTGATGAGTGCGATAGCGAGCAGCGAGTGGTGGAGCGTTGCGATCATGGAGAGCAGGGTGTGTGGAGAGTTGGGAGCATCGCTTGCCAAGCTTACCAAACTGTAATGCTCGAGAAAGCTACCGGATAGGCGAGCGTGGCATCTTCGTGCCACAAGAAAGCATATATTCATGAACTCATCCGCTTCTCGTTCCCTTAACCGCAGGAAAGCCGTGTGGACCGTCCTTGTGATGGCTGGCGCCCTAGCCGGTCTCCAGGCCGCTCAAGACTCCAATTCCGCGATCACGCTGAAGCGGGACACGCAACCCGTGGCCCGCGGCCAGACTGGAAAGCACTTCGTTTTCCGATGTCGTCAAGCGCGTCTCGCCGAGCGTCGTAAAGATCACCACCCAAGTCTCGACTCGAAAGATCGCCGTGGCTCCCAACGGATTCCCGGGCTTCGACGGGGAGCGTGGCGCTCCCGAAATGCGCCTGATACCTCAAGGCGGACTCGGCTCTGGCGTGATCATTAGCCAGGACGGCTACATCGCAACCAACAACCACGTTGTCGATGGCGCCGTCGCCGTCACCGTGACGCTGACCGATGGTCGGGAGTTTACCGGTAAGGTCATCGGTCGTGACGAACAGACCGACATCGCCGTAATCAAGGTCGAAGCGGAAGACCTTTCTGCCGTTACCTTTGCGGACACGTCCAAGATCGAAGTGGGCGACCGCGTGCTTGCCATTGGCAATCCCTTTGGTATCGGTGAAACGGTCACGAGCGGGATCGTCAGTGCGAAGGGTCGTCACGTCGGGATCCTTGCCGATGTCCAGGGTTACGAAGATTTTATTCAGACCGATGCCGCGATCAATCCCGGGAACTCTGGCGGCGCGCTCGTCGATGTCGATGGTCGCCTCGTCGGTATTAGTACCGCCATTCTCAGCCGCAGTGGCGGCTTCCAGGGCGTGGGACTCGCTGTGCCGGCCAACATGGTGGCGCAAGTCGCTGACAGCCTTGTGAAAAGCGGCAAGGTCATTCGTGGATACCTCGGCGTTAGCATCCAAAACATCACGCCGGCACTTACTGAATCATTCGGGTTAAAAAGTAACAAAGGTGCTCTGGTCTCGGAAGTTGTGGCCAATTCGCCAGCCTCCGCAGCTGGCCTCAGAGAAGGCGACGTTATCGTTGCCGTCAACGGACACCCCGTGATTGATGCCAACGAGCTTAAGTTGCAGGTGAGTTCCCTGTCGCCAGGCACAAAGCTCAACCTCGACGTCCTTCGCGACGGCGAGACTAAGGAGTTCAGCGCCATCTCCGGCGAGCGTCCTGGAGCGCGCATTGTTGGACAGTCAACCGAATCGCTCTCCCGACGTGACGAAGGCGCGCTCAGAGGCGTTGCTGTCGACGACATCGATCCCGAAGCGCGCCGGCAGTTAAACATTCCATCGCAAGTTAAAGGCGCAGTGATTACAGAAGTTGCGCCGGATTCCGCCGCGGCTCGCGCTGGCATCAGCCGGGGTGATGTTATCCTGGAGATCAACAAACAGCCGGTGACTTCGGCGGAGGACGCCGTTCAGCTCTGCGCCAAGGTCGAAAGCAAGAAATCCTTGGTGAAGCTTTGGTCCCGCGGGAGCAAGGTTTTTGTCGTCGTTGACGAGACAGGTTCCGACAAAGCCGCTTCGTAGTCGATCACGCGGATTCCGTCCAGCCTTGAGGCCGGGCGGGACAGTCCCAGCGCATGTCAGCTTTCGCCCCAATGCGAAAGTGAAAGTAGGATGTTTCATGCAATCGCGCTGGCCCGTCACTTGACGACGTCCGCTACGGCAAGTTGGCATTGCGTGCCAAGCGTGATTCATTTGTTTCTGTCCCGTTTCCAAGCGATGGCTAGCTTATCAATCCTTCAGCATGCGCGTCCTCGTCGTCGAAGATGATGCCAAGATCGCCTCGTTTGTGGCCCGTGGCCTCAAACAGGCCGGCTACGCGGTTGATCACGCTTCCGATGGCGAAGCTGGCCTAGCCCTGGCCGAGTCGACGGATTACGACGCGGCGATCGTCGACGTGATGCTGCCGAAACTTGACGGCATCAGCCTCGTCAGGCGCCTCCGGCTGGCGCGCCGGTTGATCCCGATCCTCTTCCTGAGCGCAAAAAGCTCGGTCGACGATCGCGTGCGCGGGCTCCAAAGCGGCGGTGACGACTATCTGACGAAACCGTTCGCATTTTCCGAACTGATCGCGCGCGTGCAGGCGCTCATCCGCCGCGCTACCTCTTCGCCCGAGGCAACGAAACTCGTCGCCGGCGACGTGACGCTCGACCTCGTCACGCGCGAAGTCACCTGCGGCGGAAGGCCGGTCGAACTGCAGCCTCGCGAGTTTTCGTTGCTCGCGTTTTTGCTCCGTCATGCCGGTCGTCCTGTGAGCAAGACGATGATCCTCGAGCACGTATGGGACTACAGTTTCGACCCACAGACCAATGTAGTGGACGTCGTTATGTCGCGTCTTCGCGCCAAAATCGATGCAGACCATGAACGTATCGAGACCATCAGGAGCGTCGGCTACGTTTTCCGTCCCCATGCTTGAAAGGCTTCGCCAGTCTCTCGCGCTCTGGCTGGCTGTTCAATACGCACTCGTCTTCGCGCTGAGCGCTACGATCTTGTTTGGCGTGCTCTACTGGGTACTGGCGCGTGCTCTCGAGGAGCGCGACCAGGCGGTCGTCGAGCAGCGCGCGGCAGTGCTTGCGCGCGCTTACGCTGACGCCCAGCTTGGCGCGGTTGTCGAGCGACTCAACGGCGGCGCAGCGCAGGATGGAGACGCGTGGTTCGTGCGCGTGATCGATCCGCGGGACGGACCCATCTGGGTGAAAGCGCCGCCTGACTGGGTGCAAACCGTCGTCCAACGCATTCCCATTCCGGAATGGGGCGTATCCGCGGAACGCGCGATCCCCACCGTGCGCCTGCCGCAAGACGCACTGCGGGATTACGCGATCGCCTCACGCACCCTTTTCGACGGACGCCTGATCCAGGTCGGCCGCAGCGCGGACAGCCGCGCCGTGCTGCTCGCGCCGCTGCGGCGCGCCTTTGGCGCAGTAGGTGCCGTCGTGCTTTTTCTTTCTGTGGCCGCCGGCACGGTCCTCGCATGGCGCGCGACGCGTCCGTTGCGCGAAGTCTCCGATACAGCGCGCCGGATTCTCGAAACCGGCGACTTCGCCGCGCGAGTCCGGGCGCCCAACGGCAGCGGTGAGCTGGCCGTCCTCGTCCGCCAGCTCAATACTCTCCTCGATAAAAACGCCGCACACGTGCGCGTTCTGCGCGAAACGCTGGACAATCTCGCCCACGACCTTCGCACGCCTCTGGCGCGGCTTCGTGGCACCGCCGAACTCGCACTCCAGGACGCTCAAGACCCGGCAGAGGCGCGCGCTGCGCTCGCAGATTGTGTTAACGAGTGCGATCGTGTCCTCCACCTGCTCGAGGCTCTGCTCGACATCTCCGCCGCCGAGGCCGGCGCATTGAAGTTAAACCGTGATCGACTTGATGTCCGCGCGCTGGCGGAGTGTGCTGTCGATCTTTACCGCGAAGTCGCCGAGGAGAAAAGGATCACCTTAGCGCTGGAGGAGCCTGCGCAAGCGGAGATTGACGGCGATGCGATCCGCCTCGGCCAGGCGATCAATAACCTCCTCGACAACGCGCTCAAATACACACCTGCCGGCGGTCACGTCGCGCTCGCCATCCGCGCCGAGACAAACGCGATCGTCATCACCGTTACTGATAATGGCCCGGGCGTGCCGTCTGGCGAGCGCGAGGCTATTTTCCGTCGCCTATATCGTGGCGATGCTAGTCGCTCACGGCGCGGGCTCGGGTTGGGTCTCAGCCTTGTGAAAGCGATCGCGGAAGCGCACGGCGGTACCGTCGCGATCGACGATAGGCCCAGCGGCGGCGCGCGTTTCACGATGAGGCTGCGGCGGTGATCGAACCTGTCGGAGCCTCCTTTTTTTGGGAGAACAGGTCGATGGAACCGCCGGCATTCTTCTTCAGCTTCGAGCAGGTGGATAGCTCTGCCCGTTGCTGGTCGGTGTCGATCATGCCGCGCGTGCGATTGTCATAGATCGTGACGGACCAGAATTGCTTCGCGGGCGGATTGGCCTGCACCTTGAGCCGGTAGTCTTCGAGCCAGTTCCTGGCCACGTCGACTACTGCGCGAAACGTCACCCGAGCCCGATAGCCACCATCATCTCGAAGAGGGTGATCATGACGAGGAGGTTGATTAGCTTGTCGATCGTAATACCTATTTTCATGCAAATTGACGTCCAGCTTGCCAATGACAAGCAGCAAGACATTTGAATGGGATGAATACGATATCCGAAAATCGACTGTTTTGTCGTGTCGTTTGCGCTGAGTCAGGTTTGAGATCAATAACTTGCGGCTTCTACCCCCGACTTATCGGCGCTCTTGTAACAGCCCCGAACGTCAGATGTGATTGGGCCGCTGCAAGCCCGGACTTCGGCTTTCCGCTGTAGCATCGCTTAACTACGAGATCTGCGTGACGCAACATCGCCGGCCGCTTTTCCACTGGGTGGCGAAGCTCGACGGCGACGTTGAATTTCAGCAAAGGTTCGGCCACCGTGTTGTTGCGGTCCTACATGTTCCTCAGGCTCGGACGCGAAGGGTATACGCGTGTTATGAAGTACGCATTGGATCACGCCGTTTACCTCCGGGATCGGCTGACCAAGACCGGGAAGTTCCAGATCTTGAACAAAATCCAGCGGATACCGGTGGTGGCGCTAACTTTGGATGAATCCGTGAAGCGTTATAATGAATTTGACATCTCTAACAAAGTGCGAGAGCGAGGTTGGGTTCTGTCGGCTTATTCGATGCCGCCGGACGCCCAGGAGATCAACAGCCTGCGGATCGTCGTGCGCCCGCATCTGAACCAAGACGTGACCGAGATCCTTGCGCGCGATATCGAATTAGCCTGCGAATACCTTGAGCAGCACGGGGGCTCCGCAACCCCACCGAAGCTTCATGATGCGCATAAGACTTCGGTGAAGTGCTGAAAGCATTCAGTGTTGGTCGCAAAAACCGCTTAGCTTCTCACAGGAGGGAAGGAAGTCGCCGATTAAACCGATCGAATGATCGAGGCGGTGGAAAAAAACATGCTGAGCAACTATCCTTGAAAAACTAACCGTCGCGGCAACCAGGAATCCGGAGAGCTAACTCCAAAGTGGAGACGGCCGATCGGAGTATCGGAATCCCGGCGATCTTTGCGTCCGGCATCTCCTTCGGAAGCGCCTCAGCGTCCACTGAACAATGCACAATCGGCACATCGGCGAACAGTTGGGCTCGGTATTTTAGCTAGCGCGGACTCGCGACAGGGTATGGTTTGATTTCGGAGACTTAGGCTCTCCTGTCCGTCAATCATCACTTCGCCTGACCGGGAACATAACGGGTGGGATAGCCAGCGCTGTCCCGATTGCGACGAGGGTGAACCCCACGAGCATCAGATTTTCAACGGCGGCCGTTGTCGAGACGGAACCACGTCGCCAGGAGTCGCCCTCATCAGATCGAAGAGGTTCATCAGGCCTTTGGCCGCAAGACTGCCGGGAATCATCGGGATGCACCCGATGACTGCGAGGACCGAACCGCGCGGCGAATCCGGCTGTTCCGAAATGCGGTTCAACACCGCAAGAATTAATGCCGCGATGAACGAAGCTGCCGGAAGGCCCAAGCCGCCGATCTCCTGTGCTGCCGTGCGCCCGACCAGGGCCAGGGCCCCAAATGTGAAGCCGAGCCACAAAGAGCGTGGCGGGCGGGCAATTGAAAAGAACGCCAAAGCCAGCCGCTGCCGTGCCGCCGAAAAAGGCCTGATGCAGGAAATGATACGCCAGCGGACTCATGATTGGGGGAGCAACCAGTCGTTGCGCGAAGACAAGTCCGAGCGTCATGAAAACCAATATGTAAGCGATTCGCAGGCTGCGAGCGGCAGCAAGGTTCGGTTTGCCACCGATGGCATCGAGTTGGGCGTTCAGCACGGCGACGCCCGGCACCAGCAGGAGCACAGAAGCCAAGGTCGAATCTCGAGGTGTCCGCTTCCCACCAGCCGGCCGCAAGATCCGGCAATGAAAGCTGACGACAAAACTTACAACACCGGCCACAAGGAACACGTTATGCTTCCGTCCGAGCAGGGAATGCCGAAGCCACTGGCCGGCGGCCGCGCCAGCGAGCGTCGGGACGAAGGAAAGCCAGGCGGCGTTTAAAAGACGCCCGAACGAGGCGCAAGCAAGCCCCGTTGCCAGGCAAACCAACCAAAGCGGATACCCCGGCGTTGTCCGCGGAACGTTGTCGACCTCCGTCTGTGCGCGGGCGCAATCCATTTCTCCCGCGGCAACCTGGCTTACAATCCTGGTGAGCGCCTCCGCCCTCCGAAGGTTGACGCCATGCTCACCGACCTTTCCCATTTGCACACAGGACTCCGCGCCCCTGCGAAGCATTACGATAATTGCCGCGTGCTGAGAATAAGTCATGGGCCTCTCGCAACCGAGGCCTTTCGAGATTTCTTCCAGCTTCATGCACAGTCTGCGCACTCGCGCCCGTCTCCAAAAACAGTTTCCCACCGGATAACGAGAGTTTGGCGACATCACCCAATACAGGCGGCGGAATGGCAGGAGGATTCAAGGGCTCAACGTTCTGGTCCAGCATGGTCATTACGTGGCACCCAGCACCGCTCGTGATCGACGGTGCGTGCGGCCATGCTCACGCCCTATTCTCTTATCTTAGCGCAGACAAGCCGACTTCTCGGACGTTTAGAGTGGGCATCGACCAGGAAGTTGTCTCAGAACGGGTACACCGAAGGGACAAAATGGTAGCCTATGCCTCTGTCGTAGGGCGGCATCGGTTCGACCACCTGGGCCAATGAATAGCCAGTTTCTGCTGTAGCGGCGGTCTTGGAGCGCCGCACTTGTGCAGCGCCGATCCGCGACCGCCCAAGAAGTAATGAGGGTGCACACGACGATGCCATTCGAGGTGACGGAGCGGCTCAAGCATCGCGGCTCTCCAGAGCTCTGTTAACGTGGGGAGAAATCGATAGCCTCTTTAAGCGACGCACTTCCGTTGACCTTGCAACGGAGAAAATGCGACGGTCATAGACCGCCGCTACAGGTCGCCCGGCGGCGCAGCCTCGGAGTCTCTCCTGCCTGAAATGAAGAGATCGCTCTGGTGCCACGGCTCTCGTTACCGAACCTCGAGCAGGAAGATTAGATGCCCCTTGCCCCATGCAGGCCCCCGGATGTAGAGCGGAGCGTCCCGGGCCAGTTTCGCTTCCGTCGTCACCAGGAGATTCTTGTCGCGATACAACTCGATGCGCAGCAAATAGGATGTCTCCTCCTGAGAAAGGCACTGCACCTTGAAAAAGAATTCCTTGCTGGGAACGAGCCACTCTTCGCCGCCGGAAATGAGATCGCGCTTCTTCTCGCCGAGAAGATAGAGGCTGTTGTAGCCAAAGATCTTTCTGATCGACGGGGCAAACTTCTCCAACGCCTTGGGAACCGGACCGGGAGGATCTTCCTTCGTGGCGAGCAACAGAGCGCTCCAAATCCGATCTCCCTCCGCCTTCGCTCCCTGCATGCCAATCGCCAGAAGGAGAATGGCCACCGCGACTGCTCCCCTCATCTCACGGAACTTTCTGCAGGAATGTAGTCAGCGCCTTCAATCCAGATCACGACGCCGCGCTCATTCGGAATGCGAAATTCTGAGACAGAGAGCTGCGGCATCTCCGCGCGCGCCGAGACGACTTGGGAGATAAATTCGGAATCACTTCGCCGGCCGATCTCGCGAGGAAGGAAGAGCATCGTCAGTAACCCCGCGCAAAAGATCGCCGCAACCCCGGACCAGGCCAGCCACCGCAGCGGCAGCAATGCCGGGCGCTTCGGCATTGCCGCGCGTCCGATCTCCTCCAAGACGCGGCTGTTCACGAAATCGGGATGCTCGAGACGAGGGGCAGTCAAGCCCTTCCGGAGGAGCGCCTTCGTCCTGGCCCATTCTTCGTCCTCAAAGCTCTTCATGGAGGTCGCGAAGGAGGGTTTGGAGTTTCTTGCGCGCGTAGAAAAGCCGCGACATGACGGTGCCCAGGGAGCAACCGAGATGCCGGGCTATTTCTTCGTAGGTGAGATCTTCGATCTCCTTGAGGATGATGACCGCGCGGTGTTCGGGGCTGAGAGACAAAAAAGCCTCTTCCACGCGCCGCCTGATTTCTTCCCGGTCAAGGCTCAAGCCAGGTTGCTCTGGTCTCGAAGGTGTCGTGCGGGATGCTGGATCGATCTTCATCGATCCCGACTCGATCTCCGCTTGAGGACGAATTCGCCGGCGCCGGCAAAGATCGATGGCCGCATTGGTGGCAATCCGGTGCAGCCAGTTCGAAAGAGTCGCCGTTCCGTCGAATCCCGGCAGCGATCTCCAGGCCCGGATAAAAGTCTCCTGCGTAAGATCCAGCGCATCCTCCTCATTCCGGACGATTTGAAAGGTATGCATGTAGATTTTCTCCCGGTAGTGAGTGATCAAGCTGTCGAAAGCCACCGTGTCGCCGTCCCGGGCACGAACCAGCAGCCTGGCCTCCTCAGGATCGTCACCCATTCGTCTATGACGCGCGAAACGGGGAGAATATTCGACGATCAGGAGTTACCGTAGCGCTTGCGCCACTCGGCGCGATACTCACTCATCAGGTCAACAATGCGGTCGCGCACTCTAAAGAGCAGCTTGTTGACGGTCATCCGCTGGCGAGTCCCCATCTTTTTTTCCTGCGCAAGGCGAGCAGCGGCGTCCAATGCGTCATTCGCAGCTTTCAGGCCTCTCTTCAGGTATGCGATCGTCATGCCGAGTTCGGTGCAATCATCACCGCAGAGTGCTGCGGCAAGTTTTGCGCCACATACCGCAGAGCGGGTGGCCAAACGGATCGCTTCGGGGTGATCCTTGAGCGACTGCTCGCGCTCCAGCCATGAATTTATCCAGGTATGCAGCTTGAGGGTGTCCTGGTAAATCGGTGATCTGGCAAACTCCTCGAATTCGCCCTCGGAGCATTCTGGCTCCTGCTGGCCCAGGCTCATTTCCTCTTCGCACAGACTCTCGGCGACTTCGTCCCATTCGGCATCCCGGTCCTCGTCGAACGACTCCCATCCCATCTCCCTTGCGATGATGCTATCGCGGTCCGGATGGTCGAGATATTTTTCCAGCAGGCCGAAATACTTCTCCGTATTCCGGTCTTGCTGCTGGAGAAACCGCTCCCATTGGTACTCATCCCAGATCTCCGGCGTCTCGAAATCGTCGTCAGCCATCCCACAAATGCTTACTGCACGGCAGTTTCAGGCGCAACGGGATTTTTTCAGAGATAGATTGCTCGCTAATAGTGGCAAGCGGGCAATCCTCTATGACCTGCCAGCCTGCTGGAGGCGCAGTTGGCCGCAGGCCGCCCCGATATCATGGCCCTTCTCGCGCCGTAGGGTAGCTGGAACGTTCCGCGACCGAAGGATTTTCAAGAAGCGCTCCTGAACGGCTCGGGTTGGACGCTGCCAATCCAGACCAATGACTGTGTTGTAGGGAATCAGGTTGACCTTGGCCCTCAGGAGACGCGCATGTGAGGCAAGGGCAAGCGCTTGGTCGTCGGTATCATTTAGACCCCGAATCAGGATATATTCGAAGGTCAGGTATTGGTTCTTTCTGGAAGAATAGTGCTCGCAAGCTTCCAGGAGTTCGCTCAGCGGATACTTTCGATTGACCGGCATGATCTTCCCGCGGACTTCGTCCGTGGCGCCGTGCAACGAGATCGCCAATCGAACCTGGAGAGGCTGATCGGCGAACTCCCGGATGCGGGGGACCAGTCCGCTTGTCGAGACCGTCATATGTCTGGCCCCCAAGCCGGCGCCCCATGGTGCGTTCAAGATCCCGATAGCCCGCATGAGATTGTCATAGTTGGCGAATGGTTCGCCCATGCCCATGAAGACGATGTTGCTAATTTTCTCTCCGGACAGTTCTTCTACGGCGAGAAACTGTGCGACGATCTCCCCGGCTGTGAGGTTGCGCTTCAATCCGTCGAGTCCGCTCGCGCAAAATTTGCATCCGTAGGCGCAGCCGACCTGGCTCGATATGCAAATCGTCCGACGATCGGCCCGCTCTCCGTAGAGCGCTGGTGACGCGGGAATGAGCACCGTTTCCATCATCTGGCCGTCTTGGAGGCCAAACAGGAATTTCCGCGTCGTATCCTGCGATCCTGTCTCCCTGATCAGAGTCAGAGGCCTGAGCGAAAAGCGCTGCGAAAAGGCTGCGCGCAAACCCGCGGGCACATCCGTCATCTCTTCGAATGACTTCGCGCGGCGCTGGTAAATCCAGCGGCAAAGCTGGCCGGCGCGAAAGCCCGGCTCCCCAAGCTTTTCGAGCTCGCCTGCCAGTTCATCTCGCGTGAGCGAAAGCAGATCCACCATCTGAATCTGCCAGAAGACAGTCGATTTTCACGACTTTCTGTGGAACAGAAATTGCTTTAAACTGCGCTCGCATGGCCATCCACGTTGCCCTTACCCATCGCACGACGTATCGGTATGATCGCAGCGTCAGCCTGGGGCCTCATGTGATCCGGTTGCGGCCCGCGCCCCATTGCCGCACTCCGATTCTAAGTTATTCGCTGAAAGTCGAGCCCTCCGAGCATTTCATCAACTGGCAGCAGGATCCTTTCAGCAACTACTTGGGACGTTTTGTTTTTCTCGACCGGACTGATCATCTGGAAGCGAAGGTCGAGCTGGTAGCTGAGATGGCCGTTTACAATCCGTTTGAGTTCTTTCTCGAACCGGCGGCGGAGTCGTATCCCTTCGAGTATGAGGCCGGACTCGCGCACGATCTTGCGCCCTACCTGAAGCGTGACGCGGAGGGACCCCTCTTCGAAAAGTTTCTCGCGGGCATGAATCGCGGCAAGCAGCAGACCATCGATTTTCTTGTCGCGCTCAACATGCAACTCCAGAACGACATTGCTTACCTCGTCAGGATGGAGCCCGGCGTTCAATCTCCCGAGGAGACTTTGGGCAATGCCTCGGGATCGTGCCGCGACTCCGCGTGGTTGATGTGCCAGATTTTGCGCGCCTGTGGAATCGCGGCGCGGTTCGTCTCCGGCTACTTGATCCAGCTCAAACCCGACGTCAAACCGCTCGATGGTCCCTCAGGAGCTGAAGAAGACTTTACCGATCTGCATGCCTGGACGGAGGCGTATTTGCCCGGCGCGGGATGGATCGGTTTTGATCCGACATCCGGGCTGCTTGCGGGGGAAGGTCACATCCCCCTGGCCTGCACGCCGGAGCCAAGTTCCGCCGCGCCAATTACGGGAACCGCAGGGGAATGCAAAACGCAGTTGGACTTTGAAATGTCGGTGCAACGCATTTACGAGTCGCCGCGTGTCACAAGACCATACGCAGAGAGCGAGTGGGAAGAGATCTTACAGCTCGGTCAAAGGGTCGACGAGGAACTCAAGGCCGGCGATGTGCGGCTGGCCATGGGGGGGGAGCCGACCTTCGTTTCCATCGACGACATGGAAGGCGCGGAGTGGAACGCGGACGCGCTCGGACCGACCAAGCGCAAACTCGCAGGCGACCTTATTCGCCGTCTTCGCAAACGCTTCGCACCGGGGGCGTTGTTGCATTTCGGCCAGGGCAAGTGGTGTCCGGGCGAACATGCGCCGCGCTGGGCGTTCGGATGCTTCTGGCGCAAGGACGGCGTGCCTGTTTGGGAAAATGTCGATCTGGTAGCGAATGAAGAAACCGACTACGGCGTTTCTGCAGACGATTCGGCGCTTTTCCTCGAGGCCCTGGCAGGGCGACTGGGCGTTGATACGAACTATATCATGCCAGCCTACGAGGATGCCTGGTATTACCTTTGGAAGGAGCGCCGGCTGCCCGCCAACGTTGATCCGCTCGAATCGCACCTTGAAGACGAACTTGAGCGGGCACGTCTGGCGCGCGTTTTCGAGCAAAGACTCGGCAAAGTCGTCGGTCATGTGCTTCCCATCAAGAGGGAGCGTGCGATTTCCGGGGCGGCGTGGGCTTCCGGGACGTGGTTTCTAACACCTGCAAGACTGTATCTGGTCCCAGGGGATTCACCCATTGGATCTCGCCTGCCGCTGGACTCGCTTCCCGGGGTCACCGCTTCTGAATACCCACGCTACTACGAACCTGACCCGTTGGCCGAACGAGGCCCTCTCCCAGCGCGGCAGGAGCGCGACCGGCAGTCTTTCCTGCGGGCAGGAATTCCAGAGGACTATCGGAATTTCCTCGGACAAGGCGCCATGAGTCCCGATTTTGTGCCACAGAACCGGCCGGATCCAGCCAGGGAGGGCAGGACGGTTTCAGGGCAGACGCCCCAGCGCGGGGAGGCTGCGCCATGGATCGTCCGGACCGCGATGGCTGTTGAGCCGCGCGATGGAAAGCTGAATGTCTTCATGCCTCCCATCGCAGAGCTGGAAGACTACCTGGATCTTCTCGCCGCAGTGGAGGAGACGGCTCAGTATCTCGGGGTTCCCGTGCTGATCGAAGGGCATCCTCCGCCGGGTGATCCGCGCTTGAACGTGATCAAAGTGACTCCGATTCCTGGCGTCATCGAAGTGACTGTTCACCCGGCAAGCTCCTGGCAAGAGATGATTGAAATCACAACGGGTGTCTACGACGAAGCGCGTCAGACCCGTCTGGGAACCGAGAAGTTTATGCTCGATGGGCGCCACAGTGGGACCGGTGGCGGCAATCACCTCGTCGTGGGAGGTTCGACACCCGCCGATAGCCCGTTCCTGCGCCGGCCGGACTTGCTTCGGAGCCTGATCAATTACTGGCAAAACCATCCGTCGCTTTCCTATCTCTTCTCGGGTCTCTTCATCGGGCCCACTTGTCAAAGTCCTCGTGTGGATGAAGCCCGCTACGATGCGCTCTACGAATTGGAGATCGCATTCAACCAGGTTCCCGAGAAAGGCCCCGTCCCGCCCTGGCTGGTGGATCGGATTTTCCGTGATGTGCTGGTTGATGTTACTGGCAACGTGCACCGGGCGGAGTTTTGTATCGATAAACTCTACTGTCCAAGCGGAGGGTCCGGTCGCCAGGGTCTGCTTGAGCTGCGCGCCTTTGAGATGCCGCCGCATGAACGCATGAGCCTCGTCCAACAACTCCTCTTGCGCGCTCTTATCGCCGAATTCTGGAATAAACCCTACCGGCAGCCGCTCGTGCCATGGGGAACCGAACTGCACGATCGGTTTCTTCTTCCGCATTTCGTCTGGCAGGACTTCGGCGATGTGATCACCGACCTCGATGACGCAGGACACGCGTTCCGTTCCGAATGGTTCTCGCCCCATTTCGAATTTCGCTTCCCTTTCATCGGGGAAACCAATTACCGCGAGTCTCGCATTGAACTTCGAAGGGCCATCGAGCCGTGGCCTGCGCTCGCAGAAGAAGGGACTACCGGAGGAACGGTCCGCTACGTGGATTCGTCGCTGGAACGCATTCAAATCAAGGTGTCCGGGCTTGTTGGTTCGCGCTATCAAGTGCTTTGCAACGCGATCACAGGACCCGGTGCACTCAACAGGAACGGTCGGCGAATATGTTGCGGGAGTGCGTTATCGCGCATGGCAGCCTCCGTCCTGTCTCCATCCCACGATAGGCGTGCATGCTCCGTTGGTGTTCGACCTTTACGACAATTGGAATGCAAGAACCGTGGCCGGCTGCATGTTCCATGTCTCCAATCCCCGGTGGCCAAAATCCCACCACCTTTCCGATAAATGCCTATGAGGCGGAGAGCCGGCGCCTTTCGCGTTTTTCCGCGTATGGTCACACGCCGGGATCCCGGGAACCCCCTCGCGCATCAAAGGGAAAGGAATTTCCGTTTACGCTCGATTTGAGGCGGCATTCCGAGGCCTGATTGCGGCATGGCCGCAACAGATGCGCCGCTTCGATCCCACGAGCACTTCATTGCTCGAATGGCGCGGCCTATAACAAACGAACTCGAGGGAGTGCTCCGGCGGCGGGGGGTTAATTAAGCCCGGTCCCTGCGCATCGCCGCTTAGGAATGGCGGTTCATCCGCCTTATCAGTGAAGGTCGAGAGCATCGATGGAGGTGGATAGGAAAACCGCGATCCGGTCGAAACTCCGTTGAGCCGCCGAAGACTATCGGGTATAGATGCTGTATGTCCGATGGCCAACTTGCCGAGCGGGCGGCCCATTGCAAAAAAAATCGTCTCTGCGCCACAGAGCTACAAGATTTGCGAGGGCTGCGAATCGATCGTTACACGCCGCGTCGCCACCTGCCGAATTGCCACGGTTACCGCTTCAACGTGGATGAAGAGGAAATCGTCGCTCAGGCCAAGCTGCTCGCCTCGCGCCCGCAATCAAGCGTGACGGAATCAGACATGCTCTAAGGGCTGTCCCGCATTTTTTGTGCGTTCAGTCAGCCCGGCGCAGGAGCGCGGCGGCTTCGATTTCGGCGGTTTGAGGAAACATGTCGACCGGACAAACCCGCTCGAGCGCGTAGCTGCTTGCGAGATGCCTGACGTCGCGAGCCAGGGTTGCAGGATTGCAGGACACGTAGATCAACCGCGAAGGCCGCCGCGATTCAACTGCTTCGAGAACATCCTTCTCGACACCTTCTTCGGGCGGATCGACGAGGAGTGTGGTGCAATCCGCCGGCGCGGCATCAAGCGCGGGGACGAGATGGCGTCTTACGTCTCCCGAGAGATAGATCTCTCGAGACCCCGCTTCCTGACGTGCAATCCGAATGGCGTCCGTGCTCCACTCGATTCCGATTGTCAGGTCGAAAAGAGCGGTCAACCGTTTCGCGAAAAAGCCCGCTCCGCAATAGGCATCCACGAATAGTTTGCCGCCGGGTCGAGCCATTTCTTCGACAACTCCCGCAAGGCGGTCCGCGACGGCATCATTGACCTGGCGAAAACCTCTGAACGCCGAAGGCTCGCGCAAGGGATACTCTCCGTCT
Source organism: uncultured Verrucomicrobiae bacterium (assembly GCA_963784465.1). Lineage (GTDB taxonomy): Bacteria > Verrucomicrobiota > Verrucomicrobiia > Chthoniobacterales > Terrimicrobiaceae > DASTFP01. The sequence goes on from CAWASQ010000064.1 coordinate 129,655, forward strand.
TTCGGATGCGAGGAACGCAACTCGCCTAGCAGCGCATTGACGCGCTCGGTTGCAATCGGACAATGCGACACTTCGACAATACGGCGGCTGCGGGGGCGGAAGAACCCAATACGACCTGATCTCGTGTGCACGGTAATCCGGTTGCGATAGTGGAACTGCTCTGGAGAGGGCACCATCGGCTCGACCTTGGGATTCGGAACTCCTCCGAGGCGTTTCAGAATTTCGGCAACCTGCTCCGTCTTGATCGCGAGCTGTCCAGGATAGGAGAGATGCTGATAATGACAGCCGCCGCAGCGGCCATAGACGGGACAGCGGGGCTTCATGCGGTCGGCAGATGGCTCAACGACTTCCTTCAGGTCCGCCTCGGCGTAGCTCGCGTGTTCAGCGCGAACTTGCGCCCTGACTTTCTCGCCTGGAATCACTCCGGAAACGAAGCAGATCTTTCCGCTCGCCCAAGCGAGCAACGCCTGCTCCGCCGAAAGCTAAGCTCTCGATAACTAGCAGGACATCCGCCTTAGGTTTACGGTCCATTGGTTGCCGTCACCTCAGGTGGCGTCTCAGGCGTCCGCTCATCTTTAAGGGGTCTAAAGCCGGCATCCCAGGCCGGCTTCCAGAAAAGGCTGGCCGGACCCGCGTCGCCCCCGAGATCCACATCATGCCAGCCCGGCTGAGGCACTCTGGTGTGCTGCACCACGGCGTCTCCCTTGAGAACCACGTATTCGCCAGCGATCATCATCGGGGCCCGCGCGGCAAGACGCCCCTTCTCGGGATAAAAAAGAAGACTTCGACCTGCGACACGCAATCTGCCATCTCCGGCGGGCATGTAGTTTTTCCCAATGAACCTTCGCATCCGGTCTGACAGTCCCATCGATGCTCCGATTGCGACCGCTGTTCCGGTCTTCGTGAGCAATTCAGGATCGGGATCGGAGAGGCGTCCTTCCTCAATGGCCCTTAATGTAGCATGCTGGTAGACAAGATACACGGGACGCCTTCGGAAGATCGTCTCACCCTTTCGGTCCATTAAGAAATCACCGGGTCGCGTTAGCTTCAGCGTGTCCCGAAGGAGCTCTCGCTGGTCGTGAAGTCCGTCTTCCCAGAGCCGGCCTTCCAGCACCAGGTGAATGAGGGCGAGGCCGCAAACGGCCAGCCCGGCGGACCTCGTTGCCGCGGGGTGATGCTTGCGCGCGACTTCGACGGCATACTCCCATGCGAAAAGAATCAGGAGAGGATAGACAGGCAGCAGCGTTTGCTTCCTCAGCTCCGGACTAAACCCGACAAGCGCGACTGTGTAAGCCGAAACACTCAGAAATGTTGCCACGGCAGCGCCGGAAGTTCCCCGGAGACTCATCCTCCAACCCAACCAGAGGGCGAACGCCCCAAGCAAAGGAGTCATCAACGCTTTCCCCAGCTCGAAATCCGCCCGATTCGCATCGACGAGGCAAAATCTCAAGACTTCAAGGCTCACTCCCTTCGCATTCAGCCATCCGAAAAGCCCCGCGGGCACTACGAGAAAACCGGCCGCGGCCGCGATCGCGCGCCATGCGACCTGCCGAAACTGAAACGTTCTCCTCAGGTCGGCACAAAGAAACCATGCGGCTGCCCAACCCAGCGCCAAAGCCGGCACGAGAAACGTCGTCTTAATCGAAGCGCAGAGCGCAGCGCCCAGTGTCACTCCAGCGAAAAAGCATCTCTTGGCGCTAAGCTCTTCATTTCTTGTCGCGAGGATCAAGATGGTCAGGAACCACAAGCAAGACCACAGCACATCGGGCCGAAACTCGATGGATTTCAGACTCCAATCTCCCCAGGCGAGAGTTGTCGCCACCGTCCAAAGAGCCACTTCGCGGTCCGCGAAGCGTCGTCCAATCAGATAAATTAATCCCAGCATCGCGAGACCGATGGGAAACTGAGCTATCCTTGCCAAGAGAACGATCTGAGGCGTTTCACCGGCAACTGCCGCCAGCGGAAGAAAGATCAAATAAAGGAGCGGAGTGTGATTGTCGAAGCGGTCTCGATACGGAAGCTCGCCGCCAAGCAAGCCATAGATCATATGCAGATGCTGCGCCTCGTCCGAATCGGCCTGAAGTTGAAAGACCGCCAGACATCGCAGGGCAAGCAGCAGGCCTATGACTGCCAGCGGAACATATGTTGCGGCGCGACTCGAATACAGATTTGGCAGACCCTGCATGTCAGAAGTGCTTCCTTCTAAATGGACTCGCCGCAAATACCATGCTTCATCAAAAAAAGTAAGGAATCTGCAGCGGTCATGTCCCCTGCCCCGGAATATGAGCACCCCCCTGCATCGCTGCTGGGCCCTGCCTTTCGGCGCACAATCGCCGCAGCCTCGCGCCCAGGTTTATCGAACAAAAAAAATCCCGCCCTCTTTGAGAGGGCGGGAATTGTGCGCTGCCCTATCGGACAGCCCTGGTTCAACCAACAGTGATCTTGCGCGGCTTGACGGCCTCCACCTTCGGCAGATGGACCTTAAGCAGCCCTTGCTCCATGGAAGCGCTTATTTTGCTCCCATCGATGCTCGGATCGAGATCGAATACTCGGCGGTATTCGCCGGTCCTTCGCTCACGATAGACAGCTTGCCCGAATTCACCTTCAGGCGAGCGGTGTCCGCCGATGATCAGTTTCCCGTCCTCGACAGTAATTTCGACACCCTGCTTGCCCACGCCAGGCATCTCCACTTCCAGAGAATACCCATTGGCATCCTGATGAAGGTTCACGAGAGGAGTGAAATACTCCACGCGTTGCGCCAGCTCGCCAGCGTCTTTGGTTGCTAATGTGCTCATAATATATCCTTTCTGGGATTGCTCCGCCCGCTGCCGGGCGAACGTTCTCCCTTAATTGAGGTTAACCTGAATTTTCTTTGGCTTGGCCTCTTCGGCTTTCGGTAATGTCACGCTCAACACGCCATCCTCGTAGGTGGCGCTTACCTCGTCCGCCTTCACGGCCGACGGCAAAGTGACGCTCCGACTGAAGGTTCCGAAAAACCGCTCGCTGCGGAAGCTTTCGCCGTTATGGCTTTCGCCTTTTCGTTCACCGGAAATGGTCAGGACGTCATCCTGCAACGAAATGTCGAAATCCTCCTTCTTCATCCCGGCAAGCTCGACCTGCACGGTAACCTTGTTGTCATCTTCGAAAACGTCCAGCTTTGGAGCCCATCCCGTGGTGGGAACAGAACTCGCCAGTTGGAATGCGGAATCAAACAGATCCCGTAGCGAAGACAAACGGTCAAACGGTGACCAAGACCCAAATTGTGGGGCTCTGTATCGTATAATACTCATAGTGTTGTTTTCCTTTCGCCTATTATACAGCCAAAACCATACCTCATTGAGGCACAGAGCGATCCGTGACGTATAATGCACATCATCAGAACGTTATGCGAATGCCTTGGCGTATCATGTTCATATATGCGACATAATGTCGCTACTATGGCGTGCAGAACTTGGAAGATATAGCGACATTCGTGGCTCTGCATGGCAGAGGACAGGAAGCCTGCGGTGAAGCTGGACTGAAGTGGCCAGGGAGCCAGTGGAAGGAAATTTTGACTTGCACTGGCTGGATCGAGTTTCCCGTTGAAAGCTGAGCGCGGAGTGTCGAGGGTAGCGCGGCAAATGACGCTTGATGAAAAATTCATGCGCGAGGCGATTCGTGAGGCGCACAAAGGCGCCGGCCGCACGCACCCGAACCCGGCAGTCGGCGCGGTGATTGTGGCACGGGGGAGAATAGTTTCTCGCGGCTGGCACAAGGGAGCCGGGCATCCTCATGCGGAAGTCGAAGCAATGAGGAAAGCGAAGCAGGGAGATGTCCGTGGAGCAACCATCTACGTGACGCTGGAGCCTTGCTCCACGCAGGGTCGCACTCCGCCTTGCACGGAGTCCATCGTGGAAGCGGGTTTTTCGGCGCGTCGTTTACGGTGCGACCGACCCGAATCCCAAGCACGCGGGGCGTGCAAAGCAGATCCTGTCCGGCGCAGGCCTCGAGGTATCGTCGGGCGTCCTGCGAGTCGATGCTCGGAGTTGAACACCGCTTGGAACAAGTGGATTGCCACGGGCATGCCCTACGTGATCGCCAAGGCGGCCATGACGCTCGATGGCCGGATCAATTCTCCGCCCGAAAGCCGCTGGATCAGCAGCGAAGCTTCGCGGCGCGACGTCATGAAGCTCCGCTCACGGGTGCAGGCAATTCTCGTGGGTGGCGAAACAATCCGGGCCGACGATCCGCAACTAACCGTTCGCGGGATTGAAGTCCCCGCGCAGCCGCTGAGGATCGTCTGGACGAAGTCCGGACGCCTGCCCAACACCGCGCGAATCTTCAATGACGATTACCGGGATCGCACACTCGTCTTCAAGACCAGTCTTCGTTCGGTCCTCAGAGATCTTGGGCGGCGTGGCGTTGCAAGCGTCCTCCTGGAAGGCGGCGCGCGCGCGCTGGGAGAAGCTTTCGATCGTTCGCTGGTCGACGAGGTTTGCTTTTATCTGGCGCCCATGCTCACGGGCGGTCCGGTTCCGGCCGTTGGAGGCCGCGGCGTCAGCGGACGTCAGGAGCGCCTTCGAGCTTGAGCAACTCGGCGTTTCAACGCATTGGACCCGACGTCAGGATGACTGCGAGCGGTGTCTAGAAAGTAATCGGCTCCGGCGTCGGCGCCTGGATGGACGGAACATCAAGCGGAGAATCCAGCGGGCGAACGGCCTCTGCCTTGCGCACTTCGGGTTCCCCTGAGCTGCGCGGGGGCCGAGGCTTGATCTTTCTCGGAGCTGCGCCGGCAGCATCTTGCCCCTCCACGGCGTTGACAGCAATAGCCCTGCGCGACCGGAATCGCATCGTCAAACCTTTCCGCCGCCGGCCTCACGGAGGCGTAGACGTCATTCAGGCCAAGAAGGGTCGGCGCTACGACGGCCACGGGACGGACCATGCTAAGATCCACCGCCGCCGCGGCTCTCGGCCATTCCTCCTGATCGTATTCCCGGGCATAGTTGCGCACGCCGCCGCCGTGAACGTCGCAGCGGATTTTCGGAAGCTGGGCCTCGGTGCCATATTCCGTAACGGTCCCGTGCCCCATTCCAGAGGCGTCGGCCTCGCGCGCACACTTGGGCGTCGCCAAAAGCCCGGAACGCCGGCAAATCTCCGCTGCCTTCAGGGTGTCCGGCTTTGGCAGCTTCACGGTGGGGAATTCCTCAGCGGCGATATTCATGATTCTTGTCCAGATCGGGAGCGCGAGATCCTTCCCGAAGGCGCCGCGATAAATGCGTGTGGGACGATCAAAACCAACCCAAACGCCGCACGTCACCGAGCTATTGTAACCAAAGAAATAGGTGTCGGTGAAGTTGTAAGCCGTTCCCATTTTTCCCGCGACGGGCATATCCCTCAATCCAAATTGCGTAAAGGCAACCGAGCCCACACCTGTTCGCAGGACGTCCTCCAACGACTCGTTTACTTGCCACGCCGCCTCGGGGCTTACGGCTTTGACCAACTGCGACTCGGCCCTGAAGATCTGCTTGCCCTCGGCATTCTCGATTTTCTCGATGATGTGCGGCTGTTTGGGGCGCAATCCTCCATTCGGAAAGATAGTATAGGCAAGAGTCAGTTCCTCGAGGGTGATCTCGCTGCTCCCGAGAAAGGCGTTGGCATAGTTTCTGAGCGGAGAGGCGATGCCAGCGTCAGACGCGACTTTTTTCACCTGGTCCAGCCCGGTGCGCAAACCCAAGCGCACGGTCGCGGCGTTCTTGCCCTTGGCCAGAGCTTCGCGAGCCGGAATCGGACCTTCGTATTCGTTTTCAGCCCGCTCGACTCCCCACTCGCCCAAAATGCCGGAATCGCCTCCGACCATCACGTAGCGATTGTCGATGCAGGCATCGTCGACAATCTCGCCGGGAAAGACGCCCTTCTCATAGGCCGCGGCAAATACAAACGGGACGAAGGCCGTTCCGACCGGACGACGAGCCATCGTCGCGCGGTTATACTCGCTGTGCTTGAAGTCCCTGCCCCCGACCATGGCCAAGACGCCTCCCGTGGAATTCTCCAATGCCATGACCGCCCCCTGAACATATTTGGGCTCGGGCATCTTAATCAGCATGTTTCCGCGATTGAGCTCTTCCTCGACGGGCTGGACCAACTTCTTGTAGGATTCGAAGGTGACGTGCCCGTAATCCGGACGCTTCTCTACGCCGAGAAGTGATTCGCGGACAGACTGCTCAGCCGTTCTCTGAAGCTTCGAGTCGAGCGTAGTGTAAATGCGAAATCCGCCGTTCATTGCGCGGCGATATCCGAGGGCGGACACCGCCTGCTGCCTGATATAGTCGATGGCATAGGATACCTTGAAAGGGTTCGTTCGCTTCATCGCGTAGAGCGGCAAACCGACCTGTTCTTTATACTCTTCGCCAGAGATCAGGCCCTGTTCCTTCATCCGCTTGAGCACGAAGTTCCGGGCCAGCGTGGCGCCTTCCTTGTTGTTCCAGGGCGACAGGAGCTGCGGGCTTCTAAGCAGCCCCGCAAGCGTCGCGCACTGACCGCTGCTAAGATCCTTCGCGCTTCTCCCGAAATATCCGCGCGCTGCCGCTTCCACCCCGTAAAACCCGCTCCCGAAATAGACGCGATTCAGATAAAGCTCCATGATCTTGTCCTTCGAAAACTTCTGCTCAATCCGGCGAGCAAGAAACATCTCCACAAGCTTTCGTTGATAGGTGCGCTCGCGCAGCTCGAACGAGTTGCGCGCAAGCTGCTGCGTCACAGTGCTCGCCCCCTGGGAGATCTTTCCACGCCGATAGTTCGCAATCGCGGCACGAATTACCCCCATGTAGTCCACTCCGTCGTGCTCGTAAAACTTGTTGTCCTCCGCGGCGATAACGGCCTTCACCATCGTCGGTGAGACCTTGTCCAACGAAACCGGATTGCGATTCTGAATGAAAATCTTGCCGAGCTCCTTGCCATCGCGATCGTAAATCACTGAGGCGGCTTCCATGCGCTCCAGTTGCGTGAGGTCGAATTCCCCGGCCCGGCGCTCGAACTTCGTGCTGAAATACACCCACGCACCCCAGCCCATCAGGGCTGCAAGAAGAACGAAGCCTGCAGGCCAATAAAACCACGGGCTCAAAAGGAAGGGCCGTCGCCTCCGATGTTTTTGCCCCCTCTCCCGATGGAATAACGCTCTGATGATGAGCACATCTTCCATGTTCAGGACGACGGCGCAAACCAGAAAAACCGGCATTTATTGAGATTGCAAGTTATTTGCGCTTGACTTCCCTTGAGGCGAACGGATTTTTCACGGGCTGCCGCCATGAAAAAATTCCTATTCCTATTGATTGCGAGCCTTTCCGGAGCCTACGCGGAGTCATCCTCAGCGACCGAACCGATCCGCAACGACGCGGAGGCGTGGTTGAAAGGCGACTACGGAACCGGCGATTGGTACGGTGTCCGAACGAAGCTAGCGGAGAAGGGATTGGAGATTTCCGGCGGCTATACGGCGGAAGTATGGGGAAATACGACTGGGGGTCTCAAGCGCGGGGCTGTCTACACGGGTCTGCTGGATTTCGGTGCGACGCTGGATCTTGACAAGCTGGTCGGCTGGAAAGGGGCCAGTGTGAGCACGACATGGCTTTGGCTTAGCGGGCGGGATGCCTCGGAGGATCTCGTCGGCAATTTCCTCACCATTTCAAATATCGCGGGTTTTAACACCTTGCGCATGCTGGAGCTCTGGTTTCAGCAGGACTTCTTTCCGGGCGAGGATGATGCGCCGCCGGGTCTTTCCATTCGGGTTGGACAGTTCACGGCCGACAGTGAATTCATCATTTCCGACTATGGCGCACTTTTCACCAACGGCACGTTTGGATGGCCTGCCTTCCTGTATACCAACATTCCCGCCGGTGGTCCGGGCTATCCGATGGGCGCTCTCGGCGTACGCGTCGCCGCAAATCCCTGGGAATGGCTGACGGTGCAAAGCGCCATTTTTGAGGGCAACGTCTTCGATCAGGACGTCAACCGGCATGGCTTCCGGTGGGACCTCAACTCCGACCAAGGCTATTTTTGGCTTAATGAACTTCAGGTGCGCTGGAATCAGGGCAAGGCGAAGGGACTTCCGGGCCAGGCAAAATTCGGCGCATGGTTCCACACGGCGGATTTTGCAGATCCTTTTTTCGACGAGGACGGAATACCGCTGGCGGATGAGGATTCGAGTGGCAACCCGCTCACCCATCAGTGGAACTACGGGTTCTACTGGATTCTGGACCAGATGCTTTACCGCGAACCCGGCAAGGTTGAGCCCGCTGTGAGTGGACTCAGCAAAGACGGAAAATCGTTCGCTTCCTCGAAGACGAGCGTTCAGGTCGAGGAAGAGCCGTCCAATCAAGGACTCGGCTGGTTCGGGCGCATCGCTTTCGGGCCGCAGGATCGCAATTTTGTCGGATTCTACGTCGAGAGCGGACTCGTCTATACGGGCGCCATCCCAGGCCGCGACGAAGATCAAGTCGGCGTTGGCTTCGTCTATGCCCAGCTGACCGATGGCGCACGGCGGACATTGGAGCTTGAGGGCTCGCGTGGAGTCGGTGCGGAAATGGTCCTCGAGGTCACCTATCAAGCCAATCTCACGCCATGGATGTACATCAAGCCCAATGCGCAGTTTGTCATCAACCCTGGCGGCACCCAGGACTTGGGCAACGCCTTCGTGCTCGGCGGACGCGTGTCGGTCAATTTTTAGCGGCCGCCCCTCGTCCACCTCGATGTAGTCAAACATGGTCTGGATGTCGTCGCGATCCGAGAGGCCGCTTTCCTTCTTCCTTCTGTCGAGGGTCTCGGTCGCCTCATCGTTCCAGCCGCGTTTGCGCATGAACTCATTCCAGACAAGCACCTCCTCCTCCGTAGGTTTACGGCCCGTGGCAAAGCACCATTCCAACGCCTCGTTGTCGCTCCATCCCCCGGCAACCCTGACCGCCAGTTCCTGGTAGGAAGCCCGGAGAAAATCCACGCATCTCTTATCGAATCCAACTCCAAGATTCTGATGAAGATCTGGATGTAATTTGCCGGCGGATTTCAGGCGGATCTTGTCGAGCATTCGACCGAAGTAGACGATTCCGCCGACTTTCTCGTAGGGGCTGCGCGGATACGGCATCAGGTCAATGATGGCTGAGCTTTCTTGCGTTTGCTATCCAGCAATGAGCCGAGGATGAACAATCCCGCGGCGACACAGATGCACGAATCGGCAACATTGAACGCGGGCCATCGGCCGTACCAGGGAAGAATAAAATCCAGAAAATCGACCACATGACCGTGCAGAATGCGGTCGGTGAGATTTCCGGCAACTCCCGCAACAAGCAGCGCGGCCGCCCATCGAGAAGTCCAGTCGGCGAAGGCACCCTTGCGCTCAAGGATCACAAGGGTGATCAAAGCGGCGAAGGAAAGGACCACAAAGAAAAGATTGTTGTCCTTGAGCATTCCAAAGGCCGCGCCGGTATTGTGAACCTGGACAAGGTTGAAAAAGCCGGGGATGACGGGAACAATCTCATCGGGAGAAACGTGCCGGAGGATCAGCGTTTTCGTGAGTTGATCCAGAAGGTAGAGGGGCATCGAAATGAGGAGCCAGAGCTTCATCGGTCCGTTCTTCGCGAGCACTTGCGGCGGCCTTGCAGAGGTCGCTCCTAGACGGTGGGCATGGCAGCCTCGGCAAGCACGGTTGCGCATCGGCCGCAGAGGGCGGGATAAGCGGCGTGGCTGCCGACATCTTCCCGATGCCTCCAGCATCGTTCGCAACGCGTGTTGGGCGTTTTTGAAGTCTCCACGGCAAAGCCTGATGATTCTTCAAACCTCAGGTCGCTGATCACGAAGATCTCATCCAGCTCAGCCCGATACTTTCTGGTTACCTGAACCTGATTGTCTTCGCCGATGCGCACGATGACTCTTGCTTCGAGGGTGCCCGCGATTGTCTTCGCCTTTTGGGCGGCCTCAACCGCTTGCATAATCCTGGCGCGCAGGTCCAGCAACAGATCAAAGTCCTGGACGACCGTCGGTTCCAGCCATCCCGCATCGGTCTCCGGGAGAAGCTGGAGGTGCACGGAACCATCGGGCCGGAAATACCCCCAGGCTTCTTCCGCGGTGAAGGCAAGGATAGGCGCCAGAAGCCGGCATAGCGAATCGAAAACCGTGCTCATCGCGAATTGCGTGGCGCGGCGTCGCGAGGAATCCGGGGAGTCACAATAGAGCCGGTCCTTGGTGATATCCACGTAGAGGCTGCTGAGATCCACCGCGCAGAATTGGTTCACCGAATGATAGACGCGGTGAAACTCCAGCTTCTCGTAGGCATCACGGCATGTGGCGGTGAGTGTCTGCAGTCGCGCCAGAATCCAGCGGTCTACGAGGGTAAAGGTTTCTGCGCCGGAATCCCCGCGTCGCGTCGTAATCATGCAAGTTCGCGAGAAGAATGCGGAGTGTGTTGCGAATGCGCCGATAAGAGTCCGCAAGCCGCGTAAAGATCTCCTCCGAAAAGGGAACGTCATCGCTAAAATTCACGCTGCTGACCCACAGGCGCAGCAAATCGGCGCCGTATTTATTCACATAGTGGTCGGCCCCGGAGGGCTTTTGGTAAGCACCCTGCGCGGATTTCGAGATCTTCTTCTTCGTGTCAATATCGACCACGAACCCATGAGTCAGGACGCCACGGTAGGGCGCGACGCCGTTGAGAGCAATCGAGGTCATTAGCGAGCTTTGGAACCAGCCGCGATGCTGGTCAGTCGCCTCAAGATACAGGTCTGCAGGGAAGGCGAGCTCTCCGCGCCGGCGTAACACGGCCTCGTGACTCACCCCGGAATCGATCCAAACGTCGAGCGTATCGTTGCGGCGGGTCCAGCGAGACTCCCCGTAACCCAACTCCTCGAGAATCTCGGCTGTCGGAAAGGTCGAACCAGACATTTGTTCCCCTGGCTTCGACAAGATCAGCGACGCGGCGCGCTATCTGGGGCGCCAGCGGGCTCTCAATGATCGCTTTCCCTGTCTCGTCGTAGAATACCGGAAGGGGCACACCCCACGAACGCTGCCGCGAAATACACCAATCTGGCCGCGACTCAACGGTCCCATAGATGCGGTTTCGACCCCATGGAGGCAACCATTTTACCTCATCGATGGCCCTCAGTGCGCGCTCGCGCAGTGCATCGACACGGATAAAGAATTGCTCGACAGCACGAAAAACGACGGGCGTCTTGGAGCGCCAGCAATGCGGATAGGAGTGCTTGTAGACCTGCTCGCCCAGCAGGGCGCCATGGTCGCGCAGCAACTCGACCACCTCCCCGTTTGCGTCGAAGACATACTTGCCGGCCCAAACCGGTACGCCGACCTCCTCGGTGAAGCGCCCATGGTCGTCTACGGGTGAAAGAACGGGCAACCCGTTCTCAATACCGGCAACGTAGTCGTCGGCTCCGTGTCCCGGCGCGATGTGGACCTGCCCGGTGCCGGTGTCCAGCGTCACGAAATCGGCAAGAATCACGCGGGATCTTCGATCCAGGAACGGATGCTGCGTCTCGGCGTCCTTGAGCTCGGCGCCAAGGAAAGAACGAGACTCCGCATCGTCTGCGAGTTTCCACTTCGTCGTTTGCTCGAAAGCCGGGACCAACTCGCGGGCGATCACGAAGAGCTCTTCCTGCCCGGTTTCTTCATGCCGAAAGCGTCTGAGCCAATAGGTGTAGTCGTGCTTGACCGCGATCGCGACGTTCGCCGGCAACGTCCATGGCGTCGTCGTCCAGATCACCATGCTCGCCTTTCCAGCGAGAGCTCCGCTCACAATCGGAAATTTGACGAGGACCGCCGGATCCTCGCGATCGGCGTATTCCACTTCCGCTTCTGCGAGGGCCGTTTGAGCGCCGGTGCTCCAGTAGACAGGCTTTTTCGACTGATAGACGAGCCCAGCCTCCAGAAACTTTGCAAAGGCACGAATGATCTCTGCTTCGTAGGCCGGCGCGAGGGTCAAGTAGGGATTATTCCAATCCCCAAGCACTCCAAGGCGACGGAACTGCCTCTTCTGAATTTCGACAAACTTTCGCGCGTAAGCTTCTGATCGCTTGCGCACCTCTACAGGAGAGAGACCTTTCGATTCCTTGACTACCTTGAACTCGATGGGGAGCCCATGGCAGTCCCATCCGGGAACGTAAGGCGCGCGAAATCCCGCCATCGTGCGCGACTTCACGACGAAATCCTTCAGAATCTTGTTAAGGGCGGTACCCATGTGCACGTCTCCGTTCGCGAACGGCGGGCCATCGTGAAGGATGTAGGACTTCGTGGCATCCTTCCGCGCCTCCTGAATGCGTTCGTAAAGCTTCCCGCTTTCCCATTTCGCAAGAATTTCGGGCTCGCGAGCGGTTAGCCCCGCCTTCATCGGGAAATCCGTCTTCGGAAGGTTAAGCGTGTCCTTATAGCTGCTCATGGCTAAACCCTCACTAGTATCAGCCCCTGTTCATTCTGGTCAAATCTACTGCTCAGCCGCATCTTGATGGTGACTCTTGAGAAATATCGTTCAGAGTGGTGTGTGCAAACGATGAAACGCAATCGTGGCCGGCAAGGGATTCGCGGAGATCTCCTCGTGGTCGTTGTGGCTCTGACTTTGTTTTCGGGATGCAAGCCCCAGCAGCAGGTGGCGCCGCCACCACCGGAGGTGTCGATCGTGCAACCGGTTTCGAAGGAAGTCACCGAATGGGACGATTTCACGGGAAGACTCGAGCCGATAAAATCTGTCGAAGTGCGCCCAAGGGTCAGCGGCTACCTGGATTCCATCCATTTCAAGGACGGGCAGGTGGTCAAGGCGGGGGATCTCTTGTTCGTGATCGATCCACGGCCTTACGAAGCGGAGGCGGAACGCGCCCGGGCCGAACTCAAGCGTGCTGAAGCACAGCGGAATCTCGCGCTGCAAAATCTCCAGCGCGCCGAGAAATTGATGCAGGGCAGCACCATTGCGCAGGAGCAGTTTGACACGCGCCGTAACGAGTATGATATCGCCGCGGCGAATGTGCTGGAAGCGCAGGCGGCGGCCAAGGCAGCGGAGCTTAACCTTGAGTTCACTCAAGTGAAGGCTCCCATCGACGGCCGCATCAGCCGTCGCTACGCGGACGAAGGCAACTTCGTCACGGGCGGCTCGGCGCAGTCCACGCTGCTTACGACCATCGTGCCATTCAATCCGCTTTATGCCACCTTCGACGCTGACGAGCGCCTGGTGCTCAAGTACACACGGCTCGACCTTTCCGGGCAGCGTAGATCTTCCCGCGAAACTCCCAACCCCGTGAGAATTGCTCTCGCTGACGAGAAGGATTTCTCGCACGAAGGCAAGATGGATTTCGTGGACAACCGCCTCGATCCGCAAACCGGCACCCTGCGCGGGCGTGCCATCGTTGACAATTCCGACGGTCTGCTCACGCCCGGCTTGTTCGTGCGCGTGCAACTCAAGGGCCGGGGACCGTACCCTGCCCTGCTTATTCCCGATGAGGCTATTGGAACGGACCAGTCAAAGGACTTCGTAATGGTTGTGGATAAGGATGGCTTGGCTCAGCGGCGGTTTATAACGCCGGGCCGCCTCCATGACGGATTGCGCGCGGTTGACGAGGGTCTCACAGCGGAAGATCGAGTTATTGTGGGCGGTCTGATGCGGGTCCGGCCGGGCATGCCCGTCAAAGTCAAAGAGGCCCAGCCCGCCAAGGGCTAATCAGGCATCACCGTGAATTTTTCGAAGGTCTTCATCGACCGGCCGATCTTCGCCGCGGTACTTTCTATCATCATCGTCCTTGTAGGCTCGATCGCCTACCAATCCCTCCCGCTCGCGCAGTATCCCGAGGTCGCTCCGCCCACGATCGTCGTGCGCACCTCATATCCTGGCGCAAGCCCGCAGGTCATCGCGGAGACCGTGGCGACTCCAATCGAACAGGAAGTTAACGGCGTGGAGGACATGCTCTACATGTCAAGCCAGAGCGCGAGTGACGGGGCGATGACGCTCACGATCACTTTCAAGCTCGGCACCGATCTCGACAAGGCGCAGGTGCTTGTCCAGAACCGCGTCGCCATCGCCGAGCCCAGACTCCCCGAAGAGGTTCGGCGCACCGGTGTCACCACTCTGAAGAGCTCGCCGGATCTGCTCATGGTTGTCCATATGGTTTCGCCGGACGATTCCTATGACCAACTATATATCAGCAATTACGCCATCCTGCACGTTCGCGAGCAGCTCAAGCGGCTCGAGGGCGTAGGGGACGTCAATCTGTACGGGGCGCGGGAGTACAGCATGCGCGTCTGGCTCGATCCAAGCCGGCTCACGTTTCAGAATCTCACGACCACGGAGGTCGTCACTGCCCTCCGAAATCAAAACGTGCAGGTCGCAGCGGGTGTTATTGGCCAGCCGCCGCTCGACAGTGACCGAGCCTTTCAAGTCAATATCACTGCCCAGGGCCGGCTGTTACCCCGGAGCAATTCGAGAAGATTATCGTGAAGACTGGCGAGGACGGACGGGTCGTTCATCTGAGTGACGTAGCCCGCGTCGAGCTTGGGGCGCAAGACTACGTGGTGAACAGCTATCTCGATGGCAAACCCGCGGTTGCGATGGTCGTCCAGCAGCGTCCCGGCTCAAACGCCTTGGCAACGGCCGAGCGGGTGCGCGAGCGCATGCGCGAGCTGAGCGAGGATTTTCCGAAGGGCATCGAATACCGCATCGTCTACGACCCGACCGTCTTTATCGAGGAATCCGTGCGCGCCGTCATCCATACGATCTTCGAGGCCTCGCTGCTGGTGGTCATCGTTGTGATGGCGTTCCTTCAATCGTGGCGCGCCTCAATCATTCCCATTCTCGCCATTCCCGTGTCGCTTGTTGGCACTTTTGCCGTGATGGCGGCTCTCGGTTTCTCTCTCAACAATCTTTCGCTGTTCGGGCTCGTGCTCGCCATCGGTATCGTTGTGGACGATGCCATCGTTGTGGTCGAAAACGTCGAGCGCAACCTCGCGGAGGGCCTCGCGCCGAGGGATGCCACAATCAAGGCGATGGAAGAAGTGGGTGGCGCCCTCATAGCCATCGCGCTCGTGCTGAGCGCCGTTTTCGTGCCGACGGCATTTATCAGCGGGATCTCGGGTCAGTTCTACCGACAATTCGCGCTCACGATCGCGGTGGCAACGCTGTTCTCCGCTTTCGTTTCGCTGACGCTCAGCCCTGCCCTTTGCCGAATTCTGCTTCAGCCTCACGGGGCAAAGAGGGATTGGTTCGCGCGTGTGTGGGATTTCGCGCTTGGCTGGTTTTTCCGCCTGTTCAATCGCGCCTTCGGCGCGGCATCGCGACGCTATGGCAGCCTGGTTTCGGTTGTCACACGCCGTGGCGCGATCGTGCTCATCCTCTACGCCGGTCTGCTCGCTCTCACAGTATTCGGCTTTGTCAAGGTGCCAGGCGGATTCATCCCCTCCCAGGATCAGGGTTACCTGATCGTTGTCGCGCAACTCCCGGAGGGCGCTTCTCTTTCCCGAACGGACAACGTCGTTCGCAAGATCACGGATCTGGCACGCGAGGTGGAAGGCGTGACAGCCATCGTGGCCTTTGCCGGCTTTGACGCGGCGTCCGGCACGAACGCCCCGAACAAGGCGGCTGTCTTTACGCGACTCGATTCGTTTGAAGAGCGCGTGAAGAAGGGTCAGTCCGGTGGGAAAATCCTCGGGGCGCTTCGGGCGAAATTGGCTGCGATCGACGAAGCATTGGTCCTGGTCTTTCCTCCCCCGCCCGTCCGCGGCATGGGCAACATCGGCGGATTCCGCATGATGGTCCAGGATCGGCGAGGCCGCGGCTATGAAGCTCTCCAGCAAGCCGCGCAGGAAGTCGTCGCCGAAGGCGCGAAGCAACCGCAACTCATCGGGCTTTTCAGCGGCTTTCGCGCGAACGCGCCACAGTTTTACGCCGACATCGATCGCACGAAGGCGCAAATGCTTCGTGTTCCAATGGAAAACGTCTTCGCCACCCTTCAGACCCAGCTCGGATCGATTTATGTGAACGACCTCAATCTCTTTGGACGCACATTCCGGGTCATCGCCCAAGCCGACGCGCGTTTCCGCGAGGATCCCGAAGACGTCGCGAAGCTTCGCACTCGCAGCGCCACTGGATCCTCAGTCCCGCTTGGAACTCTCCTTTCGATCGAAACTCGCACCGGGCCCTCGCGCGTTGAGCGGTACAACCTCTACCCAGCCGCGGCGGTTGACGGGGACACCGCACCCGGATTCAGTTCGGGCCAGGCGCTCGCAGCCATGGCGGACGCCGCCCGGCGCGCCCTGCCCGACGGGTTCGGCTTCGAGTGGACAGCGCTAGCCTACCAGCAGGTCCTCGCAGGCAACACCGCCGTCTTCGTTTTTCCGCTCTGCGTGCTGTTTGTCTTTTTAATCCTTTCGGCGTTGTACGAAAGCTGGTCCCTTCCCTTGAGTATCATTCTTGTCGTGCCGATGTGCGTGCTCGCGGCGCTTGGCGGGGTTTGGCTGCGCGGCATGGACAACAATATCCTTACCCAAATCGGTTTCGTCGTGCTTGTGGGGCTCGCTTGCAAGAACGCCATCCTCATCGTCGAATTCGCCAAGCAGCGCGAGGATCAGGGCAGCGACCGGTTCGAAGCTGTGGCTGAAGCATGCAGGCTACGGCTTCGTCCAATCCTTATGACAAGCTTCGCGTTCATCCTCGGCGTTCTTCCCCTCATGCTGGCTCAGGGAGCCGGCGCGGAGATGCGCCAATCACTCGGCACGGCGGTCTTCTCCGGCATGCTCGGTGTGACGTTTTTCGGTCTGTTTTTGACGCCGGTTTTCTACGTCGTGATTCGGAAATTCACCGCCAGGAAGAAACCGGCTTTCGCACCGCCTGCCGCCGAGCCGCAAGTCGCTCGTTCCTGAGTGGTCTCGACCGCTTGGAGAATGCCACAACGAATTTCCGCATCTTCAAGAGACGAAGACACACGGCGAGCTCATCGCAGTGCGGAGATCTTCACTCCATATCGATTTGTGACGAGAGAAGGAGCGAAACTCCGAATCTCAACCAATCTTCCGAAGCCGGGCAATCAGCAAGTCGGCGACCGCCGCGCCGGATGCCGGATTCTGTCCTGTGATGACGCGGTTGTCTTCAACCGCAAAGGCGGCCCAAGGCTTGTCGGCCCTTTGGTAATCAGCGCCGCGAGCCACCATGGATTTTGTTTTTCATCGCGCGGTTTGGCCGCCCGGCAGCTTGAGAGCCCTAACCCGCTACGTCAAGCGGCTCGGGGCCGTATTGAAGGCGGACTTCCTGCTGAAGAGAGCGCGAGTCTCACGCTGGGCTGGAAGCCGGGAAACTTTTGGCAGCAGACTTACCAGCTTAATTCCATTGCCGCGCTCAGATGCGCCGCGGCGATATCCTCGAGTTCGGCAAGGCTCTCCACGTGGGCAAGCTGGTCACGGAGCCGCGCGCTGCCTGGCATTCCGCGCGTGTAGGCCATGAGCCGGGACCGCATAGCCTTCATCGCCATTCGCTCGTCGCGTCTCCAGAGTATCTCGTGAAAGCAGTGGTCTCGAATCAACCGCCATTTTTCCTCCAGAGAGGGCGGAGGAAGGGCGTGGCCGGCATCCAAGGCGGCGCGAATTTCCGAAAAAATCCACGGTGAGGCCATCGCTGCGCGCCCAATCATGATGCCTGCAACGCCTGTTTCGCGGCGCCGCATGAGCGCATCTTCGTCACTCGCGATGTCTCCGTTGCCGATCACGGGAATTCCGACCGCGGATGCGACCTCGCCGATCACCGACCAGTCGGCGCGTCCGGAATACCCCTGCTCCTTCGTCCGGCCGTGCACCGCAATACGGCAGATGCCACTTTCCTCGAGAATGCGCGCGGTCGTTACCGCATTGATGGAACTCTTGTCCCATCCGATGCGGATCTTCGCGCTCACTGGCACGGGATGCGCGGCGCGAACGACGACAGCGGCCACACGCGCCAGCAACGGACAATCCTTGAGGAGGGAGGAACCACCGTTCTTGCAAACGACCTTGTTTACCGGGCATCCGAAATTGAGATCGATAAAGTCCGGACGCACCCAATCAATCACGGCCCGCGCCGCCTCTGCCAGCCGTCCGGGCTCCGCCGCCGAACAACTGGACACCCACCGGACGCTCGTCTTCCTGAAACTCGAGGTAATATCTTGTTCGCGAATTGCGATGCAGGATGCCTTCCGCCGACACAAATTCACTGGTGACAACATCCGCTCCCCTCGCCTTGCAGATTCGGCGGAAGACCGTGTTGGTCACGCCGGCCATTGGAGCCAGAAACAAAGAGAAACGCGCGGGCATCGATTCAGCATGGTTCGGTCGGGAATGTTGGTTGTGCAAGGATTTTTGCCCGAACCGAATCAGCTGGACGCCGGGCCGGACGGGCTGTTAGGGCAGTCGAAATGTCGGTGCTCGAGATGTTTTTTGCGCCCCTGCGTTGGATTGGGCAGACCCTGCTTCGCGTTCCGTTTCGCGAGGTCTGGCTTTCCGTCGCGCTCTTGCTGGTGGTCGGCGAGAACTACCCGTTCTCGGACTTCCCGATGTATTCGAGCCTTGAAGAAGAATCGGTTTACTTCGCCGTGAGGACTGGACGCGATGAAACGCTCGCCTTCGCCACGAGTTTTCGCTCGCGGGCGTCCTTTGTTCCCAAGGCGCTCAAGGCAGAACGCAAAAAGCTCGAAAAGGCTGGCACTAGTCAGGATCTCGCGACAAAGCAAGCTGGGCAGAATGTACTCTTTTACCTCCTCGAGAGAGCTGAGCCGCAGAAAAGGGAGCAACTCCTGAAAGATGGTCTGAAGTTGGTTGAGGTGCGAATCTCCGTTGACGGATCGCGACTCGAAGAGTCGGAGAAAGTATTGGCCGAGATTTCTCCCCAATGAAATTCGACAGCCAGGTTGTCCGGCACGCCGGATGGGAGATGACTTTGATGCGCATCGCGTTCGCGGTCATGGTTTGGCAGAGCATTCCGATCTTCTTCTATCAAACCTCGCTGCCCCACCCGACTGGCATGGCTCATTTCGTCGACCTGAGATTCCTGACGAATCCGGATATTCTCGGTGTCCTTCGCGGAGTGCTTGCCGTGGCACTCCTTTTCTATGTGGCTGGTCTGTTCGTCTTTCTTTCGCTCGGCTTCATGACTTTCCTGCTCGTCGCGTGCGGGTCCTTCGATAACTCGCAGGGTGCCATCAACCATTCCTTTCAGCCCCTGGCCCTAGCCGCGCTGGCGCAGTGGGTGGTCGCAGGTTTTTTCGCCATCCGGGAGCGGACGGCGGGTAGGCGGGCTCTCTTCCCCCTCGCAGCTTGCGAAACCCATCGCTATCTCGTTCACGCGGCCAAGGTCGCCCTGGTTTCGTGCTACGTGACTTCGGCTTTCACCAAACTGGAGAGAAGCGACGGAGAATGGATCAATCGGACGCCCAATCTCGCGGTCGCGATCGCAAAGACGAACGCGAAATCCTACCTGAATGCCTTCGAACCCACTCAACACTGGGCAAGGACTGCGCCCACGCTCATCATGGACCATCCAAACCTGACGCGAGTTTTCTTTGGGTTTGGCCTTGCTCTGGAGATGCTTTCCTTTCTCGCGCTGCTAGGGAGATGGCCGGCAGCGGCGATCGGGGCAAGTATCATTGCGATGCATCACATGATCTCTCAGGTCATGGATCTTCATTTTGCCATCTTTGAGAAGCTGGCATTCATATTCCTCGTGAATGCCCCCTGGCTGGCTGCATGGGCCCTTCTAAAACTGTGGAAGTTTGGGCCGATCGGCCTGCGCAACTTCAGTCAACACCGCCAAACGAGCGGCCCAGCATGACGGACACTTCCCGCTGGATGGCAGGAATGCTTTCGAGCGCAAGGTTGGGATTAGCCACGACGAAGGTGTCTCCCGTCAACGTGTGTTCATAAACCAGAAGACCGGCATCTCGCGACTCCACGGATCTCAAAATCCGCTTCCTTTCGAGCATCAGAGCGAGGATGAAGCGCGCGTTTGCCGAGGCGGGGTCTCCTTCTGCAATAAGACGCCGAAGCAGGCTTTCAGCGTCGTCTTTCGGCAGGGGCTCGGGCGCCGGCGGCGCCGGTGATTCGTACTTTGAACGCCAGAAAGAAAATGGCTGAATATTTTCGTTCCGGCTTGCCCAAGCCTCCTCGCTAATGTCCTCGCGACGGAATCCCTCCCCGGACCGGAAGAGAAGCGTATAAAAATATTCTCCTTCCTTGAATCGTCGCCCCGTGCGAGCGCAGCAGTGCGCGCGAGACCTGATTTCCCACTCGCTCTCCATCGTCAACTCATCCAGGGAAGCTTAATCTTCGGCAATTCCCGATTTGTTGAACGAAGCCAAAGAAGGACGAGGCCGAACAAGAAATAGACCGCAATGGGACCCCAGGTGGCGAACACCGGCGAAATGCGATTTCCCTTGCCCAGGGCGACGAAGAGGCTGCTGAAAAATACCAGGGAAAAGAAGAGCCCGATGGCCGTCGCCACTCCACCGAGAATCCCGCGGCGCGAATAGACGATACCGAGCGGAGCAGCGATGAACACGACAAGCAGGCAAACCCATGGCAATGCCCATCGGTAATGCAATTGTGTGCGATAGGGGGCGAGCCGGACCTCGGGAAAGTCCTTGTTGAAGACGAGGTAATCCTGGAGCTCCGGCACGGAAAGATAATCGGGGTTCATCACGGAACTGGCGATCCGCCACGGTGTCTCGCGCCATCCCTCGATCTCAATCTCGTCGTGCAGCTCGGATTTCGAAATTCTGCCTTCAGCATCAATTTCGACATAACGAGCCCGTTGCAAATTCCAGCTTTTCGTCAGCTCGTTGTACTCGGCGTCCCGCGCGTACCATTGCTTGACGATATTTCCGTCGGCATCCTGCTGGATTATCTGCACATCCAGGAGGCGTTGACTTTCGGCGTAGACCTTGCGGCTGAACCAGGTTCGCAGGTCCTCGCGATTTCGATAGAGGTGACCCGTGAGACCAACCTCGGTAGTCTTGCCGCGCTTGATGTCCCGGAGCATCCGCTTCTTGATCATGGCGGCATGCGGAGCGCTTTCATAGTTGAAATAGGTCGTGATCGCTGTGAGCACCAGGCCGACTGCGACCAGCGGGACAAGGAGGCGAACGACACTTACGCCCGCTCCAAGCATCGAAATGATCTCATTCGATCGGGACATGGACGTCAGCGAATACAAGAGGGCAAGCAACGCCCCGATCGGAAGGGAGATGACAATGATCTCAGGTATCTGCGACTTGTAGTATTCGAGCAGAAAATCAAAACCTGCCTTGCCTTGGAGAAAATCCGGGAGATTGTCGCTGAGGTCGAAAATGAACCAGATGGCGATGAAGCCGAGGAAACAGTAGACAAACGGCAGCACGAACTTTTGCAGCACGTAACGGTCGAATATTCTCATTGGTCGCGAACATTAAATCAGTAATGGCCAGCCTTGATTCCGTCAACAGGCCAGCATTGGTCTCATGATCTGTCTCCGGGAGGATTTTGATGGCGCGACCGACAGTTCCTTCGAACGGGAAATCGCCACAATTTTCGCTCCGGACGGCCTTCTTTCAGCGGCTTCGAACTACGAGTACCGGCCCGAGCAGCAACGCATGGCCTGCGAGGTGGCGCGTGCGCTCCAGTCAGGCGGTCATCTTGCGGTCGAGGCGGGAACGGGAGTTGGCAAGTCACTCGCGTATCTCATCCCGTCCGCCTTGCATGCCGTTCGAACCAGGCGCAAGGCAGTCATCTCGACTCATACGATTGCGCTGCAGGAGCAGCTTATCTACAAGGATATTCCGCTCGTCCAGAAACTGCTTCCTGTCGAGTTCGATGCCGTTTTGCTGAAGGGCCGGCATAATTTCCTTTGTGGCACCCGGCTTGAGCGCGCGCTTTCTCAGGCGAGTGACCTCTTCACTTCCGGGCAGCGCGCCGAACTTGATCGAATCCGCGAATGGAGTTTCACGACAAGGAATGGGTCGCTGAGCGATTTTGAGGAGCAGCCCGACCCGGAGGTCTGGGAGGAGGTACGAAGCGAGCAACATGTCTGCACTCAGAAGGGCTGTGCCAGGAATCCGCGCTGCTTCTACCAGGCGCTGCGCCGCAGGGTGCAGGCCGCCGATCTTGTCGTGCTCAATCACGCCCTGTTCTTCACGCTCGTTCGCAGCCAGGGCGAAGCCGAGGGTCACGAGGAGGGAATTCTCTTCGCGAAGGACTTCGTCATTTTTGACGAGGCGCATACGATGGAGGATGTCGCCTCGCGCCATATCGGGATGGAGATCTCCCAACTCGGCTTGCGGCGCAGCCTGCAGCGCCTCTACAATCCGCGCTCGAAGAAAGGCCTCTTCCAGGCCATGAAAAACGGACCGGCGTGCAGTGCGGTCGCGGATTTGATCCCAAAATCCGACGCCTTCTTCAATCACATAGCTGCTCGCTGCGCGTTCAAGCGCGGCCGCGTCTTTCGCGTTCGGGAAGCCAGTCTTGCCGACTCCTCCGAGCTGAGCACAGGCCTGGCCCGTCTGGCCGAGCTTCTCAAGATCGAGGCGGGAAAGCACAAGGAAGATGATCGGGCGAGCGAGCTGCTGGAAGCAGCAAGTCGTCTGCGCGAAACCAGGCTGTCTATCGAGGACTTTCTCCAGCTCGACCAGCCTGACCATGTCTACTGGGTCGAGCAGTATGGCCGCAGAGAGGCCCTTTGCGCGCTCCATGCTGCGCCGGTTCATCTCGCCGAGATTCTGCGGCGAATGCTCTTTCGCGAGGATACCTGCGCCGTGCTGACCAGCGCCACGCTTTCGGTAGGGGGGAGCGATCTCTCGTATTTTCGCAATCGCGTTGGAGCCAGCGGCTGCCGCGCCAGCCAGATCGGTAGTCCCTTTGACTACGGGCGCCAAATGACCATTCACCTGGTGAGAAAAATGCCGGAGCCAAGCGATCCCGGTTACGAGGCCGCGCTCGAAAAATGGATCGCGCACTTCGCGGATCAGAGCCGAGCGCGAGCCTTCGTCCTTTTCACCAGCTACCAGACGATGCGCGCCGCCGCACAAGCCCTCGAGGCGCATTTTGCCGCCAAAGGCTGGAACTTGCTCGTGCAAGGAAATGGCATGCCCGCGCACAGAATGGTGCAGGAATTTCGGCGGAGTCCCGAGAGCATTCTCTTCGGAGTGGACAGCTTCTGGAGCGGGGTGGATGTGCCGGGAGAAGCGCTCTCGAGCGTGATTATTACGCGGCTCCCGTTCGTGACGCCCGACCACCCTCTCACCGAAGCCAGGCTTGAAAGCATCGAGGCGGAAGGAGGTCGCCCTTTCGAACAATATTCGCTTCCGGAAGCAATTCTCAAACTCCGCCAGGGAGTCGGACGTCTCATTCGCTCCAGGTCCGACACGGGGACGATAGTCATCCTCGACAGCCGAATTCTCAGCAAACCGTACGGACGCGCTTTTCTCCGTGCCCTGCCCGAATGCCCGACCCAGATTCACTAGAGCCCAGGAACGGCAGGAAATTCGGTTGCCTTGGCGTTCTGGGCTGGGTGGTCGCGGCGGCGGCGCTGACGATTGCACTCACGCTTCTGCTTTTCTGGCGAATGAGTGCCGAAATCACCGACGAGGCTCGCCGCATGGCAGAATCAATCGCCACCGGATTCAACCAGGCGCTGAATTTCACTCCGCAGATCAGTGTGGATTCCATTGTCGTCATTGCCGCAGATACTCCCGTGCTCGAGCTGGCCACTTTGCAAAAACAGGCCCTCGTTCGTCATCGATGGACTCACACGTGGCTCTACAGCACGAAAAACCTTGAGCTTGAAGCCACGTTTACCGCCAGGGCGGGCTTCGATCTCAAGGATCCCGTGCGCATCAATATCGATCCCCGGACGCGATTCGTCAGTGCGGACCTTCCCCCACCGAAACTCCTTTCACTGGGCATGGGTGACGTTCGCGTCCTCCAGGACGAAGACGGACTCTGGAACAAGCTTACCCCTCAGGATCGCGAGCAGGCCTTTCGTGTGCTGGAGAAAAAAGCGCGCCAAAAATTCGCCGAATCAAAGCTCCTTCCCGAGGCGAGGCTGGAGGGTGAGAAGCGCATCCGTGAGCTTATCGATAGGACGGCGTGGCCCGCCACCCTGACGACGAAACCGGCAGAAACCTCTCGATAGCGATCCAAGAGGGGCGTTTTCGACCTGGTACTCGATTCTTAAGTCCGAAGGGCGCCTTGCAAAACATCCGCGATGCGCTCCATCTCCGCCCTGGTGTTGTAAAAGTGCGGGCTGAATCTCAACCATTCTCCGCATTCGCGTGCCATGCGCAGCGACGCTGTGATTTTCTCCCTCTCGAGCGCGGAGAAAAGCACGTTGGGAGCAATCCGAGGATGACGGGCGGTGACAATTCCCGAGCGCAGCGGCTCGTCGCGCGACGGAGACAGAAACTCGAATCCCATGTGCTCGAGAAGTCGATGCAGGTGGTCCCGCACATCGAGGATCGCTGCTGATATTGTGCCAAGCCCCGTAGCCTCAATCATCTCCAGGCTCGCCTTCATGCCATAAGCGCCGGCGACATTCAGAACTCCCGGCTCGTAACGCTGCGCGGTTTCGTGAAACTTAATCGTCTCCTGGGCGAGGAATTGGGGTGAATGGATATTCCACGATCCGAGCAGAGTCGGGCGGCAGAGCTCAAAATGCTGCCTCGCGACGTAAACGATGCCGATGGCCATCGGGCCGAGCATCCATTTGTGAGCATCCGCGCTCAGAAAATCCACAAATCTTACGCTGAAAGGGAAGGCGCCAAGAGTCTGAATAGCATCCACTGAAAACAGGACGCCTCGCTTATGGAGCGACTCACCAATCGCATCCACGTCGATGCGCCAGCCGGAGAGGTAGTGGCACGAAGCCAGTGCCACGAGCCGCGTGCGCGAGGATAATTCGCGCTCAACAAGCTCGGGAGTGATATGCCCGGGTCTCTCCGGTTGCAACTGGCGAATCTTTACGCCTTGCGATGCCAAAGCCATCCAAGGATAAACGTTCGAGGGATAGTCGTCGTAGTAACAGACGACTTCGTCGCCTTCGCGCCAAGTGATCCCATTGGCGAAAAGGCTCAAGCCGAGAGATGTAGGGCCAAGCAGCGCGATCTCCGACTTATCCGCGCCGATCAAGTCCGCACAAAGTTTTCTGGTAGCGTCAATGTCGCGAAGCACCGCGCCGAACTCCTGATGGTCTTCGCAACTTGCGCGAATGTACGAAATCATGGCATCCGCCGCGCATTTTGGCAGGGGGGTCACCCCGGCATGAGCGACAAAGATCTGGCTTTTTGCGACGGGAAAGCGCTCCAGGCGTTCAGCCTCGCTTGCGAAAGGGCTCACGATTTCTTCTCGGCTTCCTCGATGAGTTTCCAGAATCCCTTCGCGCCTCCAAGCTGTTCGTCCTCCTCATCCATTGGCAGGTTGGAGCGAAAGAGGAAATCGCGGATTGTGTTCTTGTGGAGCACGCGATGGATGAGAACGCCTTCGGGATGCTTTTCGAAATAGATCCGGTAATCCTTGGCCCGGCAACGATAGAGCTTGCGGGCGCCGCGCTGCAACTGGCCGAAGCGGCTCGTATCCAACGTTTCCATATCTTCAGGAAGCAAGTGAAACTCCGCCAGCAGATCGAGTTGCAGCTCTTTCGGGAGCGCCGCCATTTCCGCGGCACTCATCGCATTGAATATTATCTGGAACACCGGCTCACCATACGAGCGGCTATCGGCCGGGAATCAAGACCCGATTGCACGCCTCCGCAGAAACGATCACCTTCTTGCGCGCCCCGGGCTCCGTGAAGATCCCTTCGCCAGTTCGCACGCCAGGCGGATCGCCGCGATCATGCTGTCCGGACGGGCGATTCCCTTTCCAGCGATGTCGAAGGCGGTTCCATGATCCGGACTGGTCCGCGGAAACGGGAGACCCAGGGTGACGTTCACCCCTCGATCGAAAGCATGGAGCTTGAGGGGTATGAGACCCTGGTCGTGATACATGCACAAGACGCCGTCGAATTCGCCCGCTGCTGCACGGCAAAACACGGTGTCCGGCGAATGCGGACCCGAAACTTCCGCCCTGCCTTCCATGCGGCGGCGAAGCGTCTGCACGGCCGGGAAGATGACCCGGATCTCTTCGGAGCCCAGATCGCCGCCCTCACCGGCGTGAGGGTTCAGACCTGCCACTCCGATGCGAGGCAAAGCGTTTCCCCGGCGAACCAGAAAATCCGCAAGCAGCCGGCCAACGCGCACGATTTCGGGCCGTTTCAGGAGCCCGGCAACATCAGCAAGCGGAACATGCGCGGTAACGAGAGCCACCGTGATCCTTCCGCCAGTCAAACACATGGCGTAATCGGTAACGCCGCAGCGTTCGGCAAAAAACTCCGTCTGACCGGGAAACGCAAATCCGGCTTCATGCATCGCTCTCTTGGAGACGGGTCCGGTAACCACGGCCTGAAGTTCTCCGGCTTTCGCGAGTGAAACGGCCTCCTCCAAGGCGCCAATCGCATGCGCGGCGGAGGCGCGCACCGGTCTTCCAGGCGCGAACGCGTCTGTCGCGCCGATCACAGTGCACTCCACGCCCCGGGGAAGCTTTCCGCTCTGCAAGGAGGCGCGCACGATTTCCGGCCCGACACCGGCAGGATCTCCAAAGGTGATCCCGACCCTCACATCCTTCAGGATAGTATCTTGATGTATGCCTTCTTGCGCAGCGTCTCGAGCCAGCGTTGCTGGGCCTTCATGCGCTCCTGCTGAATCAGGTTCTTTTCGATCTCGTCACGAACATCGGTAATCGGCTTGACGGCGGCGTTCTTCCGCGCTTCAACCTTCAGAATATAATACGTGTTCTCGATGTTGATGACCGGGCTCACCTCGCCTGCTCGCAGTGAAAACGCGACGTTTGTGAGCTCCTCGTTCAACGTATTCCGCTCAATCCAGCCCCAATCTCCCCCGGCCTGCTGAGTGGTCTCGTCCTCCGAGTACATCTGCGCCATGCGGTCGAACTCCGCGCCGGAAGCAACCTTCTGGCGAATCTCTTCCGCGAGATCCTTCTTGCTTCCGACCTCAGGCACGTCGCCCGATGAACCCTCCCGGATCACAATCATCCGCAATTTCACCTGCTCGGGCGTCGCGTAGGCCGCTTTGTTCTTGTCGTAGTAGATCTGAATCTGCGTCGGCGAAATGACAAAATCATTCTCAACCTTCTGCTGGCGCATCGCCTGGATGATGACCTTATCCCGCTCGATTTCCTTGAATCGCGTCAATGTGAATCCCTGTGCCTGCAAGGTGCGAACGAAGGCGGCCCGGTCGCCGCCGAACTCCTGGCGAATAATGGCCTGCACGCGATCGTCTATGACGTATTCCGGGATACTGGCGCCCTTCTCCTGAAGCTTCTTGAACTCCTGAAGAATCAGCTGGCGATCTATAAGGTCCTTTATCGCTGAGATCCGCATCTCCTCAACCTTTCGTTCGAGCTCGGCGCCGCGGTAAAGATCGCGCAAGGAGCGTTCGCGGGCGCCAACAAGTTCCCGCACCTGCGAGATCGTCACGACGTCGTTATTTACGATCGCGGCTATGCCATCGACCACGTCGGCTCTCTGCGGCAGGGCATTTCCAGCGAGAGCCAGTGCCATCACGGAGAGAACAGCAATGCGGATCATGTGCAGGAAATCGTTTCGAGCTTGGATAGAACCTCGCGCAACCTAGAATCGGGCTCGGAGGCCGTCAAGCGGGGAAACCGCCCGTTCTGCTGGAGGAGCTCCCTCCTCTGCGTCAACATCAGCCTGCCCTCGCGCGCCTCCACCATGGTAATTCTTCGCCGCGCGGCTTCGACGCGGATCGTCGCCGCAAGGAGCGCATTCTCGGCCTGGACGGGAAGAGGCCCGAAACGGTCGCGCCATTCGACGCGAAGGCGATCGATGGCTTCACGATCCTCCGCCTCGGCAAGATGGCGATAACAACCGATTCGCGTGCGGGAATCCGCAATGTAGCCGGCAGGAAGGAACGCCCCGGCGGACTCGCCCGGCTCCCGGCTCCATCGCGCTTCTTCCGTGGTGAGAAAATCGAGCCGGAGGCCCGCGGGCGGACGGCGCGCGCGCGATCTGCCGGACAGTGTTTCCACGGCCTGTCGCAGAAGTTTGCAGTAAAGATCGAAACCGACGGCAATGATGTGGCCGCTTTGTGCTGTCCCCAACAGGTTTCCAGCGCCACGAATCTCGAGATCCCGCATGGCGACCTTGAATCCGGAGCCCAGCTCGGAGTACTGCTTAATCGCCGAAACCCTTTTCCGGGCGGCGCCCATCAAGTCGCGAGGGAGCATCAGGTAGGCATACGCCTTTGTCTGGGACCGACCCACCCGGCCCCGAAGCTGGTAAAGATCGGCAAGGCCGAAAAGATCCGCCCGATCAATGACAATCGTGTTGGCATTGGGAATATCGAGGCCGCTCTCGATGATCGTCGTCGAGACGAGGACGTCCGCATCGCCCGCCACAAACGCCCGCATCACCGACTCGAGTTCGTGCTCGCTCATCTGACCATGCCCGATCACGACCCGCGCTCCGGCACACAATTCGCGGACGCGCTGCGCGACCCGTTCAATCGTTTGCACCCGGTTGTGCAGGAAATAGACCTGCCCGCCGCGGAGCAGTTCGCGCTGGATCGCGTCGCGGAAAAGTCTCTCGTCGTACGCACTGACGATGGTTTCGACCGGCTGGCGATTTGGCGGGGGAGTTTCGATCAGCGACATGTCGCGAGCGCCCATCAGGGCCAAATAGAGAGTGCGGGGTATTGGTGTTGCCGATAAAGTGACCACGTCCACCTGCCGAAATCGCTCCTTGAGGAGTTCCTTATGTTTCACACCGAAGCGCTGCTCCTCATCGACCACGAGAAGGCCGATATCCTTGAAGCGAACATCCGCCGAGACAAGACGGTGGGTTCCTACGACGATGTCAATACCACCGTCGGCCAACCCGACCAACACTCGCTTCTGCTCGGCGGTTGTGCGGAACCGGCTGAGAAGTTCGATAGTAACCGGGTAATCGCTCAAGCGCTCCCGAAGCGTCTGGTAGTGTTGCTGCGCGAGCACGGTAGTCGGAGCCAGGAGCGCCGCCTGCCTTCCGCCCATTACGGCCTTGAATAAGGCGCGAATCGCGACCTCAGTCTTGCCGAATCCCACATCACCGCAGATGAGACGGTCCATCGGCCGCTCTGACTCCATATCCTGCTTCGTCTCGGCGATCGCCCGGATCTGGTCCGCTGTTTCCTCAAAAGCAAAAGCATCCTCGAATTCCTTTTGCCAATGTGTATCGGGACCAAAAGAGAATCCCGGGCTGAGATCGCGTTCGGCTTGCACGCGCAGCATGCGAGAGGCGTAATCGAAGATCGACTGCCGGGCCTTCTCGCGCGCTCGGGCCCAGCGCCCGTCCCCGAGTTCCGAGAGTTCGGGGTGCCCCTTCCCGACGCCCACATAGCGCGCGACCTGCCACGCCTGGTCGAGTGGCACATAGAGCCGGGCGTGTCCCGCATATTCAACCAGGAGCGCCTCGCCCCCGCCGTCACCGGGCGTCGCCTGCAAGCCAATATATCGGCCGATGCCATGTTCAAGGTGCACGACATAATCGCCGGGTTCAAAATCTGTGAAATCGATGGCCGCCCGGCTGGCCAGCATCCGCTCACGGCGGTGGAAAATCCGCCGTTGGCGCAGAGACGAGGAACGTCCAAAGAGCTCGGCGTCGGACAGAACGGCCTGCCGAGCCGCAGGAAAAACAAATCCGCGCGCGATGGGGGCTCGCAGAAAGTTGATGGCCGAGATGTCGAAATGCTGGTCGACGGCCAGCTCCTGGAAGCGCTCGATCTCGCCCTCGCTGCCGGCGGCCAGCGAGACTTGCCAGCCTCCGAGCCGCCACTCCTCGAGCTGACGAAAGAGGCGCTCGCGTCGCACGGCGTCAAGCACGAGATCGCCGGCATCAAATTGTCCAAGAGGCTGGGGATAAAACGGTGTGGCGTCGTCTCCGCCGCTGCTCGAAATGCTCGTATGAGCCTGCTCCTCGGTCCCGGTCAGGTCGATGATTAGGTCTTCTGTGCGAAGATAGCTCCGAAGCGGAACCAACGCGGAATCGAAATGTCCGGCCAGAATCTCACTCGAAACCGATTCGCTTATCGAGATCTGGCTGTCCGGGTCGAACTGCCGGATCGAATCAACGATTTCGTCGTCCAGCTCGATACGGATCGGCAGGAACGCCTGCCACGAGAAGACGTCCATGATACCGCCGCGGATCGCGAACTGCCCGCGCGAAGTCACCTGTGCCACGCGTTCGTAGCCGGCGCCTGCCAGCTTTTCGGCGGCCGTGATCAAAGCGAATTTGTCGCCCTTCACAAGAGAGAGCACCGATCCGGCCAGAGCATAGGGTGCCGGAACATCTTGCGCCCACTGGGCCGCATGAATCACCAGTGGTCCAATCGACTTGTTTTGCGCCAGCAAGCCGAGAATTTCGAGGCGCTCGGCGGTCGTCTCCGGATCAGGCAGCAGCTCGTGTGCGAGAGGCGTTTCCAGCTCCGGCAAGAGCCGTGCCTCCGGAAGCCATGCCATCAATTCCGCGGCAAAGTCTTCCTGAGCCCGCACCTCCGGACATACGATCCAGACGCGTCTGGCGCCCGCGGCGCGCGCGACGAGCGCCGCGACGAAGGGTTGGGCAGCTTCGGCCACTTCGCTGAAACTTCTTCGCGATCCGACCCCCAGTGCAACGCTGGCCCGCTCGAAGATTGCTTCACTGATCGAGGACTTTTTCACGGTACAACGCCGCCAAGGTCTCGCCGCGAGATCGAGAAGGCAAATGGCGCGCCTCGATCTCCGCGACGGGCATCACGCCGATCCGGCTGTTTGTGAGAAAGCATTCATCCGCCGCTTCGATGTCTTGCAGAGAAATGAAAGACTCTTCGACGGGCGTAGTTTGCTTGACCCATTCCCGGATAACTCCCCTTCGTGCGCCGAGGCGAGCCGCCGGGGTTCGGAGCTCGTTACCAAACTGGAAAAAGACGTTGGCCATCGAAGCCGAAATCACAGCGCCCTGCGTATCCAGAACAAGGACTTCGTCGAGTCCTTTCGCGCGCGCCGCCGCGAGTGCCCGCACGTGCGGCCAGTAATTGCCCGTCTTCCACCCTCCCAGAACGCAAACTCCAGGTTCATGCGAGATTCCGATTCGGGCGCCTCGCGATACCTCTGCGGATTCGGGAAATTCTGCGGGCTCAAAAAAGGCGAATGTTCGGCAGTTGTTGGAGGAGACTCCGGCTCCGCCGTCCCCGGCGGTGATGTAAACGCGAAGGAGACCATCCGGGAGGCCTTCCAGCGCTCCCAGGGCTTCTGCCTTGCCGGGTCGAAGTCCCGCTTCGGCACAGGCCATTTTTAGCGCATCCAGATGCTGATTAAGAAAGAGGATACTTCCCCGGCGCACGGCCAGGGTTTCGAACACGCTCATCCCGTAGCGGAACCCTCGATCGGTGACTGGAACGCTCGCCCCTTCGCGGAACTCTCCTTCAATCAGCGTCCAAGCCCGAACCCCGCTCACTCCTCCTCCGCAGCCCTGAGCGCACCGTTGCGCTCGAGCCGCTTTCGCAGCGTTGCACGGGTGATTCCAAGAAGCTTCGCCGCGCGGACTTGGTTGTTGTGGGTCTTGCGCATAGCGCGCAGGGTGAATTCCCGCTCGAGCCAGGGGAGCAGTTCGATGGAGGAATTCGTCGACGCCGCGTTGAAGAGCGACTCGATTGCATTTTCGATGGAGGTGTCGCCGTTATTGGCAAGGGACTCGGAACTGGAAACGGAGACTTGTCCAAGCGGAATATCTTTTGGCAGAAGCACATCTGCAGTAGCAAGCACGGAGGCTCGCTGGATCGTGTTTTCCAGCTCACGCACATTCCCGGGCCACGGGTACGATTCGAGCACCCGAGCAGCCTCCTCAGAAAGTTTGAGTGCCGGCCGGTGTTTCTGATGGGCGATTTTCTGCAGGAAATACTCGGCCAGTTGAGGAATATCTTCCTGCCTTGAGCGCAAAGGCGGAAGATGAATTCGAACGACATTCAGTCGATAGAAGAGATCTTCGCGAAACTTCCTTTGCGCCACCTCCTCCTCAAGGTTCTTGTTCGTCGCGCAAACGATGCGAACGTTCGCCCGAATCGTCTGATTTCCACCCACGCGCGAAAATTCGCCTTCCTGCAACACCCTCAGGATCTTGCTTTGCACTTGGAGAGGCATTTCACCGATTTCATCGAGAAAGAGCGTTCCGTTGTCGCTTTGCTCGAAACGTCCAATTCGCTGGCTATGCGCGCCGGTGAAAGACCCTTTCTCGTGTCCGAACAGCTCGCTTTCCAACAAATTCTCCGGTATGGCCGCGCAGTTGATAGCAAGAAAGCTCTTCTCGCTCCGCGCGCTGTAGTTGTGGATCGCTCGCGCCACGAGCTCCTTTCCGGAGCCGCTCTCTCCGGTGATCATCACGGGCGCATCACTCGCCGCAACACGCCCGATCATCTTGAAGACCTGCTGCATGGCATCCGATCTGCCGACAATTTCGTCCTGATGCTGCTCGACTGTGAGCACGGGATTGAACGTGTTGGCCGCCTTGAGCTCGGCCGAAGCCTTTAACGCAGAATCGACTACGATTTTCAGGTTGAATGGCAACTGCTCCTTGCGAATGAAATCGAAGGCACCCATTTTCATGGCTTCGATGACGTTCTGATTGGTGGCGAAGGCACTGAAGATGATCACCATTGCATTCGGCGAATGCTTTCGAATCCGCGCCAGTAGCTCGATTCCCGAAAAGGGGCTTAGGTTCAATTCAGCCATCACCAGTTCGGGATTCTCCATGCAGAAACTCTTGTAAGCACCGTCCGCCGAAGTCTCCGTGAGCACACGCGTCCCGGTCGCTTCAAGGAGATTCTTCGCCCATTCAAGAAAGTCTGTTTCCTGATCGACGAGGAGGATGTTCTGTTTGCCCATACGACAGATGTCTAAAAATATACAGCAGCGAACAAGGCAAGGGATGACACAATGGAAGTCAAGGTCATTTCTTCCATGGATACCTAAAAAAGCGCAAAAAGCAACAAATCGCCTTTTAAACCCCGCCGTATCTGCGACTTCTCTGGCTAAAATCGTTCAATGCATTAAGAAAATCTATTTTGCCAAAGTCCGGCCACAGCTTGGGAGTTACGTGAATTTCAGTATAACTCAGCTGCCAAAGTAAAAAATTAGACAGCCGAAACTCCCCGGAGGTCCGTATAAGCATGTCTGGGTCCGGGATATTCGCAGTGTAGAGTCGCTGAATGAAGAGCGCCTGGGTGATGTCGCTTTCAACCAGCTTTCCGTCCCGCGCGTCGCGCACCAGACTTTTGACGGCATCGATGATCTCCGTTCGGCTGCTGTAACTCAGTGCCAGAATCAGCGTGAGCCGGTTATTTCCAGACGTCGCAGCGATCGACTCAGCGAGCTTCCGCTGGCAAACTTCGGGCAATTCGGTAAGACGCCCGATGGCTTGGAGACGCACCCCCTCCGCAAGCATTTCTTTGAGTTTTTCGTCCAGGAAAGCGCACCAGAAGCTTCATCAAACCTTGAACCTCCATCGCGGGACGCTTCCAGTTCTCCGATGAAAACGCGTAGAGGGTGAGATATTCGACTCCTGCCTCCATGGCCGCATCGACGCATTCGCGGATCGATTTTGCGCCCTGTTCGTGGCCCGCCAGACGCGGAAGGCCGCGTTGCTGCGCCCAACGGCCATTGCCGTCCATAATGATGGCGACATGACGGGGAACGGCTTTCACGGAGGTCACGAACAATCCGCAGATGACGCAGATGGACTCAGATTGAAGACGAAACCTCTGTAATCGAGGCGCGTGCCAGGAGCCGATGCAAAGGCGGTTGTGTCAACGGTCTGTTTATCGCGGGCCCTCGGCACCCGGGCCTCTACAGCGGTCGAAGGCCTCGCCAAAGACGGACGCACCAATTCCTGCGCGTGATTCCGCGTCATCTGCGGATTCGAAAAACTTGCCTCTTTTGCTTCGCTTTTCACATTTGACAAGCTAGAGACGGATTGTCTGCTCCCGAGCCGCTCCCACGCTAACCAGCGAGAGCTTCGGACCGGTCAAAGAGGCGATCTTTTTCAGGTAGCTTCTTGCTTTGAGCGGGAGGGAGTCAAATGTTCTGGCTTCCTGGGTCGATTTCATCCAACCGGGCAAATCGATGAGAACCGGCACGCAGCGCTCGAGTTGACGCAGATCGGAGGGCGGGACCGACAGCGTTTTTTGACCGAGCCTATAGGCGACACAGACTTTGATCTGGTTGACCTGATCGAGTCCGTCAAGGTTGGTTACTGCAAGCTCGTCAATGCCATTAATCATTGAGGCATAACGTGTGGCGACGGAATCAAACCAGCCGCACCTTCGAGGGCGCCCAGTGGTCGAGCCGAATTCCCGGCCCATCGCGTGCAGCATGTCGGAAATCTCTCTGTTTTCGGTCGGAAATGGCCCCTCGCCCACACGTGTCGTGTAGGCTTTCATAACGCCGATCACGCGATCGATGTGATGAGGCGGAACACCAGTGCCCGTGCAGGCTCCTCCCGCCGTCGTGTTGGATGAGGTGACATACGGATAGGTGCCGTGATCAAGATCCAGAAAGGTTCCTTGGGCCCCCTCGAACAGGATCCCCTTTGCCCTCTTGATCGCGCTGTGCAGGTAGACCACAGTGTTCGTAATGAACGGCGCAAGCTTCCGGCCGGCCGAGAGGTAGGCCTTGCTGACCTCGGCGAAATCGATCGGTTGCTCGCCGAAGGCGCTGAGAATCTTGTTGTTTTCCTCGATCTTGGCCGAGAGCTTTTCGGTAAAGACCTTCGGTCTCAATAGGTCCCCCATTCGAAGGCCTATGCGTTCGACCTTGTCTCCATAGCACGGGCCGATTCCGCGTTTTGTCGTGCCGATCTTCTTGTCGCCTTTGGCGCGTTCTCGGCATTCATCAAGCAGGCGGTGGTAGGGGAAAACGATATGCGCGCAATCGCTGATGATGAGGTTATCTGTGATTGCGATGCCTTGCTTGCGCAACCCGTCGACCTCTCTCACCAAATCCACCGGATCCACGACCACGCCGTTGCCGATCACGCATGCCTTTCCGGGGCGGAGGATACCGGAGGGAATCAAGTGCAGAACGAACTTCTTGTCTCCGATGATCACGGTGTGTCCGGCGTTGTTTCCGCCCTGGCTGCGCACGACGACATCGACCTCATCGGTAAGGAAATCGATGATCTTTCCCTTGCCTTCGTCGCCCCACTGAGCCCCAACCAGAATCGTATTTGGCATAACGCGAAAACTGGCCACTATTGCCGTCCGCTTCAAACTCGCTCAAGACAAATATCCCGTCTTTGCTCCAACGGGCTCTGGTCGTATCCTGTCGCTGTGAATGAGCCGCGCACAACGGCCACCGCCTGGCGTTATTTCTGCCGCGCGATGCGGTTGCGATGCCCGGCTTGCGGGGTAAGTCCGATCTTCATTCCCTTAAGAAGGATGCGGACTCTGAGCGATTGGTTCACGCCCCTGGATGGATGTCCGCGCTGTGGATACCCCTACGAGCGGGAGCCGGGCTACTACCTGGTTTCCATATGGGCGATCAACTACGGCGTTGGCAGCATCGTTGGCCTTGCGATCTATGGCTTGCTGGAATGGAATTTCGAACTTCCTGTCTGGCCGTTGCTCGCGGCGGTGCTGGCGCCCGTTTTTCTCTTTAGCCTCTTGTTTGCGCGCCATTCAAAAGCGCTGTTCCTCGCTCTCGATCTTTTCTTCGACCCGCACGAAAGGGAGGACGGCGACGATGGGGGCAACAGGCCGTCCGCCCCGCGCGCCCCAGTGGCTGGCGATCCCTCGAGAAAACCGGTGCCGCCTTGCGATCGCGCGGACGTGGTGCGATAAGGCTCGCCCCACCATGCCGCGTCTCCCGCTTCTCCTTCCACTGCTTTTTTCCTGCGCAACTCTCTGCGCCGAACCCCTCGACGAAATCGGAAAACCTGTTGACGATTCGGTAATCCCCGGCTCTGAAGTTCGTTTCAAAGTTGCACTCGCCGGCGCCAAGGACAATGTAAAGGCTGCCAGGCTGAAGGATGGGTCGCTGGTTTACATTGTCAAACGCCTGGGCCCCGGCACCGATCGAATTCTGACGCCGGACGAGTTTTCGCGGTTCTACTACGATCAGCAGACCACGGGCGGGTGGCTTTCAACGGTGTTCAACGTCACGAGCCCGGCCGGTCTGATCTGGGTGGGCATCGGCTTGTCCGGCCAGCTGCTCTTCACGGGTCGCATGCTTGTTCAATGGCTCACCAGCGAAAAGAGCAGACGCTCGATCGTGCCCGTCTCGTTCTGGTGGATGAGTCTCCTGGGGGCGACGATGCTGCTTGTGTATTTCATTTGGCGCCGCGACATCGTGGGAATCCTCGGTCAGTCGACCGGGTGGATCATCTATTTGCGAAACCTCGTCCTGATCAGGCGCTCGCGCGCCTGATCCAAAGGATGAAGTAAGAAGGAAGAATTAAGAAGTTGAAGTGATGAAGGAAGACCTCAAGGAGCGGACGAAGAAGTTCGCACTGCGCGTCATTCGTCTGTTCGGAAGCCTGCCGACATCCAGCGAAGCCCAAGTGCTTGGCAAGCAACTTCTGCGTTCGGGGACATCCGTTGGGGCGAACTATCGGGAGGCGTATCGTGCGCGGAGTAAGTCCGAGTTCATTGCCAAATGCGGCGACTCCCTTCGTGAACTCGAGGAGTCCGCTTACTGGCTTGAACTACTCGTTGAGGGAGGAATAATGCCTTCGGACAAACTGCAACCCTTGCGAGACGAATGCGACGAACTAACTGCAATCTTCGTAACAATCGTCAAACAAGCCCGCGACCGGCATTCTTCTTAATTCTTAATTCTTAATTCTTACTTTCCCTATGTGGCAGCCCCTCACCCGCGGTCAGGTAACAATCGACGATGGTTTCTGGAAACGCTGGCGCGATCTCATCGGCGAAACTACGCTGGCGCATCAGTACGAGGAAATGCGCGCGGAGGGGCAGATGGACGCGATGCTTCTTGATCGGAAAATGCACCGCGGCCGCGAACTCGCCGACCCGTGGACCGATGCGGGATGGTGGGGGGGCAGCGTCTTCTGGGATTCAGACCTCGCCAAGTGGCTGGAAGCCGCCTCCGCGCGGCTTGAGCAAACTCCGGATGACGCGCTCGAGGCACGCGTTGACGAAGTTATCGGTTTGTTCGAGCGCGCGCAGTTACCCGATGGCTACGTCAACAGCCACATTCTCACCTGGCGTCCGCAGCACCGGTTCAAGAATCTCAGGGATCTGCACGAACTCTACTGCGCGGGTCACTTGATCGAAGCCGCCGTGGTCCACTTCGAGGCGACCGGAAAAGAGCGGCTCTTGCAAGTCGCGCGGCGCTTTGCCGATCACATTGCGGCGCGCTTTGGTCGTGAGCCGGGCCAGCTTCGGGGCTACTGCGGACATCCTGAAATCGAATTGGCGCTCCTGCGTCTTTATCATGCCACCAGGGAGCGCCGCTACCTGGACCTGTGCCGGTACTTTATTGACGAACGCGGGGCTTCGCCAAATTATTTTGATCAGGAGGCCGTTGCGCGCATGGATTTGCGCCCCTTTCGGCCGAACCATCCCGGCTCGCCGTATGCCTATATGCAGGCTCACGAGCCGATTCGCCAGCAGACGAAGGTCGTTGGTCACGCTGTCCGCGCGATGTACCTGTTCGCCGCTGCAGCCGGACTGGCGCTGGAAGATGGCGACGACGAACTGCTCGCGACGTGCGAACGCCTGTGGCAAGATGTCGTCACGACGAAGCTCTACATCACGGGTGGAATCGGTTCGGCGTCGGAGAATGAGGGGTTCACCCGCGATTACGACCTTCCAAACGAGAACTCGTATGCTGAGACGTGTGCCTCGATCGGCCTCTTCTTGTTCGGGCATCGAATGCTGCAAGCCAGACTTGACGGCCAGTATGGCGACGTCATGGAACGGGCGCTCTACAACAACATCCTTTCCGGCATCAGCCTCGAAGGCCGATGCTTCTTTTATGACAATCCCATGGCGAGTTCCGGATCGCGCCAGAGGGTAGCCTGGCCGTGGTGGACCCCCTGTTGCCCACCCAACCTTGCGCGGCTCGTCAGTTCGCTTTCCGGGTATCTCTATTCGCAAAGAGAGGATGCGATCGCCGTTCACCACTACGTGACCAGCGAAGCGCGGACGAATGGGATTACTCTCCGGGTTCGCAGCGGCTTGCCTTATCAAGGAAACAACGCGGTCGACGTCCAGGCGGATGCGCCGCTGGAGAAGTCCCTTTCGTTCCGTGTTCCAGATTGGGCCGGGCAATACGACCTCAAGGTCAATGGGGAATCGCTCGCGCCGCCGGTGGAAAGCGGCTATGTCACTGTGCGGCGAACGTGGGTGCCCGGGGATCGGGTTGAGCTGAATTTCGGGCTGCCTGTCAGGATGAAATTCTGCCGTTATGAAGTGGATGTTAATCGCGGACGGCTCGCTTTGGCCAGGGGCCCGCTGGTTTACTGCCTGGAACAGGTTGACAACGGACCCGATCTCGATGCGGTGGCACTGGCCTCAGATGGTTCGTTTGAGCCTGCAGAAAAGCCTGGATTGCCGGACGGCGTTCTGGCGCTCATCGGCCCCGGGGTTCGTGAACGAGCGCAGGCCGATAGCCTCTACGCGGACGAGCCTCCGGCCAAACAGGAAATCAAGGTGACAGCGGTGCCCTATTATGCTTGGAATAACCGTGGGCCCGGTGAAATGCTGGTTTGGATTCGCCGGGCGAGCTAAAGTACCCCCAGGTCGAAAACGGTTTTCTATGACTTTACTCCCAGGACGCTGGTGGATCACCGTTGCCGTGGTTGTCGTCACGGCTGTCCTGCTTTCTCCCTTCTATTGGGTTCTGGTCGGAAGCTTCATGACTCCGGCGGAGCTTTTCGGAGTCAATCAGACCTTTTGGCCCAGGCACTTTGTGGTCGAGAACTGGTCGAAGGCGCTGGAGCGTCTGTGGCCGCATGTTCGAACCAGCCTGCTGGTCAGCACGGTAACGTCGATCGGCACGCTCCTTATCACCGCGCCGGCAGCTTACGGGCTTGTCTGGAAAAAGCCTGTCGGACGCACCGCGCTTTCCACGTTCATGCTCGTCACGCAGATGCTCCCGGGAATCGTCTTCGTAATCCCCCTGTTTATCGTTTTCTCCAAGATCAACCTCGTGAATACGCTTCCTGGCCTGATTCTGGCCGACATGACTTTCACCGTCCCCTTCGCGCTGATCATGCTCTCGGCTTACATGAAGGAACTGCCTTACGAACTGGTCGAGGCTGCCATGGTGGACGGGGCGGGTCCATTTCGCGCATTCCTTTCCGTCGTCCTGCCCATCACGCTTCCCGGACTCGTCACCGTCGGAATTTTTAGCTTCCTGATGCCATGGGGCGACCTCCTTTTCGCCCTGAGCCTTATCACCGAGAGCAGCTTGCAACCGCTCACGCTTGAGCTTTACAAGGCCTTCGGCCAATACGGAATCGATTGGGGGTTTCTCCTGCCCGGAAGTGTCCTCACCGCGATTCCGGCTCTCATCTTCGTAATCCTTGCCAGCCGCTTCATCGTGGCGGGCGTCACCCGCGGTGCGGTCAAATGACCGGCTGAACGAAGATGCACGCTGTCAACCCTTCGATGAAGACCAGGAAGCTCCTTTTAGCGGCTTCGCCTTACTTGTTTATTCTACCCTTCGTCATTTTCTGCCTGATCCTCTTGCTTTACCCGGTTGTCTACAGTCTGGCGTTGAGTTTCCGGGACGCCACCGTTGAAACCTTCGTCAGCGGAGAAATGCCGTTCAACGGCCTCACTCAGTACCAGGCGGCTCTCGCGGACCCAATTTTCTGGAAGGCTCTGATCAATACGCTCCTTTTTGCGTTCTTCAGCATTCTCTTCCAGTTCACGATCGGCTTTCTCTTGGCGCTGCTCTTTCAGGCGAATTTCCCGCTGAAGAACTTCTGCCTGGCCGCGCTGCTGATTCCATGGGTCTCGCCCGTGTTGACGGCGGCAAACATCTTCAAAGGGCTCTTCAATGAAGTTGGTCCGATAAACCGGCTCTGCCAGGTCATTGGGCTGGGACCGTTTCCCTGGCTTTCCGACCCCGACTATGCCCTTCCGGCCACCATTGTCGCGAACATCTGGATCGGCTTTCCATTCAATTTCATTTTGTTGTATGCTGGAATGCGCAGCATTCCGGAAGATGTCTACGAGGCGGCGAAAATCGACGGGGCGAGCTTTTGGGAGCGCGTGGCCTTCATCACCTTGCCACTGTTAAAGCCCGTCTCGGTAGCCGTGCTCATGCTTGGCACCATTTACACTGTCAAGGTATTCGATGTGGTATGGATCATGACGGGGGGCGGTCCCGCTAACGGAACACACCTCTTATCTACTTATGCCTACCAAGTGGGATTCTCGGTGCTAAATTTCGGGGAAGCAGCCGCCATCGCAACCCTTCTCGTCGTGCTCGTGCTTTTGCTTAACCTCGTGCAATTTCTCCTCCAACGAAGCAAATAACCCTCTTTCTCAAAACGTTCACCCTAAGTTAGCAAAATGAAAATCAATACTACCCTCAGAAAACCCCAGTTCCGCCGCTTCGTGCTGCTCGGCTCCGCTCTTGCGGGTCTCGCACTCGCCAATACCAGGGCCCAAGTTACCGTGGAAGTGATCCACTACTTCAATGTGGAGGGCCAGCTCGCCTCTCTGAATGAGATGCAGAAGGAATTTGAAGCGGCGAACCCCGACATCAAGCTTCGCTTCACATATGTGCCTTTCGGAGAACTGGTGAGCCGCACGCTGCAGATGGCTGCCGTTCGTAAACCACCGGCCATTTCCGCGATAGATAACCCTGACGTGCTGAGGGTTGCCAAGGCCGGTATTCTCAAGGATATCTCCGCCGATGTGGCGAAGATCAAAGTCTGGGAGGATATATACGCGGGCCCGAAGGCCGC
Organism: uncultured Verrucomicrobiae bacterium; assembly: GCA_963784465.1. GTDB lineage: Bacteria > Verrucomicrobiota > Verrucomicrobiia > Chthoniobacterales > Terrimicrobiaceae > DASTFP01. The sequence goes on from CAWASQ010000064.1 coordinate 170,672, forward strand.
GGTCAGTGACGGCAGCAAGGTTTTTGGGGTGCCCATCGGCAGCAACAGTCTCGCCCTCTACTATAACAAGAAGATGCTTACCGAAGCCGGCGTGGCTTCGCCGCCCAAAACCTGGGCGGAGCTCACCGAAACCGCCACAAAAACTACCAAGAGCCCGGTTTACGGGATTGCGTTCTCTGCGGTGAATGACGAGCAGGCGACATGGCAGTGGGAGCCTTTCCTTTGGAGCAACGGCGGGAGTTTGACCGATCTTGGCGCCGCCAACGCGGTCGAGGCGCTCCAGCTTTGGGTTGATTGGGTAAAGAAAGGCGTCGCCTCGAAGGATGTGGTCAATTGGAACCAAGGCGACGTGCCCAATCAATTTCTCGGCGGGCGCGCGGCTACGATGGTGATGGGACCCTGGCAACTCGCCAATGTTAAGAAGAGCGGTATCGATTTCGGAATCGTCACTATCCCGGTGCCGAAGGAGGGTGAGAAGCCCGTCGTCCCGCTCGGCGGCGAGGTCTGGTGTGTCCTCAAAGGCGACTCCAAGGTCGAAGAAGCCGCTGTGAAGTTCGTTGCGTTCACGCAGGAGCCCGAACGGCTGCGCAAGATCTGCGATACCTTCAATTACATTTCCTCCATCAAGAGCGTCGCCAAGCAGCAGGGCGAAGCAAATCCTCAGTTGCAGCCCTTTGTCGACCAAATGGACACCGCTCGGGCCAGGTCGCAGGACGGTGGAGCGAAGTATCCCGAGATCTCCCTGGCGACCCGAACTGCGATTCAGAAAGCGCTCACGGGCGAAGCCAGCGCCGAAGCCGCCTTGAAGGAGGCGGCCAGCCAAAATCAAGGCTATCATGGATAAAAAGTAAGAAAGAAGAAGTAAGAGTTAAGAAGTGGAAAAAGTCCCTCGCGGGTCTCGATAGCGACGTTGATCTGCTCTTGGTGATGCCGGTCGAAGGCTCGAAACGGGAGAAGGCCGTCGAGATCAGGTTGGCTCTGCAAGACATTGGCGTGCCCAAGGACATCGTTGTCACCACCCCCGGGGACTTTGAGTGTCACAAGGAGATCGTGGACACGATTGAGCGGCGCGAGAAGGAAAGGTTTCGTATGACCGCAAGTGAGCATCTGCTCGTGGTAACTCGCGCTTGGATCGAAAAGGCCGCCTTTATCGTCAACTGCCGGGATGATGCCACCACGAGACACGGCGCACAGCGCTTCTTCGAATGGCTGGCTCAGACCGGCGAAGAGACCCTCGTCTCCGAACGCGCCAAGGCGCGCGCGCGAATCGTGTGTGCAATCGCGAAGGAACTCGAGAAGGCAGAAGTAAGAACGAAAAGTGAGAAGTAGAAGGATGTATGAAGAAGAATAGCGACCTTAAGAAACGAACCATCGCTCATCGGCTTTTCCCTCTTAATTCTTAATTCTTACTTCATACTTTATTTCATGTTCCATTCCGAGAAAAGTTCGTTAGTCCGCGAGTATGCGAATGAGAGGCTGGTCATAGAGGCTTGGGGAAAGGACAGTTTGCGCGTGCGAAGCACGATGCGCGCGTGCTTCGAAGATCAAAGCTGGGCTCTGGTTCCCAGAGAAAGCGCCGAGACGCCCGAGATCTCTATCCAAGGTGACGGGTCCGCGTCGATTACGAACGGGCGAATCACCGCGCGTGTCGATCCCAGAGGGCAGATCGCATTTCTCAACCGGGAGGGCGAGGTTTTGATGGAGGAGTTCATGCGCGTCAGACTCGGCACCATGGAGTCTGGCGATGGCCAGATCGATAAAGCCGCGGTCACATACTTCAACAGTGCTCTGTCCATCTACCCCCGTGAATTCAAACCAATCCTGGGTGGAGACTACGCGCTGACCGTCCGCTTCGAATCACGTCCCGAAGAGAAGCTCTTCGGGATGGGCCAGTATCAACATGGCTTCCTGAATCAGAAGAACTGCGTGCTGGAACTGGCGCAGCGCAATTCACAAGCGTCGGTCCCTTTCGCCCTATCGAGCCGCGGCTACGGCTTTCTGTGGAATAATCCGGCGATCGGCAAAGTCTCATTCGGAAAGAACTGCACCGAATGGATCGCGATGTCCACGAAGCAGATGGACTACTGGATTACCGCAGGCGACGAGCCTGCCGAGATTCTCGCGAACTACGCGGAGGTGACCGGGACGGTTCCGATGATGCCGGAGTACGGTTTGGGTCTTTGGCAAAGCAAGCTGCGCTACCAGACGCAGGACGAGCTTCTGGCGGTTGCGCGTGAGTATAAGCGACGTGGCCTGCCAATCGATGTTATCGTGGCGGATTTCTTTCACTGGCCGATGCAGGGTGAATACAAGTTCGATCCTGACTACTGGCCCGACCCTGCCGCGATGGTCGCGGAGCTTGAAGCAATGGGAATCAAGCTCATGGTGTCAGTCTGGCCGACCATTGACCGCAACTCTTCCCAGTTTGCTGAGATGCGCGCGAAGGGGTTGCTCGTGCGGACTGAGCGCGGTGTTGCGACGACGATGGAGTTTCTCGGTGAAACTGTGTTTTACGATCCGACAAACCCGAAGGCGCGGACGCACGTGTGGGATCTAATTAAACGGAACTATTACGATAAGGGAGTCAGAATCTTCTGGCTCGATGAGGCGGAGCCGGAGTACGCGGTGTACGACTTCGACCATTACCGCTATCATCTCGGGCCGAATCTGCAGGTGGGCAATATCTATCCGCTGAAATACGCGCAGGGCTTTTACGAAGGAATGGCCGCCGCGGGCCAGGAGAATGTCGTCAATCTTCTGCGATGTGCGTGGGCGGGCAGTCAGCGCTACGGCGCCCTCGTGTGGTCGGGAGATATCGATTCAAGCTTTGAATCGCTGCGCATCCAACTTGCTGCGGGATTGAACATGGGGCTCGCTGGAATTCCTTGGTGGACGACAGATATTGGCGGCTTTCACGGCGGCGTGAACGACGATCCATCCTTTAGAGAGTGCCTGATCAGGTGGTTTCAGTTTGCGACGTTTTCACCGGTGCTTCGCATGCACGGTGACCGCGAGCCGCACAGCAAGGCCCTGTCAACGACCGGTGGTGGCAAGTGCGTGAGCGGCGCGCCCAACGAACTCTGGAGCTTCGGCGAGGAGGCCTACGCCATTCTGGAAAAATACCTGCGTCTGCGCGAGCGCCTGCGTCCCTATCTGCGTGGCCTGATGTCGGCTGCGCATACAAAAGGCTCTCCGATCATCCGCCCGTTGTTCTACGACTTTCCAGAGGACGGGCAAACCTGGTCCGTTGAAGATGCCTACATGTTCGGGCCCGAGGTGCTCGTCGCGCCGATTTTGTTTGAGGGCCAACGAACCCGCGAGGTCTATTTGCCCGCCGGAGCCAGATGGATTAGCCATGCCAATGGAGAGGTCTTCGACGGTGGCCATGTGGTCAATCAATCTGCTCCACTCGATCAGATGCCGGTTTTCTTTCGGGAGGATGGATCTGCGTGGTCCCTCCTCGATAAATCAAACCCCGCCTGATCGCCGCACAGCGCCGCCTTCCTTCGTCTCGCTTTCCTGCCGTTCTTAGTCTTCCAGCTGCATGAAATTCACCGACGGCCAATGGCTCCTTCAACCTGGCGTGAGGGCACACTATGCCACCGAGGCCCGATCGATTACCGCTGAGGACGGCAGGCTTGTCGTGGTTGCTCCAGTGCGCCCGATCAATGACCGAGGCGACACTCTCCAGGGGCCGATCCTAACGATTACCCTCAGCTCGCCGCTGCCAGATATCGTACGAGTGCGCATCGAGCATTTCACGGGCGGGCCGCTACGCGGTCCCCAGGTTCCCCTTGTTCCCCAGGCCGACAGGGCGGCCACGATTAACGATAGTGCGGAGTGCGTTACGCTCACCGCCGGCGACCTGACTGCCCGGGTCGGCAAGAAAAGGTGGGCGATCACATTTGAGGCCGGCGGGCGGGTGCTCACGACAAGCGGCTGGCGCGGTATGTCCTACATGCAGAGTGCGGATCGGGGAAATCATGTGGTTGAACAACTTTCGCTTGGAGTGGGTGAAAACGTTTACGGTGTGGATGCCATCAAGACCGACTTTGGCGAACGGATCCCCACGGAAGGAGTGGTCTATTACGACGGCTCCGATCCGGTGAAGATGCACAACTTCTATCCGATCATTTATAACGAGACCGTCTTCCGCGCTATCGAAGCGGGGCGCGGCTCCGGGGAGGCCGTTCTCTTTGCCCGCTCTTCCTACACTTCGGGTCAACGGTTTCCCGTTCACTGGGGAGGCGACTGCTGGTCGACCTTTGAATCGATGGCCGAGTCGCTTCGCGGAGGTCTGTCGCTCGGCCTCAGCGGTTTCGGCTTCTGGAGTCACGACATCGGCGGCTTCGAGGGCACAGCACCCGCTTTTATCTACAAGCGTTGGGCTGCCTTTGGCTTGCTCTCCTCGCATAGCCGGTTACACGGTAGCGGAAGCTATCGCATCCCGTGGGCATACGATGACGAAGCTTGTGACGTGCTACGGCTTTTCACGAAACTAAAGTGCCGTCTCATGCCATACCTCTGGAGTGCCGCCCTGCAGGCGCACCGCGAAGGGGTGCCAATGATGCGGGCCATGGTGCTCGAGTTTCCTGGCGATCCAGGGTGCGAGGCTTTGGACCGCCAATACATGCTTGGCGACTCGCTTCTGGTTGCCCCCGTTTTCACTGAGGACGGAACGGTGGACTACTACCTCCCGGCCGGCCGCTGGACGAATCTGCTCACAGGCCAGGTGCAGGAAGGCCCCGGCTGGCATCGCGAGCGGCATGGTTTTCTGAGTTTGCCGCTCATGGTGCGCCCAAATACAGTCCTTCCGCTCGGAGCGGCGGATAACCGGCCGGATTATGATTACGCGGCGGGTGTCACATTCCGCGTCTACGAACCCGCAGACGGCGCCGAGCTTACTTGCGACGTCTCGACGCCGCAGCGCAGTGAGTCCGTGCGTTTCAGCGTCCATCGCGCGGGCAAGCAGATTACCGCCCGCGTGGCGGGCGACCCTTCCGCGCGATGGCAACTTCAATTGGCTGGAATGCACGTGACCAGCGCAGAGAATGGCGCGCACGAATGTCGGATCCCTTGGGAATTATGGTTGGGCCCGCGGAAGGGAGCAATCCAGGTTGAGCTCACAATCTTCACTCGCGATTGTTGTCTTGACACGCGGGTGCAGTCGCCGAATCTACTGACTTCCCGAAGGTGCGCGCATGAAGGCCGCCGACTTCTTCACCCTTGCGAAGAAACACCAGGCCGAGATGGTGGATCTGAAGTTCGTCGACATGCTTGGGTCGTGGCAGCATTGCTCCTTTCCGATCGAAACCTGGGACGAAGGGACGTTCGAGGAAGGGCTGGGGTTCGATGGGTCGTCCATTCGCGGATGGAAGGGCATTCACGAGTCGGACATGATGGCCGTGCCGGACCCCGAAACGACCTGCCTCGATCCGTTCTTCGCCAGGCCGACAGTCAGCATCATCGCCAATGTCGTCGATCCGGTGACCCGCCAGGACTTCTCGCGCGACGCTCGTCATGTCGCGCGCAAGGCCGAGGCGCATCTGCGCGAGTCGGGCATCGCCGATACCTGCTACGTCGGGCCCGAGCCCGAGTTCTTCATCTTCGACGAGGTGCGCTACGAGCAGAACCAGCATAAGGGGTATTACGAAATCGATTCGGTCGAAGGCGCGTGGAACACGGCGCGCATCGAGGAGCCAAACCTTGGTTACAAACCCAGCTTCAAGGGCGGGTACTTTCCGGTCAGCCCGACCGACACCTACCACGATCTCCGCGGGGAGATGGTCTACGAGATGCGCAAGATCGGCATCGTCGTCGAAGCGCACCATCACGAGGTGGCCACCGCGGGGCAGAGCGAGATCGACATGCACTACGCCCCGCTCGTGAAGATGGCCGATCAGTTCATGTGGTACAAGTACATTTGCAAGAACGTCGCGCGGCGTCACGGCAAGACCGTCACGTTCATGCCCAAGCCAATCTTCGAGGACAACGGCAGCGGCATGCACACGCACATCTCCCCTGTGGAAGGGGAGCACGCCGCTCTTCGCGGGGGATCGATACGCCGGGCTGAGCGAGCTGGGCCTGCACGCGGCCGGGGGACTGCTCAGCCACGCGGCCGCCATCCTGGCCTTCGCGGCTCCCACGACGAACTCCTACCGCCGCCTTGTGCCCGGCTTCGAGGCGCCGGTCAACCTCGCGCTCTCCGCACGAAATCGCTCGGCCGCGATCCGCATTCCGATGTACTCGAAGAACCCCAAGGCGAAGCGGCTGGAGTTCCGTTGCCCCGATCCGAGTTGCAACGGCTACCTGACGTGGTCCGCGATGCTGATGGCGATGCTCGATGGCATTCGACACCGGATCGACCCGGGGGATCCGCCTCGATCGCGACATCTACGAGATGTCGAAGGAGGAGCTGGCCGGCACGAACAAGACGCCGGGGTCGCTCGACGAGGCGCTGCGGGCACTGGAGGAAGACCATCACTTCCTCACCCACGGCGGGGTCTTCACGGACGATCTGGTCCGCACATGGATCGACTACAAGCGCGACAACGAGATCGATCCGCTGCGCCTGCGCCCTCACCCGCACGAGTTCTCTCTGTATTTCGACAATTGATTCCTGCGCTCTTGGAAAGTAAGAACTAAGCAGGATGTGGCAATCATGCTCGCCACGTGACCTGCTTGGCGATCGTTACAAAGATTGCAGTTAGTTCGTCACATTCGCTTCTCAAGGGTTGCAGTTTGTCCGGGGCCATTATCCCGGCATCGACGAGTAATTCCAGCCAGTAAGAGGATTCTTCGAGTTCTCGAAGGGAGTCGCCGCATTTTGCGATAAACTCTGGTTCGCTCGCGTTCGCGACGCGCCTCGCGGTAATTGGCGCCCACAGATGTTCCCGAACGCAGAAGTTGCTTGCCGAGCACTTCGGCCTCGCTCGATTTCGGAAGGCTTCCGAACAGGCGGATGACGCGCAGCGCAAACGTCTTCGGACGCTCGTGGAGGTCGTCGTCCTTCATAATCTCGTCTCTCATCACTAGCTACCCGCGGCTCAATTCGCAGGAGTAGGCAGTGAATCCCGCGCCGAAAGTGGTAAGCCATAAGAGCTTGTCTCCATTCGCCTTCGACATGCGCTCCTCCAACGCGCAGAGAACCGAAGGGCTGCTCAGATTTCCATATTTGCGGAATGCCTCGCGCGTTTCGACAAGCGGGTAATCCGGCAGCCGCTCTTCAATCGCCTCGATGACATCGCGCCCCCCAGGGTGTGCGATTACTTGATCTGGTTTCCTGCGGCACGCCGAAAAAGTGTCTCGACAGATTCTGCGGCGACCTGCGGCACCGCGCGATGAAGCTGATTTTTGAGTCTTCCGCCCGCGTTGACAAAGCGAATTTTCTCGCGCTCTTCGGGACGATGCAAAGAGCGGAAGTTTGAAGCCTTCCACTGGCCGCCCGCATCGGCGGATCGCCACAGCGCCGCCGACGCGCCATCTCCAAAAAGACAGGCGCTGACAATCACGCCGACATCATCATCAAGATAGAACGCTGCCGAACAAATTTCGACCGCGACCGTCGCGACCGTTGCATCAGGATGCGCAGCAAGGAAGCAGGATGCCGCGTGCATGGTCGGGAGAGCCGCGCCGCACCCGAGACCTGTCATATCGTTGAGGAACGCGTCCGATCGCATGCCGATTTGCTCCGCCAGGTGGCTTCGAAACCCCCGGACACAGGTAGCCGGTGCAGGTGCAGACAAAAAGAGCATCGAGAACGCGCGGTTCTAAGCCGACGGAATCGCATGCTTTTCTGAGCAAGTCGTGCCGCCAGCCGCGGCGCCGCGTGCTCGAACGCCTTGTTGAGATACCTCCGCATCCGCGGAAAACAGCTTTCCCGGTCGGAATGCGCAAATGGCGAGTCTCGATTCCAGAGGAACCTAAAAGAACAGTCTCGAGAATCTTTGCCGATCGGCGAGTCAACGTCGCCAGGAATGGGCCCGATTTGGCAATCTGCCAGCACTCGCTTTGCGTGTAGCGCGCCTCGGGGAAAGCGCTTGCCAGAGCCTGCAAATACATCGGCCTATCGCAACGCGTGATAGCAGGATTGGAATGGCAGGATCGCCGAGCGTGACACCAACGTGAACAACGCCTGTCCGGCATTCGTCGTCAAGAACGGATGCATGGCCCTTCCCCAAAACATTCGCCTCGCAAATCGACGCTTCAATTTTCTGGAAATCCGCTCGAGCGTTTCCGACCACATCTCCCGTCCCTTGTGCCATTCTTGCAGCGGTTCAGCTGCGAGTTCAGCTGATTCGAAAGCCATTGACATGCCATTGCCGGTAAAAGGCGGAATCATCCCCCAGGCATCTCCGAGAGGCGCGATGCCATCGGTGTGTCTCCTGCCTGCCGAGTTGAAATCCCGCAACGCCAAGAAAGGATTCCGCGTTGACCCGCGCGGCGAATATTCGCGCCGCGAGCACGTCGAGGCCCCCCGCGCGCAAATACCGCTCGAGCGTTCGAATGCCCTTACCCGAAAGGCTGGACTCCAAGCGGAAGAGACCGCAAACGTTGATCTTGTCTCGTTCCACTTCGCCAGGCCCACATAGCCGTTGGAGGCAAGATGCATCTCGAGATCGGCGTTGAGGTCGAGTCCGAGCACGTGGCACTTTAGCCCGATCCAACGGCCCTTTTGCCGGCGCTTCTCCCCGCGCACCAGACAACCCGTCGCCGCTTTGCGGCGTTCGCAACGCGAGCGCTCGCGGAGAGCCCCGCCGAGCTCCCGGAAGCTTCTCGAAAGTCTCTCATCTAACGCGTATCGGGAGATTCCGAGTCCCGCCCGGTAGTTGGGTGGAGAGAATTTTTCGCGGTCGCGACAAAACCACGCGGTCGAACGGTGTCTCCTTCGCATCATCGAGAAGGTCTCCGATTCCGAGCGAGTAACGGTGCCCTGCGATACTCCGCTGATGAATTCCCCGCATACCCGATGCCGGGGGTAGAGTTCCGGCTTCGTGGAGGGCGACGGGAATCTCCCTCCTCCGTAACGCGATCCCAAGGGAAAGCCCGTGAGCCCGGCCGCCGACGATGGTGATCATTCTTTCCATGCCAGCAGACGCAACGAACCGCGCCAGTCGACGGATTCTTGAACGCGCCAGCTTTTCAGACCGAGCAGCGGGGCAGTTCTCCGGGCCATGAATCCCGCGTCTATGCTCGCCGGCAGATCGTGCCGGGTCACTTTACCGCAGAAGGGACGCATCAGAGGGACCCAGGAAATGCGGGAATCGTGCCCGCCACGGTTCGCAGAAGGCACACTATGCGGTAATCTCGAAGCATTTCGCCCATCTTGATCAACCTTCCGTCGGAGAAATGGTGGAGAATCACAGCGCCCACGAGTGCCTCGCCTGAAGCAGCCCGGAAGCTCTTCAAACAAGTCGCCCTGCCTCCAGGAAATCGCCCTTCGGCAGTCCGGCCTGGCCTGGCCACAAGATCACGCCGGTCACTATCAACCTCGGGAACCAATTCGCAACCTCGCGGCACAAACGGCCGTCTCCCGCGCCGACTTCGATACAGCGTATCGCATCCCCGACCTTCGGGGCGACTCGTTTTCCTTGAGTCCTCTCCATGCGCGGCGCAACGCCCGTCTCATCCAGCGAGTATTGCCCATCAAGGCATTGATCGCCAGTAGATCGAGCCGGGCTACGCGGCGGGATGGGTCATCAGCCGGAAGGCGATCCAGGATTTCCCGCAAATGACTCTGCCTATTGCCATGTTCCGGCGTCCCGCATAAAGAGATGACTATTGCCCGAATGAGACGCCCAATCACCAGCCCATCGTTTATCTCGACAATAACGCGACCACGCAGGTGGATCCTGCGGTTTTTGAGGCGATGCTTCCATGGCTGCGCGATGAATACGGCAACCCCTCGAGCGTTTACTCACTGGGCAAGCGAGCGGCAGCCGCCCTCGATATCGCAAGGGAGCAGGTTGCGGCGCTCATTAATTGCGCTCCGGGTGAGCTCATTTTCACAAGCTGCGGCTCAGATTCCATCAACTCAGCGATCCTCTCAGCGGCGTCAATCGATCCCGATAAAACGCATATCGTTACGACTGCCGTGGAGCATTAGCCCGCCGCCGGATGCGAGCTGTGCGAGCACCTCGCGAGGCGGGGCTACGAAATCACGTGGTTGTCGGTGGACAGTCTCGGAAGGCTCGATCTGGAGAAGCTCGAAGCGCGCGATCCGCCCGGACACCGCGCTGGTCACCTTGTTGTGGGCGAATAACGAAACGGGGGTCCTTTCCCGATTCGCGAGATCGCCCGTATCACCAATGACAGGAAGGTTGCCTTGCACGTGGATGCGGTGCAGGCCGTCGGCAAGCTTCCCCTCACCGTAGACGATCTCGGCGTCCAGTTCCGTTCTCCCTTCCGGCCACAAACTGCATTGTCCGAAGGGCGTTGGCGCCCTCTATGTCAATGGGCGTCCACGTTTCACTCCCTGGCTGCGCGGCAGCCGAGGAACACAGGCCGCCGCGGAGGCACCCAGAATGTCTCCTCGATCGTCGGGCTGGGTAAGGCGGCCGAGCTCGCTGCCGGACCACCTTGCTCGGAGGACTCCAGCAGGCTGCAAGCGCTGCGCGACCGTTCGAGGAGGCGATCCTAGGCTCCGTGTCGGGCACGGAGATCGATGGCGATCGCGAAAATCGATTGCCCAATACGACCAACATCGCCTTCGAGCGCATCGAAAGCGAAGGCGCGCTCATGCTTCTCGATGAACGCGGTATCTGTTGCTCCGCCGGTTCTGCCTGCACCAGCGGCTCGGTGCATCCCTCTCACGTCTTGAAGGCGATGGGCTTCTCAACTCATCGCGCTCGCAGCAGTCTGCGCTTTACGTTTGGGCGATTCAACACGGACGAGCATGTCTACTTCGCTGCGGCATCGGTGCCGGCGGTCATCGAGAAATTGCGCCGGCTCTCCCCGGCCAAGGGCCGGTCGTCATGGCGGCTAAACGGGCCTTTCGATCGCTTCTACGACGGGCTCATCGTTGCGTTCGGGCGCTTGGCACCAAGACGTCGTGCATGTCGCGGCCTTTGCCGCCTCGATTCCGGTGGGACTGTCCTCGAAAACCAGGCAATCCTCCGCGGACTCCCATACGCCGCGCCGCTTCGAGGAAGGGATCCGGGAATGGCTTGCCGCGCTCATAGTCTCCGCGCAGACCACCACATCGAACATATCAATGACACCGATCGCTCTCAGTGTCGCCTCAACCGGCTCGCGATGCCCTCCCGAGGCGACCGCCAGCGGTTTTACGCCTCGCATACCCACGGCGATCTCAAGAGAGCACCGGCATGATAGGCTGGGCCTCGCGGACGCCCTTCGAGACTGGTCGGACTCTTTACGGCGCACCGTCTGGTCCACGTCAGCGGTGAGGCCGAATTTCTCGTTGAGGTGCTCCACGATCACCGGCGGTCGGTTTTCCGCCCCATTGGTAGAAGAGATCCTCAGGAAACTGGCCGCCATAGTCCCGCATGGCCAGGCTCCAGGCGCGATAGTGAATCGGCATCGTGTCCGCGATCGTTCCATCGCAATCAAAAATGTAGCCTCCGAATTGGCGGATCGGAATATCGAGCTTCATCGTCCTCCGATAGCCGTTCCCTGGTAACCCGTCACGGACAATTCGCTCGATGTTGCTCATACCTGCCCGATATGCTCAATCGCATGCACGAGTGCGAATATTCCCCGCCCTCTAGCGGCGGTGTCCCCACCCCGGGCCCCGACCACGCGGATCCTCATGAACGAACCTCGAAACAAGCTGACCACCCTGCTGAGTACCCTTTCGGAGTCCTGCTTGCTTCGCTGATGCTGACCATTGTCGGAGCACCGCTCGCGACCAAGTTTGTGGCGGTCATCCCCAAACTGCATCGGCCAGGCAGCGATTGCCCCCCTTGTCCTGGTGCTCACCGTCGCTGCGGCATACGCCATTTGGTCGACCGCTCGGAACCGCGCCGCCTCAATCTTC
>CAWASQ010000065.1:0-41270 GCA_963784465.1 uncultured Verrucomicrobiae bacterium
GAAACAACCGCTGCCCCAAACCGTGAATCCCAACCCTCCCTCGTATTTCCCGACTCCGAAACCCGGCTAGGAGTCCGCACGTCCCTTTGGGATGGCTGCCAGTCAAAAGGGCTCACTGAACTCCCTCTCTCCGCTTTGCTCGCGATGAACTCTCCTATGAAAAAAATTCTAGTCATAATTCTCGCCGTGCTGGTCCTCGGGGTGGCCTCGGCTGTCTGGGTCATGCGTGGTGCGACGGGTCCTACGGATCCCGCCACACTCCTGCCAGCCGAAACCGTTGCGCTGGCCAGCCTTCCGGATCTTCCGCGCAGCGCCTCGCGCTGGCCAAAGACGATCCTCGCCAAGATCGGTGCGGAGCCGGAAATGAAGGCGTTCCTGGAGCGACCCATTCAGTACTTTACCAAGGATCGCGGCGGGAACGAGGCGGCGGGCATCCTGTGGCAACTCAAACCGGGACGCATCTTCGTTTCGGTGGTTTCAATGGATTCCAATGACGCAGCCTTGTTGGTTGGATTTCAATTCTGGGGCGGGAAAAGCGGCCACGATCTGGCCGTCGCGCGTTTGCGCGACGAAATCTCTCGCGGAGGTCTCGCGCCGGAGATCGCGCGTGAGACTTACAACGGGGTCGAGATCGCATCGAGCAAGCACCAAGGTTTCACGCTCTACAACGCAAGTCAGGGCCAATGGGGCTTTCTTTCCAACAATCTTGCCGCGCTCAAGGACGCCATCGATCGCGCTGCGGGCCGAAAGAAGGACAACAGTCTCGCGGATAGCGCACGCTACAAGGAAGTCCTGGCCAAACTCGTCACAGATCCGGACTTGCTCCTGTTCTGCCAGCCTCAGGGCGCACTGGAAACCCTGCTGGAGGTCGGCGCGTCCCTCGGAGCGCAACCCGTTCCTCAGCAGGTCGAACAGCTGAGAAAGGTTGAGGCCGTCGGAGCCACCACAAAGCTCGATGAGGCCAACCTCCGCGATACCATCTTCGTTCTTCGAAGAAATCCGCCCGACGTCGGCTCGCTGAATCACGCCACGATGAAGTTTACCTCGCCGGAGACCGCGGTGTACTTCGCCTTTGCGAGTGACTTTCGCCAGATTCTCGGCGCGGTGTCGAACGCGATCGAGGCAGGAGTTCCTACGCCTCCCGCCATGCAAAACAGCCGGCTCTCTCAGCTGATCCCTCAGGCCTTTGGGCCGGACTGCGCAATCTCCCTTTGGTGGGCGCCGCAGCAAATGAGGCCCTCCGGCTTCATCGCTGTCCAGATCAGGGACAAGCCAAAGGCGGAGGAGTCCGTGCGCGAATTGCTTACCCTGCTTCCGGACGCTCAACTAGCCGAATCGGAAGGGATCCGCTATTTGAGTTTCCCGTCGCTGCAAAGCGCGTTCGTCAATCCGACAATCGCGCTCGATACAGATTTTCTGCTCCTGGGTGTCGATCCCGGTGAATTGGGCCAATCCCTGCAGGCTTCGAAAGCGGGTGAGAGCCTTGAGAAGGCTCCAGTGTTCTCCAGCGCTCTGCCCGCCTTTAAGACGGCCAACGAGGTTTTTGGATTTGCGGATACCAAGCTGCTATTCGAACGCGGTTTTCCGCTGCTGCGGCAGGTAATCGTTTTTGGGGCTGCGGTGGTGCCTGGTGCGAGCGATGTTATCGATACGTCCAAGTTGCCGGAGACCGGGAGCATCGCCAAGCACCTCCAACCCATCGTCTATTCCCAGACCCGGATCCCGGAGGGTTATCTCGTCGAATCAACTGGCCCGATTACGATGGATCAGGCGGCCCTGCTCGGCGGGCTCGTGGGCGCATGGTTCCTCAAGCCGACCGTCGCGGAGCAGTGAAGCTCACCGGGAATCGACAAGATTTGCATTGCAAGTTTGCCTCCAATCGTGCGTTTGTAGCAGCATCATAGTTATGAAATCGTCGCTCTGGATCGTCACCGCCACCGCACTCCTGATCGTGCTTGCAGCCTGCCAAAGCGGGAGCCAAATGAGCGCGGCGCCCCAATCCTCGGGCCAGAACCGCTTCGGCTATCAGGGAACCCAACCCGCACAGACACAGTTTGCCAATGCGACACCCACGCCGGAACCCCGTTCCGAGCCCGCGCCAGAAGCGACACCGCAAGACACCGCGCCGACTCCGACTCCAGAGACCACCACATCCACTCCCGCACGCGATATCCCCTACGGCACCCCGGTTCCCGGGAAGTCCGGATTCGTCACGAGCCCGCATGCACCCTACGCCGGCTATGTCGATGTGCGTGGATTTCCTCCCGGCACGGAGGTTAAGTGTCCGTACACGAATAAGATTTTCCTCGTCCCCTGAGCACGGTTGCCATCTTCGGCCCGGGGCTGATTGGCGGTTCGCTCGCCTTGGCTCTGCGAAAATTTCGGCCGGAATGGAATTTGCGCCTTTGGACGCGTTCGCGGCAAACTGCCAGAAAAGCACTCGCGGTATTCCCCTCCGTTTACACCGACGAAGCTGAAACGGCCGAGGGCGCCGACCTGTGCATTCTCTGCACACCCATCGGCGCCATGCCATCGCTGGCGGAAAGGATCGCATCGCAGCTTCCCCCCGCGGCGACAATTACCGATGTCGGAAGCGTCAAGGCCGGGATCGTGCAGAGGCTGGAGAGCATCCTGGGAGGACGATTTGTTGGCTCTCATCCGATGGCCGGCTCCGAACAGAGCGGCTTCGATGCCGCGCGGGCCAATCTTTTTGAGGGAGCCGTTTGCATAGTCACTCCCACACCCAGTTCCTTACCCGGATCGGTAGGAACGGTGCGCGACCTTTGGGAGGGCGTGGGATGCCGTCTCATAATGATGCCGCCAAACGAACATGACGAATGCATCGCGCGCGTCAGCCACCTTCCGCATGCCGTCGCGGCGGCGCTCGTCAATGCGATAAACCTGCGAGTCGCGGATGCCGGCGCGATAGCCGGCGGAGGCTACCGTGACACAACGCGCATCGCAGCGTCTCCGCCCGCAATGTGGAGGGAAATATCTTATCGAGAACCGCGCCGAGTTGGCGGCGGGATTGGACGACTTTTCGACGATGCTTGAGAAGATTAAGAAAATGATTCTTTCCAGCGACGCAACGGCACTGGAGACATTTCTTGAGCGCGCAAAGACCCACCGCGAAGATTTGCCATGAGCACGGACGTTTTTCGCGTCAGGCGGGCGCGGAATCTGGAGACCGAAATCACCGTGCCCGGCGACAAGAGCATCTCGCATCGCGCCATCATGCTCGCAGCGCTTTCAAACGGCGTATGCAAGATCACAAATTTTCTCGAAGGGGAGGACTGTCTGTGCACGGCGCGAGCTTTCCAGCAGTTGGGCGTGACCATCGAGACTCCTGAACCCGGCTTGGTCGTCGTTTACGGCTCGCATGGCAGGCTGACCGCGCCCGAGCGAGGAGATCGACTGCGGAAACTCCGGCACAACGATGCGCCTGCTTTCCGGTCATTCTCGCCGCACAACCGTTCAGCACCCGCCTGGTCGGCGACGCCTCGCTTTCAAGGCGTCCGATGCGCCGGATTATCGAGCCGCTGGTCGCAGATGGGCGCCACGATCAACGCCCTGGGAGCGAACGATACGCCGCCCCTGGTCATCCATGGCGCGCCGCTCCACGCAATCACTTACCGGACGCCGGTCGCCAGCGCGCAAGTCAAGAGCGCAATCTTGCTCGCCGGTCTTTATGCCACGGGCGTTACAACGGTTATCGAGCCCGCTCAAAGCCGCGACCACACGGAGCGCATGCTCGAGTATTTCCTGGTCAATCTTCGGCGCGACGAAACCCGGCCGGACCGCCACCACAGGCCGACGGAGTGCCGGACTTCGATGCTTGGCAAGCAGCGGATCGAGTCCAGAGATTTCGCCGTGCCTGGCGACATCTCCAGCGCCGCATTCTGGCTCGTGGCCGCCGCCGGCCAGCGCGGCTCCCGCCTGTTGGTTAGAAACGTCGGTTTGAATCCAACCCGCACGGCCATTCTCGACGTGCTCGTCCGCATGGGAGCCCACGTTCGCGAGATCGTCGAGACCATCGAGGAGGGAGAACCTTGCGGCGCGATAGAGATCGAGGGTGCACCGCTGACCGGAACCGTCATCGAGGGCAACGAGATACCAGGCGTGATAGATGAGCTCCCCGTGCTCGCCGTCGCCGGCGCACTCAGCCAAGGCAGGACGATTATTCGCGACGCGAAGGAACTCCGCGTCAAGGAGACCGACCGAATCGCCGCCATCGCATCCAATCTAAAGCTGATGGGCGTCGCGGTTGAGGAGGCCGAAGATGGCCTGACCATTTATGGCGGAAGCACGCTCCACGGCGCCAAGATTCCGAGCTATGGCGATCATCGGATCGCGATGGCCTTCGCGATTGCGGGGCTTTTCGCACGGGCTCCACAATCATCGAAGACACCGCCTGCGTGCGCACCTCGTATCCGCAATTCGAGTCGATCCTGATGCACATGCAACGAGGCGACAATACCCTCTGGCAACCCGACCCGCGTCATCTCCTCGCTGCCCGACCGGCGCTCGCAGATCTTGGACCAATGAAAATGGTGGTCGCCATCGATGGACCCGCCGCCTCCGGAAAAAGCAGCGTGGCAAGGGAGCTCTCTTCGCGGCTTTCGTATTCCTACGTGGACTCCGGCGCCTTCTATCGCACGATCACATGGTGGATTCTCCGCAACAATGCGGATCCCGCTTCCACCGAGCAGGTCACCGCGTTGGTCGCTAAGAGCCAGCTTGAATCCGGTTTCGAAAACGATGAGGCGTTTCTTCTACATCAACGGGATTGATGCAACGCCGCACCTCCGCGACCACAACGTCAACCGCTCCGTCTCGCCGGTTTCCCTTGTTCCCGCGGTGCGGGAAAGCCTGACAGCTCATTTGCGCGATCTTGCCAGCCGGCGCGACGTCGTTGTCGAGGGTCGCGACATCGGCTCAATCGTCTTTCCCGACGCGCCTTTCAAGTTCTACATCGACGCGTCGCAGCACGTTCGCCAGCAGCGCCGGAGTGCCGAAGGAATGGAAGACGAGATCGCGGTTCGCGATCGGATGGATTCGTCACGGACGAATGCGCCCCTGAAAGTTGCCCAAGGCGCAATCTTCATCGATAGCACGCATCTCACGGTGGACGGCGTTGTCAACGAGATCATCAAGCATCTGAGGTCGCAGGGTCTCTTGATTTCCTCACGATGACGATCGTCTACAATATCTTTTACAACCTGGCGAAGCTCATCGCCCGATGCTTCTTTTCGTTTCGGGTCGTTCATCCCAAGCGCATGATCGAGCAGGGCCCGCTCATCCTCGCGGTCAATCACTCCAGCTACTTCGATCCGCCGCTGGCGGGCATCTGTTCGCGACGCGCGGTTTATTATCTGGCGCGCAAGAACCTGCTGGAATGGCCCTTTTTCGGTCCTCTGTTTCCCGCGATGAATGTCATTCCCGTCGAGCGCGAGGGAAACGACATGTCCGCGTTGCGTGAGGTGATCAAGAAGATCAGCGAAGGAAACGGGGTCGTCCTCTTCCCCGAAGGCACCCGATCGAAGGATGGAAACCTTCAACCAGCCCGGGCTGGCATCGGGCTCGTCATCGCAAAGACTCTTGCTCCCGTTCTGCCCATGAGAATTTTCGGTGCTTACCAGGCATTCCCGAAGGGTTCGCGCGGCCTTCGGCTCACGAAAGATTACGGTGGTGATCGGCGAACCCCTGCGCTTCACTCGTGAAGATGCCACGACCCGGTAGTCGCGAGACCTACCAGCGCCTCAGCAACCGCGTCATGGAGGCGATCTCCGCGCTCGAAATCGAGGGATGAAGCCCGCGATGAGTCGCGCCGGTCATTATCGAGCCTTCGCCCGAAAACCGGGCAACCAATACGACGGGCGGAAATTCGCTGAAGCTTCGTGACGATGAACCTGCTTGAGGAAATCGAGGACCACCCGATCTGCGGCGACGGCGCCATGGGAACACTCCTCATGGAGCGCGGAGTGACGGCGCGTCAGTGCTTCGAGGAACTCTGCCTGTCCCGACCCGAACTGATCAGGGAAATTCACGGCGAATACGTTGCGGCAGGCGCCCGCGTAATTGAAACCAACACCTTCGGCGCGAATGCCGTGCGCCTGGCCCGCTATGGCCTTGAACATCGCGTCAATGAGATAAACTGGCAGGCCGCGCAGCTTGCGAGGCAGGCGGCGAGGGGAGCCTTCGTCGCCGGCAGCATCGGCCCTTGGGGTTCCGTCTGCGAACGCCAATGAACAGGGCATCGACCGGGAGGAATGCTTTCGCTCGCAGATGGGCGCCCTCCTCGACGGCGGCGTCGATCTGATCTTCCTGGAAACCTTTCAGGACCTCGATGAGTTGCTCCTCGCCCTTCGCGTTAAGCATTCCCTCCATCATTGCCCGGCGATTTGCTCCCTAACGCCGAACGAGAACGGACAACTCTCCGGCGGCATCCCGCTGGAGGACGCCTTCAAAGAGCTCTTGCAAAGCGACGCCGAGATCCTCGGCATCAACTGCGTCAACGGTCCGCAGCAGGCTCTGCGCCTCGTCGAGCGTTTCGCCTGGCCGGAGGCTGCCCCTCGCCATGTTCCCGAACGCGGGTCTGCCACGCTTCGCGGAGGGCCGCTACCACTACGAAGTTCGCCCTGAATATTTCGCAGAAATGGGGGCCTTGATGGCCGCACGGGGCGCCCGGATCATCGGGGGTTGCTGCGGAACCAATCCTTCACACATCGCGCGCGCTGGCAGGCGAGGTTGTCGGGGAAGAAAACGTCTTCCGACGCGCGAGACCATCCCTGAGAGAATGCAGGCCTGCGGCTAGGCTGTCCAAGGATCAGACTCGCCTGAATCCAAGACCTGGGCGATCCTGGAGCACCAGGCGATCGCCCTCGATCCTGAAGCCGATCATCGGTGCGGCAGGAATGCTCTCCGGGGAATCGATATCGAGCCAGTCGGCCAAGGAGCGCGAGCTGCGCGGCGGCGGTGCGGCCGATTCCGGTTTCAACCATTGTGCCCACCATGACCCCCAGTCCGAGGCTCCGCGCGCGGGCGATCCATCGTCGCGCAGCATCCAGGCCTCCTGCCTTAAGAAGCTTCACGTTCACGCCGTCTGCCAAGTCCCTTCAGCAGGGGAAGGCCATCATCGGTCTGCAGCGATTCGTCGGCAACAAGGGGCGGGATTTTGATTCCTCGAAGGCGGAGGCGCAACTCCCGCCAACCGGCGATCTCCCCCGAAACGGGCTCCTCAACGAATGCGACGTTACGGCACGCCGGGCACGAAAGAATCTTCGCGGCCTGCTCAGGGCTCCATCCGCCGTTTGCGTCCAGGCCGAACCGAACGGGCCGTTCCGCGGTGAGGCGCAAACAAGCTTCATCCCAGTCGGGATCGCCGCTTCCGGTTTTCAGCTTTATATAATTCGAGCCGCGCGAAATTCCATCATCAAGCAGGTTGCGCAGTTCGTTCTCACTCGCAGGAATTGAGAGCGTCATCAAACAAGGGGGGATGTGTGCTGGATCGAGACCCCACACCCGCCAGAGCGGCTTTCCCGCCCTCTGTGCGCGGAGGTCCTGTAGAGCGATTTCGAGAGCGGCACAGGCCGCTGCTGCCTCGGGAGCCCGTTGCGACATGCGCGCGTCCTCCAATTCCGCTTCGTCCACCGTCACGAGACCTGTTCAACCAGCTCAGGGAGGCCTCAGCGGTCGAGGGGTAGTAGGGTGGCAAGGCTCCCTCGCCGTGCGCAACAATATCCTCACGGTCATCGTAGAGGTGCACCAGGATCGTTTCACGCGTGACGCTTGAACCGTGGGCAATGCGAAACGGACGCGGCAATCGAATCGTAAATCTTTCCGCTTCCAGCCTCACGCGGACATTAACTCTCGGATTGCTGCGACGTTGATCGCGCCCATCTCAAGGAACGAGGACGTCGCCACGTACTCCGGCACCTTCGAGCCGTCGGAGCTTCGTTCCGAGGAGTGGCCGCGCAGACCAAATGGGCCGAGCCCGTCCAGCGAAGGCAAAAACTGCGACAGGTAGTTGCCGTCGCTGAGTCCACCGCGCGATTCGGCGAGGAGAGAACGGCCAATCCGCTTCGCCGATCGCATCCAAACCTCGATCAGCGCGTCGGTTTCCGGATTTTGCCGCCAGGAGGGATTGCTGCTAAGCAACTCGACGCCTATGCGACACGAAAACCCGTCGCTTTCCGCGCGGACGGCGGCCGGCCCATCCCTGAGGGAAAATATCGCGTCGATCGCGCTTTGCAGAACGCCGGCGCGATTGCCGGTAAAGCTGTTAACGGCTACCAGCCGCTTGAGGAAAGCAAGAGCTTCCGGAAGATGTGTCTCCAACGCCAGGCTTCGTGGAGCAAAGACAGCATTCACGGAAGTTCCTGCCCCTACCCCGGACAGACAGCAGTTGCCGCTAGGCGGGTCCAGTCCCTTGCGAGGGCCGCAGCGCGCGATTCAAAGCACTCTTGCGCCGATCGGCGCTATTTTTGTGGATGATTCCCCGCTTGGCGGCTTTGTCGAGCGCCGCCGAAGCGTTTGCATACTCCGACTTCGCTTCATCGAGCCTGCCAGCGGCAAGAGCGGCGCGAAATTTCTTCTGTCCGGATTTCAGAGCGCTGGTGACGCTGGCGTTGTGTAGACGGCGCCCGCCGCCTTGGCGGGCCCGTTTCGCTGCGGATTTTGTATTGGCCATTTGTTGAGCGTTGAGAGTTCTGCGTTGCGAAGCCTTGGTGCCAGAGGAGGGAATTGAACCCCCGACCAAGGGCTTATGAGTCCCCTGCTCTACCTCTGAGCTACTCTGGCAAAGTTATTCAATAGGAGATCGTTGTGCGCTGTGGCGCCCTTGGTAGTTTCGGTCTCTGCGCGGGCCCGACAACAATGGCACCGTAACCAGAACTACGCGGCGAACTCTACCGGCGCGAGGAATTCCCGCAATCGAAAATTGCGGGGCTATCGCGGCGAGCGAACCGCTACTACCTGTAGCGAGCGACCTCATACCGCCGAGGTGAACTGGGTGGGTGTGTCTGCGTGCTGCGGAGTTCCGGGCGGCAGCACGGGGCGTTCTCCGCGGGGAAGGATCCGGGGATGCCTTCTCCGCTCATTCGGGTGTAGCCTTTAGGTCTGAGTCAACGACGAGGAGGTCAATCATGGCTGACTATTTCACTCTGCTGCGAGACCGAGTAACACTCAAGTGTCGTTCCATCGACCGCATCTTCTTGCAGGCCTATGTGCCGAAACTGCAGACGGTGGGCCAAGTCTGTACTTTTCTACGTTGGCAGCGAAGATTCCCGATCCCTTCCTCGGCCGCCTTTGGCAAGATCGGGAATGGCTATGTAGAAGCCGTCTCTTGTTATGCCAGGGGTCACAATATTCCGGTGGTGCGCTTGGAGAAAGGAGAGGACAAGGAGAAAACGGCGCGCCCGTTTCTGGAGGCCGCCGCTCGCGAAGGCAAGGACCGAGTCGTCTTGATTGGCATCGCTCAAGAGAAAGCCTCCGCTTGGCGATCCTGGAAGAGCAAGGGCCAGGAGAAAGCCGCTCATCCGCACATGGAATGGGGCCGACAGATGACCTATATCAATCACTTCTATTTCTACCTCTGGGACTCGGACTGGGGCGCGGCGTTCTGGAAGACTAACGCCTATGCCCCCTATCCGATTTGGCTCTGGCTCAACGGTCATGAGTGGGCTAAACGGCAACTCGAGAAAGCTCGAATTGGTTATGAGGCCCTCGACAATGGGTTCCGTTTACAAATCCTCCCGGATCAAGCAATACTTCAAAGAGGGGCGGGCACTGCGTACCGAAACCGTGATCTGCGACACCCAGGACTTCGGAATCGGACGCCGGGTCTGTGCGAAAAACTGAAATGCCTCCGGGCTGTTGGCGAATCGGCCAACCGGCGCTTGTGTGACGCCGAAAGCGTAGAGGCTCTGCTAGCCCCCGATGTGGTGACCTTCCATCAGGTCACCCGACCGTCCAACAGTGAAGATGGTCTCTACGCCCCGGCACTGCGCTTCGGAGACCCCAGAGTCATGGCAGTCTTGGCGAGCCTCGTTGGCTTCTGCCTCGTTGAGGGTTTTAGTAATCGTCAGTTGCTCCAACATACCGCTGCCTTACTCGGTGCACCCTACACAACGCGACAAGCCACTTACGATCTGCGTCGGCTCAAACGCAAGGGGCTCATCCTCAAAACGCCTCACAGTCATCGCTACCAGCTCACCCCGCTGGGTCGCAGAGTAGCGGTGCTCTTTACCAAGACCTACGGGCGAGTCCTGGCTCCAGGTCTGATCTTGCTCGATCCGAAACTCCCCGATCACCTCAAGCACCGCAACCCTCTGGCCACGGCTTGGCGACAGCTTGACGCCGCCCTCGATGACTTTACAAACCGTCAACTTCTCGCGGCTTGAAAATTTGATCGATTCTTGAACTTCATCGGCACCTAGTGGACCTAGTCGCCTCCCCGGTGAACATGACATCCTGCGCTTCGATGCGCGTGAGCGTATAAATTACCACACTTCCAGAGCCACCGGTTCGCTGGAACTTAGCCGCCGCCTAGCGCGCAACGCGATGGATCCAAGACTGGCATCGAACGAGCTGATCGACCGCTCCGACCAAAGCCAATAGGGTCTCAGGACGGATTCAGTGGGGCACGGCACCGTCTCCGATCAGGCAACGATACGCCTTTCCGTTGTGGCCGGTCCTCTTGAAATACTCGGTCTCAACCGTCTTGGCGATCTGATCGATAGAATCCGTCCTCACAAGGGCAACAACGGCGCCGCCAAACCCGCCGCCCGTGAGCCGCGCGCCATACACACCTTCCTGCGCGCCGCAGATCTCGACCAACGCATCGAGCTCCGGGGTGCTGTTCTCGAAGTTTTCTATCGAGCTGAGATGGGAGGCGGACATGAGTTTCCCAAAAGCGACAGGATCGCGGCGCCTCAGGTGTTCCACAGCTTCAAAAACGCGCTCGTTCTCTCCGACGATGTGCGCAGCGCGCCGCTTTACGACCTCGGGCATGTCAGCGGAGTTGAGTTGCGCGCTGGTGGCGTCGCGCAGTGCCGAAACGCCGAGAATCCTGGCCGCTTCAAAGCATTGGTCGCGCCGTTCGTTATATTCGCCGCCCGACAGCGCATGTTTGACGCCGGAATGAACGATGAGGAGGCCCACCCCGGGTGGAAAAGGAACGTTATCGACCGTTTCGGCGCGGCAATCGAGAAAGATAGCGTGCTCCTTCCTGCCGAAAATCGACGACACTTGATCGAGCAATCCGCAACTGACGCCGACGAACTCATTTTCCGCCTTGCGGCACAACCTCGCGAGATCGAGGGGCGGGACCTCGAATTCGAAAAGCCGCGTCAACAGCACGGCCATGCAAACCTCGATAGCCGCCGAGCTGGAGAGACCCGCACCAAGCGGAAGGTTGCTGGAGAAATCCGCCTCAAGCCCTGCGATAGGGTAGCCGGCGTCTTTGATGATTTTCGCAACGCCCAGAGGGTAGTCCGCCCAGCTGTCGTCGGCTGCAAGCCTTTCCAGATCTGCGGCCACCACGCCGGGAATCCCCTCGCTTGTCAGAACGATCCTGCGGTCCGAACGCCGGCTGCCGCGAGCAGAAACTCCAAGGTTGATGGCCGCTGAAAGAACCACACCGCCATTGTAGTCGGTATGGTTGCCGAGAAGTTCGACGCGACCGGGGGCGAAAGAGGAAGCGGGCTGCATGACCCTTGGCTACACGATTGTTACCAGCGCGACAATACCCGGGATCGGACTTGCCAAGAGGCAAGCTTCTGGCACAGTGCGTTAAAACCCTGACAGGCATATGTCCGAGACAAACAGCGAAGAGAAGAGTGACGTAACGCAAGCCAAGTTGGAAAGCAGTGCCGAACACGCAAAACAGGCGATAAACGCCGCGAGCGAAGCCACGAAGACTGTTGGCGAAACCGTCAAGCGACAGGCGCAATCCGCCTACGAGACCGGCCGTGAACACTTGACGGCCGCCGCCAAGGACGTTTCCGATGCAGCTGCTGCGAAATACGAGGCATTTCGCGGCCAGGCCAAAACGTTCGCCGAGGACTACAAAGGTAAGGCCCAATCGGCCTGGGGCGACGCCAGCGTAAAGGCCCAGAATGTTCGGGGTGATGCCGAGACTTACGTCCGCTCATATCCTTTAAAGGCCGTTGGGATCGCTCTCGGCGTCGGCTTTCTTATGGGAGTGCTATTCCGCCGCTAGTTTCGACTGGGATGGCGGATTCTTTACAACCGCCTTCCGCCGACCCGCGGGAGGCGCCGCAAGGTGTGATACCTGAGCTCTTGCGCTTCGCGGGCTCTGCCGGACGGCATGTGCAGGGACTTCTCCAGCTTGCAAGCCTCGAGACAAAGGAAGCCGCTCTGGTCGGTCTGCGCCTGCTGATCCTGCTGGTTGTGGCAGCCGTCTGTGTAGCCTTCGGCTACCTTCTTTCCCTGTTTTTCGTAGCGTTTCTCCTCGCGTTCGTATTTGGAATCTCCTGGATCTGGATTTCCCTCGGCTTGGCCCTCCTGCATTTCGCTGTGGTCGCGTTCTGTGCGATTTACGCCAAGAGCTACCTGCGAACCCCGGTTTTCAAAGCCACGGCGGTCGAACTGCAGAGGGATTTCGAAGCGTTGAGAAACATCAAGCCATGACCAAAGACGAAATTCGCGCAGAGCTCACGGCAAGTCGGGGCGCCGTCCTTCAGGGGTGCGCCGCCCTGCGCGCGGAATTGGATCTGAAGGCCAAACTCAATAACCTCGTGCGTAAGAAACCCTACGCATGGCTCAGCGGTGCGGCGGCGCTTGGCTGGATCCTTGCAGGTCCCAAATCGAAAACCCGCATCGTAACCAAGACAATCAGGCCGAATGGCGTTGCCGCAACCAAGGTGGACAAAAAGACGAAGCGAGCCGGCTTGATCGCTCTGCTCTTCGCGCTCGTCAGATTTGTGCTCCCCGTGCTCAGGCCCGCCGTGACGACTTACGCGGGACACCGCCTTGCCGACATGGTAACGAAGTTCAGAAAGTAGATCCGGCTCCCGCACCTCTCCTGCACGGCGCAGACGCGTTTTCCTTGCCTCCATCTCTCGACCGCCGCCGCAAACAGCCTATTGTTCCTTGATCGTGGATTCGCGGACCGCCTATGCACCCAAAGTCGAAGTCGTAGCGGAAGGCGGTAGCTCCCCGCTCGAGCATGTCGACCACTACCTGATGATCGGCAAGGAGTCCGGGGCATCGGACATTCATCTCGCTGTGGGTTCACCTCCGTCCTGGAGAAGGTTTGGGGCCCTCGAGCCGATCTGGTTGAAGGCTTCCACCTTGGCGGCGCCGGACACCGAGAAGCTCGCCGCAGGTTTTCTGACCGCGGCACAATGGCAAGTGATCGCCGATCGCGGCGACGTGGACTTTGCTTATTCGAATTCGTTCGGGCGCTACCGGGCCTGTATCGTGAAGCAACGACTCGGCTACGACCTCACCTTCCGGATCATCAGCAGCCAGATTCGCACGATGGCCGAGCTGGGGTTGCCTTCTCAGCTCAAGCTGCTCACCCAATATCACAACGGTCTGATCCTGGTAACCGGCACCGTGGGCAGCGGCAAGAGCACCACGCTGGCTGCACTGGTCGAGGAAATCAATCTAACCCGCCGCGATCATATCATCACCCTTGAGGACCCGATAGAATACCTCATTCCCTCAAAGAGTTGTCATGTGACGCAGCGCGAAGTGCGCACGCACACAGTATCTTTCGCCGACGCGCTGCGCGGCGCCCTGCGCGAGGACCCCGATGTCATCATGGTCGGCGAAATGCGTGACCTGGAGACGATCTCCCTCGCAATCACCGCGTCCGAAACCGGTCACCTCGTTCTTGGCACTCTCCACACGGGCAACGCCGCGCGAACTCTCGATCGTGTGTTGGATGTCTTTCCGAACGATCAGCGCGACCAGATTCGCGTCATGGTCAGTGAAACACTGCGCGGCATCATCAGTCAGCAACTCGTGCCGCGTGCGGACAATACGGGCCGATGCCTTGCAATGGAAATTCTCATGAACAATCCTGCGGTGGGAAATCTGATCCGAGATGGCAAGACGTTCATGTTGCCCGGAGTGATTCAGACCGGCAAGAAACAGGGGATGCAAATGATGGACGATTCTCTTCTGCATCTCTACGAAGCCGGACTCATTAACATCGAGGAGGCTCTCTATCGCGCGGAAAACAAAACGCTCATGAGGCAAGCGCTGGGATTGAAGTAGCCATGGCCTACATCGACCAATTCTTCCATGTTCTCCTCCAGTCTGGAGGCTCTGACCTGCATCTCGCCCAGGGCCAGCCACCGAAAATCCGTCGCCACGGCGAGATTCTCCCGATCCGTGAAGAACCCCTCACTTACGAGGAGATGTCTTTCATGCTAAGCGAAATCTGCTCGCCGACCCGCTGGCAAAGGTTCGAACAGGCGGGCGATCTCGATTTTGCCTACGAGATGGACGAGGAAAATCGCTTTCGCGTTAATTATCTCAAGCAGATCAATGGGTACGGCGCGGTTTTTCGAAGTATTCCCACGAAGATCAAGAACTTCGAGGAGCTCGGTGTTCCAGCGGTCGTCAAGAGTTTCGGGGAAATGCGCGGCGGCATCGTGCTGGTCACCGGCCCGACGGGCTCGGGAAAGAGCACCACCCTCGCGGCCCTGATGGATCACATCAACATCAATTTCCCCCGGCATATCGTGACCATCGAAGAGCCGATCGAGTTCGTTCATCGCAACAGACGGAGCGTTATTACGCAGCGCGAAGTTCCCGAGCACTCCATCAGTTTTCCAGCAGGCTTGAAGGCCGCGCTGCGCGAAGATGCCGACATTGTCCTGGTTGGCGAAATGCGCGATCTCGAGACGATCTCGCTCGCATTGACCGCCGCCGAAACCGGCCTGCTGGTCTTCGGCACCCTCCACACCAACAACGCGCGCAAGACTGTCGACAGGGTCATCGACGTGTTTCCGGCCGACCGGCAGGCGCAAGTGCGCACCATGCTCGCCTCATCGTTGCGCGGCGTGGTGGCCCAGCTTCTCTTGAAAAGAGCGGACGGAACGGGCCGCGTCGCCGTCAACGAAATTCTCGTCTCAAACAGTGCAGTCTCCGCGATCATCCGCGAGGGCGCGACCCAGAAGCTTCAGGATGTTATTGTTGGAGGCAAGAGCGAGGGAATGCAATTCATGGATGATGCGATTTGGGAACAGCTGGTTTCGGGAGCCGTCTTGCCGCTCGAAGCTTACATGAAGGCCGTCGATAAGCACCGGTTCAAACCGTTTTTGCCCGCCGAGGAAGCGGATTTGGCGCTCGCCGCCGGCGCCTACGAGGAACAACCCGGCCGGGCTGAAAAGGCGAGGCGCCACTCCGTCGTTCGACACTGAGGCCACCCCTGGTTCAGGCCGGTTCGAGAAGGCTGAGCGCCTGCTTGACCCAACGAGGGCCAGCAGGAATCCTCACGCGATGCCGGCTGCGGAGTTCGTTCTCGTAGATATCAGCAACACCTTCACGAAGGTGGCTTTCTCCAGCCGCCACCGGCTGGGCCGCGTGACGCGTCTTTTCACGAAGGATCTTACAGCAAAATCTTTGCGAGATGTGCTGGGACGACGAGGGGCAAGATATGCGGTGGTTGCATCGGTAGTGCCGTCGCGAAATCCGATCGCCGCAAGAGGCCTTCCCGAGCCGATCTGCTGGGTGAGCCGCAAAGTCTCCCTCGGGGTCGGCATCGACTATCCAAGGCCCGATACCATCGGGGCGGACCGGTTGGCCAACGCAACCGCCGCCGCCGCGCTGTATGGAACTCCCGCTATCGTCGTCGATTTTGGCACCGCAGTGACCTTCGATGTCGTCTCAGCGCGTGGCGACTATGTCGGCGGCGTGATCGCACCAGGTCTCAACGCGATGACCGATTATCTGCACAAGCGCACGGCTCTTCTCCCGCGCGTCACGCTTCGCGAGCCGCGTCAAGCCATAGGGCGCACCACAGCAGAGGCGATGCGCTCCGGCGCAATCCATGGCTACCGGGGACTGGTCGCCGAGATCCTGCGGCAGATTCTGGCGGAAGTGGCCTCCAAGGGACGCGCCCATCTCATCGCCACAGGCGGAGATGCGCGACTCATCGCGGGAAACACGGAACTCTTTTCCGTCGTCGCGCCCGCGCTTACTCTCGAAGGACTCCGCCTGATCGGATGCCGAAATTTCCCCGGCTAGTTCGATCCTCTCCCGCCTCGGAGGCTAGCGAAGGATCCGGAACAACCGAATCTGCGGACGGCGCTAGACCCGCAAAGTTCAGCAATTCCATAGAGCCGTCGTAACGCTCGACGATGGCCGTGCAGCTCTCCACCCAGTCCCCGGCGTTGTAATAGTTGACGCCGTGAATTTCGCGGATCGCCGCGGTGTGGATATGCCCGCAAAGCACACCGTCGACCTCGAAGTCCCGGGCATACCGCACAACAGCCTCCTCGAAACGGCTGATAAAGCTGACAACATTCTTTACCTCCGCTTTCACATACGCACTAAGCGACCAATAGCCGAGACCGAAGCGGCGCCGGCAAAAATTGACCAGACCGTTACAGCGCATGAGAAGCCTGTAGCCGAGGTCTCCAAGATGCGCGAGCCACCCCATATTTTGCACCACGGTATCGAGCTCGTCCCCGTGCATCACCAGCAATCGGCGGCCGTCCGCAGTCAGATGAACGGCGTTTTCCTGAATTACCATGCTGCCATAGTGGCCCCAAAACCTGTCGAGAAACTCATCATGGTTCCCGACAATATAGATGATCTCGGTGCCTTTGCGCCCTTTGCGCAGAAGCTTCTGAAGGACATCGTTGTGTTCCTGCGGCCAATAAATCGCGCGCCGCATCGCCCAGATGTCGATCAAATCACCAACGACGTAGAGCGTCTCAAATTCGGCCTCGCGGAGAAAGTTGAGCAACTCCACCGCCTTGCTCCCTCGTGTCCCCAAGTGCACGTCCGAAATCCAACCGGTTCGATAATACTTCATGACGTTCGGGTTTATTCACAAGTTGTTCACAGCGACGGTTGGCATTCAATTCGCTTTTTGTGACAATTTCGCCACATCGAAGCTTTTGCTTTCCCCTCGAATCCGTTCCGAAAAATGCTTACTGTTCGAATGACGACATGACAGACGATCTTGAATGGTATTGCCTTCGAACGAAGCCTCGGAATGAGAGGCTGACGAGCAATTTTCTCAAAGTTGAAACCGGTGTCGAAGTATTTTGCCCTTTTGTGCGCTTTGAGCGCGCCCGGCGTTCCGGAAAGCTTTGGGTGACCGAAGCAATGTTCCCCGGCTATGTCTTCGCCCGGTTTCGATACATATCGCAGTGGCGGCAAATGCGCGCGACGCGCGGCGTGGTAAAGATCGTAAGCTTTGGAGAACTCCCCGCGCGCGTGGCGCCGGAGATCATTAACGAACTTCGGAACGCCGTGCAGGACCAGGAAACCATCGTCATTCAGCCTGGTATCGAGGTCGGCGAGGAGGTGAATGTTATCGCGGGACCGTTCCGCGGGTTACGCGCCGTGGTCAGCCGCGTGATGCCCGCACGTGAACGCGTAGCCGTCCTGCTCGAGGTTCTGGGAATGGAGCGCGAGGTCGAAGTCTCAGTTGATACGGTAATCGTCGACATTCCGCATCCAATGACTCGCGCAACCGCGCAGCAAACGCCTCAGTGAGCCGGCACGCGGATCTCAACCGCACCACGAAGGCAATGAGAGCCGAATTGCCGAATCCGGAAGAACCGACGACGTGATCGAGAAAGGGAGTTTGCGAGCTCGAAGCGCGGGAAATCCTGTTGCGAGAAGAGGGTGATCACATAGGCTTCGACAAAAGTTATGATGTCCCTCCCGCGCATAACTTACGCTTACATCGCAATCCTGCTCTGTTTGACAGCGTCGACATTTCAGGGCCAGTCTGGAGACGGCTTTAGCGTCCAACAAAGGCCCGGGTTGGCCCTCATCAAGCCGCAGCCATGGTCGAAGGACTCGGAAGCAGCGGTGCTGGAATTCCAGGCATTCATAAATCGAACCGCAGATGGCACGCCCGGGGCGGGCTACTACGAGTTCCGCACCAAACAGGCGGGTCGCCGGCAAGTGCCCGTGGGACGCATCGTGAAACTTGTCGTTTATCCCGACGTTGACCAGTTTGCCGAACTCGTCAGCGCGCAGGACAGGCAGTCGCTCGCCTCGAGGATTGAAGAAATCAGGGCGATCGTCGCCAAGTTTCCCGTTTCGCGCAGTTACTTGGATCCCTCCATCGCCTTGCTCAGGGAAGAGCTCGCACAATACGACTCGGGCAAAGTCAAAACTGAAGGCGTCTGGGTATCGAGACAATCTTTTGTAAGGGACAAGGCGATCAAGCTCGCGCAACTGTTGAAAGCCGACATCGCCCGCGCCAGGCCGCCCAGCAGTCTCGATCTTGAAAGCGATCCGCGATACCTGGCACTGAAGGACCTTGCGGAGGCCAATTCCGACGCAAAGAAGCATGCCGCTGAGGTCTCTGCGCAGTTTGGGGAACTCGTCAGAGCAGAGAAGCGCAGCAACCTTTTTGAGAAACTTGGCAGATCTGGAATCTCCCTTGACGAAGTGGAAACGCTTCTTGATCAGCTCAGAACCCTGAAACCCAATGAAGACCCCAAGAGCGTTGCGCGACTCAAGGTTTGGGATTCTGGGCTCGCCGTTGTCCGGGCAACCTCGGCGGAAGCAGAAAGAATCTCCAAGTCGATGGAGCGTGAGCTTGCGGCCTTTAATCCGGAGGAACCGCCGGCTCAGCTCTCAGCCGGGCTCGAGAAGCAGATTTCCACGATGAGCGGCACGATCGCCGGCTTTCTGGCCACCAATCCGCCCAGCCAGCTGGCGACCGCTGTTCGTCAGCCTGCGACCCTTTGCCAGGCAGGAACAGATTTTAACAAGCTGAAAGCGATTTTCGACGAGAAGCGTTACCTGGAAGCCAAAGACATCCTGGATGAACTTACCCGCAACGCTGCCCTGTTTGGGCCGGAAACATTGCGGGCTGTCACTGGCCTTCGACAACAGGCCGTCGCGAAAATCGAGCAATTTACGCGCCTGCGCGACGAAGCAAAGCTGCTGGCCGATTCCGGCAAAAAATCTGAAGCGCTCGCAAAGTTCGAGGCGGCCTTTTCCGTCATACCTGATTCCGACGTCGGTCAGCAAATCGTGCAGCTCAGGCAGGACATTTCAAAAGTGCAATGATTGGACTTGAGGCGACGGATTGTGAGCACATTATCCGCCGCATGGAGAGTTCTGATCGGCATTCGATTTCCACGGAAATCCAAGTCATGTACTTCGACAGCGACGCCAGCGGCGCTGTCCATAACATTGCCTATCTTCGCTTTATCGAGACTGCGCGCACTCTACTCGCGTTGCGAATGGGTATGAGCTTCCGGGAGATCTTGCAGACAAAGATTCACCCCGTTGTGGTGCGCACCGAGATCGAGTATAGAAAACCCGCGTTCCTCGGCGACATCATTTCCGTCAACGGGCGGGTCACGGAATCCTCCGGCGCTCGTTTTTGGGTCGGCTTTGAGATCATCCGCCCGACAGACAACAGCTTGCTGGTAACTTGCCGCCAGGCGTTGGCCTTGATTCGCATGCCGGGAGGGCGCCCAGTGCGGCTGCCAGCCGGATTCCCGGAATCCTTTTCCTTCGCGTCGTGAGTTGTCAGGGCCGGTGGCACTTGCCTCTTCTGCTTGCGCTGGCCGCTGCGCTCACCTTGGGCACGGCCGGCTGGGGCGACCTTTACAACGAGACCGACGGTCAATACTGCGGAGCCGCGAAGGTGATGGTACGAAGCGGTTCCTGGTTGATTCCCGAGAACGACGGAATTCCCAGGCTCGTCAAACCGCCCCTTCTGTATTGGGCGATCGCCGTTTCGATGAAGGCCTTCGGCATCAACGAGTTTGCGGCGCGTTTGCCCAACGCGCTGGCTCTGACGGCGTGGGTGGGCGTAACGTTTCTCATTGGCACGCACGTGGGAGGCAGATCGCGCGGATTTCTGGCGGGCATCATTTTGCTTACGTCGCTCGGCACCTTTACCCTTGGCCGAATCGTCATGCCGGAGCCCCTGTTTTCGGCGTTCATCGCCGCGGCGCTCTATTGTGCGCTCCGAGGGGCGGATGGTGCCTCGGCCTGCCGCCAATGGTATCTCGGATTTTGGTTTTTCGCTTCGCTTGCCAGCTTCACCAAAGGCTGGCACGGAATTCTTTATCCGCTGGCAATCGTGGCGTTGGCGGCTGCGTTCTCCAGGCAACTCCGCCCGGTTATGCGCGGATTGGTTACGTTGCGAGGCGCTTTGCTCTTCGCGTTAATCAATCTTCCCTGGTACATCTACATCGAAGCCCGTTTCCCAGGTTACCTTCACAATCTTTTCGTTGCAGAGCAGCTTGGCCATCTCTTTGGCGCCAGCACGCCCGCCACCTCTTATACCGATGTGCCTCGCTCCCAGTTCATCCTCCTGCAACTGGCATGGCTGTTTCCGTGGTCGCTGGCAATCATCACGACGGCTCCGCTGTTGATAAGTCGTTTTCGAGTAGTATATTGTAACGTTCTGAGCTTTCATGCGGGAATCGTCCTCGCCTGGATGGCAGTCATCGTTGGCTCCGTTCTGATCGCGGGACAGCGTCAGGACTATTACGCAATGTCCATGTGGCCCGCGTTTGCGCTGGCGGTCGCATGGGTGCTGGAACGCTCGCGATTCCAAACCTTGCTCGTACTCGTTTCCGCGCTGCTTGGCGCGGCTCTCCTTTGGTTTCAGGCGGCCGCCGCCTTGGCCCCCGTTGCAAACGCTGCCGCGCTCGCGGAGCGAGCCACTGCTTGGACGACAGTTATCAATTTCGATCGCACGGTCTGGACAAGCCTGCAGACCACGGCCCGGATAGCACTCGGTGGGGCGCTGCTGCTTGTGTTCATCGGCCTTGTGTTTCGTCCTGCAAGGCTCAAGCTGGCTGCCTTGGCAGCTTCGGCCGGTTGCCTGGATTTGGGCGCGGTCAGCGGCACGTCGCTGGTCTCGCCCTATTTTTCGCTCGCCACGGTCGCCGGCGATATCCACGCCGACGCTCCAATTGTCTACGATGGGGGAATCGACACCGGAAGCAGCCTGCTTTTTTACAGCGATTCACCCGTTATCCTTCTCGACCAAGATCCGGAGGACGATTTCGTCGTTCGCAAATTCGGAATCGGTCGTGATCGATTTCTAACGACTTCCGAGTTTGTCGCGTTTTGGAATTCGCCTTCGACCGCAATCCTCATTACGGAGGAAAGCAAGTTGGCAGGGTGGCGCGACCTCCTAGGCATGTCGCTCGCTCCCGTGGCACGCTGTGGCACGCAAATCCTCCTCAAGAACACCCCGTGAGAATCGTGGTCGGCGGAGCCCCGGGTCTCACGATATCGACCACCTCCTGGAGAGGCTGCCGCGTCCAGGCTAGTCGGAAATTTCCTTCGGCATTGGCCTCAGTTCGTGTTTATTGCCTCGCGATATGGAAAATGTGATCATTGTTGGAACGGGATGCGCCGGACTGACCAGCGCCATTTACGCCGCCCGCGCCAATCTTTCTCCCCTGGTTCTTGAAGGCCGGCAGCCCGGCGGCCAGCTCACGACGACCACCGCCGTGGAGAACTACCCGGGGTTTCCCGACGGAGTCGACGGGCCTGATCTCATCATGCGGATGCACCAACAGGCTGAGAAGTTCGGCGCCCGGTTCGAATACGGCACTGTCGAGGGATTCGAACACGCCGGCACGCACAGCCGGCTCAAGGTGGATGAGAATTGGCGCGAGACCAAGGCGTTGATAATTGCCAGCGGCGCGTCCCCTCGCTACCTGGGCATCGACCACGAGACGGAGCTGATCGGCCATGGCCTGACCTCCTGCGCCACCTGCGACGGGGCCTTTTATCGCAACGTCCCCGTCTGTGTTGTGGGAGGCGGCGATTCTGCCTGCGAGGAGGCGATCTTCCTTACGCGTTTTGCCTCCAAAGTCTATCTGATCCATCGCCGCAAAGCGTTGCGCGCCTCAAAGATCATGGCCGACCGCATGCTGGCGAACCCGAAAATCCAACCCATTTGGGACACTGTCATCACCGGCTACCTGACGGACGGCTCGGGCGAGGTTCGGGGAGTGGAGCTCAAAAACACTGTGTCCGGCTCGCAAAGCGAACTTGAGGTCAAATGCGTCTTCGTCGCCATCGGTCACGTCCCCAATACTGCGCCCTTTCGTGACAAACTCGAAATGGACGAGAACGGCTACCTTATCCAGCGGAAAGGCACCTTTACGAACCTTCCCGGGGTGTTCGCCGCCGGCGACGTCGCCGATCACGTCTATCGGCAGGCGGTCACCGCCGCCGGCGAAGGTTGCGCCGCCGCAATTGATGCCGAGCGCTGGCTGGCGGAACAAGAGTAGCCGCCGCTCCAGGCCGCTCGCGGCGGGCTGTCGAAAAATTAAGTGCCCACGACGTTACCTTGAAAATCTGCGACCTCACGCAATTCTACTCGCCCGGTCAGCGGTGGCGTGCGGCGCTATATCGAGCAGAAAGTTGCCTACGTGCGCAACGCGCGCCCCGATTGCCAGCACATCCTCGTCGTTCCCGGCGAGACGACCGAGACTTATGGCGACAATACTCTCTCGCGTCTATACGATTGCGTCGCCCCTTGTTTCGCGAACTTCGCGGTATCGCGCCTTGCTCAAGCTTCATCTGGTCGAAGAGGTCCTTGAGAAGGAGAGGCCGGACATCATCGAATCGGGCGACCCGTATCAACTCGCGTGGAAGGCCGTCGCATCGAGTCGCGGCCTCGATATCCCGGTGGTCGGATTCTATCACTCGCATTTCCCGGAGGCTTATATCCGGTCGGTGGCGAAGTATTTCGGTCCGATCGCCATCGCGATCGCGGAGGACGTTAGCCGTCGCTACGTGAGGACTCTCTACAACAGTTTCCAACGCACCTTCGTTCCCAGCCCCACTCTTACAACGCTCTTGAGGCAATGGGGTGTCGAACGCGTCGAAAGCATCGATCTCGGGGTCGATGCGGAAGTTTTCCAGCCGAATGGCGCCCCTTCGACTGCACTGCGGCGCGAGCTCAAGATTCCCGACGGACGTCGGCTTCTTCTCTATGTCGGACGCCTGGCATCGGAAAAAA
This sequence comes from uncultured Verrucomicrobiae bacterium, assembly GCA_963784465.1. GTDB lineage: Bacteria > Verrucomicrobiota > Verrucomicrobiia > Chthoniobacterales > Terrimicrobiaceae > DASTFP01. Next base: position 23,180 of record CAWASQ010000065.1, read on the forward strand.
ACGTTCGTACGCTCTTTGACGCTTTTGAAATCCTCCATCGGAAAACCCCGAAAAAGTATCACCTGCTGACAGTTGGCGATGGCGCGCTGCGCCCGGCTCTCGTGCGCCTGCAGGAACAAACCCAATGCGTCACCTGGCTGCAGTATTGTCGAGAACCGGCCGAACTCGCGTCCGTCTATCGCACATCCGATCTGTTTGTTCATCCCGGCATTCAGGAAACCTTTGGCCTGGTCACCCTTGAGAGCCAGGCCTGCGGCACCCCGGTTATCGGCATCCGGGGCAGTTACATGGACCGAATCATATTCCCCAATCAGAGGCACTGGGCAATCGACAACACACCGCGCTCGCTGGCGGAAGCCATCGAAGCAAAATTCAGCGATGACCTGCGCGAGTGCGGCTTGGAGGCGAGCATCGCTGCGCGGGAGCATTATTCATGGAAGATCGTCTTTCAACGGCTGTTTTCCCTGTACGAGGACGTGCTCCTTCGCTTCGCAAAATAGATGACAGAGTCGGGGCGGCGCGACCAAGGTCCGGGTCGCAACCGGTTTTTTTCTTTTCCATTTACCGCTGAGCGTTCGCTGCTTAACCTCACTGACATGGCCTTGCCTCCCGGAATAGTCGTCCGAAAATTCGATTCTCGCGACCGCGACGCTGTGCGGTTTCTGTGCTGTGAAACCGGATTTCTGGGCAAGCCCGTCGACCCGGTGTTCGAGGATCGAGAACTCTTCGCCGACTACCTGACAAGCTACTACACCGACGTCGAGCCGGAGTCCTGCTTCGTCATGGAACAGAATGGCCGCATGGTAGGCTATTTGCTCGGTTCGCGCAGACCCTTTCGCCAGCAAATTTACAGCTTTGTTCAGAACATCCTCCTTTTCCTGAGAGGCATGAGCCGGTATCCGAGTTACAATAGGGCGACGCGCGATTTCATCGGCTGGATTCTTCGCAACTCTTGGCGCGAAGTGCCCGCCGCCCCGCGACGGACGGCGCATTTCCATTTCAACGTGCTGCCCGAGGCACAGGGCGTCGCCGGAACTTCGGTGATGATGAACGCATACTTCGACTACCTGCGAGAAAAAGGAGAAAAGGCCGTGTTTGGACAAATGGTCACCTTCGAATCGCGTCGCGGGGCCAAGGTTCTCGAGCGCTACGGGTTTCGCGTTGTCGAAAAGCGCGAGATCACAAAATGGCGGGACAAGCATCCCGAACCCGTCTACCTGACGACGGTGATCAAGCAACTGGACGCTACCCAATCCAGCGGCACGGGCGACGCGCGCAGCGACCGCGCAGCTCTCACCCAATAATGCCGACCGCGCGAAATTTCTCTTCGACGTAGCGAAAATGCCGCTCGGTCGAGCAGGCAGTGGCAATATCCTGTTCGGTCAAATATGTTGGCGACGAGCGGCTCGCCGGCAAGGTTTTCAGCGAAGTTTCCTCCATGCTTCCAGGTTTTCGTGGCGGCTCGCTGGACCGCCTCGTATGCGTCCTTCCGATCAAGCCCCTTTTCCGTGAGCATGAGGAGCGCAGACTGGCTGGCGTAAAGTCCGCGCGTAAGCTCCATGTTGCGTTTCATCTTTTCGGGATACACGTGCAATCCCTCGATGAGCTTGCGCATGGTCACGAGCATGTAATCCACCAGCGTGCTCGAGTCGGGCAAAATGATGCGCTCAACGGAGCTGTGGCTGATATCGCGTTCGTGCCAGAGAGCGACGTTCTCCAAGGCGGCTACTGCGTTCCCGCGAAGGACGCGGGCTATACCGCTCAAGCCGTTCGCCGGTGATCGGATTGCGCTTATGCGGCATCGCGGAGCTGCCCTTCTGTCCTGCGGCAAAGAATTCTTCGACTTCGAGTACCTCCGTGCGCTGGAGATGGCGGAATTCTGTCGCCCAGCGATCGACGGAACTCGCGATGAGTGCGAGCACCGCAACAAATTCGGCGTGGCGATCCCTCTGAATAATCTGCGTGGAAAGCGCCGCCGCTCTGAGGCCGAGCCTTTCGCAAACAAACTTCTCCACACGCGGATCCAAGTGGGCGTGAGTGCCAACTGCGCCGCTGATCTTTCCCACGCGGACACGCTCGCGCATCTGGAGCAATCGCTGTGTCGCGCGGGAAAACTCGTCAAACATCAATGCCAGCTTTAGACCAAAGGTGATCGGTTCCGCATGAATTCCGTGGCTGCGGCCAATCATCGGAGTAAACTTGTGCTCTACTGCCCGACGGGCGATCGCATCGCGAAGATGGTTCAAATCATCGAGCAAAATCGCGCAGGTGGAATTCATCAGCACCGCCAGCGTCGTATCTAACAAATCGGAAGAGGTCAGCCCCTGGTGGATCCAGCGCGAGGCCGGGCCGACATGCGATGCGACATCCTCGAGAAAAGCGATGACATCGTGATTCGTGCGCTTCTCGATCTCGTGGACGTTTTCGATGACAAACGTCGCCTTCCTTCGAATGGTCATCGCGTCTTCCCTGGGAATCGCGCCGACTTCGGCCATGCCTTCACAGGCAAGCAGCTCGATCTCGAGCCAGATTTCCAGCTTGCGTTGCTCACTCCAAAGCGAGCGCATCTCAGGCAGCGAGTAGCGGTCAATCACATCGCGAGGGTAGCGAAGAAGACGCGCCCGAGGCCAATAGAAATCCTCCTAGCGCGTCCACACAAAGGTGATCAACTTCTCCACATCGGGGTGAAGACTCAACGCCACGGGACATGTGCGGGCCGCCTCCTCGAGCGTGTCACGCGCAGAATCCGAATGGGCGAGCGGAATCTCGACGTTGACCTCGATCTTTTGAATTCGCCGCGGAGGCGCGGCGGTCATGTGCTTTCTTACTGTCGCCCTCGTTCCCGAGAGATCCACACTGAGCGATTTTTTCACTGCCGCTATCGCCATCGTCGTCAGCATACACACCCCCAGTGAAGTCGCAGTGAGATCCGTGGGACTGAACGCTTCGCCCTTGCCGAGGTTGTCCCTTGGCGCGTCGGTCGACAATGTCGCCTGGGATGGGCCATGAACGGAGAAACAGCGCAGATCGCCACGATATTCGAGCGAGATTTCAACCATGCCCGAAAAGCTATCGTGCCGGTCGCCGTTTAAAAGCGTGAAGAAAAGAGCGCAGCACTTACACAGCAACACGAACCCGCTTCAAACGGCCGTGATTCTCAAGGCGCACACGGCCGCTCTCGAAGAGATCTACCAATGCTGCGAGGGTTTCCCGGCTGTCGCGAGCGCACGAAGAGACGATGCTGATGAGTTCGCCCAAGGAATAGCGATTCCGGTTTATCTTGCTGTATCGATTTTTCATGGTGTCCGGAACTCGTATAATTATTAGACGTCCAACGGCCGCCTTTTGTTCAAAATCGCGGATAAAATGTATATCCCGAGATCTTATTGGACCTGGTCATAGTCGCCTTCGTCGAGCCTGCGCCAAAAAACTGCGGCGGGCTGGTCGGCAGGATCTTCCGGCGAGCGCAGGACCTTGAGGGTGCGATGAAAGCGCAGCGCATCGAGCCCTTTTCTGTCTTCGATCAGCATGGGACTCAGCGTCAGCGATTCAATCGGCAGATTCATCAGCGTGCGCGGATTTGCCGGGTTTAACCCCGCAAGATTGAGATGGCGTAGACTGCGACACGCCAGCAGCGGAGAAAGATCCGTGACGCGAGTCGAGGACAGATCGAGCGTCTCCAGCAGCGGCATGTTTCGAACGAAGTCCACGACGGCGACTCCGGCATTGGCAAGCTTGAGCGACCGAACGCGAAGGAACCCGTGCGCTTTGTGCGGAAAGGTTTCCAGGATGCACTCCGAAAGATCCAGTTCCTCGACGGGCAGTGAGAGGATCGTTTTCCAATCGAGTGTTCTGGCTCCAATGGCGGCCAAACCGGAGAGCTCGATGTCGATAAGGGGGCTCAGGTCCTTTAGCTCTGGCGAATTCCAAACGATCATGCGAACGCGGCCGGCGCTTGAGGGCTCGACGAACACACGGGTGCCAGGGCCGTTTCGTCGAATTACCGCCAAGGCGGCTTCGTTCCCGGTGATCTGCCGGCGAAGAGGGACCAGGTGCATCGGGAAAGGTGTTGTGCAGTCTCCGCTTGCCATGAACAAACCGCAAGATGTCCCCGGCCGCCTGATTCTGAGGGATGGACGAAGCGCGAAGAATTTCGGCGAGGCCTCCGCAAATTTCGCCGGCCAGGCGGAGCGCGTCACCAACTCGAGCATCTCCTCGGGATTATCCGAATCGCTGGGGGCCTCTTCAGCCTTCGCCGCTTCGCGGAAACTTTCGGCGGCTAGACCAAATTCCATCAGGGCGAGGTGCAACCGCCCTTTCAGCATCCATGCGTCTGCCGAACCGGGTCGCTCGCTCAGGGCAAGAGAGATACTATCCATGGCCCGCACCAGGCGGTTGACCACCTCATGGGGTGTCCTTTCGAGACGCCGAAATTCGTCTTCGGCAAGATCAACGTTGAAGATCTTGCTCGCCTCCATCATCGGCTGCCACGGCGCATCATCCGCCTCGGGAGGGATATCGGTCAGGACGACAGGATCCTGCGGCAGCGGCTGATCCGAAGTCAGCGTGGGCGTAGGAGCAACTTGCTGTTGACTCGCGGACAACTCGGTCTCTTCGCTAATCTTACCAGCGGCTTCCATTTCGGTCTGCGTCCTGCCTGCTGTCCTCCAGGGCTCTCTTCGAAACTTCCAGCGCATGCCGTGTTTCAGCGAGGATTTCCTCAGCCCGCGCCTTCTCCGATTTTGCGGCGATAGCCTCCTGCCTGGCGTCCTGCTCCCTCTTGGTAGCGCCTTGCAGATTTTGCTCGATGAGCGCGTATTGTGCGTTTGCCTCCTTCAGTTTCGCGTCAAGAAAGTAAATCGAGACCAACACTCCGGCGCTGATGATGAGCAAGGATGCTGCACCGACTGCGGAAACCACCTTGTTGCGCAAGACCAGCTTCTTCAAGAGATCCACGGGCGAGACCGGCCTGGCGCTGATGACTTCTCCGCGCCGATAATGATCGATATCTGCCCTGAGCGCGGCCACACTGCGATATCGGTCGGCGAGGGCGTTGCGCAGCGCTTTGAGTGTAATGATCTCCAGGTCGGGATGGATCTGCGGGTTGTAAACTCGCGGACGGACCGGCTCATGCGTCCTTAGCGTTTGAGCATCCTTCACGATGTTCCCTGTCGCTTCAAAATGGCGGCGACCGGTGAGCATCTGGTACAATATCGTTCCAATGCCATAGACGTCGGCTCGCTCGTCGACATCCTTGCTGGACTCGGCCTGCTCGGGCGCCATGTTCTCCAAAGTCCCGACAACGTGGCCGGTCAACGACAGGGAATGCGATCTCTCGCCGCTCTTCAGCTTCGCCAAACCAAAATCGGCGACGAGCGGTTCGCCGTCTTCACGGAGCAGGATGTTTCCGGGCTTCAGATCCCGGTGCAGCACACCGTGCTCATGGGCAAACTGAATCGCATCGCATATCTTGATGATGAGGCTCAGCGTTTGCTCGATGGGCAGAATGCGGGTTTCCTTGGGACGCGGCGAAGCTTCAGTGTCGCATCCGTGGGCTCGTCTTGCGGCGGACCTTGAACGCAAGGAACGAATCAGCTTCCGCAAATCGATCTCTCTCGCGGTTCCACTGGCAAAGTCGATCGAGGAATCATGACCTTCGTAGAGGAGATCGGACAGCGGAAGACCATCCACATACTCCATGGCGATGTATTGGATGCCATCAAACTCGTTCATTTCATAAACCCTGCAGATATTGCGATGCGGAAGCCGCGCCATGATTTCTGCCTCACGCCGGAAGCGCTTGAGCTGCGTTTCCGTCAGCGTTTGGCTGGCATGCAGGATTTTGATGGCGAGAACATTTCCAAATCGATCCACGCCCCGCCAAACCGTTCCCATCCCGCCGGTGCTAATCACTCCGATGAGCTTATACTTGCCGAAAGCCTGCGTGGCTTGGGCGGTGACGACATTGTCCTCACGCAGCTCAAAGGAATCACCAACCAACGCAGGGCGGACCACGCGCAAAATGGGTGTCGGTTCCCTCCCGTGGACACGAAACGACCAACGATAGTCAAAGAACAGCTCGGTGCGGTCCGCGTTTTCCCGGACTCCACGTCCGACCAGGTAGACGACCTTCCTAAGGTGTTCGGGAACCGGGGCTATCTCTTCGCGGGTCCAATCAATCTGGCTCAGATCGGGCTCGTGCTCGCTTTCGGCGCGTATGTGCTGCCAGCCGTCCGGCAGCGTCCGCAGCATGTGCGTCAATGTGTGCTCCGGTAGGACAGTTTCTCCGGGGAGCGCAAGTTTGCAGAGTTTCGCCGCGAGATCAACGGGAGCGCCAACGGCGCTGTAGCGCCGCCTCGCGGATACTTCCCAGCATGCCGACGAGCGTGTCACCCGTCCAGATCCCGCAGGAGCAGGGAGGCAGTTCCTTCCCCTCGCGATAGAGGCCGGCGTGCAGTTGCGACGTCCGTTGTATCTGATCGCAAGCGGCCAGAATAGCGCGCAGCGGGTGGTCGGCGAAGTATCTGGGCGCACCAAAGATTCCGAGCACGGCGTCCCGCGATGTTTCTCCAACGGTACAGCGGGTCTCGCGCACCGCCTCGCACGCCTCTTCTACAAAGGAATCCATGATGAGCTTGACTTCAATTGGAGCAAGGCGGTCGGCGAACTGGGTCAGCCCTTGAAGCTGCATGTAGGTAACCGTCAGATACCTCCGATCGGGGTGGCGCACTGTGCGCAGTTCCTCGTCGCTGAGAGATTCCAAGGGCGTCCCGATTGACTCTTTCAACTCACTGCCGGCGAATTCTGACGATGCTATCTCATCCAGCACGATGTCGAGCACCCCGCCGTCACAATACAATTGCGCCTCGAACACTCGACCGTCCCCGTCGGTGACGAGCCGATTGCTTGTGCGTCCGGTCTCGGGACGAGCAAAGCACGATGCAATCTCGCCGCGGCAAAGCAGCGCTACGTCCCTCAACGATGATCCGACAAGCGCCTTTTTCGGAGATCTCAAATACGCGGCAAGGGCCTCATTTGCGTAGATGATAATATCGTCGAGGGAAACCCGCGCGACCATGGTCCGATTCGGAACACTCTGAACGGCTGGCATTGGCAATAGGTTGTTACGGGTTTGCGCACGCTCGTGCAATCCCGTTGAAAACCCGTGCCGCTTGGGATAGCAACGAAAGGCGGTGTCAATTTACGCGCGAGCACTCCGCTATTTTCGTCCTTATTTGTGGCCCTCGCTGGCCGGCATTATCCTGACGTTCGCGGCAATCGTGGTCAATTCTCTCAAGCCGTGGCCTTTTAAATACATTGTCGACGGGGTGTTGCCGACAGATTCGGGGCAGGGCGACCGGGAGGCGCGAGAATTCATCGCGCGGTGGTTTGGCGATACGCCTCCCGCCGAGGTCGCCCTGTGGCTTTGCGTCATTCTCCTCCTGGTAAGTGTGCTTGGAGCTCTGATCAGCCTCGCGGCCAACTATCTCCTCATCCGAGTCGGCCTCAAGGCCCTGCTGCGCCTGCGCACAGACCTCTATGCGTGCCTGCAGTCGCTTCCGCTCAAGTATCATGATGCGCGGCGCAGCTCCGACTCAAGCTTTCGCGTCGCCTACGATTCGCAAAGCATCCAGGCGATTTACAATAGAGGTTTCGCAACCATTCTCGGGTCGGCCGTGATGCTTCTGTGGACCTTTGGAATCATGGTCTGGATGAACTGGCCTTTGGCCCTGACATCGCTGGCCGTTTTGCCCTTTGTCACCTGGGCGATTGGCTATTTTGCCGATCGGGTCCGCCGCCAGTCCACCACCATCCAGGAAAGAGAGAGCGACCTCCTCGCACTCACTCAGGAGGGAATCAGTCAGATTCGGATGGTGCATGCCTTCGGCCGCGAAACGTTCGAAATCCGGCAGTTCCGCAAACGCGCTGCGCGCAGCCTCGAAGCCGGCCTGCGCTTCAATACCACCTCGATCGTCAGCTCCCTCGTAGTGGGCACGCTTATGGCAGCCGGCACCGCCCTGATGTATTACGTCGGTGCACGGCAGGTGCTGGCCGGCGCTTTGACGCTGGGCGATCTGACCGTCTTTGCCAGCTATCTTCTCATGCTCTACCAGCCGCTCGAGCAACTGAGTTACACGGCCTGGGCGCTGGAGGGCGCCGCGGCGGGCGTGGCACGCTGCTTTGAGGTGCTCGACCGCGAAGACGACGTGCCCGACGCTCCGCATGCCAAACCAATCGTCAAGGCGCGCGGGGAGATCGAATTTCGCGACGTAAGCTTTGGCTACTCCCCCGACCTTCTGATCCTGAAAAAGATCAACCTGACGATCGCGAAGGGGGAAAGCGTTGCCTTCGTGGGTGGCACCGGGGCGGGTAAGAGCACGCTGCTCAGCCTGGTGCCTCGATTCTACGACCCGACAGCCGGCGGCGTCCTTCTCGACGGCCACAATCTGCGCGATCTGACCAAGAAGTCCCTGCGCGCCCAGATCGGAATGGTCCTGCAGGATACCGTGCTTTTTTCCACGAACGTCAAGGAGAACATCGCCTACGGTCGGCCCGGCGCGACAAACGCGGAAATCATCGAGGCAGCCAGGCGGGCGCAGGCCCACGATTTCATCATGAAAATGCCGGAGGGCTTCGAGAGCCCGGTGGGTGAGCGGGGCAGCCACCTCAGCGTCGGCCAGCGCCAGCGCATCGGAATCGCACGCGCCTTTCTCAAAGATGCTCCCATCCTTCTCCTGGACGAGCCAACCAGCGCCTTGGATCCAGGGACAGAGCATGCGATCATGGAGACCATTGCGGAACTCATGCGCGGCCGCACAACGCTCATTATCACTCACCGCCTTGCCACCGTCCATTCGCTCGGACGTATCGTCGTCCTTGAGAACGGAACCATTTCGGAGCAGGGAACCGGCGATGAGCTTCTCACAAAGGAGGGCGCCTACGCCAAGCTATACCGGGCTGGCCAATACGACCGGCCGGCTAAGAACGCCGACTGAGTTCGCCGTGTTCGGCAACCCTGGCGGCTCGCAGAGCGCCCCATCAACCTAAACCCCGCTCCTCGACATCCTGCTCATCCCAGCCGAGGTGATGTCCGATCTCGTGAAGCAGAGTGGTTCGCACCTCCCCGCGAAAAGCTGCGATGTCGCTCTCCGCGAGGTCCCAGAGATTTGCGAGCCAGAGGCGAATGCGTGGGGTTGGCGCGTCGGGCGCGCCTTCGTCATAGAGCCCGAGCGTGTCGGTTTCGATCCCGCGGGCAAGGTCCTCGGCGTCCGGCCGTCGCTCGAAAAAGACCGGCACCCTTTTCACCGCAACGCGAATATCCGCCGGCAGGCTCGCCAGCACGACTTGAACCTCCGCTCGCGCGACCTTCGCAAGCACTGCCTGATTCATTGCGCCTTCTGCGTTGGCATAAGTCCGGCCATCGGCTATTGATAACCAATGCCTGACACGAAAGAAGTCAATCCTCTCCGGGAGGGTCTATCGAGCCGCGCAATGCCTCAACCGTGCGCCGTGGTGATCTTCGGGGCCACCGGCGATCTGACCCATCGCAAGCTGGTTCCGGCCCTTTACAATCTGGCCGCGGACGGGGCGCTGCCGCCTGCGGTGAGCGTGGTCGGATTCGCCCGCCGCGACAAGGGCGACGAGGTCTTTCGCAAGGAACTCGAAGAGGCAGCGCGCAAATTCTCGCGCCAGCAGCTCAACGACGAATTGTGGGCGGGGTTTGCCTCTTCGATTTTCTATCATCGCAGCGAGTTCCACGATCTGGAGGGCTACCAATCCCTGGCAAAGCGTCTGGACGAGTTGGACGCCCAGCGCGGCACGCGCGGCAACCGCCTCTACTATCTTTCGGCAGGTCCGGACCAGTTTCCGGTCATCCTGGAAAACCTGCGCAAGAGCGGTCTCAACCAGGCGCAATCCGGGAGTTGGGCGCGTGTGATCGTCGAAAAACCCTTCGGAACCGACCTGTCCAGCGCCCAACGGCTCAATGACATGGTTAAGGACGCCTTCTGCGGAAAAGGATACCTTCCGCATCGACCATTACCTGGGCAAGGAGACCGCTCAGAACCTCATGGTGATGCGCTTTGCCAATGCCATCTTCGAGCAGCTTTGGAATTCGCGCTACATCGACCATGTCCAGATCACCGCCAGCGAGCCCCTGGGTGTCGAGGGTCGCGCGGGCTACTACGAAAAGGCCGGCGCCCTGCGCGACATGGTGCAAAACCACCTTCTTCAACTCCTGTGCCTCACCGCCATGGAGCCCCCGGCTGGTCTCGATGCTGACGCCATTCGTGATGAGAAGGTCAAGGTGCTCAAATCCCTGCGGCGCATCACAGGTGACAATTTCCGAAAACACGTCATTCGCGCCCAGTATGGCGCGGGCACCATCAACGGAAAGCGGGTCCCTGCCTACCGCGATGAGCAAAATGTCAACCCGGAATCGGTTACCGAGACCTACGTCGCCCTTCACATCAATATCGACAACTGGCGCTGGGCAGGCGTGCCCTTCTTTGTGCGGGTCGGAAAGCGCCTGCCAAAAGGCGCCACGGAGATCGCCATCCAATTCAAGGCAGCTCCCCCCGTGCTCTTCAACGTCGAGGAACAGACCATTGACTCCAACGCGCTGGTCATTCGCATCCAGCCCGACGAGGGGGTCGCCCTGCGCATGAGCGCAAAGATGCCAGGCTCCAGCCTGCTCATCGAGCCGGTAAAAATGGACTTCCATTACGGAACGAGCTTTGGCAAGGCGACCCCGGAGGCCTATGAACGGCTTTTGCTCGATGCCATGAGTGGAGATGCCACCCTCTTTGCGCGCCGCGACGAGGTCGAAGAGGCCTGGAAGTTCGTCGATGCCATCCAGGCCGAATGGGACAAAGATCGCGACGATCTCGCCCTCTATGCCGCCGGAACATGGGGTCCCACCGAGGCCGATGAGTTGATCAAACGCTACGGCGCAACCTGGAGAAGGCTGTGAACTCTACGGAACAAGCTCCCATCGAGCCGGGCTTGCCAGTCGAGATCGGAAGAATCGATAAGGAATTAGGCAAACTTTGGGAAGAGACAGGCGACACCAAAACGCGCGCATCCCTGATTAACCTTGCCATCTATACGGAAAGCGCGGAATCGGTCGCCGGGAACACCGAACTGATCTCCCAGATCGCCAGCCAGCATGCGTGCCGCGCGCTTCTGATCTTCGCCAGCCCCGGAGCGCCGCGCGAAGGAGCCAGGGCATGGATCAGCGCCCATTGCCATCTCGCCGGGAAAGGCGAACGGCAGATTTGTTCGGAGCAAATCACTTTCCAGCTCGACGGAGAAATGGTGGCCGCCCTTCCGAACATCGTTTTTTCCCACCTCGACTCCGACTTGCCCCTCTATTTTTGGTGGCAGGGAAATTTTCGCGAGCCGCTCGACAAGAAGCTCTGGGGATGGGTGGATCGCTTGATCTACGACAGCGCAGCGTGGGACGCTCCCGCCGAACAGTTCCCATTGGTGAAGAAGATCCGAACTCTCACCGAGATTCGCACCATTCTCTGTGACCTTACTGGACACGCCTCCTTGGCGCGCGTTACGCCATCGCACAGCTTTTCGACCATTCCTGTGCGCTCGCGCGAATTCACGAGATCAAGCAGGTGACGATCTCCTGCGCCGTGCAAACCACTGGCCTTCTCCTCCTCGGATGGCTTGCCACGCAGCTCGGCTGGAAATTGCAGACGCTGAACGGAAGGGAACAGTTCCTCTCTTCCGGCACTTCCATTGACTTCGAGATCCGAGTATCGATGGCCCGACGATCGGTCTGTGCGCTTTCGAATGCGGCGACGCCACCCTCGAGATCGCGCGCCAACAGGGCTCCGATTACTTTCAGGCGCGCATCGGCTGCGAGGGAGTCTCCGACGCGACGATGTTCGTTCCCGCAGGCAAGAGCGAGATCGCCGACACTCTGCTCGTTGCGCTCGGTCGGGGCGGCACACATCCTCTTTACAGAAAGGCCTTGGCCGCGATCGACCCCCTCCTCAGATAGAAGCTTGCCGACCGATCAATGCGGAAGCCCATCAAACGACCCGTGCTAGCAATCTCAGCCGCCGACGAACTTATCCGCGGCTCGTCGGTCAGGATTAAGCTACGCCGTGATTTCCTTCAGCTGTGCGGGAAATGCTCGAGCGCTTGCGTCTTTTTCCAACGGAGTGATTTTTCAATTGCTTTTGTGATATACGCCTTCGCAATGGATATCGCTGCTGAGAGCGAAGATCCCAGGGCAAGATTTGCGGCGACTGCGGCCGAGTAGGTGCAGCCGGTCCCATGCGTCTGTATGCCCGAGACGAATGGCCCTGGAAATTCCTCCGATCCCTCTGCAGTGATCAGAATATCCATGGCAGTCTTCCCTCGGAGGTGCCCGCCTTTGAGCAGAAACGCGCAGCCGTGTGCTTCAACGAGAAGCCTTCCGGCATTTCTCATCTCCTCGAGGTTCCGAATATCCCGCCCCGCGAGAATCTTTAGCTCATCGAGATTCGGGGTCACAAGCGTCGCACGGGGAAAGAGCAATTTTTCGATACGCAGTGACAGCGGATTTCTTCAGCAACGGATCCCCGCTGCTTGCAACCATGACAGGATCGACCACCAGCTTTATGTTTCTGCCGGCAAGTGCCTCCGTCACCGCCTCGATGATTGACGCGGAATAGAGCATTCCCGTCTTGGCCGCCGCGACGGGAAAGGCCGTAAAGCTCAATGCGATCTGCTCGGCAATAATCTCCGGCCGGATAGACTGAATCGAAGCGACTTTGCCTGGAACTTCGGCCACCACGCAGGTGATGGCCGTGAGACCATAGCAACCAAAATACGAGAACGTCTTGAGGTCGGCCTGAGCGCCGGCTCCCGCGCTATTGTCGGAACCGGCGATCGTCAATACGACCGGCCTGCGCCGAACAACCCGCCTTCCCAGGTGCTGAATCGGATCCTTGTCCCGCTTTCTGGCCTGACTACGGTCCGGAGACCTTGGCTTGGCGCCAGCCGCGCTGGAGCCGCCTTCTTTCAAAACGTTCCCGCGAAAAGGTCTGATCTCTCGTCAACGCGCGGCGAATCAGCGCTCGCGGTTGCCCATAAGAATAAAGAGGTAGTAGAGCAGAGTGCCCAGTGAGGCGACGAAAGCCGCTACATACGTCAGCGCGGCCGCGTCAAGCACCTGGTTCACCCCGGCTGCCTCCTCACCAGGACGAATAATTCCCATTTGTTGCAGAATGATCTTTCGCACGCCGGGAGGCGTCGAACTCGACGGGCAAGGTAATCAGCTGGAACAGTGTCAGCACAAGGTAGACGGCCACTGCAAGCATCGCCAGTTTCAGGAGGCCGAAGAACAATCCACCAAGGAAAATAAAGGGCAGCATGTTCGACGCGATTTGTGTCACCGGCACGATCGCCATCCGCCACTTCAGTGGTGCGTAGGCCATTTGATGTTGAATCGCATGTCCGCACTCGTGCGCCGCGATACCGAGCGCCGCAACTGAGGGCGTGTTGTAAACATCGGTGGAAAGGCAAAGTCGCTTGTGCGTCGGGTCGTAGTGGTCGCCAAGCATATCGTTGATCTCCAACACATCCACATCACGAATATTCGCTGCGGAAAGTATCTCGCGAGCAGCCTGCGCGCCGGTTACCCCGGATGTCGCCGCAATTTGCTTCCAACGCCCGAAAGCGCTCGACACACGCATCTGAGCCCAAAGCCCAAGAAGCAGCGGCACACCAATCAGAAGAAGCCAAGTCATCATATGTCCAAAATGTAGTTACGATCCTTCCGACAATCAACTCGATCTGGCGTTCAATGAAAACGTTCCTCGCGTCATGAATGCGAACGGCAGCGCCCAATCCCGGGAGTTGCCGGACACCGATGACAACCCCGGCGCGCAGCGGCCATCCGGTTTGTGCGGCTGTCGGCGACGGTTCAGATTTCCAGTTGCTTGGGGAAGTCACTGATCAGCCGGCAGCGATCCGCGGTGATCTCGGCAACGTCCTCGTGACGCGTGCCGCCGACACCCGGCCAATAAATTCCCGGCTCCACCGTGAACACCTGCCCCGGCCGAAAAGTTGTCGCCGCAAAACGCGGCTCCTCATGAATTTCAAGCCCCAAGCCGTGGCCCGTTCCATGGAAGAACCCCTGCCATCGACCTTCCTTGATTTGTGTGGGATAGCCGCTTTCGGCAAAGAAGGCCTTTACGTCCTCATGGATTTCGCGCCCGCTGGCACCGGGTTTCAGCGCTTGGAGCGCGCGCTCCTGGCCCCTGAGGCAAGTTTCCCAAAGCCGTTTCTGCGCCTCGCTCGCGTTACCACGCACAACGGTGCGGGTCAGATCGCCGAAATAGCCGCTGCGCGCATCACGCGGGAAAATATCCAGAATGATGAGCTGATTCGCGAAAAGTGGACCACTTCCGCGCTCATGAGGGTCGCAGGCTAGTTCGCCGCAGGCCACGATGGTATCGCCCCGGGCTTCGCCACCAGCCCGCACAACCGCTATCTCCATTTCCCTCCGCAAGATCTCGGCGGTCAGAACCTTCCGGCTCCACGAGAGCCTTCCGTCCTTTCGGATTGCTGCCCGCTTCAGAATATCGTGCGCCCGCGCCATTCCCGCCTCCGCGATGCGCAGGGCTGCCCCAAGAGCCTCGATCTCCTCTGCGTTCTTGATCTCACGGCGGGGCCAAAACAGCGCATCGGCGGGTTGAACACGAATATTCTCCTTTTTCAGAGCGCGCGCGAGACCAAGGGGAAAATCTGCCGGCGCTAGAACACGACGGACGTCCCGGCTTTTCAGAAACCTGGCCAACACCTTCCCGTATGCCGGCTTCTTCTTCTTGGCCCCCTGAACAGCCTTTTCCAGTTCCGAATAGCTCACCACGTCATCCACCTTCGCCTCACGGCGCCCACGATCCACCTCCAGGTCGCTGAGCAGAACAGCCGTCCGTTCTTTCGTCCCGACGAAAGCGAACGCGTCCGGCGCACGGAAGCGCGTGGCGTAGAGCATGTCCGCTGAGGCCTCGCTGCTGGCGACAATCAGTTTTGCACGTTTCACAACGCGGCACTTTGGCGCAAGCTTAGTCTGCTTGTCTCACATTTTCTTGCAACTCCCCATGAGGTTTCCATCGGACAAAATCAGATGATGCACCAAATTCCTACTCGTCGTCGTGCTCGTCCTCGTCCTCGAATCGCCCGGAAATTGAGGATAAACGCCAAGGACGAACTTGAGTGATTAAGACCCTCCATCGCTGGACACGTCTGAGCTCCATCAAATGGGAAGATGCATGGAACGAACGCCTCCGCTTTCTCGGCACTGACAAGATCGCATTTATCACGTGGCAGGGTTCGCGCGCGCTCAAGATCGAAGCCTATTGCGACGAACGTACCGCAAGGAGGCTCGTCAAACGCTTCGGGGGATGCTCCACAAAGCTTGCGGAGCAATTCTGGACCGGCAACCCCGCCAGGCCGCGCGGTCCGTTGTCGATTCGTCGAAAGCTGAAGGTTTTTTCCGACAGGCGCGCTTGGCGCGAATGGCGAAGGGCAGGCCGCGAACCCCCGGGTATCTTCATCCCCGCAGGGATGGCTTTCGGCACCGGCGAACACGCCACGACGGCAACATGCCTGCGCCTCCTCGCAGACCTGACCCGCCAGTTCCTCAAACCAGGTTTCGCAGCCCTCGATCTTGGAACAGGCGCGGGGATTCTTGCCATCGGCGCGAAGGCTCTTGGCGCCGGAAAGGTCGAGGCAATCGACTACGATCCGGTCGCGGTGCGAATCGCAAGGCAGAACGCGTCAACCAACGGATTCCGATCCGTCAAGTTCTCCCGTGGTGATGTGCTTCTGCTTGCCATCCGCGAGTCCTTCGACGTCGTTCTCGCCAATATTTTTAGCGACGTCCTGGTCGCCGCCGCGCCGCGTATCGCGCGCGCCACAAAGCCCGGCGGCTGGCTGATTTTCTCCGGCGTCCTGCGAGAGCAGGCGCAAAAAGTCTCCGACGCCCTCGCAGCCGCGGGCTTCTCAAGCCCCCGCATCGTCGTCCGAGGAAAATGGTGCGCGGGAATTTGCCAGAAAGACCGAAAAGAGGCAGTTTGAGCCATACGCCTACTCAGATCGGCACAGATGAAACCAATTGGTGTACCATTGGAGCCGAAGCCAAAGGATCCTGCTCATTGCGGCTTGGAATTGACATGACTAACTAGGCAAGGGCTCCGCCCTTGATATCCGCTTCTCAAGGCGCCTGAAGCCTCAGTGCAACGAGAACAAAATTCTCGTTACGCCTCGCATAACGGTCTACGCTTTTTTCGCGGACTTCGCGGCGTCTACGCTTTTTCGCGGACTCCGCGGCGAAAAAGTGGCCCCTTTCGGGGCAGTTTAGGAGTTGTGTACAGCCTTTGCACCCGCCAAAGCATGTGTTTGGCTGCGAAACATGCCAGACTCGTTGAGCCATCGGTATGTGGAACTGTTGACCGGCCGCTACGATTGCGTGGACCGGATCGTGTTGAATGCTTATTTCCGGATGGGGCATGATCCCGGCGGCTTCCGTTCGTGGTGGCGGGCTCTGACCGGATCAGACGAGACGCTGGACAACACACACCTGATGCGCATGGCGGGCCGCTTCAGCCGTCGCATTCACGGGTATGCGAAAGCCAAGGGCATTCCGGTTGTGCATTGTCCAGCCGGGGAGCGCAAGCATGACCTTGCCGAAGAATACCTGGCAAAGACGAGAATCATGCAAGGCCTGTTTCTGATTCTGGTGGGCCGTGCCCAGGCGCCGGTGTGGGACGTCAGCGCCAACCATCACATCGAACGAAAGAAGCCGATGCCCTATGTGAACCACTACTCGTTCCATATTCTCGATCCCGAGTGGGGCCACATCACCATCAAGATCAGCGGGCATCCTCCGTTCCCCGCCCAGGTGATCCTGAACGGTCATGAATACGTGGCCTGCCAGGCACGCAAAGCCGGAATCAAGTTTACCAAGGAGGGCAACTGCTTTACTCACATCTCTGACGCCGCGGGCTTGGCCAAGATCGCAGATACCTTGTCTGGACAACAGGCTATAGGGCGACTGAATCAGGTCTGCGAGCGTTGGATTTATACCACCTGCTTGTGTTTCGCGCTCGACCTGGAGGAGCAGAAGCGCAGCGGGTTTCATTACCAGTACTCGAACTATCAGGTGGAATACAGCCGCAACCTGATTTTCGAGATCGGCGGGCACATGGACCAGGTCTTTCAGGCGTTGATTGACCGCAGCCGCGTGCCGCTGGACCTGAAAACGATCAAGACCATCCTGGGTTACCAGCGTCGTCCGAAATATCGCCAGCGGAAAAAGAAGTCAGCCCAATGGGAAGTAGCGGTCGAGAAACCTACGTATGATCTGACGATCTTCAAGCTGCACTGCGGCAAGTTGACTCTGAAGATCTATACCAAAGGCGAGCGCGTGCTTCGCATCGAGGTTGTCGTCCACAATACCGAGGAGCTCCGGTGTGGACGTTCGCTGGAGAAGTTTCCCGAGATCGTGGTGCACGCCAAGGACATTCTGGAGCGATTCATGGATGCCTTGAGTTGCATCGATCAGTGCTTCATCGCCGATAGCATGCTCGAGCAACTCCCGGCTCCATCGCGGGTCGGTAAAACCAAAGTCGGTGGAATCGATCTCAACAAGCCCCGCATGCGCTGGGTAGTCGAGGCAGTGATTGCTCTATCGCCATCTGCCGATGGATTTACGGCTTCCGAGTTGGCCCGTCAGGTCCGGGTGCTCAGCAACCAACGCGAATCGGAGTATGGCGCCCGCCGCGCCGCCTATGACCTGAAGAAACTCCGGGCCAAGAAGATCGTCCAGCGGATCGGGCAGACACGCAGATATCAATCGACGTCGAGGGGACTGAAGGCGATGGTCGCGCTGGTGGTTCTCAGAAACAAAGCGATCAAGCCCTTGTTAGCCGCCGCACAGGATCTGCGTGCATCACGCGGCGCGCAGAATCCCAGAGCGCTCGATAGGCACTACGAAACCATTCGCACGGCCATGCAAGCCGTCTTCCAGGAACTCGGGCTGGCCGCCTGAACATCGACAATTATTTTTTCAAACTGCGTCCTT
>CAWASQ010000066.1:0-56549 GCA_963784465.1 uncultured Verrucomicrobiae bacterium
GCATCACTTGGGATGATTCCTATGCCCGGAAAACCTTTCCAATCCAAGCTGGAGCCGTTTTACGAGTTTATCCGTGAAAGCCGCTCGAAGCGGTGGAGCTACCAGAAAATCGCCGACGTTCTCACCAATGAGAAGGGCCTTGCGGTCAGCGCCAACGCCGTTTTTTCCTTCGTCAAGGTCCGCGCCAAACGGCGCAGGCTCTACGCCCTGCCTCCGCTGGAATCGCCGCCGTCCTTCCCAGCCGCCACCACAAAGGCGCGTGAATTTTTCACATCGCCATCAACCAAAGAACCCCATGAAACCAAGCAAAGACCCTATAACATCTGAGATTAAGCACCGGCTTGTCGTGCCCATCCAGACACGCGGCAATCTTGGCAAGTCCACCGAGGCCATTGCGCGCTGCGAATGGATGAGCCAGCGAGGCGTTTCCTGGAAAGGCCGCGATCTCGACGCCTTCAACCGCACCTTGAGCACGACCTATGCCGGCACTGTGGATTTTATTGAACCCGGACAGGAACCCGAGGGGGAACTCATCAAGATTTTCCGCCGCATCACCGAGGCGGAAGTCACCGTGATCGACCCGAGCGCCCACATGAACAGGACCATTTTGCGGGCGATCCGAATGGTGCGGTTGCCGGAATTGTGCGCCGACGTTGCCGCCCGCGTCACCGTTCTCGTTTATCCGGTGGATGAAGTTTCCGACATGGACGACATCGCCCACACCTTTGAGACCCTGGCGGATTCGGTGGATTGGGTGATCGTGCGCAACCCGGTCAAAATCCCGACCACGAAGTTCTTCCAAGGCTCGGAACTGGAGGCGCAATTGATGGATTGCGGCGCGGCCCGTCTGGAAATCCCGGCGCTGCTTTCCGATACCCGCAATCATCTGCGCTCGCGGGAAATCCAGATCGGGCGCGGACTTTCCCCCGCAGAGGCCCTCAAGAATGAAGCGGTTCAATTGGACATGGCCCACCGCATTGTCCTCGAACAATGGCTTGCCGATTTGTTCAGCCGCTTCGATGCCATCGCCGGTCATTTGATTCCGACCGCGAAGGCGAAGGCGCTGAAGCCTGCCGTCTCGCAACCCTCTTTGCCTAAACGCCGGACCTCCGGCGTCAACATGGAGAATATCCGATGAACGAGCAGGACGAATGGCCTTACTGGAAGGCGGCCATTTCGTGCCTGCCTTCGCAGGAGATGCGCGATGCCGCGTGGGAATTTTTCGTGCGCCATCTGGCGCAGAATCCCAAAATGGCCGATACCTTCAGCGGCGTTATTCTGGTCATGCAGGCCAACGGGCTTTACATGCTGAAGGTGCCGAAGCTCGTCCACGACGAGGCCCTTGTTCCGCTGGGCAGGGAAGTCTCCCGTCTTCGCGACGAGATGGCGGAGTCAGTCAATCGTCACGCGGAAGTCACGAGGGATACCTTCGCGGTTTGCGAGAAAACCCGGCAAGTCGCGGAGGCCGCGGCCACGGCGGCAAAGGAACTCGACGATGCGATCCGCGACGGCTGGCGGGAAGTGAATACCGAAAAGCTGGCGGGGCGGATTCAGGAGGAAGTGGAAACCGCCCTCCTGCGTCCGCTCGCCGCGCAATGCCGCCAAGTGGAGGAAATGACTCCCGCCCTCAGAGATGCCGCCGACCAATTGGAGGAGTCCGCACGCAAACTCCGCGCCTTTCATTTCAAGGGCATCCTTGTCGTGATGCTGGCCGCCTGCCTTGTCGTCATGGGAGGGTGCTTCTCTTTCGGTTGGTGGAAGCTCTCCCGCCACTACGACCGCATGGTGGACGCCGCCCTGAAGCGAATCCTGTCGGTCAATGCGGGCAACCAGGAAGCTTTCACCCGGCTGACCGAGATGAACGTCCCTATCCGCGTGTTACCCGTCACTGACAGCAAGAAGCAGACGATTCCCCGAAAATTCGCCCTGGTTATGGACCATGCCGAGGACGTGGCCGTCGAGGACACTCCCGACGGAAAGCGAGTGGCAATTTATTTCGAGAAGGCTTCTTACTGAACGCAGGTGCGCAGGACGGCAACCGAGCGGGGCGACGCCCCGCACCGTTGCCCACAGCCCTTTCCTTCCACCGGGAAGCAGGCGACCATGACGGGTTGCTTGCTTCGCCCGTCGCAACCCGCCATCGTCGCCGTTACCTTGCCACCCTTGGGCTTGCTTTAGCTGGCGCTTCGTCTATCCTTTTCAGTATGAGGCACGATCTCATCGACAAACGCAGTTTGGAGCTCACCGGCTCGTCGCGGGGAAATCCGCCAGCAGCCGGAGTTGATGGATCTTGTCCGAAAGTCCGCTTTGGAGTCGTCCTTCGAGGATCCAAGCCAGCCATTCGGAGTCGTGCAAGGATGCGGTCTCCGGCCTCCAATCGAGAATGTGGTGCTGATGGCCGGGGACGATACGAAGGGCCATCCGGCCGGCACGAAGACCGGCGATGCCATCCATGTGTTCCAGAGCGGCAGCATTCAGATGATTACCGACGTTGGGGTTGATCCCGCGGGCAACGTCTGGGCTGCGAACAACTGGGATAACATCGATGCGGTGGTCTCGAACGACCCGCCCCG
Source organism: uncultured Verrucomicrobiae bacterium (assembly GCA_963784465.1). Classification (GTDB taxonomy): domain Bacteria; phylum Verrucomicrobiota; class Verrucomicrobiia; order Chthoniobacterales; family Terrimicrobiaceae; genus DASTFP01. The sequence continues at coordinate 2,574 of CAWASQ010000066.1, forward strand.
CCCCATCTCGACCCAAGCCGGAGGACAGGGGATTGTCGTCATCTATGGCGTCGCAGCGCCGGTGAAGACCCCGCTCATGGGACAGGTGCGCAAGCCGTAAGCCTGCAAAACGGCAAGGGCGCGAGATGAGCGAGAACCCGCTCAAGACCTTTCGGCCTCATAGCTGGCGATTCGCAGATTAGGTAGCAATTGCGCGCTATACTGTCGCGAACCTTGGCCCCGTAGACTCGGATTCATTCGCGATCACTCCGTTTTATGAGACTGGATCGCGTATCTCATTCAACAGAGTCGAAGAGCTTACCGACGGCCAGACGGTGCATTTGCATGCGAATCTTGCAGGCGCATACCGGACGGCCATCGAGTGAGTTCAATCGGACGGGCGACGATGCTTACCGCTTGATTGCTGAGGAGGCGCAAACCGGCCTTCGCGTTTTGCTCGCAAGGCTGCGCCTCCAACGAGGGGCGTACCTCGTGCATTGGGAATAAGATTCCCTCCAAAAATGGCCGCCGTAATTTGGTGGCTCATTCCGCCTGCCGCGTTATCTGCTCTTGGCTCCTAGGAAAAAAGAACGGGGGCCGCTTTCCGCGAGCCTGGCGTTGCTCCCGGTGCGCAAACAATGCAGCGGACGATGCCTGTTTCTGTGGAAAAGTGGTCTTTCCGCGTCGCTTTTCCGCTGTCCGGCCAGAGATTGCCAGAGATAGACACAACATACATAGTATGTATTGTTTCTTGCATTGGGCTTTCCCTTCTGCTAGGAATTTCAAGCTGATGAAATCCAACACACCGCCAAAAACCAAAAAGCGCATCCCGCTTGTCCTTCGCACCGATTTGATTGACCGCCTTTTGGAGAAGGCCCAAACCTTGCAGCAAAATCCCAATAATTTCGTCAACCTCTGCGTGGAGGGCGTTCTTGATGCGATGGATTCCCCCGGGGATTACAAAATCCCCATTCTCGATCTCTACAACCAGGTCAAGGGAAAGACCCTTCTGACTTCCAAGCCTGTCATGGCCATTGTCTCCGCGTTTTATCCCGAGATTGGCGAGATGGACGAACAGGTGCAAAAAATTCTCATGGAACTGGTCGGCAGGCACGAGGGACGCCTGACCGCTGAGATTTTCAAAAGCCTCCGCAAGCTGGCCACGCGCATCAACATGGAGCGGGTCGCCAACGAAAGGGAATTTAAGAAGATAACCAAGCAGTGACCAACCCCGAAAACCCGTATGAACCAGACCGCAACCCTATCCCCCTCCCACGAAGAACGGCTGATTGACTTCAAGGAAACCGCCCACTTGCTGGGCGACATTTCCGAGCGGTCGGTGCGCCGTCTCATTGCGCGCGGCGATCTTCCCCAGCCCGTCAAGGTGCTGAGCGCGCCAAAGCTCTACCATTCCGAAGTAAAGGCGTATTTGGAGCGTTTGAAAAACAAGCGTCCCTCCCGGCAACGCTAGGGTTTATGCGCCTCGGCGGACGATTTGTTTCAAGAAAAAGATTGCATTAACCGTGAACCATGATATGATTCACATACTCATGAAGACCGCCACTGTTCGCGATTTACGCACCCGCTTTCCCGTGGTGGAAGGCTGGCTGGCCGAAGGGGAATCTGTCGCCATTACCAAGTCCGGCAAGCGCATTGCCATGCTGACCAAGGCCGATCCCGTCCCGGAAGTTTCTCCGCGTTCCGCCTTCGCCAAACGCTTCGGCACTCCGCTGCCCCGGCCCCGCAAGCCCACCAACATTGCGCAAACCTTGATCGAGGATCGCGGCGAATGACCTATTGCGACTCATCCTTTCTGGCCTCGCTCTACGTGCCCACGGACGTTTTCAATCCGCAGGCCCGCAAGGAAGCGGCCAAATTCACCGACGCAATTCCTTATACGCTGTTGGGCGAACTCGAACTGTTGAACGCGCTCCGGCGCGGCCTGGGAGATGCGTCCCTCGATCAATCCGCCCATGACGCCATTATCCGCGACCTCGACACCGACAGGTATCCGTGAGGATGGCGTTGCTCCGGTGCGCAAACAATGCAGCCTGAGACGATGCGTAGCTTTTTCACCTGTCCGGTTCAGACTTGCCAGCGTAAGAAGTGGCGTGCGTGGCACGCCTTGGCACGTCTTTTTGCTTGATCTTACTTCCCGGCTTCGCTAGGTTTTTGCGCATGGACTCCAAAAAGAAACCAAGAAAGCGCATTACCCTGGTCTTGCGCGTAGAACTGATCGATCGTGTTCTGGAAAAGGCCAAGGTCTTGCAGCAGGGGCCGAACAATTTCGTGAACCTCTGTGTGGAAGGTATTCTTGACGCGATGGACGCCCCAGGAACGGGCTATGACATTCCCGTTCTGGCCCTTTATAACCAAGTCAAAGGAAGAACCTTTCTCAACTCAAAGGCTGTCATGACGCTTGTGGGTGCTCTTGTCCCGGAAGTTTACGACATCGACGCCCAGGAACAGAAATTCCTGATGGAACTTGTCAACAAGCACGAAGGCCGTCTGACGGCGGAGGTTTTCAAGGGCTACCGCAAACTGGCCCAACGCATGAACATGGAGCGCATCGCCCACGAAAGGGAACTCAAAAAACTCCACAACAAGGCATGAGCAAGTCCCGGAGGCCCAATGAATATCCCTTCCACTCCAGAGGACCGACTGATTGATTTCAAGGAAACCGCCCACTTGCTGGGCGACATTTCCGAGCGGTCGGTGCGCCGCCTCATTTCGCGCGGCGATCTTCCCCAGCCGGTCAAAGTCCTGAGCGCACCCCGTCTCTACCGCTCCGAAGTTTTCGCTTATCTTGAAAAGCTCAAAACGAAACGAATCACCTACCACCGATAAATTCTATGATCTTGACCATTTTTCGCCCCAGGCGTGTCAAGAACGGCAAACCCTGCGTCGCCCGGAGCTATCGCGGCAGATACCGCCTGGAGGGAGAAGAGGACATCAGCGATATTCCTCTCTACACCACGGACAAGCGGGTGGCCCGTGAACGACTGGAACAGATCGTGCGAGAAAAACAACTGGAATCCGTAGGCCTTCTACCGAAACAGAGCATACGCGCAGCCTCGCGGACGGCCTTGGAAAGGCATCTATGCGAATACGTGGCCGAGATTGCGCATATTCTGTCAGCGCCTGTCATGCCTGGACAAGACAGTAACGAAACATGCGCGATGCAGGGTTTGAACCTGCGACTTCCTGCGTGTGAAGCAGGCGCTCTACCGCTGAGCTAATCGCGCGAGTTTGAAACTTTCTATATCCCAAGCGCGGGCGATTTCAAGCTTCCCTGGTTGAAACCGGTAACTGTCCGAACGCCTTTGGCAAACCACTCCCCCACTGAACTCGCTTCGCTAGTCAGATCCGCGGCTCTCGGGCGCAAGCGCGGAGGGCTCGTTGGATATTGTGTCATCGGTTAGATTTTGGCAACTTCAGTCATGGCTCTGGCAGAGACGGTGGCACGGATGGCTGGCTTGTTACTCGTTCTCTTGTTCGTGGCGACGATCTTCGCTTACTGGGCTCAGAGGACGCTCATATACTATCCCGAGAGAGCCGATCCTGCGACCGTTCTGCCCCAAGCTGAGCGCGAGGGGCTTTCCCCGTGGCTCGATACCGAAGGAAACTTTGTTGGCTGGCACAGCCGGCAAGGGAGCGGGGTTCCGCTGCTGGTTCTTCATGGCAACGCCGGTCATTCGCTGCATCGCCGTTACATTGTCTCACGTCTGCGGGATGCGGGACTTACACCTCCAATCTTCATTCTGGAATATCCGGGTTATGGCGGCCGATCGGGCACCTCCTCGGAACAAAGCCTCGTCGCAGCCGCCGTCAATGCCATCGATCTTATCGGCCAACCGGTCGTTCTCTTCGGCGAGTCCCTCGGGACTGGCGTCGCCTGTGCGGCAGCCTCGCAGCGAACCGGCTCCGTCCGCGGCCTCCTGCTTTTCACGCCATTTGATTCGCTAGTCTCCGTCGCCAGAAAGCACTACCCCTGGGCGCCAGTCAGCCTCATTCTCAGAGATCGCTACGACTCGTCCCGCGTCTTGCAAGACCTTCGGCTGCCGCTGGCGATCATCGTCGCGGAGGGAGACGACATCGTCCCGGTGGATTCTGCCACAAGGCTCTTCGAGTCGTACTCCGGGCCGAAAAAACTATGGCGGGTCTCAAGCTCCGGACACAATCAAGTCCTTGAAGATATCTCCGATTCGCAACTTCGCGCCGCCTACGAGTTCGCGCTCGGCATTTAATCTTAGCGCCGACGGCGTCTCCCGCCGAAGGACATTCCGCGATGCGTTCTCACCCCTTTGGCATTGCGCAGGGCGGCTTCGGCTGCCTCCTCGTCAAAGACGGCTGAATAAACATAAGGAAAATTCTCAAGTTTCAGCCGTGGCACCCTCTGAGCGATGAAATGTTCGATCTCTTTCACATGGGGGAGCTCCTCAGCAGTCATGATGGTAAAGGCGTCGCCCACATTCTGCGCGCGGCCTGTGCGTCCGATCCGGTGCACGTAATCCTCCGGGTGTTGCGGGACGTCATAATTGATCACGTGGCTTACACCCGCAATGTCGATGCCGCGCGCGGCAATGTCTGTGGCCACCATCACCTCATAGCGCCCACCCTTGAATCCCTCCAATGCCTCGACGCGCTCACGCTGTGTGCGGTTGGAATGCAAGACCGCCACGGAATGATTCTGTAACTTGAGCTGCCTCGCGATGCGATCGGCGCCTTCCTTAGTGCGACAGAAGATTAAGACACTGTCAAATTGCGTTCGCTCGAGCAAAGCGGTGAGAAGCTCGAACTTCTGCGCCGCGGCTATGGGATAGAGGGCATGGTTAACGGTTTCCGCCGGCGAACGCCTAATGCCGATTTGAATCTTGATCGGATCGCGCAAACACCAGGCCGCAAGCTGCTCGATCTCCTCGGGAATAGTGGCGGAAAAGAGCAGCGTTTGCCTCTCGGTGGGGCATTGTTCAACGATTCGGCGAACATCAGGCAGAAAACCCATGTCCAGCATCCGATCAACCTCGTCGAGGACCAGAAATTCCAAGCTGGAAAGCTTGACGGCGCCTCTGCCCATATGATCGATCAGCCGACCGGGCGTGGCCACGACGATATCGCACCCGGTTCCCAACGCCTCTCTCTGGCTGCCGTAGCCAACTCCTCCGTGAATTAAAGCAACCCTAATGTGCGTGAAACGGGCGAAATCCCGAAATGCCGTCTCAACCTGCATGGCGAGCTCACGAGTCGGTTCAAGAATCAAGCAACGCGGCAACCGCTTGTGCGAGTCCAAGAGCGAGAGCAGCGGAAGCCCAAAAGCCGCCGTTTTCCCGGTTCCAGTCTGAGCGGAGGCAACCACATCGCGCCCCGAAAGAATCAGCGGAATCGCGCGAAGTTGAATTGGCGAGGGATCCACATAACCCACTCGCTGAACTCCATGAAGCACCGGCTCCGACAAACCCAGATTTTGAAACGACATAACTCCCTTCCATTAGCACCTTCTAGATCCGAAAGAAGCCTTTTGCTTCGAGCGGCTGCCAGGATGCCAGAGCGGCAACCAAATCGCGCGAAGGACGAAATTCGTTTAGCCAAACTTTTCGCCCTTTATAGGCCCCGTGCGACCGTCCGTCGATCGACAAGTCCACTTGTGCATATCTGAGTCCACGATAGATGCCATCGCCACTCAGCTTGACGATTGCCTCTTTGCAAACCCAATAACGCAGAAACGTTAAGGTCTTGATAGAAGCATCGGAGAGTTCTACACGTCTGATCTCCTCGTCGAAAAAGAATTTTCGAGCGATCCCTTTCGCTTGAACCGTTCGGCGTGCAGATTCGACGTCCAGGCCCACGGGGTTCGATGAAACCGCCGCGATGATCATGCCCTCAGAATGCGAGAGATTGAATTGCGGGGCCCCGGGAACATAAGGCTTCCCACGCCGTCTCCGCCGCATCTTTACAGCCTGCGGAAGACAATCCATGTAAGCCGAAACAATCTTCCGCAGGCCTCCTTGAGCGGAACAATAGCTGATCTTTGCCTCCTGGTGCGCAATCTTCTCGTAACGCAACGATTCTTCACGATTTAAGTACTGAGCGAAGACATGCGACGGACGAATCTGCCAAAAATGTACTCCTTGGGCGAGAAGCCCTGGATTTCCAAGCTCATAGTCTATCCATTCCGAATGCAAAAAAGACGTCATGCCTAATTATTTGCTTGCACGAATGCAAAGGTGTTAGCTAAAGTAATTCCTTTATGGACCTTTCAAAAATCAATACCTCAATTCTTGAAAGCCTCATCAAGCTGACGAAGAAGCGCGATGTTCTTCTGGATGAGCTCAAGAAGCTTGACGCGGCAATCGCCAGTGCATACTCGGGTGGAAAGTCTGAAGCTGGTGCCGTAAGGCGCAGGAAAGGCAAAGGGCGAAAGCGCTCCGCCGCGGCGCCCGCGGGAACCAGGGCCGCAAGGGCCGCCGTTCCGGCCAGCGGGAGACGCGGTGCTCTGAAGGCCCGGATCCTTGCTGCGCTTAGGACAGCCGGAGACAAAGGGGTCGCCGTGAAGGAACTCTCCGCCAAGCTCGGTGTGAAGAATCAAAACGTCCATGTTTGGTTTAGCAGCACCGGGAAAAAGCTCGGCACAATCCAGCGCGTGGGAGCAGGTCGCTACCGGCTTAAGCCGGGTGCATAACCTCCGTCGATTCCGGAGGATGCGGCGGGACTGTTCCTGCCGCGCCGCGAATTCTCGAAGAAGTCCAGAGCCTCCGCAATCCCATCTGCCCAGTTTTTGTTGGCTATGTATCCCTGGGAGCGCCGCACGACCTGTTTCACCGCATCTATGGCATTTGCGGGACACGCTGTCATCTTAGCGTATGAGCCGTCGAGCATGGAGAGATCATTGAAGTGGTCACCTGCTGCGAGAACCCTGCCAGCTTCGATTCCCTCCAGGCGGCACAATTCCCCCAAGGCAGAGCCCTTATGATAGTCCCTGTGGCAGAAGCGAAGGTAGACGCTGTTTCGCTGGAAGCCAAAATCGGGAAGGCGCGCCGCCTCTTTCTGGATATTACGCGCAACCATTTCCATCACTTCTTCAGAGCTCGTCACCAATCCGGCTGGTAGCTTCTGTTCGTAAAGAACGGTTATGCTGTCGGACTCCTGAGCCAGCCGTTCCACGAATGCGAACATTTCGAGCGCCTGCTCGAAGAGTTCCTCGTGCCGGCGGCGGCATACGGCATTCCACTCGCCGTGGGGCATCCAAAGCCCGCGAGCGTTTCTGGCGTAGATCTCCCGCTCATTTGTCAGCAGAAAGTCAGGCTCCTGCGGTGCGCCAAAGAGGTCAAGGCCTTCGATCGTGTGCTTCAAGCTGCGGCCGGTATTGATGGCCCACAATCCCCCTCCCCGCTTATGCCGCTCGAGCACTGTCGCGAACTGCGGCGGGCAGCGCCCTTTGGATCCCATGGCGATAAGGGTGCCGTCAAAGTCGGTGCTCAGCAGTCGAACGCGAGACATCGCGATCACGCTACACATCTTCGCATCTCCGGCAAATTTTCTGTGTGCTGGAGGCTTCGGTGGCTATATTCGATCCATGAAATCCGCGTTCGAACTCGCTATGAGCAGGCTCGAGAAAGAATCGCCGACACAAAAGCTGACTGACGATCAGAAACGTCGCCTTGGTGAAGTCGATGCTGAGATCACCGCGAAGATCGCCGAGAAGAAGGTCTTTCTTGAGGGGGAAATCAGGAAGTCCGCTGGAGACCCCGTGACCGAGGAACAACTTCGGAAACAGCTCGCGACTGGAGATCTCAAGGCTTGAAGAGAAGCGAGAGGATAAAAAGAAGAGGATTCGCGAAGGTGCGGGAGACTGAGAGCTCTCACCCGTCGGAGCCGCGGCCAACAAGCTTTTCGAGGTCTTTCAATTCGGAATCGATTATGCTGCCGTTCTCCGGTTTCAGCGCCTTGCGGGCCATGGAAACGACCTCCCTGGCGCGACGCGACTCGCCGGCCGCAACCAGAGTCCCCGCAAAGGGCTGCACGATTTCGTAAAAGAAATTTCCGCCACCGGTTTTGCCAAGGCTCTGCGCTTGACGCCGGTATTCGGTGAATGCCTGATCAAACTGTCGCTCCGTGGCGAGCGAGATGATCTTTTGGGCTGCGACGGTGACACTTAAATCCGAGCGCTGGCGCTTATTCTGCGCGACGATCTGGCGCTCCAAGCTCTCGGCTTCCCCGGGCGCGCCTTGCGATCTGGCGATTTGGGCGAGCGCTGCCTGCTGCTCGACGCGCATGTCTCTGTTCGCAGCAAACTGTCGCAGAGCTGCTTCATGGTGCGATTTCAGGATATTCACCGACGCGCCGCTTCGTCGCAAATACTCGGCCTTGGCATTCCATCCACTTTCGTTCTGGGGACAAACCTGCATGGCACTTTCGTAGGCTCTCAATGCTTTCGCTCCGTTCCCTGCGCGCTCATGCAGCCGGCCCATCAGGATATCATCCCGTGAGGAAAAAAACTCGAGTCCTTCGCGAAGGCCTTGCATATGGGTTTTCAGTTCGTGATCGCTTATGGGACGCCATGTTTGGGGATCCAAGGCCTGTCCGACAGCATAGTTCTGGTTTTTGTGACCGGCCGCAGTCCAGCTCCCATCGGTTGTCGGTCTTCATGTAGCCGAACCATGCATGACCGCCATCAGTCCCCTGTCCGGTAAAAAACAAGGTTGGCAGGCCGCGGGCCTTGCCCGCGATCATCGCATAATAAGCCTGATCCACGCAGATGCCGCCTTGGCGCCGGAGGTTCTCGAGCGTGTATTCCCCGGCGTTCCAGTGGAACATCCCGGACTTAATGCGTTCGGCAGAATAGCTGACAGCATCGAACGCTTTGGCGAACTCCGAACGTGTATACCTGACATTTTTCCTTGCCCACTCGAATTCCGAACGATCCAGGGGCGCGTCCACAATAAATTTGATCTGCCCAGGGCTAAGCTTACGCAAATCGAGCATCAGCGCATTCGACTCGTTGCTATCGGTCCAGAATTTGAAACGGTCGGCAACGGCTATTTCCGCGATCGGAACCTGTGAGGGATGAACCTGGCCATGCGGCCAAAACCGCGGAAAGTTTTGGTCGTAGACGATCGCCAGGGCAACGGCGAGCGCGCGATATTCCTTAAACTTTTGCGGGTTCGCGAGACGCATTTGCTGCAATCTGATCAAGACTCCCGGCGAATAGTCGCGATCCGAGAGGTTCTCAAAAAGCAAGCGGGAGAACTCGTCGTCATTGATCCACTCCATAAGAATTTCGGGAGTCAAACTCTCGGCGATCGGCCGGTCTGGCGGATCTGCGAGATCAGCCGGAAGCAGAAGGCGAAAGAACTCCCCGACGGCAGCTCGATCCGAAAGAATCTCGCGCAATCTGGCCGCATCGGGCGAAACGCCTCCTGAATTTGGCAAAGAATCCGGCCCGGTCGGCTTGTGCGTCCTCAATGGCCGTCTTGGAACGATCAGTTATGAGACGCAATGCTTCCTGCCTTTGATTTCGCGCGAGGAGGTCACACCATTTCCACAATGACAGCCAGGAACGATAGGCCGTGACTCCTGTGCTTCCAGGCCTCATGGGACCGCCCGGCTGGTATGCGGCCATCAGTGCGTTTCCGAGGGCTTCGCGCGAAGCAACCCATCCATCTGCGATGACCTTTCCGCGATCAGCAGGCGTCGGTGCACGCCGAAGATCCAATGCATTCACGAACCCCGTGGCAAGAATCAACGGTATCAAAGCGGCGATTGCACCTCTCACCAGAATAGGCCTCGCTTCGTTTCGGTTTGTTCCCTGCGCAGACTTTCCAGGCGCGCCTTGTCGCGCGCATTGGCGATTGCTTCTTCCTTGGAAATCTGCAGTCCGAGATAAAGTTCAGCCAGCGAATCATCGAATGTTCGCATTCCGTCCCGTCCGCCGATTTCGATAAGTCCGACGAGTTGTTCCCAGCGCCGCTCCCGTATTGTCGCGCGCACCGCCGTATTCGCAACGAGAACTTCTGTTGAGAGGACACGCCTGTCGCCCGATTCGCTCGGGAGCAACCGCTGCGAGACGATCGCCTCAAGCGCATTGGCAAGCTGCGCAATGATCTGCGGTTGCTGTTCAGGAGCGAAAGCGTCAACCAGCCGGTCAATGGCTTTGGGCGCGTCGATAGTGTGAAGCGTCCCCAGGACCAGGTGCCCTGTCTCTGCGGCGGTCATCGTCGCACTGATGGTCTCGGTATCGCGCAGCTCACCCACAAGGATTACGTCGGGATCTTGCCGCAGGGCATGCCGCAGCGCCTCGGCAAACGTATGAGTATCACTGCCAACCTCGCGCTGCTTGATAATGCTCCGGGCGTTGGAAAAAACGAACTCTATCGGGTCTTCAATCGTCACGATCACGCCTGCCCTTCGCTCGCTAATATGTTTCACCATCGCCGCGAGGGTCGTGCTCTTTCCCGAACCGGTCATTCCGGTGATAAGAACCAAGCCTCGTCGAAGTTCGCAGATCCGTTGGATCACGGCGCCATGCCCAAGCTCGGACAGTTCAGGAATATAGGCGGGAATGTGGCGAAAGGCCGCCTCAAGCGCTCCGCGGCAATAGTGAGCATTTCCGCGAAATCGGCCGACCCCTTCAACCTGTAAGGCGAAATCCAGCTCCCATTCTTGCTCGAGCCGCGAACGCTGACTCTCGGTGAGCACGCTGAAAATCATGTCCCGGCAAACGTTTAGGCCGACGGGCGTTCCGTTCAGCGGAGTTAGATCGCCGTGGAGCCGGGCGAGCGGTGGAGCGTCCACAGTCAGATGCAGATCCGATGCTCCCTGGTTCACGGCAATCGTTAGAAGGCCAACAAGATCCGTTTCGCTCATCACAGACTAATGCCGCGTGGCCTGCGGGGACGAACTGATGCCGCGCAAGGCCCGCGCAACCTCCTGGGGATTGTCTGCCGAGGCGAGCGCCACGTCCTCCGAAATGCGTTTCGCCTGAACCAGCCGGGCGATGGAGGACACGAAATTCTGCGCGCTGCGCGGATCGGAGCGTTCAATCGCATCGCCCAGATCGGAAAGCTTTCCCTCGGCGATGTATTTGCGCGTCGCGCCAACATTCGAGAAATACTCCGTGGCGACTGCGACTCCCGCCGGCAAGGCGGGAAGAAGCCTCTGGCAAAGCATGCCAACCAACTGCGCAGAGAGCGTCCTGCGGACGGCGTCGCGGGAAAGCAAAGTAAACAGGAACTGAAGGCGCTCCATGGCATCCGTGCAGCATGAGGCATGGAGAGTGGAAAGGACAAGATGCCCCGTTTCACAGGCCTGGATCGCCGTGTTTGCCGTCTCCGCGTCGCGAATCTCGCCAACGAAAATGACGTCGGGATCTTGACGCAGGGAGCGGCGGAGTCCCTCGGCAAAGCTCGGCGTGTCGATGCCGACCTCTCTTTGGGTGAACAAGGACATCCGCTGGGAAAAGAGAAACTCAACCGGGTCTTCGATCGTGATCACGTGGCGGCAAAGGCTTTGATTCATCCAATCCAGTGCCGCCGCAAGAGTCGTGCTCTTTCCCGAGCCTGTGGGACCGCAAACGAGAATCAGCCCGGCTTGCCTGGTCATCCATTGCCGAAGCAGCTCAGCGGGAAGACCGAGCGTTTCCAGATCCGGTACTTCGCTCCGGATGCGCCGAAGCACAGCCGCCCGTCGCCCAAGTTGACGGAGCAGATTCACGCGAAAGCGAACGCCGCCTTCGGATGTGAGACTCGAGTCATGGTCCTGAGCCCCCTCCGGAGCGCCACATTTCCGCCACAGGGAATCGAAAAATGCTCGATCAAGGGGCGCAAACTCGAGTGCCATGAGGCTTCCGCTGATGCGGACCTGGGGCGACTGGCCCTCATGAAGAAGCAGATCCGACGCATTGTATTCGCCGGCGGCCGTGCATAACGCCTCCATCGCCTCGCGAAAGGGTTCAGCCATCAACCTGTGAAGAATGCGTGGTCAGCGGAACGGCGAAACCGACGAGCGGGGCCGGGCCGGCAGGCATTTCGTTGCGAACGATTCATGCGTTGACATCTCGCACAATTTCCAGCGGCGTCCAGCCGCGGGCAAAACAGCGCCATACCTCCTGCGGATTCATGTGCCGGAAATCCTCAACCAACTGGAGAAGCCCTTGTTGCTGCATCGCAGAGCGGACATATGCCGGCGGCGAAGCGCCCACGAGCCATTCCAACGCCTTCAAGACCTTGCGGCTGGGTGTCGGGCCCGGCAACGAGCACAGTCTTGGCCAGGCTTCCTCGTGCGCACGCGCGGGCAGGAAAACGTTGATCAGGAGATCCAGGGTTCTGTCTGCACCGACCAGCGACAGCGTCTTGGGCAAAGGCTCACCCGCCAGACTCGCATGCCTCTGCCAGAAGGGATGCCGGAGCGACGAGAAAATCTTCACAAACTCGGCATCGTTACCGGATTCGACGGCCCGTTTGATCGGTCCAAACGAGCGCACGATCCCGGCAAGCGCACCCATGCGGCGATGGGGATGGTTGGACGGGCGCACGGCGGAGAACGTCCACGCGTCGCCAGGAAGGATCAACCGCAGTTCCCGGTCGCGAATACCCCACCACCTTTCCCAAAGCTCCCGCAGATATTTGCGGGCTTCGTCATCACCCTGGTCGAAATGGCCTGCCTTCAGGAACCCGGCAAGTCCGAAAAGCAGTGCTTCTCCGTCTGGCGCCCTCGCTCTCGCGAGACTCGCACGCTCGGCCACGAGCAGGAACGGAATCTTATTGTTCTTGAATCCCATGGCCGCCGCCATTGCTTCGAAAAGCGCCTCATCTTGCCCTCGCAGGCGCGTCGCTCGCCGGAACATCCCGCACTTTTGGTGAAGGCGAAACGCAGCGGCAGCTTCGATCAATTTCGCTGCTTGCTGCTCATCGATCTGGCCGTTCCGCCCGGTTCCGGCATCCTTTGGTGGCTTGCTCAAAGCGAGGCAAACCTGAGTAACGGCCTTGTTTTGGCGCGTGCTCGTGAAGCAACGCTGCCGCCCTTTACGGACAAACATATGAAGGATGACGTTTTCGTAGGAAGCGTTCCGGGAATGGCCGTGGTTCTGCCAGTCTTTGATGTCCTGATCGATCTCGATATCCCCGGTGAGCTTTACTCCATCGATGACCACCCGAGCGGAGCAGAAGTCCGGTCCCGGCTCACGGTTCCATGTTCCGAAGTGAACGACTTCTACTTTCTCTCCGTCCTCGCCCCGCCACGAGATACCAAACTCTCCGCTAAAGACCCTCGCTTGCAGCTCGAGTTCGGAGATGCCAGACGGAGGGGATTCGCTCAGTCGATGACTTGCCAATTCGCTGCGGAGCCGGTCATAGAGGTATTCCGGAGCTGCTTTCATCTCCAATTCTTCGCGAGCGCGCGTGATGAAGGCTCCGCCGAATCGGAAGCTACCACAAGTGCCAGGGCATCCCATGCGGCTTTTCCAGCCGCCGCGAACACCTGGCGCGCACTAAACAGTGAGGGCCAGTCCATCATAAGCCAGGCGGATATCTTCTGGCAGGAGCAACTCGGTCTCAACGTGTCCCAGATCATGGCACATATGAGTGAAATACGTTCTCCGGGGCGCGATGCGTTTGGAAGTTTCGATGGCTTCCGACACGGACATATGGGTTGTGTGGGAAGCGTGCCTCAAGGCATCGACGACCAAAGTGTCAACTCCCCGCGCCGCCTCCTCGGCGTCCCCGGTCACCTCTTTGCAGTCGGTAAAATAAGCCAGCAACTTGCGTCCTCCACGCCGGAAAACCAGACCTGTTGTCATTGTTCGCCCGTGGGGCAGATCAAATGGGATGATCTCGGTTTCACCAAGCCAAAACGGGCCATCGACCACAACAGGCTCCGGCCGAATATAGGTGAGATATTGAAATTCGCCCCCGAACGCATATTCAAAGACGCGCCGCAGATCGTTGAGTGTGCCTTCCCTTGCATAGATGGGCATGAACTTGTTTTCCATTTCGCAGAACCGTCGCAGATCATCAAAACCGAGAATATGGTCCGTGTGCGAATGCGTATAGATCACGGCGTCGATCCGTGTGAACGCTTCGCGCAGGCATTGCGCGCGAAAATCCGGCGGCGTGTCGACCTGGATCACCATTTCCGGGGTCCGCAGCTGTATCGCGCTGCGCAGGCGCTTGTCTCGAGGATCGATCGACGTACAGACGTTGCACTGGCAGCCGATCACCGGGATTCCGTGCGACGTGCCCGTTCCGAGAAAAGTAACTTCCACCTCCCTCATTCCGGCACCTTCATGGCATAGTCCGTTCATGTCCGCAACGCTCGCCTCGCTGCGCATTCGCAATCTCGCGCTCGTCGAAGAACTCACTTGGGAGCCTCCGGACGGTTTCGTGTCCATTACGGGAGAGACCGGAGCGGGCAAGTCCATCATCCTCGGCGCGTTGACTCTTGTCCTCGGAGAGCGGGCGGACAAGGACCTCATCCGCACGGGGGCCGACGCTTGCGCGGTCGAGGCGGTTTTCGAGCACGTCGCCGATGAAAGAATCACGTCTTTGCTCGCCGGTCATGGGGCCGAACCGTGTGAGGACGGACGCCTGCTTCTTAAGCGCACGTTGCCCTCTCAGGGAGCGGGCAAACAGTTCGCGAACGGTTCGCCCTGCACTCTTGCGGTTCTTCGCTCCCTCGGAAACCTCCTGGTCGATCTTCATGGCCCTCATGATCATCAAAGCCTCTTTTCGCGCGATCAGCAGACCGCTCTCATCGACAGATTTTCCGGCTCCAGCGACCTGGTCGCACAATTCGCCGGCGCGCGCCGCGCGCTCCTGCGTCTACTGGACGAGAAGACCTCGCTCCTGCAGGACGACCAGGGCGCCGCCCGGGAAGTGGAACTTCTTACTCACCAAGTGAATGAGATCGAAGCTGCCGGTCTGCAAAACGGCGAAGAAGAGCTCCTCTTGTCTCGTCAGCGAGTCGCCGGCAACGCGCGACGCATCGGTGAGCTCTGTGCCCAACTCGCTGCCGGAACCTCGGATGACGACGACTCTCTGACCTCCAAGGTCGAAAGTCTTACGCGCCTGTCACGCGAACTCAGCCGCCTGGACCCTTCCCCGAACGGGATCGATCGGGCCTGCGAAACAGTCTTCGCCGCGACGAACGACCTCGTGCGCGCAATCCAATCCTACTCCTCCGCGCTCGGAAACGAGTCGACGGACCTGGCCAGTATAGAGACTCGCCTTGACACGATCCAGTCCCTGAAACGCAAGTATGGGCGCACAATCGAGGATGTCGTTGCTTTCGGCGAGCAGGCCCGCCGCAGGTTGAGCGAGCTCCTTGGCCGGTCAGAACGCCGCGGCACCCTGGACGCGGAGATTTCCGCCGCGGCAACGGTGATGCGGTCTCACGGGGAAAAGCTTAGTGCTCAGCGGTCGGGTGCGTCGCAGAAGCTTGCTGACAGAGTCCGTGCGGGACTGAAGAACTTGGGATTCCTCAAATCGGATTTTTCGATCGCGCTCGAAGCTCTCACCGTCCCATCGGCGCAGGGAAACGAGACGGCAGAGTTTCTCTTCTCGCCGAATCCCGGCGAACCCCTTCGCGCGTTACGCGCGATCGCATCGAGCGGAGAAATCTCGCGGGTCATGCTTGCTCTCAAGAGCGCCCTTGCCGATCAGGATGATATCCCCGTGCTTGTTTTCGACGAGATCGACGCAAACATCGGCGGAGAGATTGCTTCGAAAGTCGGCGCGAAGATGCGTGAGCTGGGCCGATCGCGCCAGGTGCTTTGTATCACCCATCTCCCCCAAGTCGCCGCTGCCGCGTCCAGCCAGTTTGTAGTCACCAAGGAATTTAAGGAGAAGCGCACCCGCACGTCGCTGGTTGAGGCAGCCGGTGGATCTCGCGAGGAGGAAATCGCAAGGATGCTTGGTGGAAAATCGCAGTCCGCGCTGGCGCACGCGCGCGCATTGCTGAACGACAAATTGTGACGAACCCTGGTCCCGAGCGACTAGGGGCTTGCTTCACCAAGATCAATTAACAAGACTCCGGCGCATGCCTAAATTAACTCTCCTTGTTCTGGCCGCGGGTATGGGCAGCCGCTACGGCGGATTAAAGCAAGTCGACCCTATGGGACCATCGGGCGAAACTCTTCTTGATTACTCTGTGTTCGATGCTCTGCGGGCGGGTTTCGAGCGCGTCGTCTTCATTATCCGCCGCGATATCGAAGCCGAGTTCCGGGAAAAGATCGGCTCCCGATACAAGGGGAACGTCTCCGTAGACTACGTTTTTCAACAGCTTGACTTGCTCCCTGAGGGATTTTCGCTGCCCGCGGACAGGAAGAAGCCTTGGGGAACCGCGCACGCTATCTGGTGCGCCCGCGAGGCCCTCTCGGAACCGTTCGCCGCCATCAATGCCGACGACTTTTACGGTCGTGAAACTTACGAGGTGGTTGGCAAGTTCTTAAAGGCCGTCGCCCCGGAAAGCCCGCATTTCGCGATGGCCGGCTACCGGCTGGATCACACGCTCTCCGAGCATGGCTCTGTCGCCCGCGGTGTCTGCCAGGTGGATGCGAACCGGCGGCTTATCGCCATCGACGAATGTACAGGAATTGAACGCGCGGGAAACGGGATCCAGCAGAAGGAGGCCGACGGCACCGTGCGAAAGTTTGGCGGTGAGGAGCCGGTTTCGATGAATTTCTGGGGACTGACGCCGGCCATTTTTCCGTTGATTGGAGACCAGCTTGTCAGCTTTCTGAGCACGAGTTCTTCGGATCCAAAGGCGGAATGTTACATCCCTGTCGCAATCGGCGAGATGATCGCTCGCGGTCAAGCCACGCTCGATGTGCTTCCGACAGACGCGGAATGGTTCGGCGTCACCTATCGTGAGGATAAACCCCAGGTAATGCAGGCACTCAAGAGGCTGCACTCGGAGGGTGCCTATCTGACACCTCTGTCGAAGTAGAGGCCGAAAGCTTGATGCCCGGAATCGTATCACGCGCTTAGGGATGTCTCGCTGGCAGTACGATGCCCTTCGAGCGGCAAGGCTCTATGGAATTCTCGATCTGGGTTATGTTTCCAGCGACAATGCCCTGGCCACCGCGGAGAAAATGCTCGACGGAGGAGTTCAGTTGCTGCAGTTGCGCGCGAAAGAGAAGAGCCTGAAGGAAATCTACTCTCTGGCGTGTGAATTGGCCCCTCTCTGTCATGCCAATAAAGTTCCGCTTATTCTAAATGATCACCCGGAGATGGTCGCCCAAACGGGCGCAGACGGGGCGCACGTCGGGCAGGACGATGCGAGCGTTGTCGCGGCGCGCGAACTGGCGGGCGAACACGCCATCATAGGCAAGTCCACCCACAGCCTTGCGCAGGCTCTCGCCGCCCAGCGCGAGTCGCCCGATTACATCGGCTTTGGACCGCTCTTCACGACGCCGACCAAGCCGGACTACCCGCCGATCGGCTTGGATGAAATTAGGCAGGCGCAACTTCTTGTTTCTCTGCCAGTGTTTTGCATTGGTGGAATCAAGCGCGAGAATCTGTCAAGTGTCCTGGCCGCGGGTGCGCAAAGGGCAGTCATCGTCTCAGGCATTCTGCAAGCCCCGAATCCGCAAACCTATTGCCGTGCCTGCAGAGAGCTTCTCGACGCCCCACCTGGCGAGCCTTAGCCTGGGCCTGATCGATTACTCGGAAGCTCGCGGGAACCAGCCCAGCGCAAGCAGGCGCACGGACACGCCACTCCTAAGCGGCTTGACTTCCACCGTCTCGATATCTGGTTCGGTCGCCCCAAGCGCGGCGCTCTCCGCTTCGATTTCGGTTTCAATCTCGGAAATCTGCTGGCGGATCGCCTCGACACTCTGTTCGGCTGCCGAAGCTTCCGACCCCTCCTGGATGCTGCGTCCCACACCTCGTGCGGCGGTCGTCGCTTTGCTAATGGTTGAAGAGCTGATGGCCTTGCGCCCAAGAAACGCACCGAGCAGAGTTGAGCCAACGGAGATCAAGGTCTGCATGCGCGCTTGGGAGGCCTGTTCCTTCTGGCGCTGGACCGAGGCTTCGGCTCGCATGAGCCGAGCCTGAAGGGAGGCGACCTTGGGAGCATATTTTTTTCGCAACGCCTCCACGGCCGCGTCGCGCTTTTCACGCACCGCCAGCGCAATGCGCGCCTTGAACTCGGATTCCGTCTCGTCCGGTTTCGAAGCAGCCTTCAGGCTCGGACACCGGAAAATTTGCAACCTCTGGGTCGCTATGACGCTTTGGACGAGGTCCTTTTCCCAGGTCGCGTATTTTTCGGGCTGCGCCGCCGGTTGGGGAGCGTCCTCGAACTCCGCGCCGCCCGCAGGCGACTTCTGCAATTCACTCAGACTCACACCCGGAAGCTCGCTCCAATCCGCGCCGGAGACCCCGTCCGGGACCTGCGCCGAGAGTAACACTTCGCATGTTTGCTCAATACCCAACTTGCGGTCCGCAAATCGGACGCTCGCCGCGCCGACGAGCCGGGGCGAGTAAATTACCGGGCCTTCGCCTGCAGCCGGCAGAAAGACCTGCGGGACTTTCGGTGGCAACGGTGGACGCTTTGAACTGTGGGAAGCCGAGAGGGCAGCTGCAGCCGGGGCCGGAGACGCCTCAGGCTTGCGGTCCCTCATTAGTGTCCTGATCTGATCCTTGGTGAGCGGTCCGCGCAGGTAACTCATTACCCAACGCGTCTCGAAAACGACCGGGCCGTCGTCATGGACGTTATTCATCAGAAAGATCCGATTGCCCAGGCCCGCCAGCAATGTCTCCATCGCCTGGTGATCAAATTTTCCGCCCGCCGCCGCACCATGCAATCCGTCAAGCACGCGGGCTTTGTCGCGTTCGGTCTGGAGACGGCCAATAAACCATGTGCCCGCATTAGACAGCGCCTTGTAATCGAGGTCGACAGGGTTCTGAGTGGCCAGGACGACACCCACGCCAAAAGCCCGGGCCTGCTTAAGCAAAGTCAGGAGAGGAAGCTTCGAGGGGGGGTTGGCGGTGGGCGGCAAGTAGCCGAAGATCTCATCCATGTAAAGGATGGCACGGAGGCTTGTGGTGCCGCTCTGAGCCCGTGTCCAGGATACCACTTCGTTAAGGAGCAAGGAGACAAAGAACATCCGCTCCTCGTCGCCAAGATGTGCGATCGAAAAAATCGCCACACGCGGCTTTCCGTTGGGCGTATAGAGAAAGCGCCCCGCATCGAGACTATCGCCCTGTCGCCATGTCGCAAAACCCGGCGCGGCCAGCATGCTGTTTACCGCCATCACAAAGCCGAAACGATCCTTTGCGGGGTAGAACGCTTCCAGGTCGATGACGCCAATTTTCTGGAACGGGGGATTTTGTATTCGTTCGATGAGCGTGGGCAAATCCAGGTTCTTGCGGTTCTGCCACTCGTGCGCAAGCAACGCGGAAAGGAGAATGTACTCGCGGCTCTTGACGGGATCGGTGTCGAGCTTGAGCAAGCCGAGGAGACTCGCCGCGGTGGTTTGCACCCGATCCGCGATCGCCTCCGCATCGTCGGTCTGCGGCGCGTCAAAGGAGGCGAGGATGTTGACCGGTATCCCGCTGGTGCTTCCCGGCGTGTAGATAGCAATATCCACCTTTTCCCGCAGCGTGCGAATGCGCTCGGGACCCTCGCCCCAGGCGGCCAGACCCTGCTTCCAGACATCCGCTTGCTGGGCAGCGTAAGCATCAGGGTCCATTCCTTTTCGTTGCGCATCCTCCTCGTTGATCCACGGCCGGAAATCCTCGGCGCGCAGGTCCGGAAAGGTGAGCAAAAGGTTGGCCAAATCCCCTTTGGGATCGATGATAATCGCCGGTATTCCGTCAATCGCGGCCTCCTCAAGCAACGCAAGACAGAGGCCAGTCTTTCCGCTTCCGGTCATTCCCACACATACGGCGTGGGTGACCAGATCCCGCGAATCATAGAGCAACGGAACGTCGCCGGAAGCCTTTTTCTCCAGATCGTACGAGCGACCGAGGTAGAAAACTCCTAGCTTTTCGAACACGGAGGGATCCAGAGCCATGGGCGCAAGAATACAAGAGAGCCTTGGTTTTGCGAGAATTCCTCTTGCAGAAAATGGCTCCGCAGGGATTCTCGGGAACATGCGATCCAGTTGCACGGCGCTTCTTTTTCTGATGACGGTCCTTGCGAGCGCACCCGCCCAGGAACAGCGCGAGTACATCGTCCTAAGCGGCGGGCCGTCGCTCATCGAATGGGAGAAGTTCAAAGACGCCCCGCACGATCGATGGTGGGGAAACTTCATCCGGTCGGCTCGCGTAAGAATTGAGCAACTCCGCAAGCAACACGGCCCCACTGCCCGAATCACGTGGCTCGTCTACAAGCCCGGCTACGTGCGACGCGCGCAGCGCCAGGATCACTCGGATTTGATCGGCAATATCGCCAGCGTGCGCGACAAATACGGTCTGAATCTGGTGTTCTTCAGCGATACCGGCCAGCTCATCAACTATCTCAACTATGGCCAGCCGCGCAATCGGGTGAAGATTGCGAACTTCGAATTCTACGGCCACTCCAACAAGGCCTGCTTCATGTTCGATTACAGCAACGAAATTGACAGCGCGTCGAAGGTCTGGCTGCACGAGACCGAGCTGAAGAAAATCCACCGGGGGATATTTGCCCGCAATGCTTTTGTGAAAAGCTGGGGCTGCCACACCGCGGAAAGCATGAGCAAGTATTGGCGGCGTGCTGTCGGAAATAGGATGATCGGTGCGTTCGGCAAGACGGACTATGCAAAATGTCCGACTAACGGCTGGATTCCGCAGCTAACTTTCGGGGCGCGCTGGGGCGGATAATTCTCAGGGCTGAGGTCATGGGACCGCTCCCCACTAAAGCGTTGGGGCGGTGCGCACTTTGCTCTCCCAACGAGTCAAGAGGTGGATGACGACGTTCGTCCCGAACTTGAAACAGGTCGAAAGCGCCGCGGGCTCGATGTTGCGCAGATAGACGTCCCGACGGTCGTAAAGATCGGAATTTATGGCCACGTATTTGTCGTCGGCGCTCTTCCGCAAGTCGATCTGGCCATCCTTGGTTAATCCAATCTGCCACATGTCCCCGTAGTCGTTTGCCGTATAGAGGATCGCTATCTCGCCGTAGATCTTAA
Source organism: uncultured Verrucomicrobiae bacterium (assembly GCA_963784465.1). Classification (GTDB taxonomy): domain Bacteria; phylum Verrucomicrobiota; class Verrucomicrobiia; order Chthoniobacterales; family Terrimicrobiaceae; genus DASTFP01. Next base: position 23,656 of record CAWASQ010000066.1, read on the forward strand.
TCGCGGAGACGGGCTCCTTGTAGTAGTTCAATCCAGGCGGAACTTCCTTGATATCGGCAAAGTAACCTTCGGTATAGATCGGATGACTAGGCGGAAGGGATTCAAAGTTCTTATCCACGTCGGGAATCACGCGCTTCATCTCGCGTCTGAAGGCGATGTCGAAGCGGGACCGCAACCCTGGCAACGAGCTGTCCCCCCAAATACATCCTCCCATCCGAACGTACTTCTGGAGGTTTTCCACTTCCTTATCCGACAACTTGAAATCCCTGGTGCCCGTCAGAAAAATAAACGGGGGTTTGACGGAGAAGATCTCGTCGCTATCCAGCTTTATCGCCCTTACATTCTGATAGTTCGTCTTGATCTTGTCCTTCGACCAGGCGCTCATGAGATAGAGCAGGTTTGGCAGGCTCCCGGTCTCAATCTTATTGCCCTGAACAACTCGCACCGTCGAGTTCCAATTCCCGCCGTTGTATTGGCCAATGTAGGCAGTGAACTCGAATTCCCGCGACCTCGTACCGGCCCCGGATCCTTTTCCCTTGCCCCATCCGCCCGTGAAATCCTTGATCTGGGACGCCACGGCAGTGCTCATGCCATCCGAGCCTATGGAGGCCGCCGGCTGCGCTACCACGCTTTCTGCGGGCTTGCCCGGAACGGCAACCGGCGGAGTGATGACCGGATTCATCGCGAAGTTGAGCGGACTTATTGCCGTCGTCGTTATGGCCTGAAGCGAGGACGAACTCGTCGAGGGAGAAACCGTTGCAACGTTGAAAGTCGTTTCCTGAGGAGGCGCTTGTTGCGCAGGCGGACGCGCGGCGGCCTCGGTCGCCTGAACAAAACCGCCCGTTTCCCCTTCGAAATCCGGGGGCTCCTGCACTGCCCGGTAAAGAACCGTCCCGCCAAACAACGCGACGAGGATCGCATGCAGCGCAAAGGAGATCGTGAAATCTCTCGAATTGCTGAACTTATCGAGCACCTTTTGAACAACCGCCGGAAGCTCTTTGGCCATATGCTGATGCCTATATACGCACAACCTGGACGGATTCAAGACACCGAAGTCCTGTTTCGCTCCCTTTTGGGGCCACGGGGTTCAAGAACAGGTTTTTACTCCCAGAATCCTGCAGCCCACGGGGGCTGATCACCCTCACCGGCCATTACTCTGCCTTTCTGGATGCCGCTTCGGGTGTCGAAGAGCTCAATCGCAGCAGGGCCGCGCTGGCTTCGCGATTTGATAACAATCTCTCTATTGTCATTGATTAGCTGCCAGCCCTCAACCTTTGTGAATCGCGTGCGAATCAGACAGACGGTCATCCCGTTTCGAAGCAAGCGGACTCCGGCTTCCTCAACCTTTACCTCCGCCTCATAGCCCCTTTGCGGTGGAGGACTGATGGTGCACGCCACGGGCAGCAGGGAAATCACGCCGGCAAGTATCGCTGAGGGGAGTTTCATAGTTCGGACAATTGAGATTCCGGGGAAGCGTATGGGAGGCCAAGGCTGCCGCCGAGTCGATTTTTCGAGCCAGTTGGCGAGGCGGATGCACCCGTGGCTCGCGTTGCGCCCGATGAGATCTGGGTCGCTGGCGCCATGAATGCCAATTCCTTTCTTGTTGAGTTCAATCCATATCACACCCGCCGGATTGTTCGGGCCGGGCGGGAGGAAGTGGAAGGTTGAACCGCGCTCGCCGTCCTTGAGCATTTTAAGATCGTAGCGAAAATTCGGAAGCTTGGCGATGCCCTTAACGCTCCACCGGCCAATCGGAGATTCCGTATGCTGAGAGCCCACGGTAACTGGAAATGCGGCGACAAGTTGTCCTCCGGCGTGTACTTCAAGCATCTTCTCCTTCGTGCTGATGTAAAGGGACAAGGCGGGCGGCGCCTCGTTATCGGCGATCGTATCCGCCACGTCTTGATTCCGAGATCCACCCTCAGCATCCTTTTTTTCAGGATCGTCAACGAATTCACCCGGCATCTCCGACCCTGGCTTCATTGCCTTTACTGCGTCGAGTTCAAACCGCTTCACGTTTGGCACGGTCAATTGATCTCCCTCCTTGAGCTCCTCGGTTATCGTGGGATTCAACTCTTTGAGGAAGTCGACGTCGCAATGGAATTTCTCCGCGATTGCTTCCGCCACGCTTCGATAGGGCAGCCATTTCATTTCGGCTTGCGCCGCGAGTTCATCCGGCAGTTTTCCCGCATTTTCAACATCCTCTTTCGTTACAACGTAGCTGGCGAACACGGGATCAACACCGGCGAGGTCCAATCCGCTTGTGTCTATTGGCGCCTTGGAATCTTGTGCCGCCGAATCAGCTTGTCCCTGGGATCGCTTGAAAAGCGCAACTGCCTTCCTTGTAAATTCACCATCCCTTCCATCAATCTTGCCCGGGCCAAAGTTCGAATTGTCGAGAAAGACCTGGAGGCGCGTTGCCTCCTCGATCTGATGGCGGTCACGCCTATCTCCTTCGGCGTATGCGGTTGTCGTAATGACGACGATCGCTCCGAGACAAATCACCATTCGACGGCAGGCGCTCACATCCTCTAAATCGCGCCGTCGAGGACCGGTGGCTGTGACCATGAATGCGCGTCCGCACCGGCCTTCGTCATGGCTTGATGGCTCCAACCCGGGCGCTGTAAGGTCACGTCATGTATAGTCAGCTGCTTCCGATTGTTTCTTTTGCGGGTTGCATCCGGTGCGTTTGTCGCATGAATTTGTAAATTCCGATGAATATTCGCTGTTACGTCGCCGCGCAATCGCTGCTGTCAGGACTCCTGTTGATGACTCTCTTGGGCGGTTGCGCGTTTCCGACGGGCCGTGTGGAGTCCAGGAATCGCGCGTTCATTCGTTATTGGCCGCCTCCTGAGGACACGCGAAAGCTTCGCTTGGCCGTCAAGGATCTCATCGACGTCGAAGGCGTGGTTACGACAGCGGGCGCCAAGTATTTCGCCAGGGAGGGTAGTCCGGCCTTGCACGATGCCGAATGTCTTGAGAGAGCGCGAAGCAAAGATGTGCTCATTGTGGGCAAAACGAATCTCACGGAATTCGGCTTTGGCGCATCCGGCATGAACGAATACTTCGGGACCCCAAAGAATCGCTTCCTTGGGAGACGCAAACTGATTCCAGGTGGTTCGTCCAGCGGGTCCGCGGTCGCCGTTGCGTCTGGGATGGCAGACGTTGCCTTTGGAACGGACACAGCGGGTTCCGTGCGTGTGCCCGCCGCCTGCTGCGGCATTGTCGGCTTGAAGACGACCTTCAAGCTCGTGTCTCTCGAAGGCGTGTTCCCGCTCTCACCGAACAATCTCGATACGGTTGGGCCGATGGCCAAGGACATCGCGGGTGTCGTCCAAGGCATGGATTTGTTGCAGGAGGGGTTCGAGGCGCGATACAAGAAGGCTCTTGCGGCGAAACCGTCCGGAAGGAGCATAAGGATTGGGCGGCTATACGTTGACGGCACGGATCCGGCGATAGACAAAGCAGTGGACGATGCCCTCGCCGCAAAACAATTTCAGGTAGTCAAGCTGAGCAAGTCCTTCAAGGCCAAGTGGGAGGAGGCCGATAGAGAAGCGAGGACGCTGGCGGTTGCGGACGCGTGGCTCAGCAATCGGGAATATCTGAGCAAAGGCGGCGTCAGCCCCACCACCAAGGCCGGAATCCTGCTCGGCGAGCTCGAATACAGAAACAATTATCGGCGGGCCAAAATGGCGCAACGCAAATGGAAACGCGAACTGCGGCAAATTTTCAGAGAAGTAGATTTCATCGCTTTGCCGACGCTCAACACGCTTCCGCCACGGCTTCCATTCTTCGGCCGATCCGCCGCCTTCGAGGCGTTGGTGCTGAATGTGCAAAACACCGAGCCCGTTAATCTTGCTGGAAATCCTGCGCTGGCAATTCCGATACCAATCCCAGGAAAGGACGGCGAAGTCACCAGCCTGCAACTCGTCGGCCCTCACCTCAGCGAGGCGGAGCTTCTCAACGCGGGCCGCCTTCTGGAATCCGACTAGGAACGAGTCTGCTTGCCAGATCGAATCTGTCGCGATGCGGCGCACAAGCGCTGCTGCTGCTCGCATTTTCTACTTGCCAGCATATAAACATGGAACGACCGGTCGCCTGTCTCGCACGAATGATTTGTGAGGATGAGCTTTCGTTTTTGTGTCAAGGAGTTCGCGGCGACCGCGATGCTGTTCGCGGTTTGCACATCGGTTCGGGCGGGGCCGCCTGATGATCTCGTAAGAAAGGGCGATGTCTTCGACGCAAAACTCCAGGCCACCGAGGCCCTTGAGTTTTATTTGCCGGCGGAAAAGCTGGAGCCCACCAACGTTCGCATCCTTGTGCGCATCGCGCGGCAATATCGTTATCTGATGGCTGACGCCTTGACGCGCGAGGAGAAACTTAGACTCGGGGACATCGCGCTGAAATATGCGCAACGGGCGGCCACCCTGGCGCCGGACGACGCCGAAGCGCAGCTTTCCATCGCAATCAGCTACGGCAAGATGCTGCCGCTCATGGGTATCAGGGAACAGATCGAAGCTTCGCGCCAGATCAAGAGGACCGTTGATAGGGCAATAAAGCTCGATCCCAACAACGATCTGGCGTGGCATGTGCTGGGACGCTGGCACAGGGTTCTTTCTGAAGTCAGCACGTTCAAGCGGAGTGTGGCCTCCCTTGTCTACAGCAAGCTGCCGCAAACGACGACTGAAGAGGCGGTCAGGTGCTTTCAAAAGGCGATCGAAATCAATCCCAACCGCCTTATGCACTATGTTGAGCTTGGACGAGCCTACGCGCAGATGGGCAGAACCGCCGAAGCGCGACGGTTTATCGAAAAGGGATTGGCCATGCCCGACGTGGGTAAAGACGATCCGGAAACCAGACGTCGCGGTCAGGAGACCCTTGCCAAACTTCGCTGAGGCCTCCGGGCTTTTTCTCCGATACAGGGGATCTGTCAGCTGACTTTCTCCGAAGCCATCGCGAAACCCTCCCAAGTGGGCAGGTCCGCCAAAGTTCCGTCGATGAACAGGTGATGCCAAAGTTGCGTGGCGACCACCGCCGCCAGGCCCATTTCCACAGAAAGGCGGGGCAGCGAACCCGCCCGCATCTGGCGAAAAGCGCGCCGCCAGTGGCGCACCGCCGCCACATCGAAGTAGCCAGTGCGACGAAGCGATTCTTCGCTGAGAAGCTGCCCGACGAAGGCGGGTTCAGGGTCGATGTGGAAGCTGTCCAATGGCGCGCGGAAGATGACCTTGCCACGACGGAAAATCGCGGGCGGCAACCAGCGCTCGGCCAGCAGCCGCAACAGGTGCTTGTCGCGAAATCCTCGCAATTTCCAGCGCGGGTGCAACTTCGCCAGGAAGGCGAAGACATCCTCGTCCAGGAACGGATACCTGACCTCCACGGAAGAGTGCATGGCGACGCGGTCCCCTTTGGCCTGAAGGAGGTGGCCAGCCAGATTCACGCGTGCTGCAACCCAGATGCCCCGGTTCAGGGGGTGCCAACGTTTGGCCCGCTCGACGTTCAGTTGCAGTTCGGACCAGGGATTCGCTCTTTCCAGCACCTCTCGCATGGGCGGGGCGTAGAAGCGCAATTTCGACAGCGCCAGGATTCCATAGGCATCAATCCAGGCGTTCGGGCCGCCAATCGCCCGCTCCGTGCGAGACCTGACCTCGCGCGCGAACTGCGGCACACGGTTCAGACGAAGATAGGCTCGCCGAGCCAGGTCGCTCAGCCGAAGCCCTGGCACGACGTCCAGGAACTCGAGCAGTTTGGCCGCCTTGTACCATGGATATCCGATCAGCCACTCATCAGCTCCTTCCCCGGTAAGAACGACCTTTTGGCCGCAGGCGTGAACGCGTCCGGCCAATTGCAAAAGAGCAGCGCACGAGGTGTCGATGACGGGCGCTTCGGCGGCTTGGATCAACCGCGGATAGGTTTCCAAGGCGTCTGCAGCACGAAATTCCTGCACGACCGGCGGCTTCGTGCCAATGTGGCGCGCGGCGAGATTGGCCGCGCTGAGTTCGTCGAGTTCGGGATCGTCGACGCGAATAGTGTAAGTATTGATGGCAGGCCCTTTTACATGACAGGCCATCGCCACGATCATGCTTGAATCAACGCCTCCCGACAAATAAGCTCCGACCGGCACGTCTGCCCGCAACCTTATGTCGACCGCTTTCAGCAGGAGGCGCTCGAAGTCGTCGACCAGACGGTCTGGATTTTCTCCCCGCTCCTCTTGACCCTGGTCGGGAAAATCCATCTCCCAGTAAGCGCGTTCCCTCACAGCGGACGGGTTCTGAGTATCACCCAGGCTGATCTCCAGGTAATGAGCGGGAGGCAGCAACTGGATGCCCGCGAAGCACGTCACGGGCGCCGGCAGAGCTGAAAAGGTAAAGATATGATCTATCCCGCGCAAGTCGGGCTGGGCCGGCACCATGCCTGACGCCAGGAGGGCCTTGATTTCCGAGCCAAACAGAAGCCAGTCGCCCTGTCGCGTCCAATAGAGCGGGCAGATTCCGAAGCGGTCTCGCCCGAGCACCAGTTTCCGCCTGCGTTCATCCCATAGCGCCACGGCGAACTGACCGCGGAGGCGTGCGAACATTCCTTCCAGGCTCTCTTCCCAAAGGTGGGGAATGATCTCGGTGTCGCAATGAGTTACGAATCGATGCCCGCGCGCCTCCAAGCCGGCCTTTTGCTCGATATAATCGAACAACTCCCCATTGAAGACGACCAGAACACTTCGGTCCTCGTTGGCTACCGGTTGCTGGCCATCCGCCAAGCCGACGATACTCAGTCGCCGGGAGGCCAGCTCTACACCGCGTCGGCGAAAGTAACCCTCCTCGTCGGGTCCGCGATGTATCAATGCTCGCGCCATCGCCTCGACGACGCCCTCGGGAACCACCCGCCCGCCCGTCAAATCCAGAACACCCGCGATGCCGCACATTGTTTTCTTCTACACTTTAGGGCTTGCATGCAAAATCACCGTTTTCAAAAGATCGCGCTTGTCTGGACAAACGGCCTGATGGGAGAGAAAAAGTAGCCGACAACCGGGGAGGATCAACTCCCCCTCCTTGAACGAAAGCTTTGCTGTTAACAATTGTATGCCCAAAGAAGGAATCGCCATCACTGGAATCGGTTGCCGGTTCCCCGGAGGCGTTAACAACGCTGAATTACTTTGGAAACTTCTCGTCGAAGGCCGTGAGGCGGTGTCCGAGGTTCCACCCGACCGCTGGAATGTCGAGCGATTTTACGATGCCGAGCCCGGCGTGGCCGGCAAATCCATCGCCCGACGCGGTGGATTCGTGGAAGGACTGGACCAGTTCGACCCGCAATTCTTCGGAATCTCGCCTCGCGAAGCGCCCTACGTGGATCCGCAGCACCGTCTGCTCCTGGAAACGGCCTGGGAGGCGATAGAGGATGCGGGCATTGTGCTGGATTTGGAGCGCGGGACCGACCTCGCGTTGTTCATGGGAGTTTCGCACAACGACTACCAGATTATTCAAGGCACGCCGTGGGATTCGTCCAGCATCAGTCCGCATTCGCCCACCGGCACTGCTCATAGCATAGCGGCCAACCGCATCTCATACTGTTTCAACCTGCGGGGACCTAGTGTCGCGCTGGATACGGCGTGTTCGTCCGCGCTAACCGCCGTCCATAGCGCGTGCGAGTACATCTGGGCAGGTCGCGGAGAAGCGGCCCTCGCCGGGGGCGTGACGGTTATGATCACGCCCGGCGGGTTCATCGGGTTTTCCCAGGCTTCGATGCTGTCGCCGGACGGACATTGCAAAGCGTTTGACGCTGGGGCCAATGGCTTTGTTCGCGGCGAAGGGGCGGGCGTAGTGGTTCTAAAGCGGCTTTCCAAGGCTCTTGCGGACGGTGATTCGATCTACGCCGTGATCGTAGGAACAGCCATTAACCAGGACGGGCATACCAATGGTATTTCTCTTCCCAGCGCGGAGGCCCAGGCGCGGCTCGTGCGTGACGCATGCAAGGATGCGGGCGTTCCGCCCTCGAGGATCAATTTCGTCGAGGCTCACGGCACGGGTACGGCGGTTGGCGACCCCATAGAGGCTCACGCACTGGCCCAGGCTCTGTGTCAGGAGCGATCCCCTGAGACACCCCTGGTCATCGGGTCGGTGAAGAGCAACCTCGGTCACTTGGAAACTGCCGCGGGCATCGCCGGCCTCATGAAGGCAGCCCTGGTGCTCAAGCACGGACAGATTCCCGCCAGCCTGCATTTTGAGACGCCCAGTCCCCACATCGATTTCGACGCCCTGAAGCTGCGCGTAACGACAGCTTTGGAAGCGCTTCCGGGAATGACCGGCGAGCGGATGGCGGGTGTCAATTCCTTCGGGTTCGGCGGCGCGAATTCGCACGTGATTCTCGCTGAGGCGCCTGCGCGCGCAAACAAGGCTGGCTTGTTTCCCGCCGGCGACCGGGCATGGCCAGTGATGCTCTCCGCCCGGTCTGAAGGCGCGCTGCGCGCAGCGGCGATGCGGTTGAGCGAATGGCTGGAGGCGAAAGAGAAGTCCAATGGCGCCTCTCCGGTGCTGCCTGACCTCACCTATACGCTCGGCGCAAGACGAAACCATCATCAGTATCGGCTCACCGTAGTGGCGCGCTCGCCCGCCGAAGTCATTCAGGAACTCAAAGACCATGCGTTGAGTCAGGCTGCCCCGAAAGTGCGCACGGCCTTCACCCCGCGGCGCGAGCGCCCGCCTGAAGTCGCTTTTGTCATGAGCGGCCAGGGTCCCCAATGGTGGGGAATGGGTCGCGAACTCATCGCTCATGAGCCTGTGTTCCGCCGAACAATCGAGGCATGCGATGCGGCGATGAGTCGGAATGGTTTTTCCCTGCTGGACGAGCTCTACCGCCAGGAAGGCGCGTCGCAGATGCATCGGACGGAGATCGCGCAGCCATCCATTTTTGCGATGCAGGTGGCACTCGCGGAACTGTGGAAATCCTGGGGCCTGCGGCCCGCGGCGGTCGTGGGACACAGCGTCGGGGAGGTCGCCGCGGCCTGTGTCGCGGGGATATTGACCTTGGAGGAAGCAGCGCGATTGATCGTTCTCCGTGCGCGGTTCATGGACGTCTGTGCTCGAGGTGAAGGAACAATGCTCGCGGTGGGCCTGGCGGAGGAAGAGGCGCGTGCGATCATGGCCCCTTACCGAGCCGCAGTGACCATCGCGGCCTTCAATGGGCCCCGTTCGCTCACGCTTTCCGGACCTCGCTTGTCGCTGGAGGCTCTGGCCGCCGAACTGGAGGCGAAGGACGTTTTCGCTCGGTTCGTGCGTGTAGACCACCCGTTCCATCACCCCCTGATGCAACCGGCCTCTGAAGCGCTGGAAGCAGCGCTTGCCGGTCTTGCTCCGAGAGAAGGAGACGTTCCGTTCTTCAGCACGGTGACGGGCCGACGGCATTCCGGCGGAGAATGCGGAGCCGCGCACTGGGGACGTGGAATCCGGCAGCCGGTCATGTTCTCATCTGCGGTCAACGCGTTAGCCGATTCTGGGGCGGATGCATGGCTGGAAATCAGTGTCCATCCCGCCCTTGGAGTTTCGATCCAGGAATGCTTGTCCGCGCGCGGAGACAAGAATCCCGTTCTAGCCTCGGCGCGACGCGAACATGAGCACGAATCCCTGCTCGAGACGGCGATGGATCTGCACCGTTACTCCGTGACGCTTGATTTCGCCGCCATGACACCGTCGCGACACCGGCTCACCGCTGCCCGCCTATCCTTGGGATAAAAGCCGCTGGTGGCACGAATCCAGCGAGTGGTGCGAGGGCCGCCTGGCACCGGGTGGACGGGGATTGCTCGACGTTCGGTTGCCTCGAGCCACACCCACCTGGATTGCACGGCTTGACGAGAGGAAGATGGAGTTCCTCAAGGACCACCGCGTCGAAAACCGCACAGTTTTTCCAGCCGCTGCTTTTGTTGAAATGGCAATCGAAGCGGGTGCTCAATCGTTCGAGGGACGACCATTCGTCATTGAGGACCTCGAAATTCGTAAACCGCTGATTCTTCCAGATTCCCCAATGGGGCTTTTGCTCGAACTGAGTTACGACTCCGCTACCGGTTCGTTTGCAATCCACAGCCGGCTCGAGCAGGGCGTTGCGTGGTCCACGCACGTTGTCGGCGCCCTGCGTGGGGAACGCACCGACTCGGCCTTCGCGGAGTCAGGATGGGACGCTTTTCCCGACGGCCAAATGGAGGCAGTCATCCCGAAGGAGTTCTATGAGCATCTGAGTGAAATGGGACTGCGCTACGGCGGGGAGTTCCAGCCGATTCGCGAGCTATCCGCCGGCAACGGGAGGTCAGCCGGTAAGGTCGCCTTGTCGACGACCATCGCGCGTCGCGCGAGTGAATATCGCTTGCATCCCGTGCTATTTGATGGGGCCTTGCAAATCTTTTCGGGTGCGGCAGCCACAGTTGAAGGCCGCAAGACACGGCTGAAATTGCCGGTGCGCTTTGGAAAGATCCATTTTCTGCGCTCGCCGGGCGCCTCGAGTCTCGTCCGAACGAGGGTGCAACAGTTTAGCGACGAGTTTATTGAAGGCGCGCTGGAACTATATGACGGAGCGGGTAAGCCCTGTGTTCTGGTAGATGGTTTCCGCGCTATCAGCATCGCGGGAGCGCGTCGATCAGGCCCGCTGGGAGGAAACCGCGATCTCCTCTATCACGTCGCCTGGGAGCAAAGCCCCGCTCTCTTGATGCCGCCGCCGCGACCACCCGTTCGGCTATCCCGGTTGAAAGAAATAGCCGGTGAGGCTCTTGAGCAGGTCATTTCGACGCGGGGCCGGTCGGAACTTCAAGCTTGCATGGCGGCCTGTGATGACCTCGCTGCCGCGCAACTCGCCGATGGATTGCTCGAAATGGGGCTCCGAACTGATTGGAACGCATTCACGGCAGACTCCCTGGGGGTGACAGAATCGATGCGACCCATCTTTGAGCGGCTGCTCGCTGGGCTCGCCCAACGCGGACTCGTGGAAGGGAATGGCGACGCCTATCGGGCGACTCCCGCGTTTGCAACCGCTGCGAAATCGGCCCGGGAAACCCTGCGATCATTCATTGCGAAGTTTCCCGGCCATCTGGCGGAGGGTCTTCTTTGTGCGGGGAACTGCGCGGAACTCGGACCTATTCTGCGCGGCGAGAAGGAGGCGGTGCAGGTGCTTTTCGCGGGAGCAGGAGCGGATTTGCTGGATCAATTCTACGGTGACGGCCTCTTTACGAGCCAGTGGCTGGCGGCTATGGCCAGCGCAGTGCAGGAGATCGCTCGCGATATGCCCGAGGGCCGCGGACTTCGTATCCTGGAGGTTGGGGCGGGCACCGGCGGGCTGAGCTCGCAGCTCTTGCCGCTGCTCGATCGCGGTCTGCACAACTACACGTTCAGCGATGTATCTCCGGCGTTCTTTGCCGGCGCCATGCAGAAGCTGGCGGCGTTTCCCGAGGTGCAATTCAAGATCTTCGATCTCGAAAAACCGGCCGGCGAACAGGGATTCGAGGCTGGCGCGTTCGATCTCGTTGTCGGGGCCAACGTGATTCACGCCGTTGGGGACGTGCGTTTCGCGTTGCGGAATATTTACGAGCTGTTGGCGCCGGGCGGCACTCTGTTATTCATCGAACTCGCCACGCCCCAGTTATGGACGGAATCAGTCTTTGGTCTTACGAGCGGGTGGTGGCGGTTTGCTGATCGAGACCTGCGCCCTCTGCAACCACTGCTTGAACGCTCGCAGTGGGAGGCGGTATTGCGTGAAGTGGGCTTCAGCGAAACAGCTTCCCTTCCCGGATTGATCGGTCCGCGCGGAGGTGAAGGACAAATTGGCCTGCTGGCCCGCAAACGCTGGGTTGATTCCGCGCCAAAGGAATCCACGGCACAGCCGGACGCGGAAATTCCCAATGAAAAATCGTGGCTTATGTTCGCGGATTCTTCGGGGCTCGGTGACCGGCTGGCCGAGCGCCTGCGTGCGGCAGGCGCCCAATGCCGTGTCGTGCATCGCGGCGCTGCGTTCCGCTGCGACCACAAAGACTCTTTCACCCTTCGTGCGGAGGTTCTCGAGGATTGGAAACGGCTGTTTGAGGCATGTGCTCACGACGCGCCGCCCGAGCGTCTGATTTATCTGTGGACTTTGAACGAGCCACAGGACGGCTGCTCCGCGCTGATGGGCACCGACGCATTGCTTCACCTCGCTCAGGCCATTGAACTCACCAGACCTTCACAAAAACTTCATATCGATCTGATCACGCGGGGAGCGCAACCGGTCGGACGGAAAATGAACGCCACTGCCGTTGCCCAGGCGCCTGCCATAGGGTTGCTGCGCGTGATGCTCAGCGAACATCCGCACTTTACCTGCCGTGGGATTGATCTCTCGCCAATCGATTCGGCATCGGACGACACCTTGCTTTGGAGCGAATTGCGCCGGACCGATTCGGAGCGGGAGATCGCCTTCCGCGGTGAAGCCCGATACGTGCAGCGTCTTGGCCGTGGCAGGCCAACGCGCGAGCAATGGCTGGATGACGATACGCCGATGCGCCTGGAATCGCGCGAACGAGGTCATCTCGACTCACTCCGCTTTGCACCATTCAAGATGCCACCGTGCGGACCAGGCCAGGTCCTTATCGACGTGAAAGCGGCGGGAATGAATTTTCGCGATGTGCTCAAGGCGCTTGCCCTCTACCCCGGCGATGCGCCTGATGCCCGGGCTTTCGGTGACGAAATCGCCGGCGTCGTAATCGCGGCCGGCTCCGGAGTAACGCACGTCGCGCCGGGCGACCGGGTATTCGGTATCACGGCGTTCGGGCTTGCCACTCACGCCCTCTCCCGGGCCGGGGACGTGCGGCGCATCCCGATCGATCTCTCTTTCGAAGAGGCGGCCACTATCCCGGTTGTCTTCATGACTGCGTGGCATACGCTCAAGAACGTGGCGCGGTTGCGAGCCGGCGATCGAATCCTTATCCATGCCGGTGCCGGAGGAGTGGGAATGGCGGCCATCCAAATCGCGCAGCACCTGGGCGCCGACGTCATCGCCACTGCTGGCAGTGCCGCTAAGCGCTCCCTCTTGGAGACACTGGGAGTCAAGAACGTGATTGACTCACGACGGGCCGATTTTGCGCATGCTGTCATGGAGTTGACCGGCCGGCGCGGTGTGGATGTCGTCTTAAATTCACTGGCCGGCGAAGCAATTCCGATGGGGCTTTCCTGCCTGGCGGAATTCGGGCGCTTTATCGAGATCGGCAAACGCGATATTTATCAGAACTCCCGCATTCCGCTCTGGCCGTTGCGGCGCAACGCGTCCTTTCATGTGGTTGCCATGGACGCAGTCTTTGGGGGCGACGAGGAACTCGCTCGCCAACTGCTCCATGAGATCACCGAAATGGTCGAGCAAGGCGTCCTTACGCCGCTACCATTCCGGTCGTTCCCGGCTTGTCGCGTCGACGCGGCGTTCCGGCTCATGGCGCAGGGCAAACACATCGGCAAAGTCGTGGTCGCATTTGCAGAAAGATTTGTCCCCCGGAGAGGAGAACCGTTGGCACGACCCTTCGCGGTAAGGCAGGACGGCTGCTATCTGATCACGGGGGCCTTTGGCGGCTTCGGAAAAGTTCTGGCGCAATGGCTGGTCGAATGCGGCGCCAGGCATCTGGTGCTCACCAGCCGGAGCGGCAGCGCAACTCCCGAGGCGCAATCCTTCATTTCAGATCTTCAAGAGCGTGATGTCGATGTGCGCGTAGTGCGAGCCGATGTGGGCTCGGCCGAGGAGACGGCGCGGCTTGTCGCCGGAATTCGTGCGGGCGGGCAGCCGTTAAGGGGAGTGTTCCACCTCGCGATGGTTATCGACGATGCGCCCATCGCGTCGCTCACTCGCGACCGAATGCGCGCGGTAATGGCACCGAAGGCCTACGGCGCGTGGCTGCTGCACAAGGAAACCCGCGACATGGAGTTGGACTGCTTCGTCATGTTTTCGTCGGTCTCCAGCATTTTTGGCAATCCGGCACAAGCCAACTACGCTGCCGCAAATGCGTTTCTCGATTCGCTTGCCCACCATCGGCGCGCACTGGGGCTGCCGGCTCTGACGATCAATTGGGGCGTTCTCGGGGGCGAAGGCTATGTGGCCCGCAATGCGCGAGTGGCTGAGTTCCTCGCGCGACAGGGAACCGTTGCGATCTCGCCAAGAGAAGTCGTCAGCCTGCTGGAGTCATTTCTCAACGAAGGCATGGATCAAGTGCTGGCGATTCGCGTGGATTGGTCCAAGTGGAGGCAGTTCTTCCGCGGGTTGCAGGCGAATCCGTTGCTGGAAAGAATCTTTGCCTCGGGCGTCGAAAGTCAGGAAACCGGAGGTCAAGCGGGTGACTGGCGATCGAAGATTGAATCAGCGCCGCCGGAGGAACGTGGGGGAGTTATCAGGCAGGCCATCACGGACGTGGTTGGCTCGGTCTTGCGGATCAAGCCAGAGAGCTTGCGCGATGACCAGCCGCTTACAGACTTGGGTTTGGATTCGCTGATGGGCGCCGAGATTGAAAATGCGATTGAAAGCGCCATTGGGGTCGGGCTCCCGCCCACGAGCCTGATGCGCGCGCGCACCATCGGCCAGATCGTGACCCTTATCGCTGATCACATGGGCGCGAAAACGCGTGAACCTTTGCCAACGCCCTCCGCAGTAACTTCCGAACCGGCGAATGCCGGGGGGGTGGACGTTGACGCGCTCTCCGATCAGGACATTGATCGTTTGCTTGAAGGCCAACCCTCTCCTGACGGCGGTCCTGAGCTTCGCCCGGGGTTGAATATAAGAAGCTGAAGTGCGGCCATGTCCGAAGATAGGCGAACCCGTCTAAAGCGCTGGCTGGAGAGCGGCGAAATCAGTCTCCACCCGCTGACATTTCCCCAGCGCGAATTGTGGGAGGCATCCGCCGTTCCGGTCGGCGACGTTTCGAATCACATCTGCTCATTCATCGATGTGCGCGGAGCGCTTACGCCGCATGATTGCCTGACGGCGATGCAACGGGTGGTGGATCGCCAGGAGGTATTGCGTCTCTCCATCCTGCCCGGGAGGGATCAGCCCGTGCAGATGATCCGGCCGGGTGGCAGGCCAATGATGAGGTTCCACGAGCTCCCGGCCTCAGACAGGCGACCCGAAGCGATCGAAGAACTGATGCAGGAGGCCTTTAGCGAGCCATTCGACCTTGTGCAGGGCCCGCTCTACCGGGCGGACGTGGTTCGGCAGAGCTCCGATCACTGTTTGCTCGTCTTTACGATTCACCACGCGATTGCTGACGGTTGGACCCTGCGCGCATTCGTCCAAGACCTCTGTAGCGCCCATGCGCAAAAACGAATGGGTGTGCCCGGCGGACTTCCCCCCTTGCAACTCTCCTACAGCGCGTGGGGCGCCGCCGAGCGAGCCTTTTGGCAGCCAAGTGAGATCGATCAACGCCTCTCCTTTTGGCAATCTCACTTGGCGGGAATGCGCCGCCCCTGGACCGTTGATCCGAACTCCGCGACCGATCCGCTCAAGCGGCTCGTTTTGCTTCTCCCGAGGGAGCTCGGCCGCGCCGTGCGGGAACTCGCACGCTGCACGGGCACCACACTATTCAGCGCCCTCCTGGCGGCTTTCCGGATTGCCATGGCCAAGTGGACGGGCGCGACGGATGTCGTTGTAGGCACGCCGGTCGCGAATCGAAACAAGCAGCCGCTGCGCGAAACGATGGGGTATTGCTCTGGTATCGTGCCCCTGCGTGGACGCGTGGAGCCCGACCGACCCTTCTTCGATACGCTTCGAGCCGTGCATCGGGACTCGCTGGATTGCTTCGCGAATGCCATCCCGTTCGCCGAACTCGTCAAGGCACTTGGCGATGCGACGACGCCACGGGAAAATCCGGTTTTTGATGTGCGCTTTGCGTTACAGAATCACCCCCTGCCATACGCCGCGGTTCCCGGGCTCTCCGTCAGACTCACGATGCGTTCAACAGGCACCGCCCGCTTCCATCTCGGCTGCGAAATCACGGAGGAAGGCGATGCTTTGGAAGTGGTGTGGCTGTTCCGGCCGAAGTTATTTAACCAGGAAGAAGTTCAAAGATTGGGCTCGATTTTCGAAGCTGTTCTCGCAAGCGCTTCCCGCTCTTCGGATAGCCGAACCACCGCCCTTACCGTATAGTTCAGTATGAGCGCCATGCAGGATACAGAATCTTCAGTTGAACAGGATGAGCCTCATTGGGTGAGCAGGGCCGCCTTTCCGGTGCTCACTGTGATTTTCTTTGTAACGCAAGCTGCGCTGGGCTTCGCGGTCCATCGCTCGATTTATTGGCTTGCGGTGCCGCTGGTCCTCATCTCCAGCCATCTTATGCATGCCATGCTGATCGGATTGCACGAAGCCTCCCATGGTCTGCTCAGAAAAAGTCGCCTCTTAAACGAAATAGACGGGATTATCATTGCGACCTTTGGCTTCATGAGCTTCAGCCTTTACCGCGCGGTGCATCAATCACATCACGCGCACCTTGCCACCGAGCGAGACGAGGAGCTCTGGCCGTTCGTCAGGCCCACCATATCACGGCCGGCGAGGATCCTCGCCGCCATACTCGAACTGACGGTTGGCCTGCTGTACACGCCATTCCTTTTCATCCGCGCGTTTCTGCGCACTGGCTCGCCGGTTCGAAAAAAGGACCTGCGCCGGCGCATTTGGATTGAGTTTTCGCTCTCCGCAGCCTTATGGGCGGGCATTTTGTCAGCCGTCGCGCTGTGGGACTTCTGGAAGTATTTCATCTGGCTCTATCTGGCGCCCGCCTTCCTGGCTGCCAACATGCAAAGCCTCCGGAAATACATTGAGCACGTCGGACTCCTCGGTTCTACGGTCAACAGTTCCACCAGGAGTATTGTGGCAAACGGTTGGGTTGGCCGGCTGGTGTCCTTCACTCTGCTCCACGAGCCTTATCACGGCGTGCATCATCGGTATGCAGGACTCCCGCACGCGGAACTTCCGCTCTTCGCGGGCGAGCTCGCGCCGAAAACCGCGGAGGAACGGCCGCCATTCCGTAGCTATTCGCACGCGTTTGGCGACCTTTTTCAGAGCCTCGCTAACCCTCGTGTGGGCGCTCAGTGGCGTGCTCCAATCTCCAGAGCGCAGAACAGTTGGCAGAAGGACATTGAACACAGGACCACCTAGTGGAGTTGTTCTCATGCAGCTTCTCCGCTTTGAACCAAATTTCGCGAAATTCCGCCGGGACGGACGCTGCTGCGCTGTGCATGTTCGAGGCGATCGAGCTTAAAAAGGACTTCGACGACGGCCAGGTGCAGGCCTTGCGCCGCGTGAGTTTTCAAATAGCGCCTGGTGATTTTGTCGCCATAACCGGCCCAAGCGGGTGCGGAAAGACAACACTGCTTCAGTTGCTTGGCGCACTCGATCGACCCACATCGGGCGTCCTCCGCTATCAGGGAGGTTCAATAGCCGATTCGCCTGATCCAGCTGCGTATCGTGCCCGCGAGATCGGATTCATTTTCCAGGCTTTTCACCTCCTTCCCACATTTAGCGCCCTCGAAAACGTTCAAATTCCGATGTTCGAAACGACGCGGACGAGACTCGAGCGGAGAAATCGCGCTATTGCGTTGCTGAAAGCGGTCGGACTGGAAAATCGGTTCAACCACTTGCCATCCATGCTCTCCGGCGGAGAAAGGCAACGCGTCGCCATTGCCCGAAGCCTCGCCAACGATCCCTCCGTGCTCCTTGCGGACGAACCCACGGGCAACCTCGACAGCGAAAACGCAGAGATCGTGCTCGATCTCATCGTGAAAATCCATAAGGAACACCAAATGACGGTGGTGCTGGTCACCCACGACATGGACATTGCCCGGAGAGCATCAAGGATCCTAAGGATGAAAGACGGTCAGATTGTCTCGGATATCTCTCCAGCCGGAACATGACTTTCTTTACCGTAGTGCTACGCGGGTTGATGCGACGCCCGGTGCGAACATGTCTGACGCTGGTTGGAATTTCCATCGGCATCGCTGCGCTCGTTGCGCTTGTCGGCATCTCGCGCGGCTTTGAGAAGAGCTGGGAGACTGGACTGACGGCGCGCGGGACCGACGTGGTCGTCAGCAACATGAGCACCGCTCTGACTCCAAAGCCCTTCAGCGCTTCGATACGGGATCGCATCACCCAGCTGCCCAATGTTTCCTCGACCTGTGCATTAATGGTGGAGCTAATGAGCATTGAGGATGCGCAAATGATGATCCTCTCCGCGCGGGAGTGGGGCGGGTTTTCCTGGAACAACCTGAAGCTTGTCTCGGGCAGGATGCCGCTCGATGCGGACGAGCCCGCGGTTGTTCTGGGCCAGACGGCGGCGGAAGTTCTCAACAAGAAGGTGGGTGACGTCGTCCAGATCGAAGCCACCGAGCTCGCCGTGGTTGGAATCGTAAGCGGCGGCGCTTTGGTCGAAGACGGCTCGGTCATTCTCTCTCTCTCGCTCTTTCAGGAAATCACGGGAAATCAGGGCAAAATCAACGTCATAGATATTCGCGTCCCTCCTTCGACGCCCGAGAAAGACGTCAAGGAACTTTGTGAACAGATCAACCGGCTTGCGCCGGAAGTTCGTGCAGTGATGGTCAGGGAACATTTCAGCAGCAGCCAGGGATACCGCATGGTCCGTGCCATGAGTTGGGGGACCTCGCTGCTCGCCGTGCTTGTCGGCGTCCTCGGAGTGATGAACACCATGCTAATGACCGTATTTGAGCGGACGCATGAGATCTGCATCTTGCTCGCGATCGGATGGAAGCGTGGGCGGATCGTTCGGATGGTCTTGTACGAATCCGCCCTGCTCGGTTTTCTCGGCGGGATGGTGGGCGTTTTGATGGGCGCCGCCACGGTGAAGTTATTGCAAAACACGCCCTCCATTCGAGGACTCCTTGAGCCTGACTTGGGCGTTGGACTCTTTGCGATGTCTGTCGCCATCGCCATTTTCGTTGGAGTGCTCAGCGGCCTGTATCCCGCCTGGCGCAGTTCTCGGCTCACGCCGGGCCTCGTCCTGCGTGGCTGAAAACCCACAGCCGGGAACCGCTTCGCTGCGAATTATCTAAAGAATGCTTTTCTTCAAATGATGCCTCGTCTTGCCTTCGCCTGCTTTTGCCTTGCAGTAGTTCTTTCCGCCGCAAACTCCGCTGACCCTGCGCCGCAGGCACTTTCCGCGGAGGACCTGGCGAACCGTCTGAGTGCCTGGCAACAGGACGGCGCCTCGTATGTCCGCTTGCGCATGGAGATCAAGCCGCCCGGCACTACGAAGAGCGCGCTGCAGATTCAGATCAAGGCCCGCCGCGCGGGGAATGCTGCGGACGTCTTCTACCAGATCCTCTGGCCCAAGGAACGAAAAGGCGAAGCCGTGCTTCTCCGGAAGGCGAGAGACGGAACTGTAAACGGCTCGATCTTCGTCCCGCCCAATACGCTTCGCTCCCTTGATCCCTCACAAATGAAAGAGCCATTGTTCGGCAGCGACGTCTTCTATGAAGATCTGGTTGATAACCACTTTGCATGGAAAGCGCAGGCCATTGTCGGCGCCGAGGATGTAGACGGCGTGACTTGTCATATCCTGGAGTCGAAGCCGGGCAAGGGTGATAACTCGTCGTTCACCAGTGTGCGTACTTGGGTAGACAGCCGCCGGCTGATCCCGCTGCGCATTGAAAAATATATGGCTGGTCGACTTGTGCGGCGCATCGACACAGCCAACGTAGTGACCGACGACATCGGTCGCCAGATTCCCGCAAATCTGACCGTGAGCGGATCGCGATCGAATTCCGTCACCGAGCTTGACGGTTCGCGAATCAAACACGATGTGACGTATTCTGATCGTCAGTTCACGCCGGAGGCCCTCAAGGAAGTTACCATTCCACGCTCCAGTCCCGAATGACTGCCGGTGCCAGGGATGTTCGCGGGACTCGTAGGGTTCATTGTCAAAGCTGCCTCCTGTCCTTTTCGCTCTGATCCATCACCCCCTTCCCGATGGGATCCCCTAGGGAGCGGTCGGGGTCGATACCTAACGCCGCGAGCCGGACGCAAACCGATTCCCAAGTGTTCCTAAAATAATGGGGGCCAGGCCGACAACCCGTCGTCTCAGCTCTCGAAGACTATTCAACATGAAACTTAAAAAACACTACTTGGCATCGCATGAGCGATCGTAACGTCAATAGCCCCGCACAGACGCAACCACGACCACAAGTACGGGACTATCACCGATATTCGCCCGGCTCAACGTTTGTCGTTAAGGAAACTACCGGTCCGGTTACATATCGTTACGGCGAAACAATTACCTACGTTACACGCACTGGGCAGCCCTTGTCGGAAGAGCAAGTGCGCACCATAAAGGTGGGGACTCCGGTCAACGTGCACTATGTCACGGAAGGAGATGCGCGGATTCTAAATCGTGTGGAGGTCGACGAGATCGAGGTCGACGACGACGGCGAAATCGAGATCGACGATTAATCCAACCACGATCGAGACCAGACGCTTCAGAGCCGACGAAGCGTCTGTCCCGCACAGGCCCCTCCCTTAGCCGAAGCTTCGCAGTTTTGCGTGCATTTGTAGTTTTTTCGAAATGTTTTGGAGTCATTTACAGAGAGAGTCTTAGTCTGCGAGCACGATGGGGGCGTGTGTGCGGACCTACCCTGTAGACGAGAAAGGCTTTGGGATGAGAAGATGGGGGGCATGTTCTTGAAGCGGGAGGTACGACGCAAAGATGGCAAGGAGCATGTCTATTATTGTCTGGCTGAGACCACGCGGGTTGGCCGAGATCGGGTGGTGCAGCGGCGGCTGCTTAACCTGGGAGAGCTAAACACCACGCAGATCGATCGCTGGCAGCGCTCCATAGAAGTGATCGAAGAGGACGGTCGGGCCTGTCAGCGCCGGCTTTTCAGCGACCGGGAGGGCCAGGCTCCGCAGCAGCAGGAGGATGTTTGCGAAGTGGTGCTCTCAAGCCTGGCGGTACATCGACCGCGGACATTGGGCGACTGCTGGCTGGGATGTCGGTTATGGGAGGAGTTGGGTCTTGATAAGTTTTGGTTTGAAGCCCTGGGAGATCGGCGCGGTGCGGTGGAATGGTCTAAGGTGATGGAACTTTTGGCTGTCAATCGGCTCTGTGCTCCGGGCAGCGAATTAAGTATCCACGAGCGAAGTGTTTTCGCGCACGGCGATGGATTTCCTTTTGGGATGCGATGAGGCTGTGGCCGGCAAGGATCGTCTCTATCGGGCTTTGGACAAGGCGCTCGAACATCGCGATGCGCTCATGGGCCATCTCCAAGAGCGCTGGAGCGATCTCTTCGGAGCCGAATGCCAGATCCTGCTCTATGATCTAACGAGCACCTATTTTGAAGGAGAAGCTGCGGGGGTGGAGAGTGCCGCGCGCGGTTACTCCCGTGATCACCGTCCGGACACTTTGCAAGTCCTCGTCGCTCTGGTAGTCACCCCGGAAGGCTTTCCGGTGGCCTACGAGGTTTTCGATGGGGACACTGCGGACGTAACCACCCTCGAAGAGATCGTGGACAAGATCGAGAGGAAGTACGGGATGAAGGGTCGGGTGTGGGTGTTTGATCGCGGCGTTGTCAGCGAGGATAATCTCCAGGATCTTCGGCAACGCGGAGCCTATTATCTGGTGGGCACTCCGCGCTGCAAGCTCGCCGACTTCGAGCGCGAGTTGCTTGAGGGCGACTGGCAAGAAGTGGCCGGAAAGCCCGGGGTGCGCGTCCAACTTCTTTTAGAGGGCGAAGAGACCTTCGTCTTAGCGCGCAGCCTGCAGCGAGCCAAAAAGGAGTCGGCCATGCTGCGCAGTCAGCTCGTGCGTTTAGAGCGTTCTCTACGCGCGTTACGCCGTGTTGTGGCCAGTGGGCGGCTCAAAGACACAAGCAAAATCGAGCGTCGACTTGGCCGTCTCGAAGAGCGTTACCCCCAAGGCTGGTCCATGCTCAACGAAGTCGAACATCGCAGGGCCAGTCTGTCGTGGTCATGGAAAAGGCGCGCCTGCGGGGAGCCAAGTTGCGCCAGGGCGCCTATCTCTTGCGCACCAATCTCGATCCCATGGATCCCGACGCCCTCTGGCGTCAATACGTGCAGCTCACCGAAGTAGAAGCAGCCTTTCGAGCCCTCAAAAGCGAACTGGCTATCCGTCCGATCTGGCACCGCATCCAGCGCCGCGTCGAGGCCCATATCTTAGTGGCCTTCCTGGGCTATTGCTTGTGGGTCTGCCTCAAGCAGAAGCTTAAAGTGGTGGCCCAATCTATCACTCCGGCTCGCGCCTTGGAGAGCCTTCGCTCCGTCCTGATGGTGGAGGTCTGGTTCAACCTTCGTGATGGCGGCCAACTTTGCCTGCCCCGCATCACTGAAGCTGAAAAGGAACAAGTCCTCCTGCTCCATCACTTAGCCTGGCAACTGCCCGCGCAACCCCCGCCACGAATTTACCGCCATCAAGTCTCCCAATCATGTAGTGCAAACCAGCCCACTTCTCGAAAATCCCTGCCATGAAAATCAATCACTTGTGCAGACTATTGTTCGCAAACTGCGAAAGCGAGGTTAGGGGGCGTGCAAGTGTCCCCTGTCGCGAAACACGGCAGGGGCACTTGAATTCTGGGTTCGGTTGTTCCGAGCGGCTGTTTTCTCGCTCTATCGGCTTTCGCCACTCATGGGCGCTGCCCCTTCATCGCTCTGAGCAATACTTCCAACTCCACCGTGGCAAAGCTGGTACTCCTGTCACTCATCGCGTACGGAATGACCAGCAGGTCATTATGAATCATTCCTCCGCAGGAATAGACCACGTTAGGAACGTAGCCCGAGCTCTCCTCTGCTGTCGGGACGAGGAGGGGCTCCTGCGTCTGCCCGATGACCTTCGAAGGGTCGTTGAGATCGAGCAACATCGCCCCAATACAGTACTGCCGCATGGGTCCCACCCCGTGCGTCAGAAGCAACCAGCCTTCCGCCGTTTCCATTGGCGAGCCGCAGTTGCCTATTTGCACCAGCTCCCAGTAAAATTTCGGCACCTGTAGCAGTTTGGAGTCCCCCCAGAAGCGAACATCATTTGAGCTCATCAAGAACAGGTTCTCGCCATCGAGCCTGGAGATCATCGTATATTTTCCATGAATCTTGCGCGGAAACAAAGCCAAGCCCTTATTTCGGGCCCCGCTGCCCATCAGCGTCCGAATCTTCAAAATCGGACCTCCATCGTGCTCTGAGAGCTGCGGAAATATCCGGAACCCGTTGTAAGCCGTGTAGGTCGCGTAATAGCGCGTTGAACCATCATCATCCGCGAATCGCACCAGTCGCGCATCCTCAATGCCCCGCGATTCGTTCTGCGAAGTCGGGAAAATCACGGCCTCGGACCAGTTGCCGTCCTCGGGAACTTCCAAATCGTAGTTCCCGTGCGCGACCGCAAGGAGATTTTCCTTGGTCTCTTCGTATTCGCCGGGAGTTTCAAACCCGGATTTCGCTCTTTCCAGAGCCTCGCCCAATTCCTCGACGGTAAATTCCTCGGACAATCCGGAAAGAATTCTTGAGGCCGATCGACTCAGTGCTCCTGCGGCGATGAGGGTCTGGCGCCAAACCTCATTCCGGCGCGGTTGAATTGTCGCCCGCAGCGGACGCAAAAACGGGCTCCGTTCGTCCACGGAGATGTTGCAGTCCTTGTCGATCACTCCTCTAAGAAATACGATGGAGGACACATGGCCTTCCCCAGTCGCGCGGAGGCTCATTGCAAAACGCGTGCTCCCTTCCGGCAAACCGTTTTGATTACGGGCTGGAACCATCGACGGATTAAACAACGCCGCCGACTCCACTGAATACTCCATCGTGAAATATGCGCCGATAAGCAATTCTCGTGCTTCGCTCAACTCAGCCGTTGGAGGAACGAAGCCGCGCACGGCTTGGTAATGCTCAAGAAAAATGTTGCGAATATTTCGATGTTTTTTTCCAAACTCAATTTCGAGCCGTCTGAGCAAGTCCGAGGCTTCGGACTCAGGCAGCCGACTCACCCGCTCGATGATCCCTCTGGCACGCGGATCCCCGCCCGGATTAAAAAAGCGAGCAATCGTGCGCCGGGGATCCGGGTCGATTCGATGCGGCAGTCGATTTACGGCTATTTTCATCGCGTGTCGGTTACCATAAACGAATTTTGGGCGGAGAGCGAGCTAACCTACACCTCTCGCTTCCAAGTCTCCCAGTAAGGTGTATCCGTCGCGCGAAGTCACCAGCAGATCGCGTAGTGGCGCAAAGCGCTTCCGTTGCCTGAGGACGCAGTAGACGCAGCACGGCCCGGACTCGTTTGCAGCGCTTGCTCACTTCATGAATCGCCTTTTCCGAGTCAGTAGTCACCGAAGTCAAATCTTCGGAGAGATCAACTTGCCTTATCGGGGTTGCCTCGGTACGACCACCTGGCGTTTGTTAATCACCACATCAGGCTGGGGATAATGCGTCTGAGCACCCTGGCGCTCCGTGTGAACAAAACGGCTGACCTCGAAATGCGCGTCGCGAAAATGATTCGCCAGGAACAATGGCTCCCGCGTATTCCGCCGCCGGGTAAGCGGAACTCCTCTCTTCCTAAATCTTAACGCCTCGGCGAGCGCCAATCCTTGCATCCTGAAACTGAACCTTGACCTGGACGCGTCGAGAAGCACCTCGGTCGGGTCTGACCTCTTCATGGCACTCCCCTACTCTCTCATTTTCGGAAAGGTCCCGAGCTGAGACCCATTCGTAAACCTTTTCGATCGCTGGAATATTAAAAAACATAATTTGATTTCTGATCAGGTTTCGAGTGAAGCCCTGTCGCATGAGAACGACTGAGGAATCATGACAAGTTGTGATGAGCCACCGGCCCGAGACAAATACGGTAGTTGCTTCAGTGAACTGATTGTCCCACGGAATTGACCATTTCGCTCCGTCGTCCGCCGGCGATACAAACTGGTCGAGCGCAGCCCGGTGCCCTTGATGACGATGCTCGGTCCCATGTGCTCTCCCTTCCCTGCAAAACCCTCCCTAATGAATTCATACGCGGAATTCGTTTCGACTTGCAGAAAGACTAGAAGATTTTCACACAGGACACAGCGAATGCGTCAGCCACATCACGAAGGCGACCCGAAGAGTTCCGTTTCGCCGAATCAGAGAATGAAACGCGTCTGACCAAGTTTGCACCAGCGCCAGAGCTAAGTACTCCGGCGCGAGCTGGTCGGCGAAAAAAGTAGACCCTGTTGCATTTAAAGATCGGGTCGTGCTAGGCAGTCGCCCCTTTACGCCGGCTCCGGGTCAGCTCTTGGCAACGCGGGCACCAGGCGGTGGTGCGTCCGCCGATGGTCGCGAGTTTCAGCGGGATCGCGTGCCTCGGGCAGCGTCCGGTTCGCTTCCACCGTTGATGCATCAGCCAGCCGGCCGGCGGATCGCTCCAATCGACGCCAATGGTCTTCAGCGCGACGCGGCAGACTGAACGCGACACGCGCCACAAATTGCGCGTCGCGCTATCATCGAGCGCGCCCGCGGCCACGCGCGGGTGCAAGCCTGCCTGCCAGAGCATTTCATCGGCCATCCAGTTTCCGACACCCGGAAAAAACTCTTGCATTAAAAGCAGCGCCTTCAGCGAAGTGCGCTGGCGGCGCTGCAGAATCTGGCGTAGCCGTGCCACGGTGAACTCGTGCGAGGTCACGGCCGGCGGCAGGCCCATCCACCAGGCCGGAATCTCCTTTCCTATATGAAAGCGGATGCGTCCGAACATTCGCGGGTCGGAGAAGACCAGCGTCCGCGGCTTTTGGAAAAGCGCGAGATGATCGTGCTTGCGCGGCGTAAAGTCCGCGGCTTCCACGCGTAGTTTGCCCGACATCCCGAGATGAATGCCGAGCCACGCGCCTTTGGAGAACCGAAACGCGATCTGCTTCCCGCGCGTCTCTGATCCGAGCAGCTTCTTGCCGCGAAGCGTCTTCTCGATCAAACCCGGATCGCTTCCACGGAAGACACGTTTCTCTCGGTGCAACTCAACGCGCACGACGCGCTGGCCGATGCCGTCATCCGAGCGCCGGCGGAGGTCACTCGACTTCGGCGAGCTCAGGCACGCTTTGAAGTTCTCGGTGCTCGCGAACGGCTCAGCCCCGCTTGGCGCGTCCCGCTCACCAAATGATCGTTCACCGTGCCGGCCGCCTGCATATCGAGCGTAAATGATTCTCAGGTCTGCGAAAGCGTGGAAAGCATTCTGTCCGGCTGGCCGGCACAGGCGCATCCTCCTCGGCGCTATTCAACCGTGTCGAAATGCAGTCCGCTCGAGCCTTCGCCTCGGCCTACCTGCTTGCGCCGGCCCATCCAGAGATGCGTCGAACCATCCAGCCAACGCGCAAACTGATAGCTGCGGGTAACGCGGGCGCCTTCGCGCGGGACTTCCTCCTCGTAAAAGGCGAGTGGCGCTCTGCTGTCCGGATTCAAAATTCGTCCTTGCGAGCGGACAATTTGCTGGGAACCGTCGGGCTTGAGCACTGCGCCGCGCACGAGCCGCACCGCGAGCTTTGTCGCGTCGTTCGCATCAGTCTGGATCTGGACGGGAAGCAGCGGCGTCCAATACTCAGGAACTTTGGAGGCGAGGCGATAAACGGGAACGCCGTCGGCGGGAACGAGCGGCTGGCTGGCAGTGGCGCGGGCCGCGGATTCATAGCGATTCAAAGACTGTTCGAGGGAGTTTTCGATCAGGCGTTCCACGCCCCATGCCATATTAGCCATTTCGTCCCGCAGGAAGAGGACTTCCTCCAACGGCTTGCCGTCGATGCTTCTCGCGAGCGAGGGCGGCAGGAAAAACAGATTTGGCGCGGGCGTCAGTGGTCGACTGTCGGATGGCCGTTGGTAGGAAAGCTGGAACATCCGCCAGGTCGAATGTGGCAGGCCCGACTCGCTGTTGGATTTAATGAGCGTGCGGACGCCGAAGGTATCAGTCACAACCAACGAGCGGGGGCGGCACAACGTGCCAATCTCGAGCTCGACCGGAATCACGAACCAATCGTTGCCAAAGCTGTTTGCGAATTCGATCAGGAGCATCTGCGGCAAGTCGGCCGGCCCGGTGGGGATCCTTCCGTAGTCCACCCGCGAATCTTCAAGTTCCCAAAACCGCGAAGCGGGCGCGCCACGAAAATTGACCGGCGCGGGGATGACTGTGGTGGTCGTCTGCACGATGGCGCTATCGTTCGCCGCGCCCATCGAGACCTCGGCGTTGATACTGAAATCCTCCCAGTCGAGATGGCCGTCGAAGTATTCCTTGGCGGTGAGCGTGCACTCCCCATCGCTCAGCCGCGTGGCGACGGAAAAGGCATACTCGAGACGGTCAGTGACCCAGGACGCGGTGGCACCCCCCGGCTCGCTGAAGAGCGTCTCGTACCACTGGAATAGCGCCGTCGCGGCCTTCTCGACTTCCGCGATATCTTCCGAGCCGATTTGCAGATCAAGCGGCAGCGCGGCTGTGCCGCCGCCCCCTGGACGCAATGCCGCACGCAGGCCAGCATACAGCAGCCTTCCGTCTGGAACGCGCGCAGACATCAGATCGAAAAAGGCGAGGCTGTCAACATCGAGTGCGCTGCGCTCCGCGGCTGAGATCGCCGGGAACGGATACTTGCGTTTGAAAGCCGCGCGATAAGTCGCGCGATTCGCGGGCGTGATCGGTTGCTGATCGAGCAAGCGGAAAAAGTGCTGCGCCGCTTCCACGGCAAACCGCAGTTTTTCCCCCTTGGCGCCGGCCAGCGGCCGGACGCGTTCGCGTTCGACGATCGTCTCGAGCGGTGTCACCTTGGCATTGAATGCAGGCGCCGTGACCTGGCTGTTGGCCGCGATCGGCCCGGGGAAGAATCGGGTAAGGCGGGAAATATCCGCGCGCAGCCGCGCCATAATGGGCGTTCCGCTGTCCTCGCCTTGGAATTCGCCGACCTGCCACTGCCGCGCCAGCAGCCAGAGGGGGTCGTGGATTCTGCCCTGCACGCTTGTGCTCAACGCAGCGTTGCGGGTTTGCGGCTCGAGCCGCGTCCAGGTGGTGATGGAGGGCATGGTCGGAGGTCAGGCTCTTCCGGTGAGAGGAGCGAAGTCGGTTGAGACGGTGTCGTTGTTGGCGTTGAATGCGAGGTAGAGCGCGGGAAGATAGTGTCCGGTCTGATCGAGGGCCTCGGCGTCCACCGCGCGCAACCGGGCGAGGTCGAGCGTCTCGAGGAGCACCCGTTGCAAATCGCCGACGGTCCAGGCCTTGTCGGGCACCGGCGGAACGGCCAGAAGGATGGATTGCGGCGCAAAGCTGTCGGGCGGGTTGAATTGGAAAGCGACGCCGGTGGTTTCCTTCGCGTTCGGGATGATTTCCACCCATTCGTCGATGAGCAGCCCGGCCAACGGCTGCTGTAGATCGACCGCACCGGAGGCCTGCATCACAAGCGACAACCGGCCTCCGGCGATTTGCCGGCCGGCTTTGAGCGGCAGGCCCACCCAGCGATCGGGCGGCTGCCCGGGTTCATCGGCCTTGTACGGGAGCTGTCCAACGGCAAGCTTCAGATTCTCGCCTGTGTTCAACGCTTCGGCGTAACGCAAAGATGCCGCTAGTCTCGCGATGCCGTCGCGGACGCGGGAACTGCGCTGAAACCAGGTGACGACGGCAAGCGGATCGTTGTCCTGAACCTTGGTGCTATCGCCAAACGCCTTGGCCAGCTCATCGATGTTGCCCGCGGCGAAGCGCGGCAGCACGACAAACGCTTTTCCGAAGGCCGTCCGCATCCGTTCGACTTGGCGATCGCGTCCCTCGTCTGGCGTCGCCGCGGGACCAAGCGCGGCCGACAACGTTGTCAGTTGTTCGATTCGCTGCGAGGCCTCTTTCGCAATCGATCCGGCTTGCGTGAGCAAGACATCGCGTTCGGCCGGCGCGTTGCCGGTGGCCGAAAGCGGAACGGCGCTGGCGATCCCGAAGCCGGCAAGTTGCAATATCGCGGTGCGCAGCGATTCCAGGCTCGCGGTTGTGGGCGCATTGAGCAGTCCTTGAAGACTCTGCTGCGCCTGGCGCAGCGAATGTTCCGCACGATTGGCGCGCGCCTCGAGCTCCGCGAGATCCACCCCGCTGGCTTGCGTGCGCTCGGGCAGGTTCAGGTCCACCGCATCCAGAGCGCGCGCGCCGGTGACCAGCCCGCGCGCCGCGCGCAGCACCTCCGTGAACTCGCCATAGCTCAAATCTTGGGGACCCCAGTCCGCCTGCCGGCCCGGATTGATGCGCAATACGGCTCCGGACGGAAAACCGTCCGGCTTGCGCGTGATCGTGTAAAGAATGCGCTCCTCGATTTCGGCGCGCTGTGACGGGTCGCCGCCCTCGATGGAGTAGATGAAATCGAGCGGAGCGAGGCGAAGCTCGCTCAATGTTATCTCCTTTGGCGCGACCACCTCGCCCGGCGGAGTATCCAATCGCTCGACGACGCAACGCACGTTCGCGGGTGGGCCGAGCAGTCTTGCAGCAAAAGCATTCAAATGCGGCTCGGCGCTCGCGCGCGCGGACTGCGCGCGATCGATCCATCCGGGGGTTGCCGCCGGGTTGCCGCTCACGAGCGTCACGACGCGGTGCGTCATTGCCACGCCGCTTCGTGGCGTGCGCACGACTTCGAGCTCGGGCGGCGGGGCTTCGCCGCGCGCGATGGCGTCGAGCGTGCTCGCGGCCCGGGCGGTGTTTCCGCGGACCGCTTGGTAGACACTCTCGGCCACAACCGCGTCGCTGACGGCATCGACCGTATCGTCCAATGCATTCAACTCGTTCCTCAGTGTCGTCCGCTCTGCGGGTGACGGAGCGGGGTTGAGCGCGGAGAGAAATACGGCGGAGGCGTCAAGGTTGTCTTTCACCGCGTCCCACCTTCGCCGCAGCTCCAGCCCGTCTACCACGTTGTTCGCGGCGATTGCTTCGACCGGCTGATCGGTGTTTTCGAATTTTCCGCCAAGCGGCGCGACTTTGCGGAAAGCGGCGATGAAGGGATCCAGCGTCAGCTCGTGCAGGCGACGCTCGAAGCGATAGCCGAGCAAGGCGCCGAGCGGCTGGCCTTGCCGGACGCCGTCGAGCAGATAGTTGGCCAGCCGGACGCGCTCGGAAGAAAGGTCGATGGCGAGCAGGTCGCGCACTTCCTCGGTCGAATGCGTGAGATGCCCGTTGCGCAACAGCGCGACCGTGGCTGCCTGCGTGAGCGACGGCGCATGAACAAAACCCGGATCGTCCCGCGTTTGAAAAATCGGCGCCTGCTCGCCGGCGGGCGCAGTTACCTCGATCCGGGCCGGGGCCGCGGTCAGGTTTTCCACCCAGCCGTAGCCGCCCAAATAGATACCGGTCGCAGCCGTCTTCCGCATCGTGTCCAGGCGCTTGGTGGCGAACGAAGTAATCCACGCGTCGAGCCGGTGCGCGCACAAATCGAGAGCGCCGGCGAGCGATCGCTGCAGTCCCGCGCTGCTCACCGTTTTGAGATGCGCAAGGCTGCGACGGAAATCATTGATCGGTGCAACGTTCGGGTCCGTGAACGTCGTGAGCTTCCACAGGAAGTCGCCGAGCGACTGCTCGCCGGTGACATTTGGAACTTTCTGCTGGAGCTGCCAGCTCCAGGTCGGCGTCGGCCGCTCAACCCTGGCCCTCTCATGCGCTTCAGAAATCGCCCGATCCAGTTGTGCCAAAGTCATGATCAAATCAGTCACGCGGCCATGTGCCGCGGAAGCGTTGACCTGCAACCGGTCGCGTTGTTGGGTCAGCTGCCCAAGACGCCGACTCCAAATAATCCACGCGGGATTGGGACGCGGCCTGGGGCCGCCTTCGAGAACTCGTTCCGGCTCATTTTGCTCATGCTCCAAAATTGCGCGATCGCAATCTGCCAGGGCTTGATCAGCGGCTACCGCTGCAGCTTCGAGCTGAGGACGCTGGGCTTGGGTGGTCGCCCTCTGAGCAGTCAATTCCGCCTCCTCTTCTGAGGCCGACGGAATGTCGATCAGCTCCTGGTCTTTGAACAAGAGCGGCTGCGGCGTGCCGTTGTTGAACAGGATGCGCGAGGCGGCGTTCGCGTATTCGAGCAGCATCGAATGCCGCAGCAGCGCGTGGAGCAGGCTGGACGGCGCGGCGGTCTCGGTGAGCAACGCCTCGAGGCTCGGCGCCGTCAGCAGCAGATCGATGTAATTGGTCGTCAGTCGTGCCGTCTCGGAAAGCTCGCCGGGCTGCACGAGCGGCGCATTCATCGGGAAAAATTCATCCAGGTATGCAGCGCGCCCGAGCCGAGGTTTCCATTTTACTTCGAGCGTCCTCAGGATTGCGCCGGTCAGTGCCTCCTGGTTGCGCCACCATCCCTTGCCGTCCATATCGGCAAAGAGCAGCCACCAGAAGTGCTGAAGGTAATGGCGGCCCATGACATTCCGCGTGAGGTAGCTCGACGAACGTCCATCGCTGCCCATGACCTCGGCGAGGTCCGAATCAGGATCGTGGCTGCGTCCGACACGCGCGGCCCCGAGGAGATTAGCGCGCCACACTTTGTCGCGCAGCCGCAGGAGCACATCTTTGAGGAGAAGATCGCGCGCGTGCTGCGCTTCCTGGCCGGTCTTCGGCGACCAGTCATCGAGCGAGGTGACGGGCAGAACGCCATACGGCTGTTTGCCGACGCGCAACGTGGGGAGCGGTCCGGCGGCGCGCACGTAGTTGATGAAATGCGCGCGCGCCCAATTCAGGTCGTCCTCGGTGAGGTTGTTCTCTTCCCGGCCGAACATGTTCGACAGGAAGTAGCCCCACGTCGCGGCCCAGAGCGCGATGTTCATCTGCCGCGCGTCGAGTTGCTCCTTCGCGGTGCTGTTCAGCAGGTTGGCGAGCGGCTTGGTTCCGTCCGGCAAGAACCCCAGCGCGCGGGTGAGCGCGTCGCCATTGGATCCGTCGCCGGGCTTGAAGACGTTCGCCGCCTGCTCGGTGAGATAGCTTTCCATCTGGCCGACGTCGCGCGAGCTGAAACCGGATGGTGCGTCCGGAGTGTTATTCGACGGCGTGCCTTGCAGGAGGAAGGCGAGGCCGTCGGTGTAATGATGCGCGTCCAGCAATTCTTCGATGCGCTTCGCCGAATCGACGGCGCTGAGCGACGCCCTCACACCGAGGACCAGCAGCACGTCCAGCCCTACTTGGGCGATGTCCCGCGTCAGCTTGATTCGGAGGCCCATGCCGACGGCTTCGGCAGCATCGAAATCGACCATCCATTTCATGCCCGGATCGATCGCCAGTTGCTCGTCCGTGGCGGCGACCGTCGCCCTCGGGTCGGGACCGGCCGGCAAGGGATCGAGGATGTTCCTGCCCGTGACCGTGGCGACCAGCGCCCCGCGCGAATAGGCGATTGCGACCCAGCAATCGGGAAGCGCGCGAGCCAACGGCGCGCGTGACCAGCTTTCCGATCTGCTCCCCGCCGCCGGAAACTGGATCGGCTTCGGCAGCGGCTGTTCGATGGGAACCGGCGTGGTTGGACGATCCTGGGGATTGAGCGGCTTGAGGGCGCGCGCCACCCACGTGGCCCGCTGCGGATCGAAGCGATCGGCCAGCTGCCGCCACGCACGTTTCCGCGCTTCCTCGTCATTGCCGGCGCGCCAGTGCTCCTCCCAATAATGCTGGCCCCAGGCTTTCTCCTGCTCGGTCAGCTCGGGCTCGTGCGAATCGAGATAGACCTGGTCCGGATAGACCCGCACGCGCAGCTCGAACGAGCCATCCGGCTGCGCAAAGAAGCGGGTTTCCAAACGCACCGGGAAAAGCGCCAGCGGCCGGTCGCCCGCGACGAGCTGCGCGGCCATCTCCGGAGGCAGCGGGTCCGGCAACTTCGGCGGAGGAACGAACCAATGATCAGGCATAAGCGCGATTTACGGGATCATCTGCGTCGCGTGGATGGCGATGCGCACGGGCTGCTGGCGGGTGATGAACGCCATATGAGCCGAGTTCCTGCGCC
>CAWASQ010000067.1:0-39204 GCA_963784465.1 uncultured Verrucomicrobiae bacterium
GGGCTAAAGCGCCAGAAAAAGGCGGCACGGGCGGCAGACAAAGAGAAAAATGACTCTTCTGGAGTGCATGCGACTGCTTATAGAGCGTTGCTAGAATCCAGCGCTTTTGACCCGGAGGATCCGCCCAGGCCCTGCAGCTGAGCCGGACATCGACCGCGCGCATCAGCGGCGCAGCTAGCTGTTCGAGCGAGACAGCGAGAAGCGGGAAAATCCAGAGGGCTGGGCGGATGTAGCCGGCCACAACAATGGCCTGACCCATTCACCGTGGATGCTAAGAAACAGAAGATAAACTTCTGGACACTGCCTCCTGTCGATAGCCCGTGGGACTATCGCGGCGAAGAATGGAGTCGCCACTCCAGAGCCAATATGCGTGAATCGCTTTTACGTCGCTGAATACTTGGATGCCGTTACCGCGAAATAATCGGCCACTTTGTGTGCTCTTGGCGGTCCTGTGGGGGATAGGCCTGTGTCCGGGATTTGCCCAAATTCAAACGACCAGTCGAACACTTGAGGACCTCGAGCGGGAATTCACCGACCCACTGACGACTTTGCCGCAGGTTTTCTTAAAAGATACTTTCTCTCCCGTAAACTATGGCACTGACCTTCAGACGAATCAGGTGGTCGCCCGGGCAATCATTCCACGAATCCCACCAAACACACTATTGCCTTTCGTCCAACTCGTTCGACCGACTTTCTCACTGGTGACCGCTCCGACTCGCAGGGGCGGCACCCGGACCGAATTCGGCGACATGCAATTGTTTGATCTGGCAGTATCGCCTTGGCCATCGGCGGAAACGGGTCTCAGGTTCGGATTGGGACCGACATTCGTATTCCCGACCGCGACCTCCAAGTTCGCTGGTCAAGGAGCGTGGCAGGCGGGTCCGGCGTGTGCTGCTGTTTATACCGGCGTTCCGAGGCTGCTGATCGGCTTCCTTTTGCAGAATCCGATCTCCTTCGCATACACGTCACCTGATCGGCCCTCGCAGAATGCTCTCGCCTTCCAACCGGTGGCGCTCTTTTCTCTGTGGGATGGGTGGTACTTGCGATCCGCAGATGCAACGTGGGTATATGGGTGGCGCCGTCATTCCCCGTCTCTGTTGCCGCTAAGTTTAGGAGTGGGTCGAGCGATGGTTCGTCCCGGTCTGCCGCCACTCAACTTTTATGTTTCGCTACAGTGGATGGCTTATCACCAAAATTCGCCAATCGCATCCCAGTGGAGTGTTAACTTTGGGGTAACGATCGCCTTCTCGCAGTTCGGAAAAGCTGAATAGGACAGTGTGTAGCGTCGACATCTGACGCGGTGGAATTAGGTTCGGCCCGGCGAACGCCGCCCGAAGAGCCCCGTCTTGCAGGGATTGGGGGACGGTAAGGATTCGAGTAAAAAACACACAGATTGATGTCGGTTCCATGGCCGGGGCTACCAGAAGGCGGCAGACGGCGGGTCGTGTTCCGCATCTACGGTCCCGGCCCAAAGATCGT
This sequence comes from uncultured Verrucomicrobiae bacterium, assembly GCA_963784465.1. Lineage (GTDB taxonomy): Bacteria > Verrucomicrobiota > Verrucomicrobiia > Chthoniobacterales > Terrimicrobiaceae > DASTFP01. Next base: position 1,480 of record CAWASQ010000067.1, read on the forward strand.
GGATCAGACCTGGAAAATGCCCTCGCTGGAGAAAACGAAATGACCCTGTTGGGCCTGGAGGAATCTTCTGGGTGGGCGGTGTCGCGTCGCAGTAGCGCTGGGGTGGCAGGTTCTGATCGAGCACGCTACTGCTTGAGCCAAGTCCGCAGTTATGGTGCGGCGGTGGCGGGGGCTCGAAGTGTCGCGGTCACTGGAAAGTGGTCCGAGGGGTAGCCGTCGGGTCCGCGGGTATGGTCGATCCCGGCATCGATGGTCTGGAAATGCGAGCTGGCTAGGATCCAGTCCATGCGCCGGCCGCCGGCCCAGCCGGTGAAGAAGTGGACCGTCCCTTCCTTGCGCGCAGCGACTGGATGGGCGGCGCGGAAAACGTCGTGCGGCGAAGACGCCGTCGGTGACGGCTCCGCCAGCAGCGTGCGGTAGGGCGCGGAGGCGGGGCCGGTGTTGAAGTCGCCGGTGACGACGCAGGGCATGGAACCGGCGATCTGGACCATGCGATCACGCAACAGCTTCGCCGACTCCGTGCGCGCCCGCCCGCTAAAGGCGTCGAAGTGGGTGTTGAACCAGCAAAAGGTCGGGCCGCCATCGCGCGGCCGGAGCTTCACCCAGGTGACCATGTGCGGGAAGATGGCGCCCCACCCGCGGCTGCCCGGTTTCTCCGGGGTGGTGCTGAGCCAGAAGTGTCCGCCGTCGAGCAATTCGAAGCGGGCGGTCTTGAAGAACACGCCGCACATTTCTCCGCGACGTTTTCCGTCGCTGCGTCCGACGCCGAAGAAGGTGTAATCGCCGAGCCGCTCACGCAGGAACGTCTCCATGGAGGCCAGGCCTTCCTGGGTGCCGAGCAGGTGGGGATCGAAGGCGCGAACCCGTTGCACGACCAACTCGCGCCGGCGGTCCCAGATATTCGGCCCGTCGAGGATGGTGCGGACGCGGAGGTTGAAGGTCATCACGCGCAGCTCGCGCGCGGCTCTGGGTTGAGACATCTTGGGTGCGGAGACAGGCCGTTCGTGACTAGCGCACCCGCACAGCAGGAGGAGCGCGAAGCCGGGAAGTGCGATTCGCCGAACCAGCGAAACGGCGCTCACCGTTTGTTCTCCCGCACTTCGGCCAGGTGCGCCCTCAACCACTCGCCTGTGGGCTGAGTGTGGCCGTCCGCGAATTTCACCAGATAGGGTTTGCCGGAGAGAAAACTCTTGCTGGCAATGCCGGTGATGAAGTCCTCGGTGGTCTTCACGCGGTCACCGGCCTTGGCGAGTTTGTCGCGCAGATGCTGCGCGCCCTCGGCTCCGGAATACTCCAAGCCATTTCGAATGAAGCGAACGCCGGATGTCTGGACGTAAGTAATCAACTCATCGATTTCCGCCTTCGTCTGCGCATCCAGCCCCAACGCGATCGAAGCAGTGAGCAGCAGCGTGAAGATTGAAGCGAGAAGCTGGCGCATGAGATCGACGGTCGGTTTTGGCGGCAAGCTCAGAGCAGGCCCTCGATCGGCAGCCAGCTCAGCACGCGGACCTTGATGCGCTTCGCAAAGACTGGCCTCGGGCTCGGAGTCGAAGCGGACTTGCTTGCCACCCTCGCGAGTCACCCACCCGAGGCGGTTTCCCACAAGTTCGACGCGATATGCATTCTGCGTCCATATCGCGCTCGAGCGTCTCGGGCAGACGCCTCACCAGTTTCGGACAGTCGAAGAGCACACCCATCTCGGTGTTCAGCTTGCTTGAGCGCGGATCGAGATTGTATGAGCCGATAAAACCAATCCGGCGGTCGAAGGCGAACGTCTTCGCATGCAAGGCCGCACTGCCTGATCCGCTCGGTCCGCTCAATCCGCGGAAGCCTCCCGATCGCCGCCCGTGTTGCGCGCCAGCGGTCGGCTTAAGTTCGTAGAGTTCGACGCCGGCCTGGAGCAGCGGTTTGCGGTAGCGCTGGTATTTGGAGTGGACCGGAACCCCGTCCGTGGAAGCCAGTGAATTGGTGATCACGACCACCCGCGCGCCGCGCCGGCGCACGCTCGCCAAGAGGTCCACGCCCTGCTTCCCCGGCACGAAGTAAGGCGAGACGAGGAACAGCTCCCGTTTCGTGGCATCGACGACCTGGCGAAGCTTGGGGGCGAGATGCGTCTCCGTCTTGGCGGCGGAGGTGAGCACCTTGTCGGGATGATCAGACACGATCGTGGCGCGCCCCCAGGAATACGAAACTGCGTGGTTCTTAAGTTGCCGCGCAAACTCGCTGTCGCGCACGCTTTCCGCATAGGCAGAACGCTCCGCCGTCGTGTTGAACGCGGTGAGGGTAGCCCGCTTCGCGGCGAACTCCTCGGGCGTAATGTTTTGTCGCGAAAGAGCCGCAATTGGAATCGAAGCCTGATGATTCCAGTAAAGGTCGAATTCGTCGGACACCTCGCGCACCACCGGCCCGATGACCGCCACGTCGAGATCGGCATAATTCGCCTTCTCATGAGCCCCAAAATATTCGTCGCCGATATTGCGGCCGCCAACGATGGCGACCTCTCCGTCGGCAATGAAGGACTTGTTGTGCATCCGCTTGTTGATGCGTCCGAAGTCGGCGACCATGCCAAGCACCCGCAGCGAACGCATGGCCTACGGGGTTGAACATCCGCACCTCGATGTTCGGATGACTGTCGATGGTGAGCAGGGTGATGTCGGAGGGCATCGTGCCGAGATCGTCGAGCAACAAACGCACGCGCACGCCCCGGTCGGCCGCGCGGAACAGACGGTCGAGAAGAACCTTGCCCGCCAGGTCCTTGTTCCAGATGAAATACTGCACATCGAGGCTGCGCTGCGCCGCATCCGCCAGGGCCAGCCGCGCGGCCAGGGCGTCGCGCCCGTCCGGGAGCTCATGGAGGCCGGACTGGCCCGGATGCGCGGCGACGCGCGGACGCACCGCCGCAGCCAGCGCGGTGCCGCCGTTGCCTTTCATGGCCGTGGAAGGTGCGCGTTCGCCGCCCTTGGGAAGACCGCCACATGCACCGAATGACAGCATCACTAACAAGGCGCCGGCGCGTTGAATCCAGCGTTGGTAACCAGGAAGCATAGATGATTGGGGGTTGGTTGAGTGAAAGGACAGACTACTTCGCAGCTTTGCCCGGCCTCGTCTCGCCGTTGAAGCGCGGGGTGAGCCAGCCGAGGAAGACGATGATCCACACGGTTGGGACGAACCCGGAGCCAAGGGCGGGTGCAGGCGCGACAGTGAGAGTCTAGCTGAAGATCTGCGTGACGAACAGTGATTCTTGCACGCAAGCATTCATGCAGGCAAGGGCCGCTTTACGGGAAGGGGTCATTTGCCGCTTCCAAGGCAGCGATCCACAACGATGACTTCTGAGGCCTCTCGACAGGCTCGAGGCCACATCCCATCCTCCATCCAAGTGAGCGCCTCCGGCGGGTGTATGGTTCGCTTCCGAACGGCTTCGTGCGCGCCCCGGTTTGGACGCCACGATTAGCGCACTTTGTCTCCCGCAGAGGTTCTTCTTGCAGCCCGCTGTGCCAGATGCGCTCCGAGTAGCCGCGAGATGAGCACGATCAGCAGCACGGCGACGAACAGCACGCCGAACGCTTCAATGACGCGTTTGTACAGGTGGTCGACCACGCGTTCGGCGTGACCTCGCATGGCTTCGCCTAGGAGGGTCGCAGCCGGGGCGTCGTGTTCGAGCATGGTGACCAGCGTCTGCAGTTGCTTCGCCGCATCGCCAATTGTCGCCGCCGCCTGCGTGTATTCGGTGATGTCGAAGGGGCGCCCGGGAACGGATCCGGGCGGCGGCGGTTCACCCACTTTCGGGCGACGCATCAGGGCGTCGATCCCGTCGAGCACGCCCCGGATGGAATCCGATGCCTTAGGAACTGCTTCGAGACTCTGCCGAACTTCCACCACCAGCTCTCTCATGACGCCCTGTTGTTGCTCCATGGCAGTCAGTAACTGCTCGATCGTTGCCTCGCGTTCCTTGCTGAAGGTCTCGGGCAGCATTACAACGGTGTCCGCAAGCAAGGCAGCGGACTCCCCGACAAGGTTCGCAGTGGCAAGTACCGAGCGAGTCTCCGGCATGTCCGCAACCGCGGCACCCAAGGCGCGCGTCTGCAGGTCGAGCAGCATCGGCGTGCGTTCGGCGAAATAGATCGCCCGCTCCCCGAGGATGCGGCTGCGTTCGATTTCTCGCACTGCCGGACGCAGGCCGGACAAGGGGTCAACCCCGATAAGCGCCAGGATGCTATTGGGGGCGCGCTGCTGGTTAGCCGGTAGGCCACTGGCCTCCGCGAAGTCCTCCAGTCGGTTGAATGTCACGCTGTCCAGCGAGGCGGCATCTGGGGTCCAGGCGGCGAGGCGCCGGCGCAAATCCGCCTCTTGTGCCGGCGTCAGGAAGTCGACCAGGGGCCAAGCGCCCTTTTCGAGACGCGCGAACGCTTCAATGATTGGCTGGGCCTTGCTGCCCATTACTGCTGGCAAGTTGTGGGCGACCGATGCACGGGTGAGCGCAGCGAGCACCACCATGTCCACAGCGTTGATGCTGGGATTGGGGCCCGCGGCGATTTGCACGGCAGCCGTGGCCTGTTTGATCTGGAAATCTACCAAGCGGTAGCGCAGCCGGGAGTCGATGGCTTCGGATTGGGCGCGGGCGGACGCGCGAGACACCGTGTCGACATAGCGATCCGCAAACCGCATCACCTTGAGCTGGAGTTGGGATTCGAAACGCCGGGCCTTTTCCCGTTTCGGCGTCGCGAGATCCAGCAAGCTTGCGCACGCCGCCAGCTGGAGCGCGAGCGCAAGGATCCATGCAGCCTGAATGCACCGCAGCAAAAAGCTTCCTGTTCCTCCAAACGCTTCGAGGTTCACAATGGAGCCCTTCCCTGACATTGCAGAGCGCCGACGAGCACTATAGTGGTTGCTGGCGGATCTTCATCTGGCACCGTCCCGAGAAGCTCGGGCGTCTGGTCCGCGAGTGTGTCGCCAACCCGCGGGCAGCGGCACGCGCAACAGGTCCCAAGTGGAACCAAAGCCTGAAGGCACGATAGATAGCCCACGGAGGATTTGCCTTAATCCAGTTCACGTTTCCTGGCAATGCGCGGTATGAGGAACGCCCGTTTTCGACGCCAGCGCTCCTGAATCCTGCGACTCGCAAGCAACTCGGATTCACGTCGTCTGCAGATGTAAGTGCGCACTTCACTGCAAGCTCGCTCGAACACGATACATCAGTTTCGTCAAAAGATTCGCTGAAGGTCGAAAAGACCGCAAGTGTTTACAGCGCCTGCTTCAAGCCGACCAAGGGCGTCGCAGCGCAGGGACGGCTGTTTGGCGAAATGAATTCGCCATTGTGGGCGAGGCGAAGCGCCCGGGGCGTTGGTTTCACCCGAAAGCATCAAAAATGAAGGACGTGTGATGGTCACAGTCAAGTTTGAGGAAGACCTGAGCCGCTTCCATATCGTGCCGGGCAGTACTCGAAATGTGGCGATTTACAGACACCACATGCAACCACCTTGGTGTTCTGCGCAAAGTCGTTCTTCGCGTGAAGTCCTCGCTGAACTTCGTATTCAGCGACGAGCACTAATTTTCGGCGAGTTACCGGAACTCGCCGCGTCAAACACGTAGGCTAACGCTCGGACAGAGCTTCGATGAGGAGGCGGGCGGCTGGTGCGCTCGAGGCGGGGTTCTGGCCTGTGATGAGCAGGCCCGCTCGCTCGACATGGGGTGCAAAGTCAGGGCCTGCTTTGAAATCGGCGCCGAGCTCGCGAAGGCGCGTTTCGAGCAGGAAGGGGACCTGATCCTCCAGTTTCACAGCGCGTTCTTCGGAGTCGGTGAAACCGGTCACGGTCTTGCCTCGAACGAGTGGAGCGTTTGCGGAATCGACGGCCGTCACGAACGCCGCGGGAGCATGACACACGGCGGCGATCGGCTTTCGAGCGGCATCAAAATCTCGCAGTAGTCGCTTAAGGTCCCCATTGCCGGGAAAATCGAACATCGTGCCGTGGCCACCGGGCAGGAAGACTGCATCGAAGTCCTTGGCGTCAACCTCCGCGAGCGGCATTGTGTTGCCGAGCTCGTCGGATGCGTTCTTCCAGCGGACGGCCTCATCGCTGGTTGGTTTCGATCGCGGATCGATGGGAGCTGGTCCCCCACGGGGCGAAGCAACCGTGATCAGGGTCCCCGCGGACTTGAAGGTCTCGAATGGCACGGCGAATTCTTCAAGCCACAAACCCGTTGGCTCTCCGTTCGGCAAATTTGAGGCGCTTGTCACGACGATCAGGACGCGGGGATTTTTCATTGTTCTGAAATTTAGCCCCAATTGCAGGCGCACAATCGAATGAAATTCGAGAATTTGTTTTCGGTCAGCGTATTTCCTTGCGACGGCGGCGACGAGGGGCACTGATTCTTGCATGAAGAAACTCTTTGTCGTCTTTTTCGTAGCTCCGCTGCTCGTCGTCGCGCAATTGCCGGCGTCTGACGCAATTCTGCTCACGATATTTCTCAGGCACGACCAGAGCCTGAATCTGACGGAGATTCAGAAGTTGCAGGACGAGCAGGGTTTTTGGAAAGCGTTTCCCCCTAAAGATTGCGCCGTGATAAGCTGGTACGTCATGATGGGCATTGGACAGGTTGTGACGCTTGAAGTTCCCGCCTCAAAGTTGCGCGACGTGAACCTCGCGCTCGAAAAGACAGCCTGGAAGGCATTTCGAACGGAGTTTTATCCCACCTACGACTTGTATCCCTTCATCGTGAACAAGCTCGCGAATCCTTCGAAAAGAAATCCCTGAGCGCTACCATGACAACGACGAGTCTACGAATCTTCTGCGACGCTCCGCTGATCCCATCGGCTCTTGAAATTCTTAAACACGGCACATCGGCTCACGAACTCGTCTTTCCCCGGCGAGCTGCCGAATCGGTCCTTGTCCGGACCGAACCGGACCCGGCGCTTGCAACGGCCGAAATCGCTTTCGGACAGCCCGACGTGGAAGGTGTTTTCAATGCGGAAAGTCTGCGGTGGGTTCATCTCACAAGCGCGGGGTATACGCGGTATGACACTCCGGAATTTCGATCGTTCGCGAGACTCCGCGGGCTGCTGGTCAGCAACAGCTCCGCGGTGTATGCGGAGGCATGCGCTGAGCACGCTCTTGCGTTTATGCTGGCACAGGCGCGCAAACTCCCGCAGGGCCTTCGGACCCGTTGTGCGAACGGTTCGCGGCCGTGGACTGAACTTCGGGAGGGATCCGTGCTCTTGCAGGACCAGCGTGCGGTCATCTTGGGCTTTGGCGCGATTGCCGCGAGGCTGGTGGAATTACTCGCCCCGTTCGGCATGGAAGTGATCGCCATGCGTCGCAAGCCGAGGGGAGACGAAGGGATCCCCGTGGTTACCCCGGAGAATTTGCAACAGGCACTCGTTTCCGCTGACCATGTGATTAGCATTCTGCCGGACAACGCTGAGTCGATTCGTTTCATTTCTTCCGAACGCTTGGGATGGATGAAGCCCGGGGCGATTTTCTACAATATCGGCCGGGGCACTACGGTTGATCAGCAGGCGCTGTTCGAATCCTTGCGCTCCGGGCGCCTGGGAGCCGCATGGCTCGACGTCACTGATCCTGAGCCACTCCCGGACGACCATCCCCTTTGGGGCGCGCCGAATTGCCACATCACACCGCACACGGCGGGGGGTCACCAAAATGAGCCGGAGACTCTGGTTCGCCATTTTCTGAAGAATTTTGATCGCTATCTTGGCGGTCTTCCGCTCAACGATCGCATCTTCTAAGAGCATCAAGTTTGTTCATCGCCCATGAACAAATTCATCGGAATGGCCGAGGTCATATGATTGTCAACCGTGGGCCATTCCCGGAAATTTCAAAGCTCGCCAAGGAATGGCGACCCGATCTCGCCCGCGCCGCACGGGCGACGGCGGGCATCATTATTCCGCTCCTGCTGGCGGAGACAGGACACATTCCCCTACATGTGATTTTTGCGGCGATCGCCGCGCAAAACGTGGCCATGGCGGACGTGCGTGGATCCTATTCGCTCGGGCAACCTTCCCTTCGCGGGGCATCTGCTGGACATTCTTGGTCAAATCGAAGGGCTGGTACCGCAGATCAAATCGGCTGTGCGCGATACCATTGATCGAGCGAGCGAACGCGGAGCTTTTTCCCTGGAACTGCTGGACCTGCACACCTGGCGGCTGGGTTCGCTTCAAGCCGCCCTCAACCTGAGTCCCAGCGTTGACCGGTCCTTGATTCGCTACATGCTGCGATTGGGGACACTCCTCGCCCTGAGTGTCTTGCTTTACAAATGGTTTGAGATCCCGCACGGATACTGGCTGGGATTGACTCTTGTCGTCGTCATGCAGCCCGACTACGGGTCAACGCGGCAGCGAGCCGCGGAACGCGTCCTTGGCACTTTGCTGGGTAGCGTTCTGGCCAGTGGCCTACTGTTCCTGAAGCTTCCTCATATGGTGCTCCTCGCGGCGGCGGCGCTCACTGCCTTTCTCTTCGCGCTGTTTCTCAAACGCCGATACGACGTGGCGGTAGTCTTTCTTACCATAATGGTCGTGCTTCTCACGGAAATCGGAGGTCCGGTGACCTGGCAGCTCACTCTCGAACGTCTTGCGTGCACCCTTGCCGGGGGCGGACTGGCGCTGCTGGCAGCTCACTTGTTCTGGCCCGCCTGGGAGAGAGATCGTTTTCAGCCGCTCATGAGCGAAGCGCTTCTGGCCAGCTGCGCCTATGTCAAACTGATCTGCCGGAGCTTGCGCGAAGGGACTGGCCGCGGCCCGGAATTCATTCCTGCGAAAAGACACCTTGAGACCGCGAACGCTGAGGTCTTTGCCTCTCTCAGGCGGATGTATGGCGAGCCGAAAAACCGGACAGATATCCTCCAGGATGCCGCGGCGATGGCTAACGGCAACCTTCGGCTTACGCGCGTGCTCAATGTGCTCCTGCTTCACCTCTCGAACAAGCCTTCAGCCGTGAGGGAATCGGCCCTGGCGGAGTGGGAAGATGCCGCTTGCTCGACCCTCGAAGTGCTCGCGGCGAGCCCGGAGACGAACGAGCAAGCGCTCCAACAGGCGTTATCCCGGCTCGAGGAGGTTGACCTTGGCAGCTCGGACAGGAATCAGAATTCAGAATCCTGGGTTTTTACACAAGTTGCGCGCGCGTCCACCGAGTTGAGCGCGATGCTGATCGACGCGATCTCTCCCGGAGAAAAGCCGGTTCCTTGAGATAATCACCTTCGGGCGAAACCAACTCAATACTCAGAAATTTCCCAGGCGGACCGCGCCTTCCCGGCGTATAGGAAGTTCAATCAACGAATGAAGACGACGACTGTTATCGTGCCGTGGCAGGAGGGAATGCACCTTCGAAGGGCAGGCAACCTCGTAAAACTGGCAACGCAATTTAGATCGAGCATTCTTTGCAGGTTAGGGGAGAAGGTGGCTGATGCCCGGAGTGTCCTGAGTATCCTGATTCTTTGTGCGGGTCTCGGCGCGACGCTCGAGATTGAGGCATCGGGTCCCGACGAGCGCGAGGCGATTCAGGCCGTCGACACGTTTTTCGCGTCGAGCGACGAATCTCAACGCTGAGTTGTTATCTACCTGTCTTTCACCACCGTGCAGCGCAGTTTAAAAGACCGCGTTGACGAGGAATTCCGTCCGGGCGTATCGTTGGCCCGGAGTTCTGCGAATGAGTAGCGCGCAAGCTGTCGTCGACGATTGTGTAGCCGCGTTGGTGAAGGCTTTTGCGATCGAGGACATCTGGCTCCTCGAAGCAAACGCCGCGAAGGAATGCGAATTGGATAGTCCGATAAATTTGATCGTGGTTGTGCCGGATGAATCCGAGGCGCATGTCATCGAGAGGGCGGCTGTCGAGATGGTCCGCGGACGTCCTGAGTGGAATGAAATCGGCGTCTTTGCCTTTCCCTTGTCGGTCATCACGAGGATTCCGCGTCCGCTCCTGGTAAAAATGGCCCTCACCGGCGGGCGGAATATCTACTGCAAATAGGGAATACCGGAATGTGCGCGCAAACGCCCTCAGGAATTGAAGGAGTCAATCGAGCAGGTCCTCTGGTGCCCTAGGAGCTGAGCAATTGGCGGAGAACAAAGGGCAGGATCCCGCCGTGCCTGTAGTAGTCCACCTCGATGGGCGTATCGATACGCAGTCTCACTGGCTGTTCAACGACCGATCCGTCCTTGCGCGTGATCCGCAGGGTGACGTCCTGGCGCGGCTCGATATCATCGGACAGACCGAGGACGTCGGAAACCTCTGTGCCATCCAAGCCCAGGGTTTGAGCGGTGACCCCCTCCGGGAACTGAAGGGGAAGGACCCCCATTCCCACGAGGTTCGAACGGTGAATGCGCTCGAAGCTTTGGGCCACGACAGCCTTTACGCCCAGCAGGTTCGTGCCTTTTGCGGCCCAGTCACGGCTTGAACCGGTCCCATATTCCTGGCCGGCGAAGATGATGAGCGGAATTCCATCGGCCTTGTAGGCCATGCAGGCGTCGTAGATGAACGTGGGCTTGCCATGCGGGGCCTTGATCTCCTTGTCCGGGCCGTGAACGTCTTTCTGGCCAAAGTAGAGGGTGTAGCCTCCTTCCACGCCGGGGACCATAAGGTTCTTAATTCGCACGTTGGCGAACGTGCCGCGGGTCATGACCCGATCGTTGCCGCGTCGTGAGCCGTAGCTGTTGAAATCCTCGGCTGGCACACCGTTCTCAAGGAGAAATTTTCCAGCCGGGCTGGTCTTCTTGATGGCGCCTGCCGGGCTAATGTGATCGGTTGTGACGGAATCGCCGAAAATACCAAGCGGGCGCGCTCCCTTGATCTCGCTGATATGACCCGGCTCCATCCCGAATCCCACGAAAAATGGGGGCTCTTGGATATATGTGCTCTTTGGGTCCCATTGGTAAACTTCTCCGGTGGACGAGGGTATCTCGTTCCACTTTGGATTTTGCTCTGCAAAGTCGGAGTAGAGTTTGCGATAGACTTCGGGTTTGAGCGCGGATGCCATGGCTAAGCGGATCTCCTCCAGCGTGGGCCATATCTCCTTCAAGTAAACGTCCGTTCCATCTTTGTCCCTTCCAAGGGGCTGCGAGCTCAGGTCGATATCCACGGTGCCGGCCAGCGCGAAGGCGACGACGAGCGGCGGGGACATTAGAAAATTCGCGCGGATGTTCTGGTGCACGCGGGCTTCAAAGTTGCGATTGCCGGAGAGAACGCTGGCAGCAACGAGGTCATTCTTTGCGATAGCCTCCTCGAGCGCCGAGTGCAGCGGGCCCGAGTTTCCAATGCAGGTCGTACACCCATACCCAACGGTTTGAAAGCCCAGCTTGTCGAAGTAGGGTTGAAGACCGGTCTTCTCCAGGTAGTCGGTTACCACACGCGATCCCGGACCGAGGGACGTTTTGACGGCGGGATTCACCTTCAATCCCCGTTCGACAGCTTTTTTGGCCAGGAGCGCCGCGCCGAGCATGACACTTGGGTTGCTCGTATTCGTGCAGCTTGTGATGGCTGCGATGAGAACGCTTCCATGGCCAATCTCCGTGTCCGCCGGTTGATACGCCGAGCTTGGAAACTCCGGTCTGTCGGGCGTCGGACGATTGGTAATCAGCTCCGATTCGTTGCGCGGCAACCCCTCTTCGGGATGATTGGAGCTTGCATCCGTGGACGGCATCTCAGCCTCGTGGCCAGGGCGAGAGCCGTTGATGTGCACCGGAACCCTGAGCGACAGGTCGGCAAACTTCTTTCCATAACCGCCTTCAGAGAGCGGTTTCTCGAAAAGCGCTTCGAAGGTCTGCTTGAGCTCGGGAAGATTGATACGGTCCTGAGGTCGCTTTGGACCGGCTACCCCGGCACGATCGAGGCCAGATCCAGTTCGAGTTCCACAGTGTAATCCACCTCGCCCTTGCGCGGAATTCCCCAGAGACCCTGTGCCTTGTAATAGTTTTCAAAGGTCTCGCAGAGTTCCTCGCTCCGCCCGGTGCCCCGCAGATACGCGAGAGTTTCTTCGTCCACCCCGAAGAATCCCATCGTGGCGCCATATTCGGGAGCCATATTACCGATGGTGGCTCGGTCGGTGACCGAAAGCGCGGCCGCGCCTTCGCCAAAGAACTCAACAAACTTGCCGACGACCTTCTGCTTGCGAAGCATTTCGGTGACGCGCAGGACGAGATCAGTCGCGGTGACGCCCTCCTTGAGGGTGCCGGTGAGATTGACGCCCACGACTTCCGGTGTGAGAAAATACACGGGCTGGCCGAGCATGCCCGCTTCGGCCTCGATGCCGCCGACTCCCCACCCGACGACGCCAAGCCCATTGATCATGGTCGTGTGCGAGTCGGTGCCGACAAGGGTGTCGGGATAGTATACGGTGCCCTTGGGCGTTTCGGCGCTAAGGACCCCCTTGGCAAGATATTCGAGATTGACCTGGTGAACAATGCCGATGCCCGGAGGAACCACGCCGAAAGTCTTAAAGGCTTGCTGGCCCCACTTGAGAAACTTGTAGCGTTCGCGATTCCGCTTGAATTCCATTTCGAGATTAAGGCGCAAAGCTTGGGCCGATCCGAAAAAATCCACCTGCACCGAGTGGTCCACAACGAGGTCGACCGGCACCAGCGGCTCGATGATCTTGGGATCTTTCCTCAAGCTGGCGACTGCGGAGCGCATGGCGGCGAGATCCACGAGCAAAGGGACACCGGTGAAGTCCTGGAGCACGATGCGCGCAACGACGAAGGGAATCTCTTCCGGTGCGGGCGCCTTGGCGTTCCATGCGGCCAAGGTCTCGACGTCTCTCTCGGTGACTTTCTTTCCGTCGCAGTTCCGGAGCACCGATTCCAGGACGATGCGGATGCTCACGGGTAAGCGGGAAATCTTCCCGAGTCCCTTCTCTTCCAAGGCTGGCAACGAGTAAAACAAGCCGGTCTTGCCTTGGCCGGCATCGAAGGTGCGCAGTGATTCAGTCATAGTCAATTATTGACGAAAAAACGAGTGCCTGCGCCAGCTATTTGTTAGCGGTAGATTGCTCTGATTTTGCGGTCGGTTGTCGTCTCCCCGCCGGAAACGAGAGGCAGCGCATGTGCCAGGAGCCGTTCTTTTGAGAAGGTTTTCAATCGGGTTTGACTCTTGGAGAGCAACGCGCACAATGTGCGCCCTCCCCCAACGCTATGGTCGCCTACTTCCTCCGCCATGCCGACGCCGAGCCGCGAGCCTCGGGTGACCATGAACGAAAGTTAACACCAAAGGGGCTGGAGCAGGCGGAAAAGGCTGGAAGGTTTCTTGTTCGCTGCGGATTGGTTCCGGACATCATCCTCACCAGCCCGCTCGTGCGAGCCCGCCAGACTGCCACTATCGTCGCGGAAAAGCTTGGCGGTGCGCAGTTGGCGCAGGTGGACTGGCTGGCGTGCGGGATGACGCTCGAAACATGCCTGACGGAGCTCAAAGCCTGGAAGGAAAAAGCGTCGATCCTCCTGGTCGGGCATGAGCCGGATTTCAGCGAGGCAATCGCCGCCATGCTTGGCCTGAAAGATGCGGCGGCTCTGAAGATAAGGAAAGCGTCGCTCACGGGCTTGGAATTGCTGGATTTCCGGGCTGAACAGGGCCAGCTTCACTTCCTCGTGCCCGCCCGGCTCATGTGAACTTTCATGACACCCGAGATCATTCATTCCTCGAACTTCGTAAGCGATGCCGTGTCGCTCATCGAGCGGGAGGCAGATATCGCCATCTTCGAGCGCGGAGAGTTCCATCTGGGCCTAAGTGGCGGTAACACGCCGAAGCCCGTTTTTCGGGAGTTGGCCGGCCGGCGCGATGCTTGGCACGAGTGGATCTTTACGTTTGGCGACGAGCGCTGCGTGCCTCCGGACAACGACCAGAGCAACTACCACATGGTGAAGGAAGCGCTATTTGACCAGGCGCCGATTCCGGCGGAGAACATTCTGCGCATGCGAGGCGAGGCGGAGCCCGCCCAAGCGGCGCAGGAATATGAGGACGAGCTCCGGAGGCGGGCTGGGGGCCACGGCCTCTACCGTCACGATCTACTGCTTCTCGGCATGGGCGACGATGGCCATACGGCTTCGCTTTTTCCGGGCACGGAAGCTCTCAAGGTGACCGACCGCTGGGTGGTCGCGAACTTTGTCCCAAAGTTCAACACGCATCGCATCACCCTGACGTATCCCATCATTAATGCGGCCCGGCATGTTTGCTTCCTGGTCAACAGCAAGGGCAAAGATGCCGTTCTTTCCGAAGTGTTCGGCGGAAAATCAAACTACCCGTGCGCGGCAGTCCGGCCGGCCGAAGGCAACCTCACTTGGATTCTTGGAATATGAATATACTACTCCTCACAAACGAATTTCCGCCCCACATATACGGCGGAGCAGGCATCCATGTGCAGTATCTCAGTCGCGAGGTCGCCAAGCTCATGCCCGTGCATGTGCGCTGCTTCGGCGATCAGAATATGACTAACGGCAATTTGTCGGCGCTCGGCTTCAGCCTGGATTCAAACTCCTACACGTGTCCCAAGCCGCTGAGATCGGTCTTTGGGGCGCTCCAGCGTTCCCTGGATTTCAACACGCGTTGATTTTAAGGCGGACCTGGTGCACTGCCACACTTGGTACGTGCATTGGGCCGGCATCGTCGCGAAGTTGAACTACGGAATTCCGCTGGTCATCACCGTTCATTCTCTCGAGCCCTTGCGCCCCTGGAAGCGCGAGCAATTGGGCGGGGGATACGACTTCACGTGCTGGCTCGAGAAAACGGCTATCGAGATGGCGGACGCGGTCATCGCTGTCTCCCGCGAGACGAAGAACGATATCGAGCATCTGTTCACCGTCCGTCCCGATAGATTGCACGTCATCTACAACGGGATTGATCTCGACGAATACAAGCACGTTGATTCGAGAGCCGCCCTGAAGCGCTTCGGGATAAATCCCGTCGAGCCGTATGTGCTTGTTCGTCGGTCGAATCACGCGGCAGAAGGGGATTGTCCACCTCGTCAATGCCATCAAGTATATGGATCCGGGCTTTCAAATCGTTTTGTGCGCCGGCGCTCCGGACACCCAGGAAATCGCAGCGGAAATGAAGACGGCGGTCTCCGCCGCTCAGCGGAAGCACTCCGGGGTGATCTGGATCGAGGAGATGGTCGACGTCAAGACGAAGATCGAACTCTACAGCAACGCGGCTGTCTTTGTGTGCCCATCCATTTACGAGCCGTTTGGCATCATCAATCTTGAGGCCATGGCATGCGGAACGCCCGTCGTGGCGGCAGCCGTCGGCGGCATCAAGGAGGTCGTCGTTCATGGCGAGACCGGCTATCTCGTTTCCATCGATCAGATGCAGGAGAGTCCCTTCGAGCCCGTGGCTCCCGATAGATTCTCGCGCGATCTCGCAGCGCGCATCAACGAACTCATGGCAGATCCGGCGAAACGCAAGGCATTTGGAGAGGCGGGACGTCGCCGCGCGGAGGAAGTCTTTGGCTGGCCGGCGATCGCGCATCAGACGGCGAGATTGTACGAGTCTCTGACCAAGAAAAAGTGAGCGGCAGTCGTTCGGGCGTCGGTGCCCGAAGTTTGCCTGGCTTGCGCTCACGCGGTTTTGATGGCGAAATGAGATTCGTCGATCATGTTCGCGTTCATGCGAAGGCCGGCGATGGCGGCGACGGTTGCTGCAGTTTCCGCCGGGAGAAATACGTCCCTCATGGCGGACCGGATGGCGGCGATGGCGGCGACGGAGGGAGCATCGTTCTCAAAGCCGACGTTCATACCGACAACCTCGTGAGCCTGTATCTACGAGCCGAACCTGCGGGCGGGCCGCGGCTCGCACGGGCAAGGCAAGGACAAACATGGACGCAACGGAGAACCGCTGACGGTGAAGGTGCCCGTGGGGACGATGATTTTCCGCCTTCCCGAGCAGTTTCATCCCCACATGGCAGATCCCGGACCCGAAGAAACAGGCAAGAAGGCTTCGCTCGATTTGCGAACACTCGAACCGCTTGCAGACCTTGACAAGCCGGACGCAGAGTTCGTGCTCTGCCGGGGTGGCCGGGGAGGAAAAGGCAACACACATTTCAAAAGCTCGACGAATCGAGCTCCGCGACGGACCACGGATGGCGAGTCCGGCGAAGAGGGCTGGTTCGCATTGGAACTCCGGACGATTGCCGACGCGGGGCTGGTGGGCTACCCCAACGCCGGAAAGAGCACCCTCCTCGGGAAAATTTCCGCCGCGCATCCAAAGGTAGCGCCGTACCCCTTTACCACATTGAATCCCGTCGTAGGCGTTGTTGAACTGGGCGGTTATCGGCGCGCGACGGTTGCGGATATTCCAGGCCTCATCGAAGGGGCCCATAATAACAAGGGCCTCGGGCACGAATTTCTGCGGCATATCGAACGCTGCAAGCTCCTCCTCTTCGTGATCGACATGGCCGGCAGCGAAGGACGCGATCCGGTCGAGGACTTTCGAACCTTGCGGAGGGAGTTGAAGTTGTATGACCCCGCGTTGGCTGCCAGACCCTTTGCCGTGGTCGCCAACAAGATGGACCTGCCCGAAGCGGCCGACCACCTGCGGCAGTTCAAGGCGAAAGTCCGAAAGGCCACCGTCATACCCGTTTGCGCGAACAAGGGTGAAGGTATCGAAGCAGGTCAGGGAACTTTTCGCCGAGGTCCTCGCTCCGGAGACCTCGTAGTCCGGGCAGACCCTGTATGAACCGCTCCGATCAACCTTCGCCGAAGAGCTTGGCAATTCGGCCCGCGAGCTTGCGGCGAGCGACCGAATAGGAGAAAAATTTTACGCCGAGGTCGAAGTTGATGGCGGCCCATTCGTCGCGCAGCGAGCTGTCATCAATGATCTCGCGGGTTTTCTCTACGACCTCGTTGGTCACGATCATGGACATCTCGATGGTCTTGAACCCCAAAGGATCGATGTCTCGCGCATAAACCGCGTAGGTGTTCACCACCACGGGCTTTCCGAAATAGACGGCTTCGAGAAAAGCGTTTCCGAAGCCTTCATAGTAGCTGGGGTAGGTGACAAGATCGGCGTGAGGGTAAATGTCGTAAAGCGTGTAAACCTTCCTGCCATCGGCGTTCAAGCCTCGCCTTTCTCCGATTCGGTCGGCGATGAACAACGCCTGAATGCCGGCGTCGGCGATGCGCTCGCTCAAGAGCTTGGCGTAAGCATCGCCCTCGTCGCCGCTTGGATGAGAAAGGACAAGCTTTAGCCGGGGCTCCTTCAGGCGGCGCAAGAGCTCGATGGCATGCTCGATGCCCTTTCGGGGAACAATCCGCGTCGGCTGAAGCACAAGAATATCGTCTTCGGACACTCCGATTTCCCGCCGGAAGTCCCTGGAATAGTCGTCCAATCCGGGGCGGCGGTGTTTCGAAATCAATGACGTTTGGAATGATTGTGGACGCCTGCCCGTAGCGCCGGGCGAGCTCCTTTTGCTGCATCGAGTTAATCACGACGTGAACGAGGGAAGGCAGCGTGGGAGGAAAGGAAGAAGCAAGATAGTCGGCGCCGGAAGTAACCGTAAATCGCTCTCTCTCCCACGTGAAGTCATGATGGTGCGCGATCGAGGGGATGCCGGTCTCGGCGATGACCTCGGTCATGGCGACACCAAGGGGTACGTGCATCGGGATGGCGAGGATGTTCTGCGGGATGAGAAGCTCGAGGTCGAAACGCTTTATGAAGTCGTAGATGCTCGTCTTCAGCTTCTCCTTCATTTCGTGGATGCGGTCGGTGATCTCGCGGGGACGCGTGGTCGACTCCGAACAGTTCTTTCTGCACCTCACACAACGGAGGGATGATTGAAAAAAGCAATCGGCTCGAGATGGCTGATGTCTTCGCGCTTGTCGAGCAGGCCCGCCATCCAAAAACATTTCGCGCCTTCGGCTTCCAGGATTTCGGCCCATTTGGCCGCCTCGAGGGTCACTCCGTCTGTGCCGTGAAAACGGGTGGAGATGAATCCGACGTGTTTGGGAAAATGGGCTTGGGATGAATGAACTTTCACTGTTTTCTTTAAAATCGGGTACGCATGCTAAAATGTGCGTG
Source organism: uncultured Verrucomicrobiae bacterium (assembly GCA_963784465.1). GTDB lineage: Bacteria > Verrucomicrobiota > Verrucomicrobiia > Chthoniobacterales > Terrimicrobiaceae > DASTFP01. The sequence goes on from CAWASQ010000067.1 coordinate 19,479, forward strand.
TGAAATCGACTGTAAAGGATCATCTCGATTTCCTTTACGGAGAGTCCGCGGCGACGGGAGTCGAGGAAGCGGTTCAGGGCCTGATTCGCAGGGCTTGCGACGCCGGGCCCGCGAAGGCTTCCGTGAAGGACAAACCGACGGAGGCGGACAGCATGTTGATCACGTACGGCGATCAAGTGCGCGCTCCGAACCAATCTCCTCTCAAGACGCTTACGAAGTTTCTCTCAGCGCGGGTGGACGGCGTGATCAGCGCCGTGCATGTTCTGCCGTTCTACCCGAGCTCATCGGACGACGGTTTTTCGGTGATGGACTACTACGCGGTCGATTCCGCCTTGGGGAATTGGGAGGATGTGGAGTCTTTGGGGCGAAACTTTGATCTGATGTTTGATGCGGTCTTTAATCATGCCTCTGCGCAGGGTGTCTGGTTCGACAAGTTCTTGCGGCAGGAACCTGGCTGGGAGACGGCGTTCTTTTCGGTGTCGGGCGATCCGGATCTCTCGCAGGTGGTGCGCCCACGCGCCCTTCCCTTGCTGACGGAGTTCTTAACTGCCTCGGGAACGAAACGGGCCTGGACGACGTTCAGCGCCGATCAGGTCGACGTCAATTTTTCGGACCCGCGCATGCTGCTGAGAATTTTGGAGGTGCTGCTCTTTTACGTGGGCAAGGGCGCTCGCTATATACGGCTCGACGCAATCGCTTTCCTTTGGAAAGTTCCCGGCACGTCGTCCATCCATCTCGAGCAGACCCATCGCGTGATTCAGTTGATGCGAAGTGTGCTCGATGCCGTCGCGCCCGACGTGCAGCTCATTACGGAAACAAATGTTCCGCACGTCGACAATATTTCCTATTTCGGCGATGGCAGCAATGAGGCGCAATTGGTCTACAATTTCGCCCTGCCGCCGCTGGTTTTTCACACGCTGCGCACTGGGGACGCCACGCGCCTTCGGCGCTGGGCGCAAACACTCGAGCTTCCGTCCGAACGAGTGACATTCTTCAACTTTCTCGCGTCTCACGACGGTATTGGCCTTAACCCCGCCCGGGGCATTTTGGATCAGAAGGAAATCGACGGTTTGGTGCAGACCGCCCTCGATCACAACGGCTTTGTCTCCTACAAGAACAACCCGGACGGAACGAAGAGCCCGTATGAGCTCAACATCAGCTACTTTGACGCGCTTTCGGATCCGCAGAGCGCCGAATCCCCGGACACGCAGATCGCCCGCTTTCTCGCGGCGCACGCCATCATGCTCGCGCTCAGAGGACTTCCCGGTATCTATTTTCATTCCCTTTTCGGGTCGCGTGGAGATCGGAAAGCCGCAGAGGAAAGCGGTATCCCGCGCAGGATCAATCGGAAGAAACTTGATGTCGCCGAACTGGAGGCAGCCCTGGACGATCCGGGCAGCATCCGCGCTCGCGTTTTCGCGGGCTTGCGCCGGATGATCGAAGCTCGCGCCTCGCATCCCGCATTCAGTCCGTATGCGGGGCAGCATATTCCCGAAGCCCCACCAGGCTTGTTCGTGACGGCCAGGAACGCCGCGGACGGCGGGAAAGCGATCTGCCTAACAAACGTAACTCCAGCAGAGCTTTCGTGTACGCTGCCGCCGCACGACGGCGCGAAGTGGGAGCCGCTGACAGGATTGCCTGAGGCAATTTCAAGTGGCCAGGCCGTGCGCTTGCCCCCCTATGGCATCGCTTGGTTCGCGGCGGCATAGAGTCGGTGTCAGCAGTCTCGCCTCCTCGCTTTGGGGGAATTGCCGTGGGCGACCGCGTTTTAGCAAGATCCGAGGCGAAGTGTCCCTGGATCGGCGAAAATAAGAGTAGCGCATTTTTTGACCATTCCCGATACAGTCAGCATGAGTTCGCCTGCATAACGTTCGACACAGACCCCTTGCGTGAACCCGATGGCCGCGATATAAAAAACATACCGAGTGGACTTTGAATATGACCCGAGCAAGAGCGCAAGGAACAAGGAGAAGCACGGGATCGACTTTGAGGAAGCCAAAGGCCTCTGGGACGACGAAGATCGCCTGCTCTTTCCTGCCCAGAGCGAGACGGAGCCCCGGTTCGCGATGCTCGCAGAGTATCGCCAGAGGGTTTGGGTGGCGTTCTTTACTCTGCGGCAGCGGCGGGTTCGGATCATTTCAGTAAGACGCGCGCGACCAAACGAAAGAGAAGAATATGAAAGCAGGAGAATTGGATAGGATTTTCGACGAAGGCAAGGAGGACATCCTTCCGTACCTGGACCTTGCGAAGGCTGTCCGTCCGGGTCATGCCGCCAAACGGGTCAATGTGGATTTTCCGGAATGGATGCTCTCGAGGCTGGACCTGGAAGCCGACAGACTTGGCGTTCCCCGCCAATCACTTATCAAGATTTGGATCGGAGAGCAGCTCGCTGCACGAAGAAGATCCAAGACGGTCGAACGAAAGCGTCGAGCCAACGCGGCTACCCGGCGCGGCTCAACTGCACGTTAGCCGCCTGACGCGTCGTGATTAAGTATTCCCCAGCCATCACTGCTATGGGAACCGTCATTCTCGGTACCTGAGGCAACACATGGGACGACACGCGAAAGGGTTTGGAGGTGAGTCACCAAGACTGGTTCGGGGAGATTCCGCGAGAAGCTTCTTAAGATGCTCGCCAAGCGGCCCGAGCGAATTGAGAAGGCCAATAGCTACCACGGTCCGCAACTCAACGACTACGCAGAGAAACGAGCGCGCGGGCTCATTCGGATGACGCTCGAACGCGGATCTGGCAACGCCGCGGCGGGCGCGCAAGGGAGATTGGCGCAAAGGGCTGCTTGCTGCCGCGATTCAGAAACGATGAGGCTGGATTTGATACCGGGGCAGTTTAATATGAGGACTCGCGCGGCAACCTGCCGCCTTGCCGCCGAATCCCGAAGACGCCTCGCCACGGATCGCGCCCTGCGCGTTGAGAGCCGCGACGGAGTTCATCGCGTGACTGCAGGACAGTCTATCATTGTCAGCCGTGGCGAGTGGGTGCGCTACAGCACCCCAGCACCGGAGGGAGCGGAATATATCGCTGTGTGCGTGCCAGGCTTTTCACCGGCCACTGTTCACCGCGACTCGAAATGAAACTCCTAACGTGAGCGCGGCAGCGGGCACGCGCCGCCTTCACAGCCCTGATGCCTGCCGCCCGCGCCCTGAGCGGTCATCGCACCGCCCTCCGCGTCAAACCCGGAAACTCGGGGTCAGGGTTCAAAAAGTTGCCTTGTCATGCCCGCCCCTCGTGGTTAAAGGAAATCGTTTTCGCAGAGCGCACTGCGAAACGACTTTTTCGGGGTCGCTTATTGTTCAGCGGATTCGAATAGAACGCGTCCAAGCGAGTCCCAGTCTCCGTTGCCCGCATGGTTTCGCGGATCCGGGAACAGCCAGGTGCGCCAGCCGGCGGTGCGCGCTGGGGCGATATCGTTATCCTCGCGATCGCCGATCATGAGCGTTTCCGACTGCGAGACACCGTGAGCTTGGAGCCGGGCCCGGAGGATTTGGAATACGTGGGGATTGGGTTTGCTAAAGCCATGCTCGAACGACCAGAAGGTGAGATCGGATTGAAAAATCGATGCATCCAGCCCGGCCTCTCTCAGGGCCAGGTCGAGCTCTCGCAGCGTGTAGGCTTGCGCGTTCGATGCGATGCCCAGGAGTAATCCGCGTTCCCGGCATTCGCGGAGAACCGTCGCGCAGCCCGGGTTCATTCGAAGCGTCCGAAAAAGTTGAGCGTGATCGAAGAGAAACGCGTCGAGATCTGCGTGGGGCAGTGTTTCGAGTCCAGGCAGAGCACGATTCATTACTGCTGGCCAATGGACTTCGGGGTAGAGAATTCCGCGCTCCCGGGCCTCGCGGTGATCTTCGGAGATGATATCGCCACATCGAGCCGCAAGCTGCTCAAGTGAGAGTCCGGAGTCTCTGCCCAAGGCGCCCCGGCAAAGTTTGATCCAACGCTCTTCAGCATCCTGGGGCGCTTCACCAACATCGAGAATGGTGCGATACACGTCGCAAATGATGGCCCTGATGGCGTTCATTCCTCGCCGAAAAGGATTGGGTAGAGAAATCGCGCTCCCAGCCGTTGGGCGATAGAGTCACGCTGGGCGCGTTCGACGGCATGAACGCCCAGTGGGCGTCTTGAAATCGCAGCGACCGATTTCCAAAACTTCGTCGCGTACGCTTTTCCGCCGATCGCCGCCTCGGCACGCTCCGGCCATTCCATCGCCGGAAGCCGCCCTGCTTGCGCCAAATTCCGCCATTGTTGAAGAAGGGGATTTGCCTCCCTGCAGGCCTCCCAGGATCTTTCGGGCGCAATTGCCAGGATCTCCAATTGACCCGAGAGCGTCAACCGGCTGAATGGTATGGGTTCGCCGGCGGGCAAATCGAGGAGCATCGGGCGATCCGCAAGGCGGCGGCATGACGCAGGCATGGCAGATTTCCACGCTCGCCAAAGCTTGTTTTGTCGGGTGCGCTCGGAGCGCAGGTTGAGGAGGTCGGGTGCGATAAGGGTCTCGTCGTAGAGGTTCGGAAACGCAAATCCTAGTTCCACTAAATCGGGAACAACATTGGGCAGATGCCTGGCAATGAGCGGCTTTTCCAAAGCGGCCGCTTCGAGGTAGGGGAGCCCGAAACCTTCCTGCGCAGAGGTTAGAAGCATCGCTTCCGACGCCGAAACGAGATCGTCAACGGCGGGCACGGATCCCTTCGCCTCGGCCAGAAGCTGAAATCGCACTCTCCATTTTCCGTGGCGCGAGGCGGCTTCGAGCCGCCTGGCATAGCGAAGTTCTTCCCGCGAGCTGACACCAGCGGTGGTAACGAACCAGGCTTCGGGGCGAAGCCAGCGGGTGAGCTGCACCGCTTCAGCCAGATTTTTCCTTCTGAGAAAGCGTGTCGGCGAAATCCAGACCGGACCGTCGTCGCCGAGTCGAGAGGCCAGCCAATCGCGCGCAGCCCGGATGCGCGCCCTGGATGGCGCTCCGTTGGCCTGGGCAAGATTTGGCAAACACCTGGCCCGCGAACCGAGGTGCTTGCTAAGAACGGCATTGTCGAGCTGGTTTATCGTCACGTGGCAAACGCGGGCCTTGGCTGCGAACGAAGCTCTTGCCACCGCCGTCAACGATCGGAACCCGCACTCGCGCATCTCGCTCCAGCGCGCCCAGCGATTCTCGAACCAAAGGTCATGATGGTGCGAAAGCAGAGACAGGCCCCGTCGCGCCGAGAAGGCCGCAAGCTCGCCGGAGAGGATGAGATTGCGCGCGAGGCCCAAATTGTGTGCCCAGATCAGCGTTTGATCGGGCAGGCGATTCTTGGTCAAACGCTCGAGAGCGGAGCGGATTTGGCGACGGATCACCTCGGGTGGCGATCGCTGCTCGGAGAGGTAGCGAAAGGCGGGCTCACGGAGGAAGCTGAGCCGCGTCCCCCGCAACGCGCTCGTTAGGTTCTGCCGCCACGCTGCGTCAGGGAGTTCCCCGGAAGCGAGAGTGATTGATTCAAGCGGCATGGGAACCGCGGACGCGATTTCCGGCAGGGCAAGTTCGATGATTCGACGCACACCGCCCGGTCGCAAATGATAGTGAATCACTACCAGGTTGCGATAAATCGGAGGGTTTTCTGGCAAGCCCATGAGCCTATCAGGTTTCTTGAGTTGCTCAATCGCAAGAGTCAACTGAGTATTCGCTGACGTCATGGCGGACTTTTTTCAGGATGGATCGATGGCAACCTTGCACCGGCTGGGTAAGCCCAACGTCGAACAACTCGAGCGAGATCTCCTCGAATTTTCGGCACAGGCCCCGATTGGTCTCGTTCTGCCGTGTCATGTGAAGGAACTCGGCACTGCCGCGCTTCGTGGCATCGTCAAAGAGCTGAAAAACGTTCCATATCTCAAGCAGATCGTGGTTGGCATCGACGGGGCGAACTCCGCGAGCTGGCAGCGTGCGAAACGGATCTTCGGGCAGCTTCCCCAAAAGCCGGTCCTCATCTGGAACGACGGTCCTCGTATGCGGCGTTTGATCGAACAGTTGATGGAATCCGATTTGGATCCTGGCCCAACGGGCAAGGGCCGCAATCTCTGGCTTTGTTTCGGATACGTCCTGGCGAGCGCGAAGTCCCAGATGGTGGCCGTGCACGACTGCGACATCCTCACTTACAGCCGGGAGTTACTCGCGAGGCTTTGCTACCCGGTAGCCCACCCGAATCTCGGTTTCGACTTCTGCAAGGGATATAGCGCGCGATTCACGGACAGACTCAATGGGCGGGTCATGCGATTGCTCGTCACGCCCCTGATCCGGTCTCTGCAGAGCATCATCGGCGAGAATGACTTTCTTATCTACTTGGACACCTTCCGTTACCCGCTGAGCGGAGAAATGAGCCTCGACCACGACATCATTCGCCGCGCGCGCATTCCCTCCGATTGGGGTATTGAGGTCGGCATACTGGCGGAGGTCTTCCGTGTGTCCTCGCCGAAGAGCATTTGCCAGGTGGATATCGCGGAATGCTACGACCACAAGCACCAGGAACTTTCGCCGCGCGACGCCCAGAAGGGGCTCAACAAGATGGCTGTGGATATCGTGAAGAGCCTTTTTCTCACTCTGGCTGGACATGGCGTAAAGTTGGACCGGGGCATCTTCGATACGCTTCTGAGCGCCTACGTGCGCAAGGCTGAGGACACCATGCGCTTCTACGGGGCCGACGCCGAGATTAACGGGCTGAACTTACGATCGCCACGGGGAAGAGTTGGCGGTCGGCACCTTTGTGCGCAGCATCCGGGGCGCAGCGCGTGAATATCTCAATGATCCGCTGGGCAACCCGATGATTCCCAACTGGAACCGGGTGGAGGCCGCGCTTCCGGATTTTCTGGATGCCTTTAGCCGCGCCGTCCAGATCGACAACAAGTAATCCTGTCCCGGACCGGACTCTTGCGTTCTCCTGAGGGTGACGGCCATGCGAGAGCGCCATCACAACGCATAGGTTAGGAAGCACTCACGCCCCTCGACTTGCATCTTCTTGAGGCGGCAACGGATGGTCTTGGGCAGGAAACTCGCCGGGAATTCCCGTGAGCGTAGGCGGATCCCGCCCCGCCGAATATCACAGGCGCCCATGTGAGATGAAGTTCGTCGATCGCTCCAATTTCCAACAGCGCTCGAAAAAGGCTTGGGCCACCCTCGCAGACGAGGGTGCGTACCCCGTAATCGGTTCGCAGTATTTCGGAGCATTGCTGCGAGATCAACTTTCGGTGAGTTGAAAATCCAGAGGTCCGCGAGTAGCGCGATCGAAGCGCGTGATGTCTGCCGCATTCTGCGCGTGGAAAAAATGACGATTGGCGCGCCGGGTCTTTGAAAGACCTTCCAGCACGGATCGATGTGGCCCTTGTTGCTGACGATTATTCGGAGCGGCTCGGGCGGGAGTCCGGCTGCGCGACGCCTGTCGCGAAGATCGCTTGCTGAAACTCCCATGCTCATCTGATCCACCGAGACCGTTCTTGCGCCGGCGAGCAGCGCGTCTCCGAGGCAGCGAATCTCCTGAAGCCGCCGCTTGTCGGCTTTGCTCGTGAACCCCGTCGGCGTGAAGTTCCGCGTGGAGACCTTTCCGTCAGCGGTAATCGCGAAGTTCGCGATCACGCGAGGACGTCCCGCGCGCTTTTTCACGTTTTGTCCTCGATCGATTCCTCGATCGCATGGACCTCCTCCTGCATCTCGTGGAGATGAAGTCCGCCGGTGGGCCGATAGACCAGATAAACACAGCCGCCAACAAGACCCCAGAAGACGACGAAGAGGAACCCCGTAATGGATATCATGACCGCCAAACCCTCGGGGGTGCCGAACATCCCCGACAACACGTTCTGAAACAACTGCTCGCGAACGCCAACCCCGGAGAGACTGATGGGCAGAGAAGCAATCGTCAGAATGATGGGCAATACCGAAAGAATCTCAATCATTCCATTGATCCCGGGGAAGGCGCCGAAGGCGCGGGCCGCAAAATAGAATGAGAAGAAAATGCACAAATGCGCCAGGACGGAGAGTCCGAAGGTCCAAGCGAGCACCTTGGGATCGCGCGCGTAGGTCGAGAAAGCGGTTGAAAGCTCGACGATCTTTCCGCGCATGGGCAGCCAATGCGGCAGCTTATGCGCAAGGTGGAAACGATCTACGCAAAAGCCGAACGCGATGATGGCCAGCGATCCTCCCATGATGAGAGCGAGTGCCGCAAGGAGCGCCCGGGTCAGCGGATCGGCAAGAAGGCGATCCAGTCGCAGCGAGCAAAGCACGACGGTGACCGTGACCAGAGCCAGCATGCCTACCATGCGATCGACAAGCACGCTGAGCAGCGCAGCGGTTTTCTTCGAAGCGGTCTCCCGCATCGCGTAATAGATCTTCACGATGTCCCCGCCCGTCGCGCCGAGGAGGAAGAGGTTAAAAAAAGCGCCGATCAGGTAGACCCGAAACGTTCTCCACCATCCGAGCGGAATGCCCTGAACGCGAAGCAGACGCCGCCAGCGTTCCGTCTGGAACAGAAAGGCGCAACCGATGCTGAGCACGCCTGGTATGAGCCACACGTACTCAGCGGCACGCAATGCGTCCGCCATCCTTGCGCGCCTATCGGGATCTCGAAAGATCCACCAGAGCAAGAGCACGGTGATCGCCACCTGCACAGATGCAAAAAGAATGCGTTTCATGCGTCGAAGAGTTGTCTCCAGCGATTAGCCGCCGCGATGATTTCCTCGTGCGGGGTGCCCGGCCGAAGTTCGAAAACGAAAAGGCAGCCTCTGGGAAGCTTCGGCACGAGCCTCGCGTAGTCGATTTCGCCCGAGAAGGGGGGGCAATGATCTTTGAAAGGCCATTTCACGTCGTGCAGATGACAGCCGACGGCGTGAGTGCCCATGCGGTCGAGGAAATCCCCGTGGTCGAGCAAAGCCAGGTTTTGCTTGATCTGCGCATGGCCGAAGTCGTGCCAGTATCCCGCGCTCGGCGAATTCAAGAGCTGAAGAAAATCGAGAAACTCGCGTTCCGAGGGCACGGCCTCGTAGTGCTCGCGGTTCTCGATGCCGATCCGGATGCCCTTCTTTGATGCGTAGGCAAGAATCTCGCTTAGACATTCCAATGCGCGCCGCGCATATGTGCCGCCCACGCCCTCGCGACTCTTAACGGCCTCGAGCTTCACGCGGGCGAACCGCTTGCTAAGAAATTCCCCTTCTTCGACCAACTCGCGCAGCTGGCGGGTTAGCTTCAAGGCTCGGATGCGCCCGGTGTGCACGACGACAACGGGTGCCTCGAAACGCTCGGCCATGTCGATCGTTTGCAGGGTCAGCCGCACGGCCCGCTCCCTGTCGCCCGGGCGATCGGAGGTGAATTCATAACAGTCCGGCTGATCGACCATGACCTCGGGAGGGAGCGGACAGAAGTTGTGCAGGCTCGAGACAACAAATGAGTTCTTCTTCCGCAGTTCGAGCATCTCGTGAACCACGGAGGCGTGGAGCCCGTGTCCCAACTCGATGGCATCGAATCCCAGGTCGAGAATCTCCTCGACAATCTCTTGCCCGGACTTCCCAAATGCCGTGTTCCAGCTTGTCGAAAAGGACAGCATCTATCCACCTATTACCCTCCAGGCCCGGCGGCCGAGGGTTTTTGCGCGAGTGAATCCGGTTGAGCCGGCTCCGGGTGCGACGCTCATCGCGCTTGAGAATAAGAGGAAATCGCCTGCTGCTGCCAGCAAGAGATTCGGAGGTCTCCCGAAAACCTTGGCAAACGGCTCGCGCCGGTGGCATCCTGTGCAAGCTATGAAGTATCGCAACTTTTCGGGAACGGACCTGCAGGTGAGCGAGGTGGGGTTCGGCCTTTGGACGGTTTCGACAGGCTGGTGGGGCAATTATACGAACGAAGAGGCCGTTGCGCTGATGCAAGAGGCCTTCGATCTCGGCATTACGTTGTTCGATGCGGCCGACACATACGGGAACGGGCGCAGCGAAGAGCTGATCGCCCAGGCTTTCCGGGGAAAACGCGACAAGATCGTGATCGCAACAAAGGTTGGCTATGATTTTGTGCATCACGGAGAGGAACGGCGCGGACAACGCGAGATTCCTCAAAATTTTCGGCCGGAAGCCATCAGGCTCGCGACGGACGCCGCGCTGGAGCGGCTCGCAACAGATCACATCGATATTCTGCAACTGCACAACATCCGTATGGAGCAGGTCGACGATGATGCACTTTGGGAGACTCTCGAGGACCTCCGCGCCGAAGGCAAGGTGAAGGAATACGGCGTGGCGCTCGGGCCCGCTATTGGGTGGCTTGGCGAGGGGGTAAGAGCGATCCGCAAGCGGAAGCCCGCCGTCGTGCAACATATCTACAATCTCCTCGAGCAGCATCCGGGCACAGCGATACAGAATGCTGCGCGGAATTGCGAGGCGAAGACGAGGTTTCTCATTCGCGTGCCGCATTCCTCCGGCTTGCTTGAAGGCAACTACACCGCGGACACAGTCTTTCCGCCTGGCGATCACCGAAGCCATCGCCCCCGGTCATGGCTTCTCAACGGTGTGAAGAAGGTTGAGCAGTTGAGGTTTCTTGAACGCGGCGGGACTCGAACGCTCGGACAGGGTGCCATGCTTTGGCTTCTGGCGGATGACCGGGTTGCCTCGGTGCTTCCAAATATTTATGATTCGGCTCAGCTTCGCGAGTTTGCCGAAACCCCCGACAAACCCCGCCTGTCCGACGAGGAAATGGAGCGCATCGCAAGTCTTGTGTCCGCCAACTTCGGTTTGGAACCCGAAGAACCCAAATACAAAGGAACAATGGAAGTACCCGCGGAACTTGCTGCAGTGTGAGACGGCTCGCCCGATACGTTCTGAGACGCCGCAGGCCCGCCCCGAAGCCCACGGGGAGGCCCAAGTTGTTGATTTTCGACTTCGATGGAACCATTGCAGACACCTTCGACGCGGCTTTGGAGATCTTGAACAAGCTCGCTGTCGAATTCGGCTTTCGTTCCTTGGAGCCGAAAGATCTGGAAAGGGCCCGGGATATGCGCACGCGGCAACTGATGAAGTTTCTCGGCATCCCGACCCGAAAAATGAGCCGCTTGGCGAGGCGCGGCAGTGAAGAGCTTCATGCTCGCATCCACTCCATTCAACCCTTGCCGGGGATGCCGGAAGCTTTGCGGGAACTGCAGGCGCTCGGCTATGCGCTGGGCATCATCACCTCGAACAACGAAGTCAATGTCGAGATTTTTCTGCGAAGTCACGGGCTGGAGCTGTTCAATTTTGTTCGCTGTTCCTCGAAGCTTCTTGGCAAGGCGCGCATGATTCGCAGCGTCATCAGACGTGAGCATGTTCACGCCGCGGACATCCTGTTTATCGGTGACGAAACACGAGACATCGAAGCGGCGAAAAAAGTGGGTATCCGGATCGCCGCGGTCACTTGGGGCTACAACAGCCGGCGCTCGCTTGAGGCGATGAAGCCGGACTTCATTTTTGAGAGCCCCGGCGAACTTGTTGCGTTTCTCATGGACAAATACCCGGTAGGGTCCGCTTGAGAGCTGTAGCGACCGTCTCCCCACGGTCGTCCCCTGCACGGCTGCGTGTCAGCGTCGCCGATGTCTGTAGTCGCGGGCCCGGCGATGAGCGCATCGCCGTTACAGGACTCGCGTGCGACAGTAAAGTATGTGTTGGCTCAGACGGCTATCGGATCCAGATGCCAAATATCGCTGGCATATTCGGCAATTGAGCGGTCGCTGGAGAACTTTCCCATGCGCGCGGTGTTCAGAATGGCCATCTTGGCCCATTGAGCCTTGTTGCGGAAGGCGAGATCGACCTTTTTCTGGCATTCGCTGTAGGACTCGAAGTCGGCCAGGCACAGGAAGGGATCGGTAAAAAAGAGATTGTCGCGCAGCATGCTCAAGGCCCCCGTGGGCTCATCGGGGGTGAAGTAGTTCGAGCCCACCCAGTCCACCACGGCGCGCAGTTCCTCGTTTTTGAGGTAGTATTGCTGGGGGTCGTAGCCCTTCTTTACCAGGGCGTGAACCTGCTCGACGGTGAGCCCGAAGATGAAGATGTTTTCCTCTCCGACCTCTTCCTTGATCTCGACGTTGGCCCCGTCGAGTGTGCCGATGGTGAGCGCGCCATTGAGAGCGAGCTTCATGTTGCCGGTGCCGGAGGCTTCCTTGCCCGCCGTGGAGATCTGCTCGGAGAGATCGGCCGCCGGCACGATGCGCTGGGCCAACGACACCCGGTAATTGGGCAGAAAGACCACCTTGATGCGATCCTCCAGGCGCTTGTCGTTGTTGATGCACTTGCCCACCGCGTTGATGGCCTTGATGATGCACTTGGCCATGTCGTAGCCGGGGGCAGCCTTGGCCGCAAAGACAAAGACGCGCGGGGAGATCACCAGGCTGGGGTCTTGCAAGAGGCGCCGGTAGAGCGCCAGGATGTGCAGCAGGTTGAGGTGCTGGCGCTTGTATTCGTGCAAGCGCTTGATGTGCACATCGAAGAGCGCGGCGGGATTGACCGCCACCCCGCAGTCGCGCTTGATGATGCGGGCCAGGTCCACCTTGTTGGCCTGCTTGACGTTCATGAAATCGACCTGGAACTGGGGGTCCTCGGCGAACTGCTCCAAGGCACGAAGCTCGTCGAGATTGCGCTCCCAGGCGTGACCGATCTTGGAGCTGATCAGCTCGCTGAGGCGCGGATTGCAGGCCAGCAACCAGCGGCGCGGGGTGATCCCGTTGGTCTTATTGTTGATCTTTCCGGGGTAGAGAACATCAAAGTCCGGGAAGAGATCCTTCTTGATCAGCGCGGTGTGGAGCGCAGCCACTCCGTTGACCGAATGGCTGCCCACCACCGAGAGATGGGCCATGCGCACCATCTGCGTGTGACCCTCTTCGATGAGGGAGAGTCTTTCCTTCTTGGCGGTGTCGCCGGGCCACTTCGCCTCGACTTCCTCCAGGAAGCGCTTGTTGATCTCAAAGACAATCTGCAGATGGCGGGGCACTACTTTCTGGAAGAGCCCCACGCTCCACTTCTCGAGCGCCTCGGGCAAGAGCGTGTGATTAGTGTAGGCAAAGGTGCGCCTCACGATCGACCAGGCCTCGTCCCACGGCATCCCGTATTCATCATGCAGGATGCGCTGCAGCTCGAGCACCGCGATCGCCGGGTGCGTATCGTTGAGCTGGATGGCCACCTTCTCGGGAAAGTCTTCCCAATCCTCGTTCGATCTGCGAAAGCGGCGGATGATGTCTTTGAGCGAACAGGCGACGAAGAAGTATTGCTGCAGGAGCCGAAGCTCTTTGCCGCTGTCGGTCTTGTCATTCGGGTAGAGCACCTTCGAGATCGTTTCGCTGTGGTTCTTCTCGCGAACGGCTTCCTCGTAGCCACCGCGGTTGAAGGCCTCGAAATCGAACTCCTCCGGCGCCCGTGATTCCCACAGACGCAGGAAATTAACCGTGTTGGTTCCGTAGCCCGGGACCGGAATGTCGTAGGGAACCCCGACAAGTTTCTTCCAGCCCATCCAGCGCGGCACGTAGTTGCCCCGGTCGTCAAAGACGTTTTCCACGTAGCCGTAAACCTGAATCTCCGTGGCTTGCTCGGGTCGCACGATCTCCCAGGGCGTCCCATACTGCATCCAGGCATCGGGAAGCTCGACCTGGTAGCCATTGCGGAACTCCTGCTTGAAGAGCCCGTATTGATAATGGATCCCATAGCCGACGGCCGGGTAGATCCAGCGTCGCCAGGGAGTCGAGAAAGCAGGAGGCGAGACGGCCGAGACCCCCGTTTCCCAAACCCATGTCATATTCCTCGTGGCGAAGCTCATCGTAGTCCAGACCCAGCTCCTCGAGGGCATGCACCATCTCGTCGATGACGCCCGCGCTGTAGAGGCTGTTGGAAAAGAGCCGCCCCATCAGGAACTCGAGCGAGAGGTAGTAGACGCGCTTGGCATTGCGTTTGTTGTGGAGCGTGGCCGTGGCGATCATTCGCTCTACGATCAGGCCCTGCACAGCCTTGGAGGTCGCCAGCCACCAATCGCGCTTGGTGGCCGTGGAGGCGTCGCGTGCCAAAGTAAATTTCAGGCTGCCTTGAATAAGGACTTTTAATCCGGGGACGGACGTATCGAGGGCGGTATGGAATTCACTCATATTCGGTTGTCGTCTGCCATGAATTGGGCCAAATCAAAAGCAGGAATCGGGCCAGAGGCAATTGCACTGGAAAGGTTATGGTCGAGAGGTCTCAGGAAATCTAACCGGTAGGATCACGACGACCCCCCTTTTTTGCTGTGATGTATGCGGCGATCGTGTTCACGCTCACAAACGCCTCTCTGGCAACCTCGGCGCTTGGTGTCGCGACGCCGAAATTCTTCTCAATACCCACGGCCAGCTCGAGCGCGTCGATCGAATCGAGAGCGAGACCCTCTGGGCTAAAAAGCGGTGTGTCGTCACCGATATCCTCCGGGGCAATCTTGAGCATGAGGTTCTCCACCATCATGCTCTTGATCCGGCTTTTGATATCAACTTCGGACATGTAGAACGGAAGGAACTAGACGGGATTTCCAAGATGAACAGGATTTTTTATCTTTAGAAGATGACTGCGAAAACTCGCATCGATCAACTCCTGGTGGCCAGGGGCCTTTGCGCGTCGCGCGAAAAAGCGCAGCGGGAAATCATGGCGGGGCGGGTGACAGTGGCGGGTCAGCGAGCGGAGAAGCCGGGTCTTAAGGTGGCAGAAGATGCCAGTGTAGAATTGGAAAGCGGCGAGAAGTACGTGGGCCGGGGTGGTCTCAAGCTCGAAGCGGCGCTGCATCACTTTGAGATATCCGCGGAGGGAAAGATTTGTCTGGACATTGGATCATCCACCGGAGGTTTTACGGACTGTCTGCTTGAGCACGGCGCCGCCAGAGTCCATGCCGTTGACGTTGGGCGCGGCCAACTCGCGTGGAAACTGAGGAACGATTCCCGAGTGATCGCGCACGAGGGTTTGAACGCGCGCTACCTGGCTTTCGCAGATATCGGCGAATTGGTTCAGATTTGCGTAGCGGATGTGAGTTTTATTTCCTTGGCGTTGATTTTGCCGGCTGCGTTTGCCTTACTGACCGAGGCTGCCGACATGATCGTATTGATCAAACCGCAATTTGAGCTATCCCCTGCCAAGGTTGGACGGGGCGGAATCGTTCGGAATCCGGCCTTTCGAGCGGAAGCAATCGAGAAGATTCGGCGCTTCGTCGAAGGGAACGGGAAACGATGGCTCGGTGTGATCGAATCGCCAGTCCCCGGACGCGAAGGAAACGTCGAGTTCCTGGCGCACCTGAGAAGATGATTGGCCTGGTTGCGCATTCCGAAAAGGTGGATGCCCGTGCGGCTCTTCGCGAGATGATCGCAGCGCTCAAAAAGAGAGCCATTGCATTCGAGCTCGAAGCGCTGACGGCCACTCTGGCTGGTCTCAAATCGGATCTTGACGAGCATTCGCTCGCACAGAAGGCGAAATTGCTTGTCGTAATGGGCGGCGACGGGACGATCCTGCGCGTTGTGCATAAGTTGGGGGCTAGTATCAGGCCGATTCTAGGAGTTAATATCGGATCCCTCGGGTTTCTCACGTGCGCCGGTTTGGACGAAATCCCCCGGGTCGTGGAAAGTATCAGCCGCGAGGATTTCATCTTGAGCCGGCGAAACCTTCTTGTGGCGGAGATTACAGATTCGTCAGGTAGAAGAGAACGCCTCCATGGCTTGAACGATGTGGTTATCAGCCGAGGGGAACGCTCCCGGCTGGTGAAGATTCAGGTAAAGATCGATGGCGAAGACCTAACTCAATACAATGCAGACGGCCTGATCATCGCCACCCCCACAGGCTCGACCGCGTATTCGCTTGCGGCGGGAGGCCCGATTCTGACGCCCGATTCGGGAGCCTTCGTGATCACTCCGATCTGCCCGCATGTCCTCACCAATCGCTCTATGGTCGTTAGCGATCGATCGATCATCGAGGCGAGTCTCTCGGCCCCTGAGCCGCAGGTATTCCTCTCGGTGGACGGCCGTCTATCTCGCGCCATGCGCGTCGCGGATGTTCTCCGCATCGCCAAGAGCAATCGCAAGCTCCCCCTGGTCATGCTTCCGGAGCGTTCGTTTCCCGATGTTCTGTGCCAGAAACTCAAGTGGAGTGGGAGCAATGTATGATTCCCATTGGCTGACGTCCTTCAGCCCGACCACGTTATTCTGTCGATTGCCGCGCGCGATCCATCTGGCGCCGTCGAGGAGGTGCTCGCCAAGCTCGAGGGCGACGAACGCGTTGGAAATTTTAGGCTCTTGCGCGACGCGGTTCTGGCGGAGGTTGCTCCCGCGGTCTCCGAAAACTCCTGCGGGATTTGTATCGCCCACGGCAGGACGGAATCCGTCACGTCCCTGGTTATGGCGGCGGGCCGTTCGAATGAAGGCGTGCCTTATCCGGGCCTGTCGGATCCGGTGAAGCTTTTTTTTGTCGCTGGGATTCCGAGTGCCTTCACGTCGGAGTATTTGCGAATGGTGGGCGCCATTGTGCGGATGTGCCGGGATAAACGCCGGCTCCGCGGTCTGTTGGTCGCAAGGGACGCCGAGCGGTTCGTCGAGCTGCTCGCTACCGGCGAGGTAAAGCTGTAGGAGGCGAGAGCACACCTCGGCGGCGTGCCGGTTGGCACCTCACCGGTCCAAATGTCCTTCCGCATCGGCTGTTTGGAATTCCGTTGCGCTGTCGTTCTAACGATTGACCAGCCCGTTGAATTTTTGCTACAAGCTTCAGGCAGAAGGTGGTGGCCGCCGGCTGTAATTGGACCAAAGCTCCCCCGGCCATTCTTTCCATTCAGCTATTTCATAGAAATCAGACGCCGTGTCAGAAGTTTGGCTGCATCAACCTTAACTCGATTAGACTTTATGAGCAATACAATGACAGGAGCGGTGCTCCCCGGAAACAGCACGGTGGAGTTCAGAGACTTTCCAATCCCGGAGCCCGGCCATGGCCAGGTGTTGATCAAAACAAAATCCTCGACCATTTGCGGCAGTGATATCCGGGCCATTTACCGGGAACATGTGGGAAAGGGCCCGGAAGGTTATCAAAACAAGATCGCGGGGCACGAACCCTGCGGACAGATCGTCGCGGAAGGGCCGGGACTGAAACGATTCAAGAAGGGAGACCGCGTTATCGTCTACCATATTTCCGGGTGCGGCGTGTGCAACGATTGCCGCCGCGGCTACATGATTAGCTGCACGAGCCCGTTCCGGGCGGCCTACGGTTGGCAGAGGGATGGAGGAATGGCGCCATTCATTCTGGCGGAAGAAAAGGATCTCGTGGCGCTCCCTGACGAGCTTTCCTACACGGATGGCGCCCAGGTGGCATGCGGTTTCGGAACAGTCTATGAGGGACTCGAAAAGATCGGCATTTCGGGAAATGACGCCGTGCTGGTGGTCGGCTTGGGCCCGGTGGGCCTCGCTGCCCTGATGCTCTCGAAGGCATTGGGCGCCAACAAGCTCATCGGAGTCGATGTTGTACGGAACGCGATGGAGGTGGCGCAGAAGCTCGGTCTGGCGGATCACGTCGTTGAAGGCCGGGCCCGACAACGTCGAGGAGATTCGAAGCCTGACGGGTGGACATGGGGTGGAAAGGGCCTTTGACGCGAGCGGCAGTGACAAGGGCCGCCTCACCGCGATCCAGGCGACTCGCAAATGGGGCAAGATCGCCCTCGTCGGTGAAGGCGGGACGCTCGGACTCAAGCCGAGCCCGGACATGATTCATGACCAGAAGACGGTTTACGGATCCTGGGTCACGAGCATTTGGCTCATGGAGGATCTCGTGGAGCGCATCGTGCGTTGGAAGATTCATCCCGAGGACCTCGTCACGCACAGATTCCCGCTCGAGAAGGCGGACGAAGCCTATTCGCTCATGGCCAGCGGCAAGTGCGGCAAAGTGGCGGTTGTTTTCGATGAGGAGCTAACGTAAACTCAAATCCGATGCTTCCGCTCGGGGCGCGCATGCGATCGGAGCACATGGAATGATCGTCACGAAGTGAGTCGTTTTGCAAGCCGAGGCTTAAAGTTGGTTGGGGCGCCATCGCCGATCGCGATGATCTGACGGCGGTGTCCGATATATGATGCAGATAGTCGGTTCAATGACCCTGCACGCGTAAACATGACTCCTTACAAACCGGATAACTACCCGTCCGTCTCACCCTATTTGGTCGTCACGAACGCCAGTGCGACCATTGACTTCCTAACCGCCGCTTTTGGTGCGGTCGAGATTCGACGATTCGCGGGACCCGACGGTCGAGTGATGCACGCCGAAGTTCGCATCGATGACGCGGTTGTCATGCTCGGCGACTGCGCCGAGCAATGGCCCGCCGTGGAATCCCATGTGCACGTCTATGTCCCGGATGTCGATGCCACTTACCAGAGCGCGTTGCAACACGGCGCGACTGCTGTGCAGGAGCCGGTGAAAAAGGGCGATGAGGATAAGCGAGGCGGGGTGAAGGACCCGTGGGGCACCACGTGGTGGATCGCCACCAGGAGGGAATGAATTTTTCCTGCGGAGAGAATCACAGGCTCTCGAGATGCGCATGGAGGATGCGTCTGATTTCGGCGACGGCCTGAGGGTGAAGGAAGGCTTCGTGGCCGTAGCGCACGATCAACTCGGATTCGGCGCCGTCGAGGTGACTGCTTGAATAGGCAACGACGCCGTCGTTGCCCGCATGCGCCGGACCGGAGGTTTTCTGTCCGATGATATTGTGGAAGGGAACCGCCGGCGGAATCTCTGCCAGCGCCATAAGAGCAGGGCTCCTGGCGGAAAGCGTGCGGATGGAGCTGAGTTTTCCCTCTTCCACCAGTCCGACGAGATAAGGATTGATCTGGTCCCGGTGATTTTCCACCAGAGACTGGAAGGCTTCCTGCAATTCGCTGTCCGCGTGGTAAAGGCTCTGACCCAGGTTGCCGATCCAGTTGTCAGCGATCGAGCTGCCACGGTGCGGCACAGCGATCAAGATGGTGCGCCGCACGCGTCTTTCGCGCTCGAACAGGAAGATGGAGTTGATGACGCCGCTGGTCTTCAAGTCGCAGGAGAATGTCTCGGGTCGGACGGAGACTACGCTGTCCCAGAGCCTGTAGCCTGAATCGCTGATGAGGGTGTGGGTCATGATGCCGCCCATGCTGTGGCCGAGGACAACGAGATTGTTGGTGGCAAAGTCGTTGCCTCGAGGATCTATCTCGCGAAGCGTTTGCTTGAGCATACGCCGCAGGACGGCGGCGTTCTGAAGAACCGGCGTCCCGGTTGGATAATGGTAGTGCCAAAGCTGGTAACGAGAACGAAGCGCCGGATCGGCGAACAGGTCGTTGACGAGGTTGGCGAACGACACCGGAGTCGATTGGAGTCCATGCACCATCAGAAGGGGCGTGCGGTTCGGATCGTATGGCTGCATGAGGTAGAGCTTTTCCCGGCGCTTGATTGCCGGGGCATTGAGCATGCCGCGAAATCCGCTCCGGCGTAACGGCTCCGCCTGCTTGACGATCATGGCAGTCGGTGCGGTAAAATTTGCGGCCAGCGGATAGCTGCGCCCTTCCATGGTGACGGTTTCGCCGCGGTCCGGAGACAGAAAGCGAAGAGTCCACTGCCGGCCGTTCGTCTCGTCCCTAAGAATTGCGGTTGCCGGCACAGCGATTCCCTCGGCTGTCTTTATCGAGCAGACGGCGCCAAGAATGGGCTTGCGAGCGCGAACCCGCAATCGCGATGGACAAGGGGTGATATCCCCGAGGGCCG
>CAWASQ010000068.1:0-58741 GCA_963784465.1 uncultured Verrucomicrobiae bacterium
CAGTGAGCTTGTTTCCCAAGCACGGCCGAAATGCTGATTGGTGTTTGGTATCACGCAAGCTGGCTCCGCGAACGATGCCATGGCAGTCGCGATGAAGGAAAACTAGGCTGGGATTTGGGCAATGGTCGTTGGCGAAGATTGCTCCTGCACGGTGCAATCCGTCCACGAGGTCTCCTGCAATCTTGCGCTTTTCGATTAGATACGCGCGGGCGATCGGCCATTTCGTGTCATCCCGAACGGCGTAAATTGCAGCCAGTTCCTCGAAAGATTTTTTCTCCTGATGCGGGAGCTGCCGCGAGCTTTTAGGAAAGGAAAGCGGCGTCTGACTCTCTGGGAGAGACCGAAACTGATCGGCCAGGAATCGGCAGGCGACGGAGAAATCCACCTTGGCGATGTGGATCACCAAATCAATCGCGCCAGCGCCACCAACCCCGGCCTTGTTGTCGAACCATCGGCTGCCGGTGACAACGATGTTGTGGTGCTCGCTCTTTGCGCGGAGCGTCGTGCCTTCGGGCTTTGCCTCGAAACCATAGCGCTCCAGCACCTCACGGAGCGGAATGTTGCGCACTTGGTCGGCGAGTTCGGAGATTTTCATCTTTTAATTGGCCACCCCATGGAGCGGCGAGCCTCGTTAAAGGTTGCTCTGACTTCCTCTGGTGAGGGCCAATCGGATAAAGCGGCAGGTTCGCCGAATTCTTCTTCCCTAGAAGCCTTCGGCTTTGGCGGCGGATCGTCCGGCGTGAAACCGAGCTTCGTTTGGTGCTCGACGAGTTCGGCGTGAAGCTGTTCCGCACGGTCGTTATGGCCGCGCTTGGATGCGGTTGCGATTTCGGTCCGCAATTCGGCAACGCGGCGTTCGAGGATGATTTTCGTTGTGTCCGACAAGATCTTTGGGGGCGGCGGAGCCGTGGAATGCACTTTGGACCGGCTGGTACTCGAAGAAGTTGCCGGTACGTTCCCCCTATAATTTATTCTCTTCTTATTATTCTCTTTGGGTGAACTGGGGATCACTAGGGGGGTGATCTGTGGTTCACCAGGGCTGGTGTCCTCCAGTTCACTAGGGCTAGTGAACTCCTGTTCACCAGGGGTAGTGATCTGCGGTTCACTAGGGGGCGTGGATGAAGGGCCAGACTCCGCGGTCGGAAATGGCGCTTGTTCTTCCCGAACCACCATGCGGAAATCACCATCCTCGGCAGTCTGCATCCACGGATGCCAAAGGAATCGGTAATGATTCGTGCAATGGCCCTTTGCTGGGTTGTTGACGTTGGTTGCCGTAATGAGGCCGTGAGCCGAAAGCTCCTGCACCAGCTTGATCACATACCGGCGCGAAATATGGAGCTTCTCAGCGAGATGATTGAATGACGGCCATGCATAACCCTTGCCGCCCGCAAAGTAGGTCAGGTAGGCATATAGCTTCTTTGCCTTTTCGGAAACCTCTGGGCGCTCCTCGAGCCATTCGGGTAACCAAACCCCGTGGAATAAGCGATGGGGATTGATGAACTGAGGCGCTTGTCGTCCTCGCGACGAGGCAGAGTGATTTTTCATTCCGCTTGACCTCCTGTAGCGGCTGTTCAGGACTCGCACTCGGGAAAATTTCTTGTAACTTCAGTCCGTGAAATACACCATGCACGTCACCGGAGATTTCGGGGACACTTGTGGGACAATCCCATAAGTTATTTGTGGTTAAGTGTTTATATTGCCCGATGGTGTAACGGTAACACAGAGGCCTTTGGAGCCTTTATTCATGGTTCGAATCCATGTCGGGCAGCCAGTTGAATATCAGTGACTTACAGCAAGAAACCGCCAAGATGGCAATCTCACTGGCAATAGACCCGAAGAATCACGCCTTGACATTTTTAGGCGAAATGCAACTGGCGCAACCATCCGCGCGGATTCGTAGCGGAGTCTCGCGCCACAAACGCCGCACACGCCCCGTTCGGAGGCCGGCTGGTATGATGTGACACCACTCCGCCAACCCGTTCTTCACCGCGCGGCTCGGAATTCCGACGTTAGGAACCTGCCGTAGTCGACGGATACCTAACCGCGCAGGCTGAGCGGGCAAGCCGCATGAAGGATGAGTTCCTCGCGATCCTGAGCCACGAGCTTCGCACGCCGTTGAATGCGGTGTCGGATGGGCTCACATTCTCCGGACTGGCAAACTTCCAGCTGACGAACTTAGGGAAGGGCTTAACACAATCGAACGAAATGCCCGTGTCCAGGCTCAGATCATCGAAGACCTTCTCGACATGAGCCGAATAATCTCCGGAAAGATACGACTGGAGGTACGGCAAATGGATCTTCCCAGCGTGATAAAGGAGTCAATTCAAACAATATGCTCGGCAGCTGAGGAAAAGGATATCCGCCTGCAAACCATTGCGGATCCCGGCGCCGGCACAATTTTGGCCGATCCAGATCGTCTGCAACAGGTTTTTTGGAACCTTCTTAGCAATGCCATCAAGTTTACTGCCGTCGGCGGAGAGGTGCGGGTGATGCTCAAACGCGTCGACTCGCACGTTGAAGTCAGCGTCATTGATACCGGGGAAGGCATCGCTCCCGAGTTTCTGCCTTACGTGTTTAATCGTTTCCGGCAGGGAGACTCATCGATAACTCGTCGCCATCGCGGACTGGGCCTGGGACTGGCTATCGTTAAGCAGCTCGTGGAACTACACGGTGGCTCCGTCC
Source organism: uncultured Verrucomicrobiae bacterium (assembly GCA_963784465.1). Taxonomy (GTDB): domain Bacteria; phylum Verrucomicrobiota; class Verrucomicrobiia; order Chthoniobacterales; family Terrimicrobiaceae; genus DASTFP01. The sequence goes on from CAWASQ010000068.1 coordinate 2,683, forward strand.
GTGTCGAAAGCGCTGGTATCGGGAAAGGAGCAACCTTTACTATCCGCCTCCCGCTGACGGCCAGTTATTCTGAGCACGAGGAAAATGACCCCCCGAAGACAACGCCGTACGAGAACCCGCCGTTTCCGGATGTATCCCTTACCAATGTTCACGTATTGGTCGTCGATGACGAGGTCGATGCGCGCGAACTCGTAAAAAGGATGCTCGAAATTGCTGGAGCGACGGTTTCCGTCGCAGGCTCCGTATCGGAAGCGATGGAGCGCGTGCTCACGGCACGACCCGACGTGCTGGTTTGCGACCTCGGGATGCCCGGTGAAGACGGCTGTTCGCTGATCCGGAAGCTACGACTGCTCGAGGAGAACCGAGAGAGTGCCTTGCCCGCGGTTGCACTGACTGCATATGCGCGATCTGAAGATCGTGCGAGAGCGATACGTTCGGGTTTTCAGAATCATCTGGCCAAGCCGGTGGAAGCAGCGGAGTTGTTGGCTGTCGTAAACGATCTGGCGGGTCGGAGGGTCAAACTTCGCCCGTCACCCGGTTAGGGATGACTAGAAAGCGCCCGCAACCATACCGCGGGCACGACAGGGCGCGCAGCGACGGGGACCTGCGCTGACCCCGGCTCCAAGCAGAATTACGTGGCCACGTTAATCACTCGAGGGGAATACGGCGTGGACGATCACATTCACCTGCCATGAGTTTTCGGGCCGAAAAGAGAAAAGCGATGTTTCGGTTCACTAGGGAATGCGACATATGGAGACCACCACGGTAAGGATGACTATCCACGCGAAAGTGTCGGTCAAGGTTCCGCCAAGCAAAACACCACACAACAACGTCATTTCGAACCCCTACAATTGAAGCGTTGATACGCCAGAATTTGAACTCTATCAATTGGGGGTGCCCCTGGCATTATCATCAGGGCGCTTCGAATGAGTCCTTCGGAGCAAGAAGAGCCAACCGCGCTGGCTTTGAGGGAAATTCCAATTTCGACGAAGACCGAGACACGTGTCCAATGGATGCGCGACCCATTAACTCGCTTACAAAAGCGGCGAGGTAGCGGAACTGATCCCCGGTGGCATGGATGTGACCCCGGCAGCGGTCGGGCTCGGGAGGCGAAACGGAACTTTCACAGTCCACTCGAACCATCGTTGCCAATATAGCCAATGCGACCCGCATCGCGCACCGCCCGCTGCTGACGTTCCTTTTGAATCTCCCACAGGCGGCTATTGCTCTGGGGTGCGGGTCGATTCGCGGCGCATCCGAAGAGCATCAAAGGGATTGCGATTGCGAGTCCGATGGAGCGAAAGCTCATTGAATAACATACCGCATTGGCCCTGCTCCGGAAAGAAAGGCCGTGTGCGCCTCGGAGCGGAAACAACAGATAGCCCCGATGCTTTTTTGGCAGCCGGGGCTTGTATGCCTGAGGATCTCGCTTTAGGTCGTCACTGACCTGCGGAGTTCAGGCCGGAAAGCGGCAGGAAGCGCGTCGAACTGAATTTGTAGGGGAGGTGCGATGCTCCAGACACCAGTGCAGGACATGGACCCACGAGTTTCGCGGCATCTCAATTTCAACGTACGGCTTGCCGCTCTCAGATTCGACAATCTCCAGATCAATGAATTCGGGCGATTCTTTGGCGAGATTGTTGGATTTACTCATGTTCTGACAGGAAAACTTGTTTACGCATGCCCTGCCACAACTTGCGCGAAATTTTCGGGGTATGATATCGCGATTCGAGCAGTGGCCTGGCCCTTTGCGGGCACAGGCCGCATCTTAAACCCCCCTGGCTTCAGTGGATCAGACCCCAACGCTTGCTGAAGGGCCAGTAGACGAACAAGCCCTTGCCAGTCACATTCAGCTCGGGAACTGCCCCAAAATCGCGACTGTCCTTTGAAAAATAGCTGTTGTCGCCGAGCGCGAAATAGCTTTGCTCCGGCACTTTGAACGTTTCCTCCGGTGTTGAGAGGTAGGGGAATTGTTGCATGTTCGAATACCCTCGGTAACCATTCCGGCCGCTCATCACGCGCTCAAAGACCCATTCAGAGGCCTCACGCCCATTGACGAACAAGTAAGGAGCGTTGATACGAAGGACGTCGCCAGGGAGGCCGGCCAGCCGTTTGATGTAGTGCTGCGACTGAACACCGGGCGGCAGTCCGATCTCGATGCGCCGGATTCCATAGGTCTTGAAAACGAAAACGTCTCCTCGACCCGGGTGGATGAAGTTGTAGGACATCTTGTCGACGAATACCTGATCACCTGTATCGATATAGCCGCGGGCGATCGTATCACCTTTCCGATAGGTCCTGCGTGGTTGGACGCCAAAGTCTCGATACAACGTGTCGCGCGGAGCGAAGACTGTGTATTGAGAGTTTTCGCCGATAATCGTCGTGAAGGTAAAGAAATTCAAATAGGTCGCCTCCTGAAGATCCAGAATAATGTCATCCTCTTTTGCGGTGACATCGATGTAGTTGCGGCCGAGCCAAACCAGTTGAACCGCCCGGGTGAGGGGATTTGGTGGCGGACTCGCCGTCGGAATGCCGACGATTCCGAAAAGGGTGGGTTGCATCGACCCCGTGGGAATCTTGAAGGGCTGCAGGAAGTAGGCCCGCACTCCCGCGGCAATAACGATTGCAACCAGAAACACCTCCACGTTCTCCCGCCAGCCAACATCCTTCGGAGGCGGAGCAATGCGTCCCACGGCTCTTTCGATCTCGTCGCGGACGCCATGAATCTGCTCCCGCTTTCTGCCCTTGAGCGCCTCTTGAGCTTGGCGAGCAGGTCGCGGAGAACAACCAAATCTTTTTCGCCAGAAGGTCCCTCTTGTAGTGAATCGACGCGTCAGGGCATGCCGGTAATGCTTGCCCTCCTTGCGCCTGGAAACCAAGCTCGACCCCTCGAACACTTCGACAGCGTCCTATAAAGACGGGAATGATTTTCACGCGCAAGACGAGACGCTCGTGCCCGACGACAAGAGCAAATACTCGATCACTTTTAAGAACGACGGTCGTGTGGCGGTGCGCCTCGACTGCAACCGGGAAAGCGGCACCTGGAAGTCCGCGGAACCCAACCAACTTCAATTCGGCTCGCTCGCCCTGACGCGTGCAGTGTCGGCCACGTTCCATGCACGACCGGGTGGCGAAAGGACTCGTCCTCGAAACATTCCCAGTAAATCCACGAACTCGATTCCGCCGCGTAGCTGCACGCCGCGGTGGTCGATCGCAACGTGCTGCTGCCGTCGACGTTCGCGAGCAGTGCTTGCGTAATGGTTTTCCGTTCAGGACAGGAACTTCGTGACGAGGCCGTTGAAGTCGTCCGGACGCTCGATTGGCACGACGTGGGACGAGCCGTCGCCCTTGATCACTTCGAACTTGGCGCCCGGAATCTTGTCGGCGACCTCGCGGCACTCGTGCACTGGCGTGAACAGATCTCGCTCGCCGACGATGCAGAGGGTGGGTGCCTTCACGCCTGCCAGGCGGTCCAGTATATCGAACCGCAGGAGCGCCTGGGCCTGTCGATTATAGGCCTGCGGGCCGACCGGGTTGGGATTGCTCGACAGCATCGCGACGGTCTGCTGAACGGCCTCCCTGTTGCGCAGGAACGCGCTGGAGAACAGCCAGGTGAATTGCTGGCAGGCGAAGATTTCACCGGTCTTGTCGTTCGCCTTAACCCAGTTCCAGGTCATGACCGGATGGAAGGCCGCGCGAGCGGGCGCCCCGGGCGCGCCAGTCAGGATCATCCGATCCAGGCGACCAGGGTGACGGAGCGCGAACTCCATCACGATCATTCCGCCCATCGACAGACCACAAACGTGCGCCTTCTTGATATCGAGTGCGTCCATCAGCGCGGCCGTGTCGTCGGCCATGTCCGCGATTGTGTACGCGCTGGTGGCTTGAGAGCTGCGGCCAGCATCGCGGTTGTCGAAGATGACGACCTGAAACTTCTGAGACAGTGCAGGAACCTGCGCGAGCGTCCAAAGGGTGGAGTCGTATCCGATCCCCATCACCAGGATGAGCGGCTGTCCCTCACCGTGGACTTCGTAGTAAAGTTCTTGGCCGTTTGCACGGACCGTACCCGACCTTGACATGCGAACCTCCTGATCCGGCTACCCGCCGGAGGGCCGACTCTGGCACCGGTCCAATTCAGTGTCAACGCTACCCGTCACCAATGTCACCGTTGGTGCGGCGAGGAAGACCTTCCGCCACGGATCGGGTCGTTTCACCCCGGGGGTCGGTGCCGGAATGCACGCGCACCCCTCTTGCCAGAGCCCGAGATGGCGCAGGATGCGCTCGATGACATCCTCCTCGTCGATGTGCGAAACGACGCGCATTTCCCGTAAGCACTTCGGGCACCGCAGCGGTTCTTGATCAACTCGCGCCACTTCTTGGCCCTAAGGTAGCGAAGCCCCAAATTTCGGCAAAGCAGCGCGAGGGAGCTGCGCCACCTGCTCAAGCGGCAGACGCTCTTGCTGTTCGGAGTGATTGCCATTTTCGCTGGTATATGGTATTGTTAATGGTATGGAAGTCAGAATCGATAAATCGGGACGGATCGTCGTGCCCAAACGCCTTAGGGAGAGGTTGGGCTTTAAGCCGGACACGGAGTTGGAGGCTGTTGAGCAACCCGACGGCGTGCTTCTCAAGCGGGTCGAACAACGGCCCTCCATGGCAAAGATCGATGGTCTGTGGGTGCATCGGGGTATCCCACAGCCAGGAGCGAACTGGGAGCGCATTCTTGAGGACGTGCGCGAAGAGCGGATTGAGTCTGTTTTGAAAGCGTAAGTTCGTGGAGATTTTCTTCGATACGACAGTTCTGGTTGCCGCTTCCGAGCAAGGCCATCCATACTACACTCGGGCTTGGCCTGCGCTGCGGCGCGTCGCCGCGGGAGAGGATAAGGGTTTTATGAGCGTGCACTCGATTGCTGAAGTCTATGCGTCGCTCACGCGTCTGCCGGTCCAGCCGCGCATCCATCCGTTGGAGGCGGTGCGCATCGTCACCGACAACATCCTGGCGCATTTTGAGGTCGTACCCATCGGCAAAGAGGATTACATGGAGGCGCTGAACACGGTGGGAAGTGGCGGGTGGAGCGGCGCGAAGATTTACGACGCGTTGCTGCTGCGCTGCGCCGCGAGACGCACGGTGGAGCGTATTTACACGTTCAACCTCGGAGACTTCAAGCAGCTGGCACCGACTACTCTGCAAGGGATAATATGCGCGCCATGAGTAAGGCCGGATTTTCAACCGAATTTGCGATTAATCATGAAAACGTAAAAAGTATTTTAGTACGTTTATCATAAATTACTTCACCAAAAGACACTAGATTTGTCCGTTTAAATCCAGGGGAATCGGGGCGGATCGAGATCGAGCGTGAAGCGTGAACTGGACTTCGCGAACTCGTGTGCCACTAAGCCGAGAAAAAAAAGGCAGCGCAGAACGAATGTTCACCGCGTGGAGATGCCCCGTGCCGCAAGCGATGCCGAGTGAGAACGAACGCACCAGGGAGTAATACATCGATGTCCGCGCGAGCTTGCGGGAATTGACCGCGACCTCATTTTCGGCTAATCCAGCCGCCAGACAACCGTTGGATACGAGCAATTGATCTGACAATTTAGCCGCGCATGTCTGACGTCGCTTCGGTTCCTAGTGCTCGTTTCTTCTGGCATGCGCAAAGAAGTCGAAATTGTCAACAGGCTCGGGTTGCACGCGCGACCGGCGGCGCTATTTGTCCGGTGGGTGATCAGGTTCAAGAGCACAATCACGATTTGGAAAGGCGAGGAGAAGTTCTTGGCCGCGAGCCTACTGGAAGTGCTTACTGCCAATTTGGATTGCGGCGCCCGTGTCATCCTCGAGGCGATCGGGCCCGATGAGCAAGAGGCAATCAATGAGCTTGAAGCGTTGCTGCTGCGTTTTCGCGACTCAGAGAAGATCCAAGGCGATCAACTTAATCTGATGCTGGCCACCGCGGTTCTGGAACTTCCGCAAATGAGATGAACGAGCCGCATCCTTTTTTCGCTCCGCATCCTCCGCTCGCTCTCGACCAGAAACTTCTGCTTCCATTTACCAAGGATCACCTGAGATTTTTTCAGGGCTGACCGTCTAGTCCGGGCTTGGCGTTTTGTTCGGGAACGAGCCTTTAGCTCGTCCGACCAAACCGCATCCACTCAGTCGCAGTCAACAAGGTTACACGGTTGCGCGGCACGCCCTGCTCGGCCGCACTCCGTGCTTCAGTGAATCAGCCCCCACCGCTTGCTGAAGGGCCAGTAGACGAACAAGCCCTTGCCGGTGACATTCAGCTCCGGAACGGCACCGAAATCGCGACTATCCTTCGAGAAATAGCTGTTGTCACCAAGCGCGAAATAGCTGTGTTCCGGCACTTTGAACGTTTCGTCCGGTGTCGAGAGGTAAGGAAACTGTTGCATGTTTGAATAGCCTCGATATCCGTCTCTGCCGCTCATTACGCGCTGAAAGACCCATTCAGAGGCCTCGCGCCCATCGATGAATAAGTAAGGAGCGCGGATACTAAGCACATCGCCAGGAAGGCCGGCCAGCCGCTTGATATAGTGCTGTGACTGAACGCCGGGCGGCAGCCCGATCTCGATGCGCCGGATCCCGTAAGTCTTGAAAACGAAAACGTCGCCTCGATGCGGGCGGATGAAATTGTAGGACATCTTGTCGACGAACACCTGGTCGCCTGTCTCGATATACCCGCGCGCAATCGTTTCCCCTTTGCGATACGTCCTGCGTGGTTGGACGCTGAAGTCGCGATACAGCGTGTCGCGCGGAGCGAAGACTGTATATTGGGAGCTTTCACCGATAATTGTGGTGAAAGTAAAAAAATTCAAATAGGTCGCCTCCTGAAGATCCAGAATAATGTCATCCTCTTTTGCGGTGACATCGATGTAGTTGCGGCCGAGCCAAACGAGCTGAACCGCTCGGCTGAGGAGATTTGGTGGCGGACTCGCGGTCGAAATCCCGACGATTCCAAAAAGTGTGGGTTGCATCGAACCCGTGGGAATCTTGAAGGGCTGCAGGAAATAGGCCCGCACTCCCGCGGCAATGACGATCGCAACCAGAAAGACTTCAACGTTCTCCCGCCAACCAACATCCTTCGGAGGCGGAGCAATACGTCCCACGGCTCTTTCGATCTCGTCGCGGACGCCATAAATCTGCTCCCGCTTTCTGCTCTTGAGCGCCTCTTTGAGCTTGGCGAGCAGGTCGCGGAGAACAACCAAATCTTTTTCGGCCAGAATGTCCCTCTTGTAGTGAATCAGACGCTTCAGGGCGTGCCGGTAATGCTTGCCCTCTTTGATGTGCCGCGGCGTGAAGAACATCAAAGCGGGCAGGCTGCAGAATCTCGCAATCCGAGTCGAAAGATCCTTGGAAGGCACAGCAGACAGCAAAAGCCGTCCGCACGGCAGCCTGCCAAAAACGGACCTGCGGTCCGTTGGAGAAGGCAATATCGATCCCGTTCGCTCGCAGAGCGAACACCAGCGGATTGTCGTCGTGGCACGATCATAAGAATGAGAATCTCGAGGAGTAGTCTCAGGATACCTTTTCCAGTCCGACAATCCGCTAACTTGTCTTAAGCACCTGAATGAACGCTTCTTGCGGTATATTGACCGAACCGATAGCCTTCATCCGTTTCTTTCCTTCTTTTTGCTTCTCTAATAGTTTTCTTTTTCTAGTAATATCACCACCGTAGCATTTTGCTGTCACGTTCTTACGAAGGGCTGTGACATTCTCTCTCGCGATGATTTTGCCACCGATGGCGGCTTGGATGGCCACTTGGTAGAGTTGCGGGGGGATGACCTCCTTAAGTTTGGCCGCGAGGGAGCGGCCACGTGCGGCGGCCTTGTCGCGGTGAACGATTGAGGAGAAGGCATCGACGGGTTCGCCGTTAACGAGCATTTCGAGCTTGACGAGATCCGCCTCCCGATAGCCTGCAGGTTCATAGTCCATGGACCCGTAGCCGCGGGTGAGTGTCTTGATCTTATCGTGAAAGTCCACGAGAATTTCGTTTAGCGGAAGGGTGGCTGTGATCATGACGCGCCGGGAGTCGAGGGATTCTGTGTGCTCAACTGTGCCGCGCTTGTCGAGCATGAGTTGCATCATGTCGCCGATGTTGGCGTTTGGCACCATGACGAAGCATTTGACTATCGGCTCGCGAATTTCTTCGACCACGCTCATGTCGGGCAGGTTGGCCGGGTTGTCGACCTCGATGCGCTCGGAGTTGGTTTTGACAATCTCGTAGACGACGCTGGGGTAGGTGGCGATGATGTCCATGCTATATTCCCGTCGAAGGCGCTCCTGGATGATTTCCATGTGGAGAAGACCCAGGAAGCCGCAGCGAAAGCCGAAGCCAAGGGCGACGGAGCTTTCGGGCTGGAACACGAACGCGGAGTCGTTGAGCTGAAGTTTCGACATCGCGGCCTTCAGGTGCTCGAAATCGGCGGTGTTGATGGGGTAAATGCCACTGAAGACCATAGGATGGACGTCCTGGAAGCCGGGCAGGGGTTTCTGGGCGGATTTGCGGGCGTCGGTCAACGTATCCCCAATCTTGATGTCGGCCGTGGTTTTGATGTTGGCAATAAAGTATCCGACATCGCCGGCATTGAGGCGCGGCTGCGGCAGCATCTTTGGGGTAAAGACGCCGACCTCCTTGATCTCGTAATTCTGGTTGGTGGACATGAGCTTGACACCGATGCCCGGGCTCACGCTGCCGGTCGCTACGCGGATGTAGGATACGACCCCGCGGTATCCGTCAAAGACCGAATCGAACACGAGCCCGCGCAGGATATCATCCTGCGCCTGCGGCGGGGGAATGCGATGGACGACAGCCTCCAGAATCTCCGCGATGCCGAGTCCGGCCTTGGCGCTCGCTTCGATGGCCTCATCGGAAGGGATTGCGAGAATATCCTCCAGTTGCTTTCTCACCGTTGGAATATCGGCGTTCGGCAGGTCGATCTTATTGATTACTGGAATGATCGTCAGGCCTTGTTTCAGGGCGAGGTGCACGTTCGCGACCGTTTGGGCCTCGACGCCTTGAGCGGCGTCCACGACGAGCAAGGCGCCTTCGCAGGCTGCCAGGCTGCGGGAAACCTCGTAGCTGAAATCAACGTGTCCGGGGGTATCAAGGAGATTGAGTCGATAGTCCTGCCCATCCCTGGCGACGTAACGCATCGTGACGGGATGCGCTTTGATGGTGATGCCGCGTTCCCGCTCCAGATCCATGGAATCGAGCAACTGGTCCTGTTTGTCGCGCTCGGCGATTGTTCCAGTGCTTTCGAGCAGGCGATCGGACAGCGTCGTCTTGCCATGGTCGATGTGCGCGATAATGCAAAAATTGCGCGTGCGTTCGATGGACATCGGGAAAGGTGGGGGAATATCCTAGACCGCAACCGCGCGGTCAACATTGCAAACCAAAGGCCACCAACAATTCAGGATCACCTGGCAAGTCATTGTCATTCTCTTGCTTTGTCTTGCCGCCCTGGCGTTACCGCTGGGCGGAGTGATCCTGATGCTGCAGGGCCTCGCACAATCACGCGCCTCGCAAGGAACCGCGCCAGGCGCTTCCGAGGCATTGCAGAGCACGCTGGAGGGAATCGTCGATGAGCAGCTTGCTCCGGAAAACGTCCCCGCCGGAGAACCCAAGATCGTTCTCATCGCGGATGATTTGGGAGGGGAGAAAGCCCGCATCGACAGGCTTCTTGCGTCCTTTGGCGGAACTTGGATTCCGAGATCCGAAAGCGAGACGGAGGTTCGGCTCCTGATTCAAGTGCCCCCTGAACGGCTCGAAGATTTCCTTCTTGCATGTTGCGGGAAGGAGAGAGTGGCGGCCGGTGACGCTTCCGGTGGTTTGGTGGAAGTTGTGATCAGGAAGGTCAGTTCGCAATGATTGCCATTGCTTTTGCGCTGGAGTTTGAGAGCGCCTGTTTTCGCGCGAGGCACGATCCACGCCTGCGAGTCGGCGTTTGGCTGCTCGGAGCGATGGGGGAGGGAGCAGCTAAGAGCCTAAGAAGAAAACTCGATGCCAGTGTGCCGGCGCTTCTGATCTCCGCAGGATTTGCCGGAGGTCTGCAACCCGGTCTGAGGGCAGGGGATCTTGTTCTTGGCGAGAACTATTCCGATCCTCAACTTGTTTCGAAGCTTGCTTTGGACGAGCGCTGGCGTGTCGGCGGCGTCAGCACGGCAGAGGCCATCCTTGAACGATCGGACGAAAAGCGGCGCCTTGGCTTGGAAACCGGCTGCCTTGCGGGTGATCTCGAAACGGCGCGGCTCGCCCAGCTTTGTGCCGAACGCGCACTACCGATGCTTAGCATCCGGTGCATCAGTGACGCGTTGGAAGACGACCTCCCGGTGCCCGCAGCCACTCTGCTGAGTCCCCAAACCGGCCGTCCCGATCCCCTCATGCTGTTCCGTTATGTCATCAGTCACCCTGCAAGCGTCAGCGGCTTCAACAAGCTTCTGAAAAACGCACGGCTCGCCCAGGCTCAGCTTGCGAAGGGTCTGGAAGAGCTGCTGCCGCAGCTCCTCAGAATGGTTTGAGCAGGGCCGCGGACTCAGGCCGGCGGAGTGGGTGGCGCCTTGCTTAACTCTTCCAGGCGCTCTCGCAAGAGAGCGCGCAGGTCGTCACGTTGCTGGGCTGTAGCCTTGTTCCGCCGAATGGACTCGAAAATCCGTTCGCAGGCTCGTCGCTTTTCGTCGGTCCAATGCGAAGAGCTCGCGTTGTACTGCTCGAGCACAACCTTGAGCTGCGGCGCCCCGAGAGTCGCCTCGTCGCGCCGGGCGTGGGTACGATTGACAAGGTAGCAGAAGACGCCTATCGCGCGGTCGAGCAGAATCCATGGAAAATTCACCGCACGGCAGGGACCGACCGATATCGTGCTGCCGCCAAGCTGCACGTGCCTTCCAGGCGCCAAAGGAAAGGTTCTGGGCAGCTTGGCTTTCAGCTCCGGACGTCTTTTTCCCATCAGGAAACTCCCCACGGCCCCGCCCGCGGCGCCGAGGGCCGTAGGCAAGCCGATCGAGTGTCCGGCGGTGGCGAGATCGAAGAGGGCGCCCGCGGCTGCGCCGCCAATCGCGCCGGCGACGATCAGTTGCCCCTCGTTCAAACCGAACAAGCGCCACGTTTCCTCGCTGAAGAGCTCCGCATCAATGAGCTGGTCGACGGCATGCCCCGCTTTCACCCGGTGGTGCTCAAAGAGAAGAATCAGATCCTTGTGGGCCTTCGCTTCACGCTGGCTCACCGCATGCATAAACTGCGTCTTGAGGTCCTCGCTGATGGCCCTCCGCCGCGAGCTCAGCTCGGATCCGGCCGCGGTCTCGTAATGAGTGAGCGCGTCGTTGAGGAGATCGAATATGATGTCCGCGCAGTCATCGAGGCGCTTCTCCCATTCTTCGCGAAATATCGCCACCGCCGCGGTGAGCTGGGGCTTCCAGCGTTGCTCGATGCCTGCCAGGGTCTCGAGGAGTTCAACGCGATCCGAGAAGGTGGCATAGTGGGCGTTGAACTCGCGCACTGCGTTAAAGTGCAAGCCGAGCCGGCGCCTCCATTCCGTGAGGTGATCTTCCTCTTTCGTTCGGTTAATGATGGCGAGGCGAGGTTGGCCGGTGAGCCGCAGAATTTCCATCTCGGCGATGTGGATTTCCAGCAGGGGTTCGGATCCGTCGACCACATAGATAATCCCGGCGTCTTCCTCGATGATCGGTTGGAGAAGACGGCATTCAGCTTCGAAGTCCGGCTGCCCTCGATGCCGCTCGAGGAAACTCCGAAAGAGAGTCAATGGCTCGCTCGCGCGCGCCGCGGGCTCGAGTTCACGCAGCGCCTCGATGGCGTTTTGAAAGCCGGGCGTATCGTAGAAAGCAAAGAGATCACGCAGCCAGAATCTCTGGCATTCGACGGTTTCTCCCGGCATCGAACTGATACGCACCTGATCGTTTTCGGCGAGGGTCGAGACCACGGACGACTTGCCGTGGTTTACCGCGCCCACGATCGCGAAGGTGGGAACGCCCGCCTGGTTCATGCCTGCCATCTTTCCAGGCCCAGGCGGAGATCGTGAATGGCAAGAAAATTGCGCCATGTCCTGAGTTGGTCGGCGGCGCCGGCCGGCTCCGAATCGCGACTGCCTGCAAGCAACACGAGAACCTCAATTTTGCCCCCCGCGGCTTCCAGGACCTTTCGCAGAACCAGCGCGATAGCGCGAATCGGCGCGCGGCGAGCGCCAATCAAGACGGCGATCCCCGCAAGCGTGGGAGCTTCACGGGCAATCCGCTCGAGCGCGGCGCCGTTGCCCCCTGGATCGTCGATACGCACTGGGAGCACCGGCCTCGAGAGCTGCCAGCCGAATCCCGCAATCAGCCCGTTTTCGATTTCGCCCTCCGGGAGTTCAAGCTCGTTTGCAACCAAAGCGAGACAAGAACCGCCCGCGGTGTGATCGAACGCTGGGAAGGACGCTGGGAGCTGTAACCCCGCTGTTTCCGGGTGCCCTTGGATCGTGGGTCCCGTAAGCCGGCGGAAGAGCGCGTTCGAGTTCGCATGGTCGAACGAAAAACGACCCAACGCCGCGCGAAGGCTCAGACTGCACCAGATCAACAGCGCAAGCCTTACAAGAAATCCATAGAAAAACGTGGCGTAAAAAAGAAACGGCCACCAGGAGGTCATCGCCGGCAGCGAAAGAGAGTGAATTCCCTCACTGTACGAGAACCGGCTTTGGACGACTTGCTCGGCGGTCGGATGAGCGTTGGGAAAGAAGGACCACGGCGCCGCTAGCGAAGAAACCAGCTTGGACACTGCCTCCGGGCTCGTCGTAAGCGTTGATTGCCAGCCGAAGGCGACGTCCCTGCCCAATGGCAGTAAGAGGGCGATAAGCACACCGACGTTGAAAAAGACGCCAAAAATTTGGGTTATCATCAACAGTGGCCACACCATCAAACCAAAGACGTCGCTCCGGCGACGAATTCCCATAAGCTTCGCCCGAATGCGTTCACGTCGCTCGCCGGGAAGGCGATGAAACGCGCTGCTCAACGACCAAAGCAATGCCGAAAGCAGCGTGCGCAAGGGATGAAAGCCCTCGAGGAGGTGCGTAGTCCGCCTTAGGAGCCAGATTGCCAGCACCACGGCCAGGATCAACCATTGCACACCCACCGTGCAGGCAAAGAACCAGCCAACATTCACAGGTTCATCGCCTCTGTAGGTCAAGAGCACGGCCGCGGCCACACTGATTCCGAGGGCGATGCCAGCCGCAGCGGACAGCGCGCCCAAAGTCTGCCAGGCCGCGAGAAAATATTCACCCGGCGGCGGCGCCTCCGAGCTCTGACTCCGTCGCGCCTCCAGCCAGGCCCGGAAAATTTCCTTGCGGGTCTGCGGCTGGCCGGGTGCGGAGATCTTCTCGAAGATCTGGCGATCACGAGCCCGCAGGACGGAATCATCAAGATCGCCGTCCTCCGCCAGGAACCACTCAAAGTCGATAACGTCCGCAATTCTCCAAGACACAACTCTTGCTCCTTACCATATGGCGCAGGTTGGGAGCAGGGAAAACAGATCGGGCTTTATCAGAAAACGGGCGTGGAACCCTCCAATCCATTTGCCTAGAGATCGCTCGAAGGCGACGATTGCTGGAAACTGACGGTTGTCCGAGCAGTAGTTAGCGCCGGGAAATAATATGAAAACCATCTTATGTTACGGGGACTCCAACACTTGGGGCTTTGAGCCAGTGACCCAGGAGCGTTACGGACACACGGAGCGGTGGACTGGCGTGCTTCGCGAAAACCTGGGCACTGATTACGAGATCATTGAGGAGGGTCTGAACGGCCGCACAACTGTTTGGGATGACCCCATCGAGGGCAGTAAGAACGGCAAAGAGCACCTAATTCCGATCCTAATGTCGCACAAGCCGATAGATCTCGTTGCGATTATGCTCGGCACCAATGATCTGAAGCGGCGCTTCGGGGTCGGCGCCTTTGATATTGCGGCTGGAGCGGGAGTGCTGGTGGAAATTGTGCAAAAGAGTGACTGCGGCCCTACCGGGCGCGCGCCCAATGTGTTGCTCATGGCCCCGCCACCAGTCGCACGATTGAGCGAATTCGCCGAGATGTTCGAAGGCGCCAGAGAGAAATCACGCCAGTTCGGCAGGCATTATCGCCGGGTGGCCGAGGAAAGGAACTGCGCATTTTTTGATGCCGGCGAAGTGATCACCTCGAGCGATCGGGACGGAATTCACTTTGAGATCGAAGAGCACAGAAAACTCGGGTTGGCCGTGGCTGCCCAAATTCGTGAACTTCCTCAGTAGAGGTAGGAGGCTCTCGAAGGGAAATGAGAGAAAATGCCACGGAAAAGCACATGCAGGGAGTGCGAAAAAGCTCTAGAGACCGCGCGCGGGCGGCAAGCTGACGCGTCAGATCATGGAATGGCTTGAGGTTAGCCGCCAAGTCTGCGGGCCGACTTCCATTTCTTTACATCGGAACTCATTGTTAATTAGTCAATTGTAATAGTTATTACAGAATTGAACAAATTATTGGTGCCCGAAAATCCGCACCACTTTGGGCTTGAAAGCTGGCGCGATTCACGTTTTGCGAAATCGCCACGACTCAAAAGGGTTAACCGCTTTCTTCCGGCTGCTTCCGGTTAGTTCGTTTTCGGACAACTTGTGCCCGAAACCCTCAGGGAGAAAAGGAACATTCTTCCATTCTTCCAAGTTAACCCGCAAATATATATGACATATATTATATGATGTTATAGATACTGGGTTGTGTCGCAGGCAGTTCGGTGCTTGTGAACAACTTCGGAACAGAAGGTGAACTTTCGATTCATCGAGGCGCAACCATCCGGAGGCAGTCAGATGCGGACCATTTCTTTTTTTGTGGGAACTCCGGCATTCTCTGTGTTCTCTGTGGTGCTCCGTGAATACTGGACGAATTTCGCGTCGATTTGAGGAACTCGCCGCTCAGCGGACGTGCGGTTTTATCGCATACGTGACCGCAGGCGATCCCTCCATGGAGTCGACTCTGGCTGTTGCGCAAGCCCTGGAGTCCGCCGGCGTCGATATCATAGAGCTGGGCATTCCGTTTTCGGATCCCCTCGCTGATGGTCCAACAATCCAGGCGGCTTCTGGCAGGGCGCTTGCGGCAGGCATGACCGTGTCGGGTTCGTTGGAGCTCGTGCGACAGTTTCGGGCGAATTCGGAGCTTCCGCTGGTGCTTTTTAGTTATCTGAATCCGATTTATTGTTACGGATTCGAGAGGTTTCTCGGCGATGCCCTCGCGGCCGGCGCGGATGGGCTCCTTATCTTGGATCTCCCTCCCGATGAGGCCGAGCAAAACTGCGACCTTCTTTCTTCGGGTGGTTTGGACCCGATCCGACTTGTCGCTCCGACGACTCCTCCCGGGCGCATGGCGCAGATAGCCTCCACGGGCCGAGGATTCATTTACTACGTTTCCCGCGAAGGAGTAACCGGCGAGCAGAGCCGGTTATCGGAAAGCATAGCGGCGCAAGTCGGCGAGCTTCGCAAACACACTTCGCTTCCAATTGCCGTAGGGTTTGGGATTTCGACGGCTGAGCAGGCAGCCACGGTGGCCAGACAGGCAGACGCGGTGGTTGTCGGAAGCGCAATTGTCCGGCGAATTGCCGAGACAGCGAGATCCTCCGGCTTGGCCGAACATATTTACGATTTCGTTCGACCCCTTGTGCAGGCCACAAAGTCCGCCTAGCTTTCGCCCGAATGCAACTTTCCTTCACCAAGATGAACGGCGCGGGCAACGACTTCATCATGCTCGACAATCGGGACGGCAAGCTTTCCCTGGATGCTTCCCGCATTGCACGGCTTTGCGACCGCCATCGTGGTGTGGGTGCTGACGGGATTCTCGCTGTTGAGCCCGCTTCGCAAGGGGCCGACTTTCGGATGCGCTATTACAACGCCGATGGCGGCGAGGCGGAAATGTGCGGGAATGGAGCTCGTTGCTTTGCGCGGTTCGCCCGCAGATTCGGGCCCGATAAAGAGAGAGCTTAGTTTCGAGACCCAGGCCGGCATCATCCGCGCTTCGTTCCCCGACGACGAGGTTTGCGTTGCCATGAGCGACCCCCACTCCTTGCGACAGCCGGCGAGCCTGGAGATCAACGGGAACCTTTTGGAGGTTCATTTTATCAACACGGGCGTCCCGCATGCGGTGGTTTTTTCGGACAATGTCGAGACGGTCGACGTTCCAAGGGACGGCGCTGCTGCTTCGCTACCATCCCGCGTTCGCGCCCAAGGGGACCAACGCGAATTTTGTCCAGGTCATCGCGCCGGACACAATTGCGATTCGCACCTACGAGCGGGGCGTCGAAGGCGAGACGCTCGCTTGCGGCACAGGCGTATGCGCTGCGGCTTTGCTTCACCACGTTCGCTCGAATGCGCCATCTCCCGTCCGCGTGAGGGTGCGCGGCGGGGATACGCTCCTGGTTGGGTTTGAAAGCTCGCCGCGCGGTTTCCAGAATGTCACGCTTACGGGGCCGGCGGATTTTGTTTTCGACGGAATGATTTCGCTGTAGATCTGGAGGTTCCATGTCATTCGCCGGCACATACACCGCCCTTGTTACACCGTTTCGCGACGGAGCCTTCGATCGCGAGGCCTTTCGGGGCCTTATCGAATCCCAGATTGAGGGAGGCGTGGAGGGAATTGTCCCCGTGGGTACCACGGGGGAGTCTCCCACCCTCACCTACGAGGAACACACTGAAGTGATTCGCGTCGCCATCGAGGCCGCCAAAGGTCGCTGCAAAGTTATCGCCGGCACGCGGCTCGAACTCCACAAAGGAAGCGATAGTTCTTACTAGTGAGGCGGAAAAGCTCGGGGCCGACGCGGCTTTGGTCGTGGCTCCGTATTACAACAAACCTTCGCAGGAAGGCCTCTATCGCCATTACCGCGCGATTGCTGAAGCGGTCAAGTATTCCCATCGTGCTGTACAGTATTCCCGGCCGCTGCGGAATCGAGATCGGAGTGGAAACTGTTGTGCGTCTCGCGAACGATTGCCCGGGAATTGTTTGCATCAAGGAAGCCGGAGGCTCGGTGGAACGCGTGAGTCAGCTTCGGCAAGTCGTGCCTGATGCTTTTGAAATCGTGTCTGGCGACGATTCGCTCACCCTGCCCTTCCTGAGCGTCGGTGGCGTCGGAGTGATTAGCGTGGCGTCGAATTTGATTCCCCGAGACATCTCGGGCCTTGTCCGCGCCTGGCGCGCGGGACAGATGAAGGAGGCGATGGATGCCCATCGACGATTCTATCGGCTTTTCAAGGACCTGTTTATTGAGCCGAATCCGGTTCCCATTAAGTACGCACTTTCGCTCCGGGGTGCGTTGAGTCCCGAGGTTCGCCTGCCGCTGTGCGAGATGAGCGACTCCAACAAGGAAAAATTGCGTTCGACGCTCTCCGCATTGAAGCTCCTGTGAAAACACAAGGCGCACTGAACGCGCTTAACAAAACCTAATCAGGCGATTCGCAATACTGCATGACCCCGCTCAGACTGCTCATCAACGGCGCGAAGGGCCGAATGGGTCAAACCGTCGTTTCCTGCGCGGCCTTTGATCCCGAACTCCAGGTAACCGCTCAGGTGGATGTCGGGGACGATCTGGGTTCCTCGCTCCCGGCTTGCCAGGCTGTGATTGATTTTTCGCATGCGGAGGCGACCGCATCGGTCGCGCAAATGTGCGCACAATCCGGCAGGATCCTGGTCATTGGCACAACGGGCCAGGAGGACTCGGCGCGCCAAATCGTAAAGAATTCCGCGCGCGAGGTTCCCATCGTGTTTGCTCCGAACTTTAGCGCGGGCGTCAACACTCTCTTCTGGCTCGCGCGAAAGACTGCCGAGATTCTTGGCTCGGATTTCGATCTCGAGGTTGTTGAAATGCACCACCGGCTCAAGAAGGACGCTCCGAGCGGAACGGCCAAGCGGCTCGCCGAGATTCTCTCTGAAGTTCGCGGCCTGAACTATAAAAGCGATGTTCGCCACGGGCGCGAAGGGATGGTCGGCGAGCGAACAGGAACGGAGATTGGAATGCATGCCTTGAGGGGCGGCGATGTCGTGGGTGATCACACCGTCATCTACGCCTCCCCCGGTGAGCGGGTCGAACTCACGCATCGTGCGTCCAGCCGCGAGACTTTCGCGAAGGGCGCGCTCCGCGCGGTCAAGTGGGCGCAGCATCAGCCACCCGGTCTCTATGATATGCAAGATGTTCTCGGCTTGAGATGAAAGGCGCGCGTTAGCTGCGGGTCCTCTCCTTTGAAGGGCCCTTTTGCCAGAGAATGCGCGCTGGAGTCGCACTTGGTTCGAATATCGAGCCCCGCCTTGTCCATCTCCGAGAAGCTCGCCGCTTGCTCCTTGGCCTTCACTCAGAAATGCAGCCGGTTCTCTGCTCCAAAGTCTATGAGACCTCACCGGTGGGCTGTCCACCGGGTTCGCCCCCTTTCCTCAATGCGGCACTCGAACTTTCCACCGAACTGTCACCACAGCAGCTCCTCTTCAGATTCAAGAGGATCGAATCCGCAGCTTGGTCGATGCGAGCGTCTCGCCGAGAAACAGCCCTCGCCCAATCGACATCGACCTGCTCTACTGCGATAACATCGTGCTCGCTGAACCCAACCTTACCATACCCCACCCCCAGCTATCCCGGCGCCGCTTTGTGCTCCAACCGTTGGCTGACATAAGGCCGGATCTGGTTCTTCCCCGATTCACAAGAAACATCCGGCAACTGCTCGACGATCTACGAAACAACGATAGTGTTGTCGGAATATATAAGCGACTTGTGACAAAATATATGGGGAATATTGTTACTAATAAGACAGCAAATAAATCCGGTGGTAGCATCCTTCGTTTCGCGCAAGCAGAAATCCTGGAAATTCGCGGCGCTCACCGCATACGACTACCCGATGGGACGCTTGCTCGATGATTTGGGATTGGATTTCCTCCTGGTTGGCGACTCGTTGGGCATGGTCGTCCAAGGTCATCCTGACACTACAGAGGTGACCTTGGACGATATGGCGTATCATACGAGGGCCGTTGCACGGGGAGTCAGCAAGACGTTGCTGATTGCGGATCTTCCAGCTCACAGCACGGAGAATGACGCGATGGGAGTGCGGAGCGCGCGAAAGTTGGTGGAGGCGGGCGCCAAGGGGGTCAAGGCGGAGGGCGGAGAGGAGCTGCTACCCGTGATTCGGGCGATCCTCGACGAAGGAATTCCTGTTCTCGGTCATATTGGAATGCTGCCTCAGAGGGTGAAGGAAGAAGGTGGATATAGGATTAAGGGAAAGACACCGCAGCAGGCCGAACAACTTATGGAAGATGCGATGGCGTTGGATGCTACGGGGGTATTCGGAATCGTGCTGGAACTGGTTTCGCCACCGGTCTCGGAGGGTATTTCTCGCAAGACGCGCGTCCCCACCATTGGAATAGGGAGCGGACGAGGCTGTGACGGCCAGATTCTGGTTACGTACGATCTTCTCGGGATGTTCCCGTGGTTCAAGCCGCGTTTTGTGCAGGCAAAGGTTGATCTCGCCTCTCAGATTCAATCGGCGGTTAGGGAGTTCATCAGTGAGTCGCGCGCTGGAAACTAAAGAAAGGCCGAGTGAGCATTGCGGGTTGCCGTCACGGGAGAGGCGAAACCCGGTTTGTTGCTCGTTTACGCACCCTGGATAACCTGTTAGATAGAAGCAGGCATGTTTTTTCGCGTTATTCTGATTTTTCTCCTGATGCCGGCGGCATATGCGGAACTTCCTCCTTCGGCTTACGAGGCGATGCAAGCGAAGGCGCCGGAGCATGTTCAAATAGAGATTTTGCGGGTCGAGGTGGAACCCGGTGAAGCCCCGACCCAAAAACGAGTTCATCTTATCGCGCTGACGACGGCGGTCGCTCGCACGGCAAGCGGCCTGAAGCCGAATGAAATCGTTAACATCTTCTACACGGTCACGGAGCATCCTGAGGGCTGGGTTGGGCCCGGAGAAATTCCGATACCGAAGGAGAGAGACCGATCGGTAGCGTATCTCGAGAAGACAGAAGGCGGCGATTTTGCGCCAGTTGCCGGCAGGATGAGCTTTAGCAACTTTTAGTCTGACCTATCGAGGAGATATCCGTAGATTCTGGCGTTCGCCGGGCGAAGGAAAGCCGTAACCTTATTGCGGCTGGCGTAGCCGTCAACTTTGTCCTCGCCCTGGCGAAAATCGCAGGCGGCCTATTGGGCCGCTCTCAAGCGCTGATTGCTGATGGGATCGAATCGTCGCTTGACGTGCTGAGCTCCTGTATGCTGTGGGGGGCGATCCGATATGCAGAGCGACCGCCGGACCATGACCATCCCTACGGTCACGGGAAGATGGAATCGCTTGCCGCGGTGATCGGTTCTCTGTCGCTGATGATTGCAGGGGGCGCGCTAGGATCTCACAGCCTGCGAAAGATATTCTTCCTCCAGCCGACAGATACGTCGGAGAGCGTTCCTGCGGGTTTCACGCTAATCGTCCTTGGAGCGACGATTGCAATCAAGGAGGGCCTGTTCCGCTGGATCGACTTCCGCAGCACGGCCATTGAGAGCAACGCTCTTCAGACCGATGCATGGCACCATCGCTCCGATGCGTTGACGTCGCTCTCAGCGGCCGTCGGCATTTCTATTGCCCTGATCGGCGGTTCCGCCTGGGCACAGGCAGATGACTGGGCGGCGCTCTTTTCATGCGGTGTGATCATCTTTAACGGCTTGAGCATGCTGCGGGGATCAATCGGGGAGGTCTTGGACGCGCAAGCCTCGCCGGAGATGGTCAAGGAGATTTCTTGTGGCCGTTCGCGCGGTGGAGGGCGTGACAAGCGCGGAGAAGTGTCGCGTGAGGAAGAGCGGCTTTATGAGATATGCGGACATTCATGTACGCGTCGCCGGTGACTGCACGGTCCGAGAAGGCCATGATATCGCCCACCGGGTGAAGGGGCGGCTTCTGAGCAGTGGTTTTCATCTGGCCGACGTCATCGTTCACATCGAACCGGAAGCGGGCGCAAACTCGCGGGAACTTACGCCGCCGGGGTCTTGATCAACTTGCGTCCGGCGGCAACGAGCAGATTGCATGCTTCTGCGCAGAGCAGTGGGATTTCGCCTTCAGCACAGAGCACTTGACGCTGTGTCAAGGGCGTTGAAAGGGCGGGCGAGATCGACCAGAGGATTCGGCGCAGGCATCCACTTGTGTGGTTGCAGGTCGCCGCGATGAGGGATCCTGCTTGTTCGTCGGTGATCTTCCTGACCACTGCATACATGCCTGTTTGGCGCGCAAGCGTGTCGCGCAAATCGACCGAGCGAAGATTGCCTCTTGCAAATGCCAAGGCAGTGCCTAATGCGGCGGGATAAAGAAAATCCATCGCCAGCGAGACCTCATCCAGGTTTTTCAAGGCTAAGGCGCCAACCGTGCCTTAGATTTGGTGCGGTTTTGAGCGGACGGTAGTTTCCGGCGTCATCAAATCTGGCGATTTCGATCGCATCATGCGGATCGGCGAAGGTTTGCAATCCCGCTCTTCCCTCATCCTCCACATGGCATAGGCAATAGCTCGGAAGAAGGCGGACTTGTCCAAGCTGGCACGGGCCACGGCGAAGGAAGGCGCCAAGGAACTCGCGAATCTCACCTGGCATGGCAAAACCTAGCGGCTCCCCTGCCCGCTTCAACTATCTCGTATTCGAGATCGATTCCGAGTCGTCAAAGCGCGCGGCGGCGTTTGACGCGGAGTTGAGCCATAGACTTTAGCATCGCTGCCTGTGCGGTGGCATATCCCTCTTCGTCGATATGCTTGCTCTTCATGGCATCTTCGGCTCGTCGAATGGCCGCTTCCGCGCCTGCTTCATCGATTTCCTCCTCACGGATCGCCATATCGGTGAGGACTGAGACCGATTCTTGAGTAACCTCGACAAAGCCGGATCCAACCGCAAGGCGCATCTCCTGGCCGTCCTTCACAATTCGAAGCTCGCCCGGCACCATCTCCGTCATCAGCGCAACGTGCTGCGGAAGCACGCCAAACTCTCCCTCGGCGCCGGGGACCACGACGGAATCCACGTCGTCTGAATAGGTCTTGGCTTGGGGAGTGACGATTTCGAGTCGGAGAGTGGCCATGGGAAGAAGGGGAGCTATAAGGCTACTCCTTGATCATATCGATGCCGCCCTTCATGTAGAAGCTCCCTTCGGCAGACTTCGTCGTGTTTGCCGTCGAGGATCTCCTTAAAGCCGCGAATCGTTTCGGCGATGGAAACGTATGCACCTGGCGTGCCAGTAAAGACCTCCGCGACATGGAAGGGCTGGCTCAGGAAACGCTGAATCTTGCGGGCGCGAAAGACCGTCAGCTTGTCGTCGGGAGACAGCTCGTCCATTCCCAGGATGGCGATAATATCTTGAAGGTCTTTGTAACGTTGGAGCACCTTCTGTACGCCGCGAGCGACGCCGTAATGCTCATCTCCCACGATCTCGGGAGCGAGAGCTTTGGATGTCGAGGCAAGGGGATCGACCGCTGGATAAATTCCGAGCTCCGCGATAGAGCGCTCCAACACGATGGTCGAGTCGAGGTGCGCGAATGTGTTGGCGGGAGCCGGGTCCGTCAAGTCGTCCGCCGGCACATAAACGGCCTGGAAGGACGTGATCGAGCCCTTAGTCGTTGAAGTGATCCGCTCCTGCAGATCGCCCATTTCAGCGGCGAGCGTAGGCTGGTAGCCCACCGCGCTCGGAGTTCGCCCGAGCAGGGCGGAGACTTCGGAACCTGCCTGCGAGAATCGGAAAATATTATCAATGAAGAGAAGGACATCCTGATTTTTCTCATCCCGGAAGTATTCTGCCATCGAGAGGGCGCTTAGCGCGACTCGGAGACGAGCGCCCGGAGGCTCGTTCATCTGGCCGTAGACGAGCGCAACTTTGGAATTCTTGATGTTTTTTAGATCGATTACGCCGGCTTCGCTCATCTCCCCATAAAGGTCATTTCCCTCGCGAGTGCGCTCACCCACCCCCGCGAACACCGAGTATCCGCCGTGGCCCTTGGCGATGTTGTTGATGAGCTCCATGATGACGACCGTTTTGCCGACACCGGCTCCACCAAACGCGCCGACCTTGCCACCCTTGGTGAAGGGACAGATCAGGTCGATGACTTTGATGCCCGTTTCCAGGATATTCGCCTTGGTATCCTGATCAACCAGCGGCGGAGAAGGGCGATGAATGGCATACTTCTTGGTGAATTCGACCGGACCGCGCTGATCGGTGGGTTCGCCGACGACGTTGAAGATACGGCCAAGGACGCCCTCACCAACGGGAACAGAAATCGGCGCGGCCGTGTTAAGCGCACTTCCATGCCCCGCTGAAGTCCTTCGGTCGAACTCATGGCAATCGCCCGCACCCAGCTTTCGCCGAGGTGCTGCTGCACTTCGAGGGTCAGCTTCACTGGTCCCTTGGCTCCGGTGAAGTTGATCTCGAGCGCGTCGTATATTTTCGGTAGCTCCCCTTCCTGCGGATTGAACTCAACGTCCACAACGGGACCGATCACTTGGACGACTTTTCCTTTGTTGCTCATGGTAATGACGGGTTAGCCGAGCGCGAGCTGCGCGGTGGTGATTTCCAGCAGTTCCTTTGTGATGCTCGCCTGGCGGGCCTTATTGTACTCGAGGGTGAGGTCTTTAACGATTTCCTTGGCGTTGTCGGTGGCGCTCTTCATTGCGACCATTCGGGCGCTGTGCTCCGAAGCGCGTGTGGCGAGAAGCATCTGGAAGAGCTCGAAATGGACGTAATACGGCAGGAGATTATCAAGAATTTTTTCCGGGCCGGGCTCGAAGATGATGTCGCCCTCCGCCTCCGGAATCGGCGGTTCGTCGGGGACTTGGATGCCCGCTTCCTCGAGACTTGTGATCGGAAGCAATGTCAAGGCAGTTGGCGTCTGCGTAAGAGTATTGACGAAGCGCGGATAGAGCACACTGACTTTGTCGACATCGCCGCTAAGAAACCTTTCGATGAGAAATTTCGAAATAGCCTTAGTCTCCAGAAACGTTGGCTGTTCTTTCAGGGGAAAATCGGCGATCAAGTTGCGCTTGGTCCGCGCCAGGAATTGAGTGCCCTTTCGACCGACCGAGACGAACTTCGCAGTTGTCGCATCGAAATTGATCACCTCACGGAGAAGATTCGTGTTCAGGCCACCGCACAGACCTTTGTCGGTGCTGAGAACAACGACCAGTTCGTTCTTGACTTCGCGCTTCTCGAGGAGGGGATGCACTCTTTCTTCCAGGCGGTTTCGAAGCGAAACCAGGACGCGGTTAAGCAAGATCGCATAGGAGCGTCCATTGAGAGCGGCTTGCTGAGCTTTGCGCATTTTCGACGCGGCGACCATCTGCATGGCCTTGGTGATTTGCGCCGTATTCTTGACCGACTTGATTCGGCGCCGGATGTCTCGAAGGCTCGCCATAGAAAACTACTTAAAGAGAACCTTAAATTCGTCCAAAGCGGCCGTGAGGTCCTTCTCGACTTCTTCATCGAATTGTTTCTTGGCAAGAATCTTATTGAGGACCTCTTCCTTGCGGGTGCTGAGGAACTCCTGCAGTTTCAGCTGGAATTCCTTTACGCGATCGACGGGAATTGGATCAAGGTAACCTTTTTGCATCGCCCAGAGCACGGCGGCCTGGAGTTGCACATACATCGGCTGGTACTGTGTCTGCTTGAAGAGTTCCACGATCCGCTGACCGCGGTCGAGGGTTGCCTTGGTGCGCGCATCGAGATCAGAGCCGAACTGTGCGAAAGCGGCCAGTTCGCGATACTGCGCGAGGTCGCCTTTTATCTTGCCGGCCACTTGTTTCATCGCCTTGATCTGCGCGGCAGACCCGACACGCGACACAGAGAGACCGACCGAAATCGCGGGACGAACGCCTTGATAGAACAGGTCAGTTTCCAGGTAAATCTGACCGTCGGTGATTGAGATGACGTTCGTCGGAATGTAGGCGGAAACGTCGCCCGCCTGGGTTTCGATGATCGGCAGCGCAGTCAGCGAGCCGTTTCCGAACTTCTCATTGAGGCGGGCTGACCGTTCGAGAAGACGGCTGTGAAGGTAGAAAACGTCTCCGGGGTAGGCTTCGCGCCCTGAGGGACGCTTGAGGAGAAGAGCAGACTTGACGATAGGCCGCCGCATGCTTGCTCAAATCGTCAAAGACGATCAGCGCGTCCATGCCATTATTCATAAACCACTCCCCCATCGCGGCGCCTGCAAACGGAGCAAGGTATTGGTCGGTCGCCGCATCGGAGGCCGCCGCCGCGACAATGATGGTGTACTTTAGAGCGTCGTTCTCTTCCAGAACTGCCAGGACGCGAGCAATATTGGAGTTCTTCTGACCCACCGCCACATAGATCGAATAGAGGGGGCGGAAGTTTGCCTCTCCTGACTCCTCTCCGGCTTTGTTGATCTTGGCTTGGTTGAGAATGGTGTCGATAGCGATGGTCGTCTTGCCGGTTGCACGATCGCCGATAATCAATTCGCGCTGACCCCGACCAATCGGAATCATTGCATCGACCGCCATGATCCCGGTCTGCACAGGCTGGCTTACGCTTTTGCGCTCGATGATACCGAAGGCGATATTCTCAACCGGATAGAACTCCTTGGCATCAATCGGCCCTTTTCCGTCCAGGGGTTGACCGAGGACATTGACCACGCGGCCAAGCAGTGCCTTGCCGACCGGGGTCTGCAGGAGACGCCCGGTTGTCTTGACCTCATCGCCCTCGCTAATTGAAGTGTAGTCCCCGAGGATGATCGCGCCGACTTCGGTCTCCTCGAGGTTGAGAGCCAATCCATAGATGCCGCCTGGAAATTCGAGCATCTCGTTGAGCATCGCGGCGCTGAGTCCCTCGATCTTGGCCACGCCATCGCCGATCTCACGGACGACGCCAACGTTAGCTTTCGTGGTGGAAGCGCTTTGGATGCTTTCGATCTTGCTTTCGAGTTCTTGCAGAATGTTGCTCATGGATGGACCGGTTTAGAGTTGCTGTGAGAGTGTGTTGAGGCGGTTGCTTATGCTGCCGTCCCAGACATCGCTGCCGAGCTTGACACGCAGCCCACCAAGAAGGTCCGGCGAGGTGCGAAACTCGGTGGTGATATCGTCTCCAAATTTGAGTTTAAGGCTCTTTGCGATGCCTGCGGCCGTAGCCTCATCGAGCGGTCTTGCGCTTTCGATGATCGAATGGCGCCTGTCGAGTTCAAGCCGCACGAGCCGCGCGAGCTCCTTAAGAATTTGGAGGTAGGAACGAGGTTTCTCAGTTGTGAGGCGCTGGGAAATCTGAGAGACGCGCGTAGCGTCAAGCCGGCCGTCCACGAGACTTAGTCGGAACAATTCACGTGCCGTTCGGCGGGCTTCCCTGCTGATTTTCATGTCTTCAGGCTGCGAATTGCTTAACGGTATCCTCGGAAAGGCGCTTCTGATCCTCAGGCGTGATCACTTTGCCAACAACTTTTGAGGTGGTTTTGACGACGAGGTCGACCATCTCCTTCTTGACCTCGGCAACCATCTTGTTTCGCTCCTGGACGATGGTGTCCTGAGCCTTGGCAACAATGCCTTCGGCATCCTTGATCGCCTGCTGAAGCTGCTTTTGGGTGATTGCATCGCCGCTGGCTCGCGTCTGCTCCAGGAGTTTGGTTGCGTCCTCGTTCGCCTTGCGCAGGACTTCCTGGTAGCGCAGTTCGGCTTCCGCCAGTTGCTTCTTGATCCTTTCGGCGTTGTGTTGGCCTTCTTCGATTCGGCGCCGCCGCTCTTCGAGCATCTTGAGAACGGGCCCAAAGGCATACTTGTTAAGGACCCAATAAACTATGAGAAACAGGATGACCTGCGCGATGAACTTCGGCCAAGTGATCCCGAAGTTCGTGAAAATCTCTGTGATAACGTTCATTTCCGAAGAATGCTGCGACCGCCCGCCCCTGGCGAGGCGGGCGGCCTGATGAGCTTAACGGCCCTGGAAGGCGAGAATCAGCGCATAAATCGCGATGGATTCCGCGAGAGCCATTCCGAGGATGCTGAGCGTCAGCACGCGTCCGAAGGCGCCGGGGTTGCGTCCCACGGCTTCAGCGGCCTTCGCTCCGACGAGACCGATTCCGATGCCGGATCCGAGTCCCGCCATGCCAAGGGTGAAACTGCCGGTTATGCCAGCCACCGCCTCTGCTGCAAGAATAGGAAGGATCATAATGTGAGTTTGCTTTGTTGTGTTTGGTTTTCTCACCGTCCGCAGACTTGCACGGTCCCGGTAAGAAATCTGTCAATGCTCCTCTTCCTCATCGTGAGTCGTGGAGAGCTGGATATAGACCGCGCAGAGCAGCGTGAAGACCAGGGCCTGCAACAACCCCACCAGCAGTTCGAGAAAGTAAAAGGGCACGGGAACGATGAGACTCATCACATAGGTGACAATTGGCGGAAAGCCGAGCGTCTGTCCGAGGGTGATCATTGATGACAGGAGAGTCTCACCGGCAAACACGTTGCCAAAGAGTCGCAGCGAAAGAGACACCGGACGAACGAGGATGGAGACGACCTCGATGACTCCCACGAAGAAGAAAATGATGGCGAAGATCAGTTTCATGGCGCCTTTGAGCCCGCCCTTGGGCCCAAAGGTGTGGACAAGAAAGCCCCAAACACCCACCTCGCTGATGGTCCAATACAACCAAAGACAGAAGGCCACCAGCGCCATGCCCAGCGTCATGTTAAGGTCTGCTGTCGTCGGTCGTAGTAACGGGACCTGGACCTCGAATCCGTAGTCGGGAACCTCATGCCCCCATCCAATCGAACCAACGCCTGGAACGAGCGAGAACCAATTGGCAAAGAGAATGAATATAAAGAGCGTAGCCAGGAGACTGAAAGCACGCCCAACCATGTGCTTGCCCACAATGCCTTCGAGCATGTCATACAGGAACTCTACCACCGCTTCAAAGCTGTTTTGGGTTCCGCCGGGAACGAGTTCCATGGACTTGGTCGCTTTTCGGGCCCACCAGAGGACAACCAAAACGACGATTGCCGCCACGAGCATTGAATTCGTTAGCCACTCGAAGTAGGTAACGCCGAGGGCATCCTGGCTGAAATTGGGAGCATTCAGCGTCAGACCAGCGGCAATAAGGAATTCCATGGGAGAGAAGCTCGCGCGCCCAATAGCATCAATGCCGCCACCTGCTGTCAAGCGCAGTGACAATCATATTTCCGCCGGGGCGAACAAAGGCTTTTCTATCTTCGGGCAACCCCGGTGCAAGCCCTATTTGTGAAACGTGTCACGGGTTCCCGGCCGGTTGCTGCGAGGCCGATAGGCCAGCGAGGTTTCCGACGCCGACAAGGCCGACAATCTGGCCGGAAACGTTCACAACCGGGAGCAAAGGCTGGGACGAGCTCTGCATAACTGCCAGGGCGTCCTCGAAAGGAGTATCCGGGTGGACGGCGGGCACCCTCCGCGCGATGCAGCTTGCCGAGGCCTGGGGCGGGAGTTCGTGAGCGGCTTTCTCAAGTTCCTCGCGGCTGGCGAAGCCGTGGAGATGGAGTCCGTCGTCGACGAACGGAAAGAGCTTCTGGCTGCTCGTTGCAAGGTGGCTGGCGATGTCGACCACTTTCAGCGAGGCTGGCAAGGTCTGGAAACGCGTGATCATTGCCTGTCGCACGTGCAATCCCTGCGCGACTTCACGGAAACGAGCGTAAGCCAGCTCCTGCTGCGCGCCAAGGAAAACGAAGACCGCGATGAAGGCGAGCATGGGCCCGCCCCACGATGTAAGGCTGGCCAGGAAAAAGAGGACGGCGATGACTTGTCCCACCCTGGCCGCCAATCGCGTAGCGGTCACATAACGGACCTGCGTGGCCAGCAGGGCGCGCAGCACGCGTCCGCCGTCCATCGGGAAGGCTGGAATCACATTAAATGCCACAAGCAGGACGTTCACAATGAGGAGTTTGGCTAGCAAACTCCCGCTCGCAGTGTCGATGAGGCCGAACTCTTGCAGCGGAAGCACCCCTCCGATGAGGAGAAAAACGATCGCGGCGATCAAGACGTTGACCGCTGGTCCCGCGATCGCGATCACGAGCTCCTGCCAGGGATTCGAAGGCATCCTTTCAAGGCGCGCGACGCCTCCGATGGGCAGCAAAGTGATGTCGGGAGTCCGAATCCCGAAAGTCTTTGCGGCGAATGCGTGGCCAAACTCATGCAGCAGCACGCAAAGAAAGATCAACAGTGTGAAAGCCACTCCATGGACCGCCGCCTCCAAGCCGCCTTCCGCGTAATAGATCCAGGCGTAGAAGCCCAGGAGCAGCCAAAAGGTGACGTGGATCCGCACCTGAATGCCGGCAACCGTCGCTATGCGATAGGACCATTTCACTCTTCGGCACGATCATCGAACAACCCGATGAGGCAAGCGTTTTTGGGGGGAAGACCGTGTCCCGCCTCCGATCGGAATTGCCCCCCTATCGACTCCCGGCGTGTTTCGGAAGCGTTCGCGGCAGCTTTGACATCCTAAAACGCAAGGATATTCTGGCAGGCTCTATGGAAGTGCCGAAAGTTCTGGTCGCCGATCCAATTTCTCAGCGCGGATTGGACGAAATTGCTACCCGCGGCGAGCTTGAGGTCGTCGTCAAGACAGGCCTTTCCGAGCCGAACCTCATTGAACTTATCCCCGAATTCTCCGCGCTGGTCGTCCGCAGCCAGACAAAGGTGACCGCGGCGGTCCTTGCGGCTGCGAAGAAGCTGAAGATTGTCGGCCGGGCCGGCGTTGGCGTCGACAATGTGGACATTGAGGCCGCCACGAGGCGCGGAATTATTGTTATGAATACTCCCGGCGGAAACACGATTTCCACAGCCGAGCATGCCTTTTCGCTTCTCGTTTCCATTGCCCGTGCCGTGCCCCAAGCGGATGCAAGCGTAAAAGCCGGCAAATGGGATCGGAAGAAGTACGAAGGCGTCGAGCTTTACAACAAGACGCTCGGCATTCTTGGAATGGGTCGCATCGGAACGGAGATCGCACGGCGTGCCATTGCTTTTGGAATGCGTGTGCTTGCCTATGACCCCTATCTTTCCGGCAGCAAGGCGCGCAGCCTTCAGGTAGAGCTTGTCGAGCAGATCGATGAGCTTCTCCCGCTGTGCGATTTTGTTACTCTTCACATGCCGCTGACGGATGAGACGCGTCACATCCTCGACGCGCGCCGTCTGGCTCTGTGCAAGCCGGGGGTCCGGATCGTCAATTGCGCGCGCGGCGGCCTTGTTGACGAAACGGCCCTTCGAGACGCGCTGGCGACAAGGCATGTCGCCGCCGCGGCGCTTGACGTCTTCGAGGTGGAGCCTCCACCGGCGGATTTTTCCCTCCGCGGGCTGGACAACGTCGTTTTCACCCCTCACCTCGGGGCAAGCACGGCCGAGGCGCAGGAAAACGTGGGCATCGAAATTGCGCAGGCCATCCGTGCCGCGCTTCTCGATGGGGAAATTCGCAACGCGGTCAACATGCCAAGCATCGACGCGAAGACCGCAGCCATCGTCAAGCCATACCTGACGTTGGGTGACAAGCTCGGCCGCTTCGCCGCTCAGCTCGCACCCAACCGCAACGACCGAATCGTGATCACCTACGGAGGAAAGGCGGTTGAGTTGCCTGCCGACGACGCGATCACGCGTGCAATCCTTACGGGCTTTCTCAAACATACCGGCGGCGAGGAGGTCAACAGCGTGAACGTCCGCTCCGTGGCCGCTGCACGAGGCATCGCGGTCGAGGAAATCAAATCCACGGAGCAGACCGATTTCAATGAATGGCTGCACGTCGCCGTCTGGAGCGGGAACACATACGTTTCGATTGGGGGCACGTTTTTCGGCGCCAGGAACGAACCGCGGATCGTCCGCGTCAACAGCAATCCCGTCGAGGCGACTCCCAGCGGCGTGATCCTGTTGCTCGAAAACCACGATGTCCCGGGGATCGTCGGGAGGATCGGCACGATCCTGGGGGCGCACAACGTCAACATTGCCAGCATGAGCCTCTCGCGCAATGAAGTGGGAGGCAGGGCCCTCACGCTGCTTAACCTCGACAGCGCCCCGGGCGGCGAACTGCTCTCCAAGCTTCTCGAAAGCGGCGATATTTTCTCGGCTCGCGTGATTCAGCTGTAACATCCTGACCCTGTTTACTTCCGGATCGGGGCAATTCACTCTTCGGCCTTGCAGCCGGACAGCGGCTTGGGCTTAATAGCAGTTGCAATGTCCGAACAACCCCTGACCGGCCACGAACACCCCGCAGACCCTTGCACGATTGTGATTTTCGGCGCATCCGGGGATCTCACCAAACGAAAGCTGCTGCCGGCACTTTACAATCTCAAGGCGCTCAAGCTGCTTTCCGCCAATTTTGCCGTCATCGGAGTTGCTGTGTCCGACGGCAACGACGAGATGTACCGGCAGAGAATCACTGAAGACATCAAGCAATTCGCAACTCGGCCTGTTGACGACAGCGAATGGGCGGATTTTGCGAATCGCAGCTACTATATCCAGGGTGATTTTAACACGATCGAGACCTTCAAACATCTCGCGGCTAAAATTGCCGACGCTCAGAAGACGTGGGACCTTCCTGGCAACGTTCTGTTCTACCTCGCGGTGGCGCCGAAGTTTTTCTCAAAGGTCGTTGAGCAACTGAATGCGGTAGGCCTCACCACGGAGGCCGCCAATGCCTGGCGGCGGATTATCATCGAGAAGCCTTTTGGCCACGACCTGGCAAGCGCGAGGGAGTTGAACGCTGAGCTTGAGCAAGAACGTCAAGGAATCGCAGATCTACCGCATCGATCATTATCTCGGCAAAGAGACCGTGCAGAACATCATGGTATTCCGCTTTGGCAATTCCACCTTCGAGCCGATCTGGAACCGTCGCTACATCGAATACGTTCAGATCACCGTCGCGGAAGAACTGGGCGTGGAACTACGGGGCGGCTACTACGACCATTCCGGCGTTGTTCGCGACATGGTGCAGAACCACATCCTCTCGGTCCTGTCTCTGGTCGCCATGGAACCGCCGAGTTCTATTTCAGGCGATAGCGTGCGGAACGAGAAGGTGAAGGTGCTCGAGGCGATTCGGCCGATGGAGCCCGAAGAAGTCCTCGCCAACACCGTGCGCGGCCAGTACGGAGCAGGCGTGATCGACAGCAAGGACGTCCCGGCCTATCGCACCGAGCCGGATGTCGACCCAAAATCGAATACGGACACGTTCGTTGCCATGAAACTCGAGGTGGATAACTGGCGTTGGGCCGAGGTCCCGTTTTACGTTCGCAGCGGCAAACGCCTTGCCGCCCACACCACCCAGATCGTCATCGGCTTTCGTCGCGCGCCACTTCTTCTTTTTGGCGATAAAATTCAGACCAACATCACCCCAAACCGGCTCGTCATTCACGTGCAGCCCGATGAAGGGATCACGCTCGATATTCACGCCAAGCGACCTGGCCCGCACATCTACCTGGCAAACGTTCCCCTGGAGTTCAGTTACTCGGATTTCGGTGAGCATACCGCAGCGACGGGCTACGAGACCCTGCTCTACGATTGCGCCACAGGTGATTCGACTCTGTTCCACCGCTACGACAGCGTGGACGCATCCTGGAGGATCGTGAATCCGATTCTTGACGTCTGGCAGGCTCTGCCCGCTCGTGATTTCCCCAACTACGCCTCGGGTAGTTGGGGTCCGGAAGCCGCGGACCATCTTATCGAGAAAACCGGCCACAAGTGGCACCACTATCAATTGAAACGTTAACCGAGGCAGATTCCCCCTGGGCCGGAACGCGATCCAAGGCTGACCGCCTCGGTTAAGTTAGCAAACCCGCATCCATGTCCGACAAACCCCAAATCATTCTCGCTGGTGACATCGGTGGCACCAAGAGCAACCTTGCGATACTTTCTGTCAATGGCGCCACCCTCGGGATGGAGCGCAACCGTCGCTTTCCGAGCGCTGATTACCCAAGCCTCAACGCGATCATCCGCGAATTCCTTCGCCAGGAGAAAGGTCAGGTGCTTGCCGCCTGCTTTGGCGTGCCAGGCCCGGTGAAGGAGGGTCGCGTCAAGACGACGAACCTGAGCTGGGGCGTGGATGCCGCCGAAATCCAGACGGAGTTTTCCATTCCCCACGTTAGCATCCTCAACGACCTGGAAGCCAATGCCTATGGAATCGGTGAACTAAGGTCACAGGATTTCGCAGTCATTCAACGAGGCGCTGCCGAACCAGAGGGCAACCGCTGTGTCGTTTCGCCTGGCACCGGTCTGGGTGAAGGCGGCCTCTACTGGGACGCCCAGCGCAAGAAATACCGCGTATGGGCATGCGAGGGCGGTCATACAGATTTTGGCCCCCGAAACGAACTTGAGATCGCGCTGCTCGAATACCTCATGAAGCAGCATGGACGTGTGAGCGCCGAGCGCGTGGTCTCCGGCATGGGCATCGAAAACATCTACAAGTTTCTTCGCGACACCGGTCGCGGGCGCGAGCTTCCGCAGGTTGCTTCGGAAATGGAGCAAAGCGGAGTTGGCTTTACAATTTCCAGGTACGCGGACTCCGGCGAATGCCAGATGTGCGTGCAGACCATCGAGATTTTCGTCTCCGCCCTTGGCGCAGAGGCGGGCAATATGGCTCTCAAGGCGATGGCGACAGGAGGCGTTTATCTGGGTGGAGGAATACCGGCCAAAATTTTCAACGAAGCGCGATGCAAGACGTTTATTCAATCCTTCAACGAAAAGGGCCGCCTTTCCTCGCTCATGCAAACGATGCCGGTTAAAATCGTTCTGAACGATCAAGCCGCGCTCCTCGGCGCGGCAAGCTATGCTTTGGACCGAGTGGACGCCGATTCCACCCAAGCGCCGGCGCCACTTCCCCGCGTGTAGTCCACGCAGATCGGGTGGCTCCTGCGGGGCGGCAAGCAGCCCAGTGGATCGTTCAAACCGAAACGGAGTTTTTCTATCCACGGACACGATACTCGCACTAATCGAGTGGAGGGTGGTGGCGATCTCAGACAGGATCCCAAACTGCAGTAACCAAGCGCGAAAGCCGCCTTTGCGTTGTCCAGAGGAGCGCAACAGCGCATCTGCCTTGCTACTGGATCAAGCGTTCGAGAGAAGCGTCAGGAGCGGCTCCGAGTGCAGTGGCCTTGACGTAGTGCTCCTTTGCGAGGTGGAGGGAGGGTGGTTCTGTCGTTGCGTAAAGGACTGCAAGATTGAAGTGCGCATCCGAATACTCCGGCTTGAGTTCGACCGCTCTCTTGAGTTGAACCTCCGCTTCGTTCCACTGCTCCTCCTGGCCCAGGCAGACGCCGAGATAGTTGTGCGCAACCGCATTCGATTCGTTGAAGGAGACCGCCTTGTGCAGCGCGCCAATCGCCTCGTCGAACTTGCCCTGCCGACTGTAAGCGATTCCAAGATTGGTATAGGCATAGGAATTATTGCCATTGATTCCGACTGCCTTTTTGAGTGCTACCTCTGCATCAGACAGCTTTCCGCTCTCGATCTGCACCACGCCGAGATTGGAAAGCACAAAGTAACTATTCGGAATCCTCTCGACGAGTCGTTGATAGATCTTTTCGGCGTCCGCGTAGTTCTTGCTTTCAAAAAGGCTCTTGGCTTGTCGGACGAGTTCGCGAACCTGTTCGGGCAGCGATTCGGCTTGCGACGGCTCCTGAAGCACCCGTTTGGTTGTCACCTCGTGCGGCGCTTCTTGCTTTGGCCGTCTGGCTTGGCTACGTCTGGCTTGGCTACGTCTTGCCGGCTACGTCTTGCTTGGGTGCGTCTTGCTTGGGTGCGTCTTGCTTGGCTACGTCTTGCTTGGGTGCGTCTTGCTTGGCTACGTCTTGCCTGGGTGCGTCTTGCCCGGCGGGGGTGTCTTGCTTGGCTACGTCTTGCTTGGGTGTGTCTTGCTTGCTAATGGCGACGGTCACTTCAAGACTCTGATTGTCGGATTCCGTGATCAGTGAGGCAGGCTCCTTGAAAGCCGAGCTCTCATTAGGAGTCAGCTGAACAACCGGCGTTCCGAGGACAGCGAGCTGCTGCATGATAAGCTTGGACTCGATGTTTAGCGTTGCGATCTCCTGTTCGATCCGTTTCCTTGCTTCGTCGCGTTTTGTTTGCTCCTTGATCTGACGCAGTATGATTCCGCGAAGCAGCTCGTTCTCCATGGCAAGCTTCCTCTCATCGCTCGGATTCATCTCAAGTTGAGCAAGTTGGCCGGACGTTTCATCGAGCTGTTCGCGCAGTTGGCTTAGTTCTTCATCTCCACTGCTGATTTGAGTCTGTGCTTCGAGAAGCGCTTCGTTCGCGGCGCGCAGATTGTTCTGCAACGCAGCTATGGCCTCATCCTTTTGAACAATCACAGCCGAGTTGGCGTTCTGCTTCGCGGCCAGCGCCTTCTTTTCAGCGGCGAGCTTCTCAAACTCGCTTTTGCTCACGGTATTCTGCGAAATCTCCGCAAGTTCGCCTTTCAATCGCTTGTTCTCCTTGTTTACGCGCTCAATCTCGGCGGAATTGTCCTTGATTTTCTTCACCTTCGCCAATGCTGCGTCGCGAGCCCCGTCGAGCTCGCGGCGTTCAGTCAACAAGCCCGAGCGTATCTTATCGCTGCTTGCGATGTAGTCGGCAGCTCTCTCGAGCTTTGCAAACAAGCGTTCGTTCTCCTCCTGGAGGACTTCATTTTCGGTCTGCAGATCGGTGTATTTCTCGAAAATTCCCGCGTACTGCTTCTCGAGACTTTCGCGGATATCGTTGAGAGTAACGCCCTCTTTCTTCATGTCTTCGAGAGAAGCGGAGGCTTGCGCGAGCTGAGCCTTCAGTTCCACGACGCTCACCTTTGTCTTGTCAACCTCGACGAGCGCGCTTTGAAGATCGGCAGATCTCTTGACGAGGCGTTCGTTCAATTGCTCATTCTCCACACGAGCCTGAGAGAGTTGGCGGCGCAGATCGCGAATCTCACGTTCGGCAACGCCGGGGGCCTCGCGAACGGTTGAGCCATTGCGGCCCGGCGGAGCGGCCCGCGCGGGCTCGCCCACGGAGCGTTTGGGCGCCAAAGGCGGGTTGACCGGCGGATTGACCGCCACGACAGGCAGGGTCGAGACAGCCGGCAATGATTTTTCCTTGTCGGGCTGCGGCAGCTCTCCCTCGGGCGGTTCCGCGGGCAGGTTCGCAAGGTCTCCCTCCAACCGGAGAAGGTTTTCCTGCGTCTTTCTCAGGCGATACTCGATCACCAGCGGCTGCCAGTCAGGCGTCGACTTGGCGATTTGCTGGAGGATTTTCTGGGCCGTTCGATACTTCTTCAAGGCGTCGTGCGGCTTTGATTCCCGCTCCAGCCTTTCACCGGCAGCGAAGTCTTTGTAGGCTTTGAGAAACAGGTCGGAGGAATCCTCAGCGAACCCCGAGCTTAGCATCATGAGCGATGCCCCGAGAATAGTTAAGAGCAGACCCGACCGGCGCATTGATCAAAAACGGACGCTAATATCATGAAGTCCACGCCAAATGCAAGGCCGAAAGTCATGAAACCGAACATCATAACTGCAATGTAATAAGCGTGTTGCACCGTTGGCAAATTCCTCTGCAGGTGTTGACAAGTTCAATAAGCGGATGCTAGCTTGCGCGCAAATTTTCAGCGGCTTCGCAAAAGAGCCGCGTTGAGTTTGACATGGAAGCCATTTTAGACCGACCGGTTCTTGTGCTTAACCGCTTGTGGCAGGCGGTCAACACCTGTTCCGTCCGCCGCGCGTTCACTCTTGTTTACAGGGGACACGCGCAGGTAGTTTCCACGGACGGCGGGAACGATTACCTGACACACGATTTCCTGAGTTGGCAGGATTTTTCAAAGGAGAATCCGGAACCAGAAATGGTTCGCACGATTTCGGTCAATATACGCATACCGCGGATTATCGTCTTGCTGCTTTTCGAGCGGTTGCCGAAGAAAGAGGTTAAGTTTACAAGGCACAATGTCTTCGAACGGGACAAGAATACCTGTCAATACTGTGGCAAGCTATTTGAGCGAAGCGATTTGAATCTCGATCATGTCCTTCCAAGGGATCGGGGAGGCCAGACGACGTGGGAAAATATTGTCTGCTCATGCATCCCGTGCAACACGAGGAAGGGCAACCGGCTTCCCCACGAAGCGGGCCTCCAGCTTATCCGCAAGCCGAGGCGCCCCAAATGGCGACCCTTCGTCAACATCAGCTTCTCACGACATCACCACGATAGTTGGAAGCATTTCCTCGATCTCGCCTACTGGAACGTTGAACTGGGCGAGTAGCTGTCCCTACTG
Source organism: uncultured Verrucomicrobiae bacterium (assembly GCA_963784465.1). GTDB lineage: Bacteria > Verrucomicrobiota > Verrucomicrobiia > Chthoniobacterales > Terrimicrobiaceae > DASTFP01. The sequence continues at coordinate 39,899 of CAWASQ010000068.1, forward strand.
GACGGCACATCGGCTCACATTGTCACTGTGAAGAAAACGGCCGCTGCAGCCGACAAGAAGGCGAGCGCGGCGAGGCTGTAGAGTGCCGTGGCGAAAGGGTCGCGGGTTTGGACGCTTTTCGGTGATGGCGAAGAACTGACAAAAGTCTGCGGGCGCGTGCTCGATGTCGCAACCTCGAGGGATGTCGTGAGGAAATCCGGGCGCGGCTCCGATGAAACCGACCCATGCTGGCTCAGGAAAAGGCCCTCAACGGTTCCAAAGCGCACTTCGTCCCCATCGTGAAGGACTGCATCGGTGATTTGCCGGCCGTTTACGAAGGTTCCATTGGTGGAGCCTGCATCATGGAGGTGATACCTCCCCGCCTGCAATAGGATGTCCGCATGATGGCCGGAAACGGAAACTTCGTCGATCTGAAGCGTGTTGTGTGCAAGCCGTCCCAGGGTGGCCCTCTCCTCGCCAAGGTCAAAATTGACAGGATTGTCCGCGGAGAGAAAAATCCTGAGCTGGGCCATCGCAGCGATCTGTTAGGGCTTTTTCCTTGCAGCCTCAACCTCTTTGGCGAATTCGGCGAAGAAATACGAGGCATCGTGAGGTCCGGGGGAAGCTTCGGGGTGATATTGGACACTGAATGCCGGCTGCTCCTTGTGTCGCAGCCCGGCCACGGTGCCATCGTTCAAATTGATATGCGTGACTTCGACATTGTCGGGCAGGGAATCCGGATCCACCGCGTATCCATGATTCTGAGAAGTTATGGCCACCTTGCCTGTTCGAAGGTCCTTCACAGGCTGATTCGCGCCGCGATGGCCGAACTTCAGCTTGAACGTCTTGCCGCCCAAGGCCAGCGCGAGAATTTGATGCCCGAGGCAGATACCGAACAGGGGTTTCCTTCCAAGGAGCTCGCGCACTGTCTCATGGGTGTAATTCAATGCTGCAGGATCTCCTGGCCCATTTGACAGGAAAACACCGTCGGGCTTCATCGAAAGGACCTCCGCAGCGGACGTGGAGGCGGGAACAACCCGCACTGCGAAACCGTTTCGGCGCAGCGAACGCAAGATATTTCTCTTGATTCCAAAGTCGTAGGCCGCGATCCGGAAAGAAGTCGGTGGCAATTCCTCAAAGAGGTTTCCCGCCTCATCACCGGCTAGCCCGGCGGGGGTATCGCTTCGGGACAGCGTCCACTTTCGGCTCAACTGGTCCTCGGTGTCCCAATCATACTGCGACACAGTTGTCACCTCTTGCACGAAATCTACGCCCTCGTAGGGAACCGCTCGCGCCTGGGCGACGGCTTCCTCGTCACCCAGCTCAGCCATCGCGATGCACGCGCGCATCGCGCCCGAGCTCCGCAGCCGGCGCGTGAGCGCGCGGGTATCGATGCCTTGAATTCCGGGGATACCGGATCTGGAAAGGAATTCATGGAGGCTTCCCTGCGACCGCCAGTTGCTTGCCAGCGCGCTGAGTTCTTCAATGACGAATCCCCGGACTTGCGGTGCTGCGCTCTCCACGTCGAGGAGGTTGACGCCGTAATTTCCAACCAGAGGATACGTCATGGCAACAATCTGGCCACGATAGGAGGGGTCAGTGAGCACCTCCTGGTACCCGGTCATCGACGTGTTGAAACAGATCTCGCCGGCTTGAGTGCGCGCCGCGCCGAAAGAAACCCCGCGAAAGATAGTTCCGTCTTCCAGAGCCAATATCGCATCCATTGCCGAAGAATAAACGTTGCCGCGACGCGCTCAAACGGCAAATGGTCGCGCAGTGTGAATTTGAAAAAAAGCCGCGAATCACGCCCGTCCGCGGTATTGCACCTTTACGGCAAAGAATGGCCTGCTTCTCAGGAAGCAGGCCATTTAAGTTTTGTCCCGCGAATGCCGTTTCGATGCATATCCCGTTCCCTTTTCAAGGGTGGATGACCGCCGCAAAGCGCGCTGACTTCCAGTGAAGGCCTGTCATTGCGCCTCCCGGCCCAGCCTCCGGGACGATTTGATGTATCGGTTCGGGACGTTGCGCCGTTTAATCGCGAGCACCGCAGGACAAATCGGTTCGTCGCCTTTCCAAGCGAGCTGAAATTTTCCAGAGAGCGATCACCGGAAATCCACTGCCAGCCCCGCCTTCAACTGCTGCTTCAGGCGTTCGCAGGCAGCGTTGACTTCCTGGCTTTCCAGCGTCCTCTCCCGGGCTCGGAATGTCAAGGAGATCGCGATCGATTTGCGATCTGTCGGCAGTATTTTTCCCGATGGATCCGTGTAGACGTCAAAGGCTTCGACCTTTGCAAGCAGTACTTCGTTCGCTTTCCAAAGCTCTCTTTCGATATCCCCGTAAGGCAAGCTGATCGGGCAGACAACGGCAATGTCGCGGACAACCTGCGGGAACTTGGGAATGTCGTGGAAGGTGGGTGTGCGCTGAAGCATTCGAAGCGTGTCGAGAGACAGTTCTGCGACGATCACTGGTTTCGTGGCGTCGAGCGCGCGTGCGAATCCGGGCGCGAGCTGGCCCAGCATTCCGACCCGCTTCTCCCCTGCAAAGACTGCGGCGGACAAAGCCAGGTAAGAGTCTCCCTGGTCGCGGACACAGGACAGTGGGACCGGCGCCAAGACCTCCACGATTCCCTTCGCGTCATGCCAATCAAATCCCCTCACCTCGCCGCCGCGCCAATTTCTCGAAGCGATCTCTCCGTGGAGCGTCATGGCCAGCGTCTCGCGCTCCTCGGATTCTTCTTGATGGAACGTTCGGCCGACTTCGTAGAGCGCGATGGAGCGGGCACCATGCCGAATATTGCGCTGCAGAGCGGCAATCAAGCCGGGGAGCAGGCTTGTGCGCAAGAACGCCTGGTCTTCTCCGACGGGATTGCGCAGACGCCAGGGTGCGGCATTGCCCCAAAGCAATTTTTCGGAGACAAGCGTGCTGGTGCGGGCCTCGCTCAAACCCAGTGCTCTGAGTTGCTCCCGCACCGCCGAGCGAAAATCGTAAACCGCATCCGCCTCACCGGGACGAGCTGGCGATGCGGCGATTCGACTGGGAATTTTTTCGATCCCAACAACGCGGGCCACCTCCTCGATCAGATCGGCCTCGCGAGCCAGATCGCGCCTGTGGCTGGGAATCTTCCATTCCACCGAGTCTTCATTTTCGGCCATGGGCGCGAGTCCCAGCCGAACGAGTGCATCGCGAATTTCCTTCGCGGACAGATTCGCGCCGAGGAGCATGCGGCATCGCGACAACCGCAGGATGACCGCACCAGGCGGGGCGGGCAAGGCCCCTGCCGTTGTGACTTTCTCGTCTCCCCTGCCGCCCGCGATTTCCTCGATAAGGCGCGTGGCGCGCGCCGATGCGACCAGCACGACCGAGGGGTCTACTCCTCTTTCAAATCGGTAGCTCGATTCACTATGGAGACTATGAAGGCGAGCCGAACGCCGTACGGAAGCCGGCTCAAAGTATGCGCTCTCCAGGAGAACGTCGGTCGTTGAGTCGGTCACGCCGGACTCTTCTCCGCCCATCACTCCGGCGAGCGCAATCGGCGCGTCGCTATCGGCAATGGCAAGATCTCCGGCAGACAGTTGATACTTGTTTCCGTCAAGCGCCGGGAAATCTTCTCCAGGGCGAGCGTGCCGTACGACGATCCCGCCATGCACCTTGCCGGCGTCGAAAGCGTGAAGGGGCTGTCCGAGCTCCAGCATCACGTAATTGGTGATGTCAACGATGTTGTTGATCGGTCGCAAGCCTGCCGCCGTAAGCCGGTCGGAAAGCCACTGCGGACTTGGCGCGACCTTTACGTCCCGAATCCGGCGCAGCGAATAGAACGGGCAGAGATCTGTTGCTTGAACCGGAGACGATGCCATCGTCTGCCTTCGAGATCCCGGGAACCTCGATATTCGCCGGGTGAAGCCTCCGTGCCGAGAACGCAGCGACCTCTCTGGCCAGGCCAAGATGGCTTAGCCAATCGGGGCGGTTTGGAGTAATCTCGAGTTCAAAAACTGTGTCTTTCGGATAGACTTGCGAGAGAGGCTTTCCGACCGGAGCCTCCTTCGGCAGAATTAGAAGACCTTCGGCGTCGTCCGCCAGCCCGAGTTCCTTCGAACTGCACAGCATTCCTTCGCTTTCCGCACCGCGCAGCTTACCCACTTTGATCTTAAGGCCTCCGGGAAGAATAGCCCCAGGAAGAGCGAGCGGCACCTTGTCCCCAACACGGTAGTTCTTGGCGCCGCAGACGATTTGACGCGGCCGGCCCGAGCCGTCATCAACCTGGCAGACGCTCAGGCGGTCAGCGTTCGGATGCCGGCCGGATTCGAGAATCTGCGCGACGACGATACTTGGAAATTCCGCTCCCTTTTCCTGGATGTCTTCGACCTTGACTCCAGCGCATGTGAAAAGGTCGTCCAGCTCCGAGCTCGAGCCGGTCCAATCGACAAAGTCGCGCAGCCAGTTGACAGAAATGTACATCGTTTCGAGGTATCAGCGGTGATCCTTCACTCGGTCAAAATTGCTTGAGAAATCTAAGATCGTTCTCGACCAGCATCCTGATGTCGGGGATATGGCCGAGATTCATTGCCAGGCGATCGAGCCCAAAGCCGAATGCAAATCCGGTGACCTCTTCGGGATCATAAGCGCGGTCGCCGCGCCTGTTACAAATCTGTTCGAAGACGGCGGGGTCGACCATCCCGCATCCGGCGAGCTCCATCCAGTCTCCGCCGAGGGCGTCGGAGGCAATATCGATCTCATAGCTCGGCTCGGTGAACGGAAAAAAGTGCGGACGAAACCGAACTTTGGTTTCCGCTCCCAGCAGTTCGCGAAAAAAGAATTCCAGCGTCCCTTTGAGATCGGCAACAGAAACTTCCCGATCCACAAAGAGTCCTTCCATCTGCATGAACTGGGCAAGGTGTGTGGCGTCGACCTCGTCGCGCCGATAAGCGGCGCCGGGAGCAATAACGCGAACAGGCGGAGCTTGCGCTTCCATCACACGGATCTGGACCGTGGAGGTATGAGTTCGCAGCAGCCGTCCATCGGGCAGATAGAAAGTATCCAGCTCGTTGCGCGCCGGATGATCAGGAGGCGTGTTCAACGCGTCGAAGCAATGGAATTCGGTTTCCATGTCCGGTCCATCGGCGAGGGCAAAGCCGAGCCTCCGAAAGATCCCGACAGCCTTGTCCAGCAGGCGAGTAAGCGGATGGATGGATCCCAGGTCGCGGCTCGTGCCTGGCAGCGTGATGTCAATCGCGGAGAGTTCACGCGCATCTGCCGCAGCCTTCAGCGCCTGCTCCTTTTGTTCGAGCAAGGCCGTGACCTCCTGGCGGAGGCTATTCAACAGCTTGCCGACGCGGGGGCGATCCTCCTTGGCGATCTCGCGCATGCCTTCACTGAGGCGGGTGATCTCGCCCGTCCTCCCGATAAAATGCACGCGCGCCGCATCGAGCGATTTGAAATCGCTGGCGGCATCAATTGCCCTTGCGGCTTCTGCGCGCAATAATTCGATTCGGGGCTCCATCGAATAACGTGTTGTTGCCGGGTCCTGCGCCGAGGTGGCGCGGAAAAGAGATCTCCCTGTCGGCGGATTGTCAGGCAGCCTTGGGCCCGGCGGCCGATTTCGCCTTTTCGACGATCTGCTTGAACGCGGCCGGATCCTGGACGGCAAGGTCCGCGAGAATTTTCCGGTCGAGAACGATCCCCGCGGCCTTGAGACCTTCCACGAAGCGGCTGTAAGTGATTCCTTCGGCGCGAACTGCCGCATTGAGCCGCGAGATCCAAAGCGAGCGGAAGGTGCGTTTGCGAGTCTTGCGATCGCGATAGGCCCAATATTTCGCCTTCATCTGGGCATCTTTCGCATAGCGGAAGAGTTTCGATCGACGGCCGCGATAACCTTTCGAAGCTTTGATCACCCGCTTGCGGCGAGCGCGGCTCGCGGGCGAATTCGTTGCGCGTGGCATGTCCTGTGCCCCGCTCGTTTCGAGCGGGTCTCCGTGGATCTGGCTGTTGGTTTCTCACGATCCGCGGACTCACCAGTTCCGTTAGCCTCGAGTTTTCGAAGCAGTCCGGCGGATCGGTCTTCTCTACGCGAAGGGCAGGTTGATCTTTATGCGCGCAACGTCCGAATCGTGCACCAGCACGGACTTCGCAAGCTTGCGCTTGCGCTTCGCGGACTTGCATTGAAGCAGGTGCCGGCGTCCGCCGCGCGTGCGCAGCACCTTGCCCCTGGCGGTGATCTTAAAGCGTTTGGCAACCGATTTGCGCGTCTTGCTGCGTGCGATTGGCTTTGGCATGGGAAAGGGGCTGGAAAGCTAGCGCATTGGCACGTTCTGGCAACTAAAAGTTTCCGGAGGCGCGGTTTTTTCCCGCTGCTCAGGTCGGACTCCCGCGAAGAGGGATTGTTTGCCTTGACCCCCACCGCGCAACATCGGTTTCATGGAGGGAGTCCCCGATGAAGAAGGCTATTGTGATCCCATCCTACCGCGCCGAGAGCACCTTGCCATCCGTGCTTCCGCGCATTCCCGCGGCATTCTGGGACGACGGAGTCGCTATCATCGTGAACGACAAGAGTCCGGACGGAACCGGCGAGGTGGCGGAGCGCCTCAAGAGCCAATGGCCCGGGCTGGATGTCGTGCACCATGAGTTTAACCAGGGCTATGGCGGAGCGCAGAAGACAGGTCTCAGGCGAGGACTCGACCTTGGCGCGCACGTCTTCGCAGTCGTCCATGCTGACGGGCAATACGCGCCGGAGGTCGTCCTCGATCTCATGAAGCCGATTGTCGAAGGCAAGGCGCAGATCGTCCAGGGCTCTCGCATGATCGGCGGGGGAGCGCTTCGCGGAGGGATGCCCTACGCTCGCTACATCCCGAACCGCGTGCTGACATTTCTGGAGAACATCGTCTTCGGAACGCGGATGGCCGATTTTCACAGCGGCTACATGCTCTACTCGCGGAAGCTGCTCGAGCGCGTTCCGTTTGAAAAACTTCAGAACAACTACAACTTCGATGCCGAAATGATCGTTCTTGCGCACCTCATTGGCATGGAATGCGCTCAGATTTCCATTCCAACGCGCTACGACGACGAGGTCTCGAGCCTTGACCCCATCCCCTACGGTATCAATGTCATCAAGATGATGGCTCGACATCTGAGGGGCAATTACCGAGATCTTGTCCGCAACGCACCGCCAGGCGAGTCCCCTGCTGAGAAGAAAATAAATTGACGCCAAAGGCTCCCCAATCGTAAATGGAAAGTTTTTCATGAAGATCCTTCTCCTAGGTGCCGGTGGATTCATTGGCGCGAATCTCACCGAGCGTCTCGTCGGCGACGGGCAGCACGAAATCACTGCCCTCGATATCGAACGCGAGAAGCTCGACGAAACGGTGAAGAGCGGCGACATCCACTTCATCCATTTCGATATTCGCGCGAATGAGAAAGAACTGGAGCGTCTGACGGCTGAGCACGATGTGGTTATCGATCTGGTGGCGATGGCCAACCCGAGCCTTTATGTCAGCAATCCGATCGATGTCTTCAAGCTGAACTTCTCCGAGAATCTCAAGATCGCCGAATTTTGCGTGAAGCATAAAAAGCGAATCGTCCAATTTTCAACGTGCGAGGTCTATGGCATTACCGCCGCCAAGGCCTTTGGCAGGGACTCTTCGAAGCATCCCACACCTTTCGCTGAGGATGAGACGCCTCTGATCATGGGACCGATTAAGAATCACCGGTGGATCTACGCTTGCGCGAAGCAACTGCTAGAACGCGTACTGCACGCCTATGGTCTCGAGGAAGGACTGAACTACACGATCATCCGGCCTTTTAATTTCATTGGTCCTCGCATTGATTACCTTCCAAGCGAGCAAACTGGCAATCCCCGCGTCTTCAGCCACTTCATGAATGCGCTTCTGTACGGCACGCCGATCAAGCTTGTGGACGGCGGGGTGAACTATCGCGCTTACACCTACATTGATGATGCGGTCGATTGCATCTCGCGCATCATCGAGAATCGCGGCGGCGTCTGCGACGGGCAGATCTTCAATATCGGCACACCGGAGAACGAAGTGACCATCAAGGAACTCGCGAACAAAATGTGTGCGATCTTTGACAAGGATTTCCGGCAACCAGGCGATCCGTATCCCGAGATCGTCTCCGTATCCAGCGAAGAGTTTTATGGCAAAGGATACGAGGACTGCGACCGCCGCATCCCTGATGTGACGAAGGCTCGCAAGCTTGTTGGCTGGAAGTCAAAACACGATCTCGATTCCGTCTTGTTTCACACGATGAAGTACTTCGTTGAGAAACACCGTGAGAAGCAGCCGCTGGCGGCTTAGCAAGGCAACAGCCGGCCCTACTTCCAGAGGAACAGGGCGCAGAGGATCAAAGCGCCGGAGTAAAGCAAGCCTGCCCAGGCGGCGGCGCGGTAGCGCTGAGTCCTGGCCGTGAGCCATGCGATCTGATCACGCATGAGCCAGGGCATGCCTACCCAGAACAGGCCATTGATGATCCAAACGTAAGCGAGCAGCACAAGCAGCAATCGAGTCGTTTCCTGCCGCATGAAAGCCGCTTCAAGGAGGGGCTCCGCCGCGAGCAAGGCGAGCATACCGACGGCTCTCACCGCGAGGAACTCCTCGACGTATTTCCAGGCGAGGAAAGCGCCTGCCACGATGGCTACAAGCATGAGATTCCGCAGTCGCGCGAACTCGCCGAGATCCATTCCCCGCATCAGCAGAAAACTCCAAATTGCTGCGAGGGCGATCAGGAGAGTGCCCATCGCGCGAGACCGTGGGAATTGCTTGAGCCAATTCCGCGTCTCTACTGAACGCCACAAGGCGATGATATGCGCGGCCAGAAGGACGATGCCCGTCGCAAGACCGGCCGTTTGAAGAGTGAGCGAGTAAATCATTTCGCGGCGCCGACAGCCTGCCTCCGCCTCGTGCCTTCCCAGGTTTGTCGCGCGAGCGCGTCGCTGGCCGCCGCGACTTGTGCCTGCTTTTTGCTGAGCCCTTCGCCGCGTCCCAGTTCGTAACCGTTCCAAATGACACGCGCAACGAAGCGTTTGGAATGATCCGGCCCGCTCTGCTCAAGCACCTCGTAGATCGGCGCGCAGGGCTCGATAGCTTGAAGAATTTCTTGCAGAGCGCCCTTCGGGTTAACCTCCTCGGGATTTCGCGCGATGCGCTCGAAGTCATCCTCGGTCGCACGCAGCACAAAATTGCGGGCCGCGTCGAAGCCGCCGTCAAGGTAGACGGCTCCCACCACGCTCTCGAAAGCATCTGCCAGGGTGGAAGCCCGTTCGCGCCCCCCGCTCGATTCTTCGCCGCGTCCCATCATGAGGTAACGGCCGAGGTCGAGCTCCTGCGCGCGCGTCTTGAGCGCCGCGCGCGAGACGATCCGGGTGCGAAGCTTGGTCATCATGCCCTCGCTGAAATCCGGATAGAGGCGGTAGAGGTGCTCGGTGACGACCAGTTGGATGACCGCATCACCCAGGAATTCGAGTCGCTGGTTGTCGAAGGGGTAGTTTTTCCGCTCGAGCGAAATGCTCGGATGCGTCATCGCTTCAGCCAGAAGAAGCCCGTTGCGAAACTTGTAGCCGAGTCGTCCTTCGATCGGATTCATGATCGAGGCGGCGTGGCGGCTGGGATCGCTATGGGTCATTGGGTTCCGAGTTCGTCTATCACGAATTTGAGACTATTTCAAAAGGCGCGCCCTTATCAAATGGTCAAAAATGCAGCGGTTACAGCGATTCGTGGTGTCCATTCCGCGTTTCAGCCTTCGAATGTGTCATCCAGCGCTTTCAGCAGGCCCGCAAGGGTCTCTTCGGATTCATCGCCCATGTTGGATATGCGGAAGGTCTTTCCTTTGAGCCGCCCGTAGCCTCCGTCGATCGCCAGGCGATGCTTTTCGCGCAGACGGGTGATCCACGCGGCGACGTCGACGCCTTTGTTGTTCTTGATACAGGTGAGCGAGACGGACCGGTATCCCTCGGGAGCGAAAAATTCAAAGCCGCGCTCCCTCACCCACTCGTGCACCATGGCATTGAGCAAGCAATGTCGCTCATACCGCGCCTCGACGCCTTCAGCCGCAATTTCAGTGAGCTTGGAGCGCAGGGCGAATATCAACGGAATGACCGGCGTGCTGGGAGTCATGTCCTCCTGCTGGTTTCTGGCGAATTCGAGAAAATCAAAATAGTAGCCGCGTCCTGGAATGGTCTGCGCTCGTTCTATGGCGCGTTCGGAGACCGAAAAGAGAGCCAGGCCCGGAGGCAGCGCCAGAGCCTTTTGGCTTCCGGTAAGAAGCACGTCGATTCCGAGGTCGTCCATTGGGATCGCCTCCGTGGAAAACGAGGAGACGGCATCCACGACGAACATCACCTCGGGAAACCTGCGCATCACACCGGCGATTTCCCGGAGCGGGTTGCGCACGCCGCAGGAAGTCTCATTGTGAATAAGCGTCAACGAATCGAAGGCTCCGGTCGAAAGCCTCTCCTCGATCATCGCGGCAAAATAGGTTGTCCCCACTCGACCTGGAGGGCCTCAGCTTCTTTTCCGCATCGTTTGCTCACATCGAACCATTTGTCTGAGAAAGCGCCGCACATGCAGTTAAGGACTCTGCCGCCGACGAGATTGCGGATCGATCCTTCCATGACGCCCCAAGCCGAAGATGTGGAGAGGTAGACAGGGCGTTGCGTCCCGAAGAGGGCTTTCAGTTCAGGCTGGATCTCGCGATAGAGGGTTTTGAAATCCGCGCTACGATGACCGATCATCGGACTGCACATGGCGGCGAAGGTTTTTGCAGAAACCTCCACTGGTCCGGGAGTGAAAAGCTTGATGTGCGGTTTCTGCATCCTCAGAGACTAGTTCTCCCAGATAAAGTTCTCCAAACGCAAACGATTCACGCGTTCCCGAGCTTCTTCGGCACGAGGGCCATCAACGCTGCCAATCTTTTCGTAGACGGCAATCGCTTCCTTCCAGAGCTTTTGCGACTCCAGAAGCCGGCCGGCGTCGAAGCCGGCCTTGTAATACCAAAAGTACTCCGGGCCGCCCTTCTGCCCTTCGGAAAACGCGGCATAGTAGGCATCGAGTGCGGCGTCGTAGTTGCCAAGCTTCTCGTAAGCAGCTCCCATCTTGGCGAAAGCCTGATTGCTCCAAATTTTCGGCGCTGCTGGATCATCGGATACCTGCTTCCAGGCAGCGATGGCCGAGCGGTAATTGTCCGCTTCTTGAGATCCCTGCGCGAAAAGCGTGTCGCCTTTCTCAAGCAGAACCGCATAGCGAATTTCCGGATCGGGCTTCGATTCGAGAACGCCGTCCAGGACGCCGAGAGCCTCCTTCGGGCGTTTGAGAGCATTAAGAAGGCTGGCCTGACCAAGCCTGGCACGCAGCGAAAGCGGGCCCCCCGATTTGGCCACTTGTTCGAAGATGCCGATGGCTTCCTCCATATCCGAGGGTTCGAGCGAGCGCGCCATGGCTTGCGCGGTGAGGAAGAGAGCTTTCTCAGCGAGCGGCGAATCCGAGAATTTCTCCACAATTATGCCGAACTGGCCTCTCGCCCCAAGATAGTCACCTTTCCGATAAAGAAGTTCACCCAGCTTCATCCTTACTTCCGCCTCAAACGGGGAGACCGGATAGTCCGCGAGAAAGGCTTCTGCGAGTCTGGCAGTCTCGGCCTCGGATTCGCGGTCAGCCTTGTCACCGAGAAAGATTGCCAGGTAATCGGATCTTTCCTTCGTGGAAGGATCGCTGGTGGAGACACGGCGGAGCTCTGCCTGTGCGTCCTGCGCGGAGGACTTCAGGTAGGTCCATTCAGCAAGGGCTAACCTCGCGCGCTGCGCGTACGAAGAGTCGCTGTCGGCAATCTTTCGGAGGAGATCCGGCGTTCCGCGTGACCGTTTTGCCTGGCGCATGGCCTCAAAGAAACGAACCCTTTCGAGGGTTGGCGCGAAATCAGAACGCTTTCCCAGCCGGCGCAGAGCTTCGTTCTCAGCTGCCGGCAAGCCCGCGAGTAGCGAGCAGACTGCGGAATTTTCAAGTGCGGCGGCTTCCAGCTCCGACGCCCCGGCGGCTTGCAGAAAGGAGGCAGCGGCATCCTCGTATCGTCCTAGCGCGGCCTGGGCCTGCCCAAGCACGAAGCTATTGCGAAATCCCTGGCCTGCCTGGGCGGTTTTCAGCGCTTCCTGCGCGCGTCCCGCGGCAATCTGGGACGCAGCGAGCTCGGCTCGCGCACTGCTCGCCAGAAAGTGACTTGGATACTTCTCCAGGAACTCGCTGAAAAGCTGGCGGCTCTTTTCGGCTTTACTGGAGCGCAACTCGTTCCTGCCGAGATAGAACAAGGCAAGCGCCGCGCGTTGCGAGTTTCTCGGATCGGCTGTCCAGCGGCGGAGTTCCGCGCTCGAAGCCGCGCCTTCGTGGGCATAGACGCGGTCGAGCGCGGCGAAGGCCGCGGGCAATCCGGGAAGACGCGAATTCTCCTCGATAAAAGTCTCCATGATTTTATCCGCCTCGCCCACATCATCCTGCTGCAACCGGCATTCGGCCAGTGCAACCGCAATGTCCGCGGCAAGCCAGGCGGGAGGATCCTTTATCGTCTTGAGCTTATGCTCCGCGTCCGCGGCTTTGCCCGATTCGAGCAACGATCGCGCAATGAGATAGGTAGCGCGTTGCTGTTGTTTGGGGGAGAATCCTTCGACTGAGGACAGCACATTTATTGTTCCGGAAGCATCTCCGGCTTTGAGCCGGATCTCCGCGAGTTCCAATGCGGCTTCGCTCGAGGAGGGGTTTCCCTCCAGGAAGGTCGAAAGCGCCTCTGCCGCCTCGGAAACTCGACCCAATGCGACAAGCATCTTCGCGGCTCCGACGGCAGCCTGGGCGGCAAAACCCGTCTCCCGACTTAGAGCTTGATAGAGGGGCAAAGCCTTCGCTGGCTTGCCGAGCGCGGCATAGGTCTGGGCAAGCCAGAACCGGGATTCCACGCCCGAAGCCATTTTTCCGAGGAGGGAGGCGTTTTCGTCGTAGCGCCCAGCGGCGAACAGCGCCTGCGCCAGCAGCATCTCCGCCGTGGTCTGGTCTTCTTTTGGAAGCTTTTTGCCGAGGGCCTGGCGCAACCTGTAGATTGCGACCTGAGGCAATCCATCATCCAACGCTTGCCGGGCGCCTTCAAGGCGCGAGTCGGCGCCAATCGCCGAAGCAACCAGGAAAAAGCAGAGAATCAACGCTTTCATTACGGCAGGACCCGGGCAAGGTATCGGCCGGTATAGCTTGCGGCTTCCCGGGCGATCCGCTCCGGCGGGCCGTCGCAGACCACGCGACCGCCTTCTTCTCCTCCCTCCGGCCCAAGATCGATGATCCAATCGGCGCTCTTGATCACCTCAAGATTGTGCTCGATGACGATCAGGGTGTTGTGGGCATCGCGAAGCTTGATCAAAACCTCCAGCAGCTTATGGATGTCCGCGAAATGCAGACCAGTCGTGGGTTCGTCGAGCAGATAGACCGTGCGCCCGGTCGCGCGCCGGGCAAGCTCCGAAGCGAGCTTCAGGCGCTGGGCCTCGCCGCCGGAGAGCGTGGTGGCGGACTGGCCGAGACGCAGGTATCCGAGACCGACATCCTGCAACGTTTCGAGCTTTGAGGAGAGAGCCGGTATGTTGCGGAAGAATCGAGCGGATTCATCGACGGTCATGTCCAGGACATCCGCGATGTTCTTTCCCTTGTAGGTGATTTCCAGCGTCTCGCGGTTGTAGCGCCGTCCCCGGCACACTTCGCATTCGACGTAAACGTCCGCGAGGAAATGCATCTCGATTTTTATGAATCCATCGCCCTGGCAGTGTTCGCAGCGCCCTCCTTTGGCATTGAAGGAAAACCGGCTCGCGTCGTATCCGCGGACGCGCGCGGCTGGAAGTTCGCTGAACAGATCGCGGATCGGACCAAGCGCCCCGGAATAGGTCGCGGGATTCGAGCGCGGTGTGCGGCCGACTGGCGTCTGATCGATGACGACAACTTTGTCGAACTGCTCGATTCCGACAATCCGGTCGAAAGCGCCAGGGCGCTCCTTGGCGCCATTGAGGCTTTGGGCAAGTGCGGCGCGCAGAATATCGTTTATCAACGTGGACTTTCCGCTTCCCGAGACTCCCGTCACGCAGGTCAGACATCCCACCGGGATCGCGACGGTGATGCCCTTCAGGTTGTTCTCACGGGCGCCAAACACGCTCAGCCAGCCGTTGCCGGTTTCGCCGGCGAAGCCGCGTTCCTTGCGCGGAGCCACGCGATGGCGCGGAACAGATATCTTGAGAGTCTTGTTTAAGTACTGGGCCGTGAGCGAATGTTCGTTTTCCAGGATCTCTTCCAACCGTCCTTGGGCGACGATGCGTCCGCCCCGCGGGCCCGCACCCGGGCCGAGATCCAGGATGTGATCCGCTGCACGGATGGTTTCTTCGTCGTGCTCAACGACGATCACCGAATTGCCAAGGTCGCGGAGCGCGCGGAGCGTCTCGATGAGGCGGTCGTTGTCTCGTTGATGAAGTCCGATGCTCGGCTCGTCGAGGACGTACAACACACCTGCGAGACCGGATCCAATCTGTGTGGCAAGGCGTATTCGCTGTGCTTCTCCGCCGCTCAGGGTTCCGCTCTCGCGATTGAGTTGCAGGTAGCCAAGACCGACTTCATTCAGGAAACCGAGCCTTTGCCGGATCTCACGGAGCACGTCGCGAACGATCTCCTCTTCCGCCGCGCTGAGAGCGATTCGCGCCAGGACCTTGCCGGCCTCGGAAATCGGAAACGCGCAGAATTGGTTGATGTTGTACTGGCGCCCGTTTGCGTCGGAAATCGTCACGGCAAGAATTTCCGGACGCAGCCGCGCGCCGGCGCAGACCCCGCAAACCCGGCGCCCCTGAAAAGCGCGCAGGCGTTTCCTGGTGAATTCGCTCTCGCTGTTGTCAAAGAGCCGCTGCATTTGCGCCACCAAGCCTTCGAAAGGTTTCGAGACCTTCTTCTCAGCCGATACCTGCACCGAGATCGCACGATCTCCGCTGCCGAACAACAGAAGCGATCTAAAGTGGGCCGGGAGATCCCTGAAGGGCACATCCAACGGAACGGGGGTGTCGTCGATAAGGCCATTGAGAATCGCCCCATAATACTGTCGCATGCGCTTATGGCCGACACGCCAGGGCTTGATGGCCCCTTGATCGAGCGTTTTCGCGCCGTCCACCATCAGTTCGGAATCGAAGAACAATTCCGTTCCGATGCCATGGCAAGCCGGGCAGGCGCCGAGGTGGCTGTTGAAGGAGAAATGCTTTGGCGTGAGCTTCGGCATCGTGAAACCCGTGGAGGGGTTGCAGTAATCCGTGGAGAACTTCTGCTCCGTCCAAATTGTGCTGCCGGGTTCCATTCGAAGGACGGTCATCATGGCGCCTCCCCATCGCAGAGAGGTCTCTATCGAATCCGCGAGACGCTGCCGGATTTCATCTCGCACTGAGAGCCGGTCGACAACCGCTTCGATCGTGTGAGCACTGGATTTTGCAAGCTTGGGAGAACTTGTTGGACCCAGTTCCACGATCTCTCCGTCGATTCGCAGGCGGACAAAACCTTCGCGACGCGCCTTCTCAATTACGTCTCGAAACTCTCCAACCTGGTTCGTCACCAGCGGCGCAAGAAGCATGAGCTTTGTGCCTTCCGGGGAAGAGAGAATCGCGTCCGCGACTTGTTGCGGCGTCTGGCGAATAACCGGTTCGCCGGTCACCGGATCATGCGGGCGTCCGACGGCAGCATAGAGAAGTCGCAAATAGTCATACACCTCTGTCGTTGTCGCAATTGTTGAGCGCGGATTCGCTGCGGACGTCCGTTGTTCGATGGCAATTGCGGGCGAGAGACCCTCGATGTAGTCGACATCCGGCTTCTGCATTTGGTCGAGAAACTGGCGGGCATAGGCCGAGAGACTTTCGACGTATTTTCTCTGCCCCTCCGCGTAAAGCGTGTCAAAGGCCAGCGAGGACTTTCCCGATCCGCTCAAGCCTGTGATCACAACGAGTTTGTTGCGCGGGATCTCGACGTCAAGGTTGTTCAAGTTGTGCTGCCGCGCGCCCTTGATGCGTATGACCGAGTGATTGCTTGGGTTCATGAACGGCGCGACAACGTGAATCCACAAGCTTAGCCATCCCGAAGCCGCCGGCGCAAGAAAAGGCAATGGCTCGCGCGCCATCGCATTGCAATCGACAGCCTCTTTGCGACGATGGCAAGTTTTCGGGCTTGAACCCTTTTGGGGATCGGAGAGTTGCCGAAGGTTACTTTCGGGCGACGAGGTTCAACCGCAGCCACCACCAGACGGTCTTGCCGTCCTCTTCCGCGATGTGAAATATTTTCCGCGCTGAGTTGGGCGCATTGCGGATCAGGGCTCGGACTTTCTCGCGATTCTCCGGCGGCGTGCCGGCGGTCTGGAAGTACCACTCGAGGTCGGGCTGTTTGAACGGCGTTGTCTCGCAACGTAGCACATGCAACCCGTGCCGCTCGCAGAGGGAAGCCCAGGCGCCGGGAGACAGGAATCGCCCGTGGCTTGGGTCGCGCAGTTTCTCAACCTGGTGAATCCACTCTTCCGCGTCTGGCTCGCCATCCGGTATGCTGCCGTCAATGAGAAGGAAGTGGCCGCCGGTCTTCAGCACCCGGGTCACCTCACCTACGAAGGCCTCCCGATCGCTGAAATGATGCGCAGCCACCCGGCAGGTTACGAGATCGAATGAACTGTCGGGATAGGGAAACTTCTCGGCCTCGTGGAGACAGGTGTCGATCGATAACCCGCGTTCCGCAGCCAACTTGCCGGCGACTTCGAGCATCGCCTGCGAAATGTCGGTAGCGGTCACGCGACAACCCAGACCAGCAAGGTAAATGGCCGTATGCCCGCCGCCCGTGGCTACGTCCAGCGCCTTGGAGCCCGGCGCGATTTCGATTCCGGCAAGCGCCGAAGCGACGTCGTCCGTATTGGCAAGAATGTGCGATTTGCCGTAGTTGGCGCTGTGTTTTTCGAATTGATCCCGCGCTGCTTGTTGAATCGGATCGAGAGACATCAGTGAGAGCTTGCGCCGAAAAGGATTCTCGGAAAGCACAAAAGGGCATGAGCCTGCCAACGCCGGGCGTCCTAAAGTTCCTGCCGCGAATCGGCGACTATTTGCCGCAAAACTACCCTGCTCTTGGAATCTGACGATCACCCGCGTGATCGGCCTCGCGCGCTTCCGCATCCAGCATGCGCGGTGCGAATCTTTCCGTCAGCAGGGGACCGAGAATGGAAGTTGCCAGCATCAGTACCAGCACCGCGTTGAGCATTCTTTCGTCCAGCATTCGCTGACCGTCCGCATTGAAGGTGTGATGGGCGACAAGCGCCGTAGCGAGTGTGGCAGCCACCTGCGGCAGGGTTAGGGCCCAAATCGTCGATCGGGCTGCAGGTGTATAGCCAAAGGCGCGTCCCACGACCGTCGCGGCGATCCACTTTCCGAGGACCAGCGTGGCGATGAGTCCTGCGACCAAGGGGAGGCCGCCGAGGACGCTTCGCGCAAATGCGATCGGATCGATGAGGAAGCCGGTCGCCACAAAGAAGCACGGAATGAATAGGGCCTTGCCGAAGAAATCCAATTTCGCTTTCGCCGCGCGTTCCCGGACCGCCGCGTTGACAGCGAGTCCCGCCAGGAATGCGCCGACGATCCCCGGCAGGTTGATGTAATCTGCCAGCATCCCGGCTAGCGCCATGATGCCGAGCATCAGGACGAACTCGGCGTCCTCGTTGTTCTGCACTTTGCTTAAGAGGTAGGCGCCCGCGCGACTGAGCCCGAAGAGGATGAGGGGGACGAAGACAGCGATCTCTAAGAGCTGGACGGCAAGGGCGGGCACCGAAAAGCCGGTCGTAAACGTCGGAACGCAGATCGCGAATACGATCAACGATAGTGTATCTGACAGAACCGTTGCTCCAATCGTGACGATGACCGGTTCGAGCCGGATGGCCCCGAGGCGGCGGATGATCGACAGACCGAGCAGAGTGTGGGATGCGAGGAGCGACCCAATGACAATCGCGGGAATGATGGCGTATCCGAAGGCGAGCCCAAAGAGGGTACCCAGAAGCAACGGCACCGCGGTGGTGACCAGCCCGAAGATGATTGAACGTTTCTGAGCCTTCCGGAAGAGAGCGACATCGATCTCAAGACCGGCCGAGAACATCAATAGCAACTTGCCTAACTCCGCGAAGAAGTTGGCGATGGGTCTGTCCTCTCCGAAGAAGCCCAGGACGTGCGGCCCTAAGACGACCCCGAAGAGCAGCAACCCGACCATCTCCGGGAGCCCGACGCGACGGGCCAGCGGCGGAACGCCGGCGGTGACCGCTATGGCGATAGCGAACTTCGCCAGCGCGGCAGCGCCAGCATCTGCGACCTCAATGCATCGAGCAATTCCATCGCGCTCTGTCCAGAGGAGCAGCTAAGATCCGGCTGCATAAACGCGCGCGGGGTCCGGCCATCGTGGTTCTCGTCGGCTTCTGTCGACGTGTGGCATGGCGGGTGATTCACAGGCGAGATCCGAAGTAGCCGTCAGAATTTAGTCGACGCGAGGAGCCGCCTTATCGTAGTTTCGATAGAGCGCTCAAGAAGGGCGTTCCAAAGAATAGTGCGCCACGATGACGGGTGTCGGCTTCATTGCTTCGCGGTCACTTATCACCGTCTCCACGAGCCCGAGCGACCGAAAGCGCCGTGGTAGGAGCCGGAGCCGACCGCCCCACGAAGCCGAGCCACCGCGGTAACCGCTGATATGCCCCGATCCATCATCCCATGAAGCGGTGCTTCCGCGCCATCCTCGGGCGTATCCGGAGCCATCGTTCCAGGAAGCGTAGCCTCCCCGCGCGCCATAAGCACGCCCGTAACCATTGTTCCAG
>CAWASQ010000069.1:0-60571 GCA_963784465.1 uncultured Verrucomicrobiae bacterium
AGCTGATTAGTGGAGAAAGAGGAAACAGACTTAACGATGATTTCTAAGGGGCTGTCCAAAAAAGTCATCATCTCTAAAAGCACACAAAGTGTGAAAGAATGAAAGAATTAGCCGAATCAGGGCGCTGATGCCCCCGGCATGGGTTCGAGGTCAATGGGAAACGAGTGGCGCGGATTCGACGAGAAGAAGGAATCGCGGTGAGCAAGAAGCAACGACGCATGAAGCGGGCTCGGCATTTCGACGGCAGAGCGGCAGCGGGCGGAGCGGCCAGGCCAAGTTTGGAGCTGGGACTTTGTGGCTGACCAAGCAGAAAATCGAAGCTTTCGCATCCTTACCTTAGTGGACGAACACACCCGGCCATGCCTGGCCATTCATCCTGCGTGGTCGATCCGAGCCCTCGATGTGATAACGGTGGTCGAAGCCCAGGACTCCAGGACTGGCTAAAAGCCCAGGAGATCAAGACGCTTTACATCAAGCCCGGGAGTTCTTGGGAAAACGGACATATTGAGAGCTTTCATGACAAGCTTCGCGATGAATGCCTTAGCCGCGAACTCTTCGGCAATCTGGGCGAGGCGCGCGTTATCCTGCAGAGCTGGCGTGTCGAATGCAATGAGCGTCGCCCGCACAGCTCGCTTGGCGATCAGACCCAGGCGAGTACGCCGAGAGAAAAGACGAACCGATTTGATGGGGGCTACGCGCCCCCAAACCCCGCGCCGCTCGCCGCGGCAGGCGTTCGGGGGGAACTCAGGATCAACGCCACAAAGTGGCCAACAAACGAAAACCAAAACACTAACAAACCCGCAGAGCTTCAGTTATGAACTGTCTCACCCGCGGGGTCATGCCACTTCCTTGAAGAGCCTCCTACCATCAGAAGACTAAAATTTCCCACCGTCCAGTTTCATGCCATAGATACCGCCGGCCTGTCAACGCGGCAGGAACGCGCCGCAGCTGCTCCGCACGACGAGGCGTGGACTTGAGAGCAGCGCTGTGGCCGGCAGCGTCGGGTCCGCCAGTCGGTTGAGCATCGCCCGCATGGCATTCGCGGCCATGTCCCTGGTGGGTTGAGCAACTGTCGTCAATGGCACGGCGAGCAGTTCCGCATACTTTAGATTGTCAAAGGCGATCAGGCGGATATCGTTCGGCACGCGGATCTTCAATTTGGCAAAGGAATGCATTAACTGCGCTGCGGTAAAATCGTTGCCGCAAATGATCCCCTCGATCTTGTTGACGGTCACCAACTCACGCACAAATGTCTCATCTCTCGGATTACCAATATGACAAAAGTTTCTTAAAGGCTCGATGCCTGCGGCCAGCAGTGCCTCCCGAGCGCCTGCGACGCGGGCTGCTATCGTAGGGGCAGATAAGGGGCGGGCAACAAAGGCGATTCTCTTTACCGCAAGCTTGATAAAATGTTCGCTTGCCAAATAGCCAGCCATGACGTTATCGAGCGCGACGAGATCCAAGTCGCTACGAAACGGAAAGGGCACGAGATCACGATCCAGCAGCACCACGGCGATCCCGGCTCCCTTGAGCTGATCCACTGTTTGCTTGCTGACTCTCTCCATTTCGGGGTTGAACTCAAATGGCGCGAAGAACACACCTTGGACCGACCGATTGATCAAGTGCTGGCAGGCATCTTCTGCGTCTTTGACTGAGAGGTCCCCCCGCTGTCGTGCCTGCGTGCCGCTAGCCCAAAGCAAGCTGTAGTCGTTGGCACGCGTCAGACTCGCAAGTTCTCCACAGAAAACCTCAAAAATCTCAGTCACCTCAAGGGCCGGTAACAACAGTCCGAGCTGGCGCGACGCCTCTCCAGGAGAATACCCAGCACCTTTCTTCATAAACGTGCCAGCGCCAACTCGGCGCTCAACGATTCCCTCGACCTGCAGATCACGGAGGGCTCGGGCAGCGGTGGGCCGTGAAACGCCAAATCGCCGTACCAGCTGTGCTTCGCTCGGAAGACGCTGGCTGGCGTCATACCTGCCATCTGCAATTTCTGCCGTCAGCGTGCGATGAATTTCGCGATGTTTAGTGACAGGTCTCACGGGGGGGGAAATGCTGTAATTACAACCCATTCTCCACCGACGTCAAGTAAGCCATACGATCCAGTTCACAATCCTGGTTTAAACGTTGGTTTGCATAACCTATATGTAATCACAGCTACTAGCGGCCGCGACATCATATATGGTTAGCAATGAATACTATAATCAGTGCCAGGCTCATCTCAGAACCCCAATTTGTATAGTAACCAATATGGTAATAACAATTCTAACTTTGGTAGTATAGCTTTTTGAAAGAAATTGTCAAAGAATCTTGTTGAATCCTCAGAAGGAATTCATTACAAAAAGGCATGCGTTCACCCCGAACGACGAAGGCAGCAAACCGCGCAGCGGCTCCGACAAGGCTGTCGAGTGTGTGAAAAGGATCAAGTGCGTCTTGCCTACGGCAGCGACAAAAACGCGCTGCGGTGCTCTGAAATTCACGGGAAGATTCACCGGGGATGCTATCGGTATCGTTGAGGGCTGGTTGACTCTCGGCGCCGGGCAGGACTTTCGTCGAAGAACTCGAAGAGTTCGCCAACAAGAGCGAGGAACGCGGCTCTGTTGTTTCGAATGGCAATGGCTTTGCGAGGCGCTCCAGAGAATGGGCCGCCCTCGACACAGACGTTGTACTGCTGATCGAACTTAGCATCACAAAAGATAAACAAATCAATAGCCCCAAAGAGATATGAAAAGACATCTCACCCCACTATTAGCCATCCTGCTGACATGCGTTAGTGCCCTGGCTCAGCAGAAGACGGTGAACATCGTCACGGTCAACAATCCGGACATGATCACCCTCAAGAAGCTCGCGTCGAAGTTCGAAGCGGCAAACCCGGATATCAAGCTCAACTGGCTGGTGCTCGAAGAGAACATCATGCGCCAGCGCATTACGACCGACGTGTCCACCGGAGGCGGCCAGTTCGACGTCATTTTCATCGGCCTTTACGAGGCGCCGATCTTTGCCAAGCGCGGCTGGCTGCAAGGAAATGGAGGAATATTCCGGCCGAATACGACATCGAGGATGTTTTCAAGTCCCTGCGCGACGGACTCTCCTACGACGGGAAGCTGTATGCGCTGCCCTTCAACGGAGAGAGTTCGATGTTGATGTATCGAAAGGATCTCTTCGAAGAGAAAGGGATCAAGATGCCCGAGCAAGCGACCTACGACGATATCAAGAAGTGGGCGGAGGCCCTGACGGACAAGGGCAAGGGCATTTATGGAATCACGCTGCGCGGCAAGCCGGGCTGGGGTGAGAACATGGCGTTTGTCAGCACCCTGGTTAACACGTTTGGCGGCACGTGGTTCGACATGGATTGGAAGGCGACCATCGACACCCCGGAGTGGAAGAATGCGATTACTTTTTATGTCGATTTGATGAAGGCCTTTGGTCCTCCGGGCGCCACCTCCAACGGGTTCAACGAGAACCTGACGATCTTCGCCACCGGCAAGGCGGCGATGTGGATCGATGCGACTTCGGGTGCGGGCCCGCTGTTCGATCCGAAGGAATCGCAGGTTTCGGACAAAGTGGCCTTCGCCAATGCGCCCATTGAGAAGACGCCGAATGGTTCCCATTGGCTGTGGTCCTGGGCGTTTGCAATCCCCAAGTCCTCAAAGTCTCCAGAGGAAGCAAAGAAGTTCGCGCTTTGGGCGACGTCCAAGGACTACATCAAAATGGTTGCCGATGAAACCGGCTGGGCGACGGTGCCTCCCGGAACTCGGAAATCTTTGTATGAGAATCCCGAGTATCTGAAGGCGGCTCCGTTTGCCGCGGTGACACTGAATGCGATGCAAACCGCGGATCCCACGAACCCGGCGATCCGACCGGTTCCTTACACCGGAGTTCAGTTCGTGGGCATTCCCGAGTTTCAGTCGTTCGGCACGGTGGTGGGCCAGAATGTGGCGGGAGCGCTGGCCGGGAAGATGACCGTGGATCAGGCTCTGAAGGCAAGCCAGGCAGCCGCCAACAAGGCGGTCAAGCAGGCCGGTTTACAAAAGTAAATTCCTTCGCGGCTGAGATCGAACATCAGTGAGCGCCGCACAACAGCCCGCAGCGCCGATCATCGCGCCTGAAGAAGAAGAGCCGAGCAAGGTTTTGCCTTTGCTTCAGGCGCCGGCGGTGGGCGTTTTGCTCCTGTGGATGATCGTCCCCCTGGGGATGACCATCTACTTTTCCTTCATCCGAAAGAATCTCCTCAATCCGGAGCTCACGGGATTTGCCGGGTTCGAGAACTACAGGTATCTCTGGGAGGATCCTGCGTTCATCCCAGCGATAGTCAATAGCATCATCTTGATTGGCGCGGTGCTGATCATCACGGTGGTACTTGGAACGCTGTTGGCCGTCCTCTTTGATCGGGAGTTCTTTGGAAAGAACATCGCGGCGCTTCTGGTCATCGCGCCATTCTTTGTCATGCCAACTGTGAGCGCGCTGATCTGGAAGAACATGATGATGCATCCCGTCTACGGGCTTCTCGCTGTGGTCATGGGCAAGCTGGGATTGCCGGCGATTGATTGGTTCAGCACGCATCCCCTTCTTTCGATCATCATTATCGTTTCCTGGGAGTGGCTGCCTTTCGCATTCCTCATCCTCTTTACCTCGATCAAGTCGCTGGATCAGGAACAGAAGGAGGCGGCGGCTGTCGACGGCGCCAACCCCGTCCAGTTCTTCTTCTACGTTACCCTCGCGCACCTCAGCCGTGCGATTGGAGTGGTCGTAATGATCGAAACGATCTTTCTCCTGTCGATTTTTGCGGAAATCTACACCACGACCTCGGGCGGGCCCGGAACGGCAACAACGAATCTCGCCTTCTTGGTGTATGCCTTGGGACTTCAGCAGTTTGACGCCGGAATCGCTTCGGCCGGAGGAATTCTCGCGGTGATCCTGGCGAACATCGTGGCCTACTTTATGGTAAAATTGGTGGCGAAGAACCTCCAGTCCCGTTGATATGGAAGAGACTAAGCTTAGCAAATGGGGCTTCGGAATTCTGGCGTGGGTGGTCGCCATTATCATCTTCTTTCCCATTTTCATCATGATCATCACCGCGTTCAAGAACGAGCGCGAGGCGCAGTCGCTGAGCCTGTTTTTCCTGCCGACCCTGGAATCGTTTTACGAGGTTTTCGCCCGGAGCAACTACGCGAACTACGTGTGGAACTCCATTCTTGCCTCGGTGGGTTCGACGCTGTTGTGTTTTGCGCTGGCCATTCCCGCGGCGTATCGGATGGCCTTCTATCCGACGAAAAAGACGCAGTCGACGTTGGTGTGGATGCTCTCGACCAAGATGATGCCGGCGGTGGGCGTTTTGATTCCGCTCTACATCCTTTGCCAAGCCTTCGGGCTGCTGGATAACATTCTGGCTCTCATCATCATTTACGCGTTGATCAATCTGCCGATTGCAGTTTGGATGGCCTACACCTATTTTTGCGAGGTTCCCGGTGCCATTCTTGAGGCGGCACGTATCGATGGCGCAACCATCTGGCAGGAGATGTGGCATGTGCTGCGTCCCATGACGCTGCCCGGCCTTTCTTCGACGGGGCTGCTCCTGATCATTCTTTCCTGGAACGAGGCCTTCTGGAGTCTCAATCTGACCAGCGTGAATGCGGCGCCGTTGCCAGTCTTTATTGCATCCTACTCCAGCCCGGAGGGATTGTTTTGGGCGAAATTGTCTGCGGCATCCTTCCTGGCGGTGGCGCCGATCATGGTGCTTGGCTGGATGACTCAGAAACAGCTTGTCCGCGGACTGACATTCGGCGCGGTCAAATAGATTCACTTCAATTTCATCGGCTTATGAGCGACGGTTCGGTTCACATGAAAAACCTGGTGAAGACCTACCTGGATGAGCATGGCAATCCCTCATTCACGGCAGTAAAGAACATCAACCTCGATATCAAAGACGGCGAGTTTATGGTTCTGGTCGGTCCCTCCGGATGCGGAAAATCGACAACTTTGCGGATGCTTGCCGGACTGGAAAGCATCAGCGGCGGAACCATATCGATCGGCGACCGGGTGGTTAACAAGGTCCATCCCAAGGATCGCGGAATTGCAATGGTGTTCCAGAATTACGCGCTCTATCCGCACATGACGGTCTTTGACAACATGGCGTTCGGTCTCAAGCTGGCCAAGAAGCCCAAGGAATTCATTCAGGAGAGTGTAACAAAGACCGCAAATACTCTGGGGCTTGAAAAGATGCTTGACCGCAAGCCCGGGGCGCTTTCGGGAGGCCAACGCCAGCGCGTGGCGCTAGGCCGGGCGATTGTGCGGGACCCTAAGGTATTCCTTTTTGATGAGCCGCTATCCAACTTGGATGCCAAGATGCGCGTGCACATGCGATCGGAGATTTCGCGACTCCACACGCAGCTCACAACGACGATGGTGTACGTGACGCACGACCAGGTGGAGGCAATGACCATGGGTGACCGCATTTGCGTGATGCGAGACGGGTCCATCATGCAAGTGGCCGATCCGCTCACGCTTTACCGTCAGCCCGAGAATATTTTTGTCGCGGGGTTTATTGGCAGTCCGCCGATGAATCTCCTTAAGGGCAAGGTGCAGAAGCTCGAAAGCGGTTTGGCATTTGTTGAGGATGGACAGACGGGTGCGCTGACTGTTCCCTTGCATGGCAAACTCGAATCATTGGCGGCAAAGTATGTTGGGAAATCAGTTCTTTTTGGCATCCGTCCCGAGCATTTGAGCGACCAGGTGAGCGATCCGAGCCATATTCCGGTTACCGCAACGGTCGAGATTTCCGAGCCGATGGGCTCTGAATCAATTGTTCATTTCAAGGCTGCTACCGGGAATTTGATCGCCCGGGTTCCCGGCGAACACTTGTACCGTCCGGGTGATCAACTGACCGTCCAGCTGAACATGGAGAAGGTCCATCTCTTCGACGCAGAAACCGAAAACGCCATTCGGTAAAGTTTAACAGGCGATCGCCCCAAACCGCTTCTTTCAACGCAAGCTTCGGAGAGGGAAAAACGTAGTGTGCTGGGCGGGCTTGGCCGGGCTAGTATAGATTGGATTAGCTACCCAATAGTCTTGACCAGCGTAGCCCTCGCGCCCTCCGCGTAGAAGCTGTCCAGGGTATCGGAGACCTGGTTTGCGAAGGCGGAAGCGTTAGCAAGCTCTTCGCTGAAAACTTCACGCATTCCCAAGAGCTGGCGAGCATCTTTGCCGGCTGCCTTTGCCCGCTCGCGCAGTTTGGGCGCCATGGGGTCGAGCATCGGCATTTCCTTTCCCGATTCGTCCAGGCCATCCAAGTAGCGGAACCATGAGGCAACCGTGAAACTCAGCAACTTGATAGGTCCTCCTCGCTTGAGCTGCTCCTCGACCGTTGGAAGGACAAACTTGGGAATTCCAGACGACCCGTAGATTCCGATGCGCGAAAGCTGATCGCGAATTGCCGGGTTTGCGAAACGCTCGATGAGGGTCTTCTTATATTCTGTAAGGTCTACGCCGGGGACTTCAGACAGGATTGGTGTCACCTCGTCGTCCATCATCTTTTCGACGAGCTTGCGGATGTCGGAATCTTCCATGGTTTCATGCACGAGCTGATACCCCAGGAGCATTCCGATATAGCAAAGGGCCTGATGACTGGCGTTGAGCAGGCGGAGCTTCATCTTCTCGTAAGGGAGCACATCGCTGGTCATCTGCGCGCCCACTAGTTCCCATTTTGGCCTGCCCTGAACGAAGTGATCCTCGATGACCCACTGCTTGAAGGATTCGGTCATGACGGGCCACCCATCGTCGATCCCGAACTTGTCCTTCACCAGGTTGCGATGCTCGTCCGTGGTAGCCGGAGTGATGCGATCGACCATGCTGTTCGGGAACAAGCAATTCTCCGCCATCCAGTTCTTGAGCTGGGGATCCCTCAGCTCCGCAAAGGCCATGAGCATCTTCTTTGCCACCTCGCCGTTGCTCTGGATATTGTCGCAGGACATGACGGTAAATGGCGCGAGTCCGCGGATGCGCCTGCGATCGAGCGCTTCCAGGATGTAGCCAAATGCGCAGGAGGGCTCATGCGGATTGGCGAGATCGCGCTGGAGGTCTGGATGCTGGGCATCCAATTCGCCTGTCGAGCTGATGTAGTATCCGCCCTCCGTGATGGTGAGGGAGAGGATGCGTGTTGCCGGAGAAGCCATCTGTTCGATCACCTTCTGCGAATCATCCGGAGCGAACGAGAAATTGACGATCGAACCGATGACGCGCGCGGTATCGCCCGCAAGGCTCCGCTCGACCAGAGTGTAAAGGCAATCCTGCGACTGCATGACGTCACGGATGCGGGCATCATGCTTTAGCAATCCGACGCCGCAAAAACCCCACTGGGAATCCTCGCCCTGATTGAGCAGGTCATCCGTGTAGAGCGCCTGATGGGCGCGGTGAAAGCCGCCAACTCCCACATGCATCATGGCCTGGCCGACTTTCTGCCGATCGTATCGCGGAACTTGAATTTGCGGATCGAGCTGACTGAGGTTCGCAGTGTTGAGTTTGGCGGTCATTTTCTGGAGGGGTTAAGTTGAACTTACTAACTGTTCTCGGGGCCCGGTAATCCCAGATCTGCACCGGTGCAGCCGGCCTTCACGAGCGAGATGGTCTTAGACATATCGACTTACTGGTTTCACCGGGAGAGTGTGAAGCACCCATGTGCAGAGGGGTGACGGAAGGTGATTATTTGAAAACGATATGATCATTCCTGTCAATTCTTTCTTGCGACATTTGTGCCTTAGATTCATTTGCAAGTAGTGCGGTCAGTCGTTTGCAGCAGTGGTTTCGAAGAAACCCGCGTTCTCCATGGTCTCGTGCGGACGAAGCGTGAGAACAGATGATCGCGAGGCTGATCCTAATCAGCGCCCGCAACCGTCTGCTTCGACCTTTTGTCCCGTTTGCGTCGGGGCAACCATGAAGATCTCGAAGGAAAAAGCGTAGACGCCAGCGAGAAGAATACCCGGCGCGACCTCTCTTTCTTTCTGCCGACTGAACTAGAAGATTATGCCCGTTTCGAAGCCAAGAATTGTGGCATTCTCAATGGCGCCGGTTCCGTTGGGCTGGATAATGTATTGCAAGTAGGGCTGAAAGAACGCCCACTTGTTGATTTGGATGCGATAGTCAATTTCGAGCACCGCTGTGTAGTTGGGCTGATTGACGTTTCCCCTCTCTTGCAGGGCTTCGATGTTAAAGTAGCTGTATTGACCGAACCCAAAAGCCGCCATGAGCTGATCGTTGTCGCGGGTCGGGATCAACCCCTTATAGACAAGACCTGTATGGAAGTAGAAGGGCAGGATGTTGTTGTATTTTGGAGAGTAGGTAAAAAGGCTAAACAGATAGAGACCTTGATCGGAGAGCTTGGGTTTTTTGTCGGGAACCGGCTCCTTGAAGGACTTGCCCGATTGGGGCTCAGCCACCGATTTGCCATCCGAGGGACCCTTGGCCAAGGGAGCGGGTTCCTCTCGGGGGAAGCCTCCCGAAAGAGCATTTGATCCACCTGCCAGTAGAATCCATAGCGGCCGTTATAGTCCGTCCCAAAGAAGGAACTGTTCTCCTCCTCGTAGTAGTATCCCCCAAAAGCATACTTGCCGGGAAGCTTGGAGGCCCCGATTTTGGGGGTGAATCCCAGTTCGCCGATGAAAAAGAGGCCGTTGAGGCTGGGATCGGGCCCGAAGCCTTCGAAAGCCAGTCCATGGTTGTCCGTGGAGGTCGCCTGGGGGTAGGACATGAAGAGACCGGCTTTGACGTAGTGCCAATCCAGAGGCTTCACCTTGAGGGTGCCCCCCCAGGTGGTGAAGCTCGAGGAGAACGGAATATTGGCCCCGATGCCCTTGGAGCTTTCGAAGGCGTTGTTGACAAAGAGTTTTGAGAGCGGCTGATCAATGAATTCTTTCTGAGGTTGAATCCAGCCCCCGGTCACAGTGAGAAACTCCTTGATACCGAAAAGCTCTGGAGTCGCGTAGGTCAGTCCGAAAGTCATCAGCCGCCACTGCTTGCCGGACTGAAAGTGCGAAGGCTGGAAGTTGGCCGAGGCGCCCACGCGCAGGTTGGGGTTTAGGCCGTCGCGCCAGCGCACCTCCCCAAAGCCTTTGAGCCCTTCAAGCGGCTCCCATTGGGTCAGTTTGGCAAAGTCGAGTTCGCCCGTGAATTTGATTTCCTCATCGAAGTAGCTGCTTCTCACGTTGGACCTGCCCCCGTCGACCACACCGTAGTAAACGCCTATCCACCTTCCGCCGAGTTTCAATCCGCGATCTTCAAGGGTGTCGCGAACTCCAAACCAATTGCCGCTGGCATACTTTCCGCCCCACCATTCCGCGAGCCAGGACTCGGACGTCGACTCGGGAGGCGGCTCCGAGGGCGCGATAGGAGACCCTCCGAGAAGCGAAGTCGCAGTCAGGATTGCGGATAACGTGGCGGCGACGAGGCCCGTCGCCCGACGAAGCAGAGAGGGCTGGTTCATAGTTGAGGCAGCCGGGAGACTGCGCTGGCCCAAAGCGTGCCTCAAAGGCGGAAATTGTGACTTTCTCGTAACATTTTGCAGACATCGATCTAAACAAAAAGGGGCCGCTTGGCGCGGGCCCCGTCAATTTTCGTTGGAACGCTCTTGCGGCTTTACGCTGGAACGGCGGAGGCCTTCGCGTCGCGTTCTTTCATGGCGGCCTTGCGGCTGAGCTTAACGCGGCCCTTGTCGTCCACGCCGATGCATTTCACCCAAATGGTATCGCCGACTTTCACGACGTCTTCGGTCCGGTTCACGCGGAAGTCCGCGAGTTCGGAAATATGGCAAAGTCCATCTTTTCCCGGGAGAACCTCAACGAAGGCGCCAAACTCCTTGGTGGAAACGACAGTGCCCTGGTAGACCTCTCCGACTGTGATCTCCTTGGTCATGCCGAGGATGATCTCCTTGGCCCGTTTGAGGCTATCTGCGCTATTGGAGTAGATATGCACGGAGCCGTCGTCCTCAATATTGATCTCCGCTCCGGTCTCGGCGACGATTCCCTTGATCGTCTTGCCGCCCGGCCCGATTACGAGTCCGATTTTGTCCGGCTTGATGCGGATAGTTTCGATGCGCGGAGCGTATGGGCTCAGTTCGGCACGCGGTGAGCCGAGCGTGGAATTCATGACTTCCAGGACCTTGTAGCGCGCGTCGCGCGTGCGATAGATCGCTTCCTCCAGCAACTTGAGCGGGATTCCGGGAAGCTTGAGGTCGAGCTGAAAACCGGTGACTCCTTTGTTGGTGCCGCACAGCTTGAAGTCCATATCGCCGAAGTAGTCTTCGCTGCCGATAATGTCCGTGAGCAGTGCATAGCGGGAAATGCTGTCTCCGCTGAATTCGGTGACGAGTCCACAACTGATGCCCGCGACGGGTCTGCTGATCGGAACGCCGGCGTCCATCAGGGCGAGAACACCCGCGCAAACGCTCGCCATCGAAGTCGAACCGTTTGACTCCATGATTTCGCTGCTGACGCGGATGGCGTAGGGAAAGTCGCGCACCTCGGGAACGACCGGGGCGATACTGCGCTCGGCGAGAGCCCCGTGTCCAATCTCGCGGCGGCCCGGGCCGCCGGTGCGCCCGGTTTCGCCAACGCTGAAGGGAGGGAAGTTATAGTGGAGGATAAATCGTTTGCTGGTTTCGCCACCGGTGTAGCCATCGAGCTCCTGCGCCTCGTCGGCCGGGGCGAGAGTGGCCAGGCAGACGGCCTGGGTTTCGCCGCGTTGGAAAAGGGCGCTGCCATGGCTTCTTGGCAGAAGACCGGTTTCGGCGGTGAGCGGGCGAATTTGCTCGTAGGAACGCCCGTCGCAGCGCACCTTCTTGTCGAGAATGCTTATCCGAAATGCCTTCTCCTGAAGATAGTCAAAGGCCTGGCTGATTTCGAATGGTGTGGCATTGGGGAAAGCCTCGACTATGGCAACGGCCACCTCGTCCCTCAGCGCTTCAACGGCCTTCTGCCGGGCAACCTTGCTGGGAGTATAAAGAGCTGCCTCGATTCGATCGCCTGCCACGCGGTAGGCAATCTCCAGCAGTTCGTCGGAAACAACGAAGAGTGTAGCCTGGCGCTTGGGTTTTCCAGCCACTGAGGCCAATTCCTTCTGCACGCGGACGAGATGAGCAATCTGATCGTGCGCGAAGGCGAGTGCAGCGATGAAATCGGCTTCGGGAATCTCCCTGGCGTCGCCTTCGATCATGATCACGTCGTCCTCGGTCCCGACGTAGACAAGATCGATGTCGCTCGCGACACGTTGCGTATGCACGGGGTTAGCCACGAACTGGCCATCGACACGGCCTACGCGAACCGCGCCTACCGGACCGGCGAAGGGGATATCGGAAACACAAAGTGCCGCGCTCGCGCCATTAATGAACAGCACATCAGGATCATGCTCGCCGTCCGCGCTCAACAGGACTCCGATAATCTGAGTATCGTAGAGGTAACCCTTGGGGAAGAGCGGGCGAAGTGGACGGTCCGTCATGCGGCAGGTGAGAATTTCCTTCTCCGATGGCCTGCCCTCCCGCTTGAAGTATCCTCCAGGAAACTTGCCGACGGCAGCAGCCTTCTCCCGATAGTCGACCGTGAGCGGGAAAAAGTCCTGGCCTTCCTTGACGGTGGTTGCGGAGACCGCGGACACGAGAACGATTGTTTCGCCGGAGCGAACAGTGACTGCGCCGTCCGCGAGTCGCGCGAGTTTGCCCGTTTCGATGGTGATCGGAGATTGGCCGAGAGTGGCCGTAACTGAGTGAGACATGATGTATATGAGAGGTTCGTTCCCTTGGCACGACGTCCAGGAACGGCTTCAACGAAAAGCCCCGTCATGAACGGCGGGGCTTCCAAAGATTTTCTACCTACGCAGGCCGAGCTTCTCGACGACCGTCAGATAACGGTCGGAAGCAGTGTTCTTCAAATAATCGAGCAAGCTCCGACGCTGGGCCACAAGCTTGAGAAGTCCGCGTCGGGACGCGTGGTCCTTGACATGACCCTTGAGATGTTCCGTAAGTTCGTTGATGCGTTTCGTCAGCAACGCGATCTGAACGTCTGCGCTGCCGGTGTCCTTTTCGTGAAGCCGGAGGTTTTCGACTTCGATGCCTTCTTTAGCCATTGTATTCTTTGCCTTTTTTTGAACCGAACAGGGTTGCATGCTCACGTGGCGTTGGCAAGGAAAGTTTTCCCCTCCCGCGATGGGTTCGTTGGGGGGCAGAGCGGGCCAAACGCGATCCCAAGCTGAGAGTTCCAGCAGAGCAAACGGAATGTGAAACTTGTCGTCGCACCGGCGGCCCTGCGAGTATGGTGATGTCGCATGCTCGAACAACTGGACGGACCTTATCTTCCCGCGGTGGGACCTGTCGCGGCACTCTCGGAGGAGGACCGCGGCACTCTCAGCTCTTATGGGGAGTTTCGTTTCGCGAACGGTGGAGAATTGCTGATCAAGCAGGGCGAATCTGACGGGAGACTCTTTTTCATCATCAGCGGGATTCTTCACGCGGTTCGCCGGGACGTTGATCGTGAGGTGCTGCTCGGCGCAATCCGGAGAGGCGAATGGGTGGGAGAGGTGGATCTCTTCGATCCTGTGAGCGCGATGTGCTCCGTGATAGTGATTGAAGAGGCCCAGTATTGGACGATTACCCGCTCCAACCTTGAGGAGTTCATCAACAACTACCCACGGGCCGGTATTCAGTTGGTGATCAGCCTGGCTGCGCTTCTTGGCAGGCGTCTGAGGTCTGTCACGAAGCGACTTGTGGAGGAGGCGGAATTGGCTGTTGCGCGCGCCTCGCTTTTGGTGGAATCCTGAGCGGCTCGCGGTTGCCAGCGCAGGCTTCAGGAGTATTCCGTGCCAGGGGCTTCGACTCGGCGAAGAGACTCAGGTGGTCTGTTGGTATTCCTGCAGACTTCTGACCCCGTATCCGGAGTCTTTGAGCGCTCGGATGGCAGCGCCGCTCGCCCGCGCGCCTCGCAGGGTTGTCATCATCGCGACGCGCGCGGCGACCGCTGCGCTTCGGATGGCAACCTCGTCTTTACGCGGTTGCTGCCCGCTCGGTGTGTTGATAATGAAGTGCATCTCGCCGTTCTTGATCAGGTCCAAGACATTCGGACGGCCCTCACGCAGCTTGTAGAGAAGTTTCACGGGAATGCCAGCCTCCGCCAGGACCCTCGCCGTGCCGCCGGTCGCATACAGCGTAAAGTCGAGCCCGGCGAATTCCCTCGCGATGGGCACCACGGAGGGCTTATCGGAATCCTTGACACTTATGAAGACGTTGCCTCTGGACGGCAGTGCCGGTTGGGCCGACATTTGCGCCTTTGCGTAGGCGATTCCAAGACTGGCATCGATTCCCATCACCTCGCCTGTGGATCGCATTTCGGGCCCGAGGGTAATATCCACACCGGGGAACTTGATAAACGGAAAGACAGCTTCCTTCACTGAATAGTGCGCGGGAACGATTTCCTGAGTGAAATTTAGTTCCCTAAGCGTTTGACCCGCCATGATTCTCGCGGCGATCTTGGCCAGGGGTTTTCCGATTGCCTTGCTGACGAAGGGGACCGTGCGGGAAGCGCGAGGGTTGACTTCGAGCACATAGACTTCCTCGTCCTTTACGGCGAACTGCACATTCATGAGGCCGCAGACCTCGAGCTCGCGCGCCATCGCCTTGGTGGCGCTCTTGATCGTCTCGAGCGCGCTCGCAGAGAGTGAGAAACTCGGGATCACGCAGGCGCTGTCACCCGAGTGGATGCCGGCCTGCTCGATGTGTTCCATGACTCCGCCGATAACGCAAATCTCACCGTCCGCAATGCAATCGACATCGACTTCCGTTGCGTCCTCCAGGAAACGGTCCACCAGGACGGGTCGCTCGGGACTCGCCTCAACCGCGTTGCGAATGTATCGGCGAAGATCTCTCTCCTCATGGACGATTTCCATCGCGCGCCCGCCCAGGACAAAGGAAGGGCGCACCAGGACGGGGTAGCCGATCTTTTGAGCGACGGCGACAGCCTCCTCCTCGTTGGTCGCGGTTCCGCCCTGCGTTTGCCTGAGGCCCAGCTTGTTGAGCATGCCGGCGAAGTGCTTGCGATCCTCCGCCATTTCGATGCTGGCCGGCGCGTGCCAATGATCCTGCAGCCGTTGGAGGCGAGCGCGGCGGCGAGGTTGAGAGGCGTCTGGCCCGCCGAATTGGACGATCGACAGCGTCGGCCCGTTCGCGCTCGTAGATGTGCAGAACGTCTTCCAGGGTCAGCGGTTCAAAGTAGAGCTTGTCGCTGGTGTCATAGTCCGTGGACACCGTTTCGGGATTCGAGTTGACCATGATCGTCTCGAAACCGAGCTCTTTGAGCGCGAAGGCCGCGTGAACGCAGCAGTAGTCGAATTCGATGCCCTGCCCGATGCGATTCGGCCCGCCGCCAAGGATCATGACTTTCTTTTTCTGACTGGAGCGGGTCTCGTCCTCATCCTCGTATGTGGAATAGTAGTAGGGCGTGTAGGCCTCGAACTCCGCCGCGCAGGTATCCACAAGCCGGTAGGTAGGCAGGACGCCCGCGGCCTTGCGGGCGGAGCGGATCTCAGGTTCGGTGCTCTGAGCGAGGATGGCGATCTGACGGTCCGAGAAGCCGAGCTTCTTTGCCTTCCGCAAATTCTGCAGTCCGTCCCTCGCGATCCGTGCTTCCTCTTCGGCGATCTGCCGGATGTTCTCGAGGAACCAGGGATCAATGGAGGAGAGATCGTGAATCTGTTGCACGGTCAGGCCGGCCTGCAGAGCGTAGCGGATGAAGAAGACGCGTTCGTGGCCCGGAATGCGGAGCTTTTGCGAGATAAAGCGGATGTCAGGTGATCCATCTTCAAGAATCGGCGGCAGATCCTTGCCATCCGCTCCGAGGCCGAAGCGTCCGGTTTCGAGCGATCGGAGCGCCTTTTGAAGGGCTTCCTTGAACGTGCGCCCGATTGCCATGGCCTCACCGACGCTCTTCATTTGGGTCGTCAGCGTCGGATCCGCCTGGGGAAATTTTTCGAAGGTGAATCGCGGAATCTTGACGACGCAATAATCGATGGACGGTTCGAAGCACGCGGGCGTTTCCCGGGTAATGTCGTTCTTGAGTTCGTCGAGCGTGTAGCCGACGGCGAGCTTTGCCGCGATCTTGGCGATAGGAAAGCCGGTTGCCTTGGAAGCCAGGGCCGAGCTTCGCGAGACACGCGGGTTCATTTCGATGACAACCATCCGGCCGGTCCGTGGATGCACGGCGAATTGGATGTTCGAGCCGCCGGTCTCGACGCCAATGGCGCGAATGACGGCGAAGCTCGCGTCGCGCATGGCTTGGTATTCCTTGTCCGTGAGGGTCTGAACCGGGGCGACCGTGATCGAGTCGCCGGTGTGAACTCCCATCGGATCGAAATTCTCAATCGAGCAGATGACCACGCAGTTGTCAGCGCGGTCACGCATGACTTCCATCTCGAACTCCTTCCAGCCGAGCAAGGACTCCTCGATGAGGATTTCACCGACTGGTGAGAGATCGAGGCCCCGCCGGGCGATTTCCTCGAACTCTTCGCGATTGTACGCTATTCCGCCACCCGCGCCGCCTAATGTAAAAGCGGGACGAATGATGAGCGGAAACGCGCCGATGGTTTCGGTAACGCCGCGTGCCTCTGCGAGCGTGCGCGCTATGCCGGAGCGCGCGCAGTCCAGACCGATATCGAGCATGATCTCCTTGAAAAGCTGGCGGTCCTCGCCGCGGCGAATGGCTTCGGCGTTGGCTCCAATGAGCCGCGTGCCGTGGCGATCAAGCGCGCCACTCTCAACGAGAGCCATCGCGGCATTCAGGGCCGTCTGCCCGCCGAGGGTCGGAAGAACGGCCTGCGGCTTCTCGCGGGCGAGAATCTTTTCGATCGCTTCCGGCGTGATCGGCTCGATGTAGGTTTTGCTTGCGAACTCCGGGTCGGTCATGATTGTGGCCGGATTCGAGTTGACCAAAATGATTTCATAGCCCTCCTCGGCGAGCGCCTTGCAAGCCTGCACGCCGGAATAGTCAAATTCGCAGCCCTGGCCGATGACGATAGGCCCTGAGCCGATGAGCAGAATTTTGCGGAGCGAGGAATCTTTGGGCATGAAAAGGCGGGCGTCCGGTGTATCGAATATCAGTCCCGCCCGCAAAGGCAAACCGCTCGATCGACCTTAACGCTATGGCCGGAAAACCTCTTGATCGCGCGAATTTGCGCCTTGATTTTGGTAGGCCTCGGACGAAGCATGCTTGCATGATCGAACTCGAGGTGTACGCCGCCGGCGTGCGCAATCCCGAAAAAATGATGGCCCTCGCCCTGGAGCTGGATGTCGTTTCCGGCCTGCGCTACAAGGTCGATACGAATCATGACATCATTTACATGGAATTCACAGGTCAGGTTCCAACCCTGTCCGCTCTAAAGTCTCTCTTCATCAAGACGGGCCTCGAAGCCAAATTCGTCGGTCAATTGCCACCAGAGATCAGCTCGAAGAAAAGCACGCAGCGGATCGAGAATGTCGCGGCGTAGTGAGGGAGCGCCCGCCTTTGTGTTAAGCAACACTGAATGGCCCTGCTGAACTTTTTCGGAAGCAGGCTTTCCGGTTTTTTTACTTACCTCGGCCAGGTTGCTCTCCTTGCGTGGGAGACGTTTCGTTCGATCTTTGCGGGTCGCATCCGTTTCAAGCTGACGCTTTTCCAGATTGCGGAAATCGGCTATGGGTCACAGCTCGTCGTGATCGTCACGGGGGCTTTTACCGGGGCAGTATTTACCGCGCAGGCGTACTTTCAATTTGCGAGCCTCAACATGCAAACCGCGGTCGGGCCGGTGGTTACGCTTTCCATGTTCCGCGAACTGGGACCTGTTCTCACGGGTCTTATGGTCGCCGGGCGCGTTGGCGCCGCGATGAGCGCGGAGATTGGCACGATGAAAGTGACCCAGCAGATCGATGCATTGCGCGCTCTCGCTGTGCATCCCATAGATTACCTGGTCGTCCCGCGCGCCCTCGCGATGCTCATTTCCATGCCCTTGCTGGTGGTCGAATGCGTGGGATGCGGTGTGCTCGCCTCTTACTGGGTAGCCGTTTACGTCCTGAACATCGAGGGAGTCTACTTTGTCAACAACATGCAGAAGTTTACTGAGGCCAGCGACATTGCGATGTCTCTGATCAAGGGTTTCGTCTTCGCGATAATCATCGTTTTTATTAGTTGTCGGGAGGGTCTCAATGCGAAAGACGGCGCAGTGGGTGTGGGCCGTGCGACGACGGAGACCGTGGTGATCTGTTCTCTGTCGATTCTGATTGCGAACTTCTTCCTGACGATGTTTCTCAACATCCTTTTTCCCGCGGGGCAGCGTTGATGGGTGCGGATCCCTTGATCTCAGTGCGCGACCTCGTGCAAAAAATAGGGCGCCAGGAGATCCTGCGTGGATTCACGCTCGATATCTTCAAGGGGGAGACATTGGTCCTGCTCGGGAAAAGCGGAGGGGGCAAAAGTGTTTTTCTACGCCATCTCATCGGCTTGATGAAACCCGTGTCCGGGGAAATTCTCTTCGAGGGAAGGGACATCGGCGGGATGAACGAGCGCGAACTGGTTCCGATTCGTCGCAAGATCGGGATGCTTTTTCAAGACGGAGCGCTTTTCGATTCGATGAACGTGTACGACAACGTCGCGTTTCCGCTGCGAGAGCATGGAGAAAAGAATGAAAAGTCGATCCGTCAAAAGGTGGATGAGGCCCTCGAGCTCGTGAATATGAGCGGTCACAACAAGAAAATGCCTGTGAACTTGAGCGGCGGTATGCGCAAGCGCGTAGCTTTGGCCCGCGCAATCATTTCCCCCCCGCAGGTAATCCTCTACGATGAGCCGACTGCGGGCCTTGATCCCATCGTGTCCGATAGTATCAATCGCCTCATTCGCAGGTTGCAGAAGCAGCTCTCGGTCACGTCAATTGTCGTGACGCACGACATGACCAGTTGCTATCAGGTTGCCGATCGTGTCGCT
Source organism: uncultured Verrucomicrobiae bacterium (assembly GCA_963784465.1). Taxonomy (GTDB): domain Bacteria; phylum Verrucomicrobiota; class Verrucomicrobiia; order Chthoniobacterales; family Terrimicrobiaceae; genus DASTFP01. The sequence goes on from CAWASQ010000069.1 coordinate 18,981, forward strand.
TTGCTAAACGAAGGCCGGCGTCATTTCTATGGCACGCTCGATGAGCTGCGAAGCACCGAGGATGGCACCGTTCGGGATTTTGTGGACGGACGCTCAGAAGATGACGACCATTAGAGTTTCATGACGGCACAGGAACGTTTGACGCAATTGCGGGTGGGCATTTTTGTAGCCATCGGCCTTCTCGCTATCGCGCTGATGGTGGTTTATTTCGGCCGCTTCGGCGAAAGCTTTCGCGGCTATTACCGGATCCGGGTCGAATATCCGAATGCGAGCGGCATCTACAAGGGGGCGAGCGTCCTTCTCGCCGGCGCGAAGATCGGCTCCGTCGAGCATAATCCCGTGATCTTGCCAAACATGGACGGCGTCTATGTGACTCTAATAATCTACGAGGAGGTAAAGATTCCCAGCGCTGCCCAGTTCACTATCGGAAGCTCTGGTCTGCTTGGGGACCGTTTTATACAAATTGTTCTTGGCAAGGATGCGAATTCCTCACCCCCCCTGCAGGCCGATGCCGTTGTAAGGGGAAAGGGCGAGTCTGGATTCGGGGATGTGACCGAGCAGGCGGGAGTTCTTCTGTCGAATATCCAGGAAGCCGTCGGCAATATCAACAAGATCGCCCAGAAGCTGAACAATGATGTGTTCAAAGAGGCCACCATTGCGAACCTGGACACGACGCTTTCAAACCTGAAGGAGATGAGCGCGTCTTTCGTAGAGGCTTCCAAGAAAGTGGACGGCGTGGTGAAGAAAGCGGAAGGAGCTATAGAGACGGGAAAAGAATCGTTTGCTTCTGCGAAGGAGACGTTCACTTCGGCAAAGAGTGCGGCCGACGAGTTGAAGAAGACGATAGTTGATATTCGTGCCTTGATTCTGCAGGCCAAGCAGGGCAGAGGAGCGCTTGGCGCATTGCTTTCGGATCGCGAAATGTCGGAGAACCTCAGGGCGCTTGTTGCCAATCTTCGGCGGCACGGGGTCCTCTGGTACAAGGACAGGGCTCCGCCGTCGCGGTGATTCCCGGAAAGATGAGGTACGCCATTGCATTGCGTCGCCATCTGATTTAAGGGCTGTGGTTGCGTCCCAGGAGCCAGCGGCCAAAGCGCTTGGCCCCTCGGAAAAATACTGCTCGCTATAGGCCGGTTGCCGAGCGCACTCGGGACATGACTTCCTCAGCGACTTGGTTTGCTCTCTCGCGGCCGTCCCGCAACACCATTTCGACATACCCCGGATCTGAAAGGATTTGATTTCTTCTCTGCCGCATGGGTGCCAGGTAGTCCCATAAGGCGCCGAAGAGCCGCTTCTTGAAGTCGCCGTACCCTACCCCGCCCGCCTGAAAATCGTTCACCATCTTCGCGTAGTCGGCGGGATCGGCCACCAGCCTGTAGAGCGCCAGAATCGTTGAATTTTCGACAGGCTTGGCAGAGTCGACGGGGGTGGAATCGGTCTTGAGGCTCATGATTTTTCTTCTCATCGTGGATTCCTCTTCAAAGATCCCGATCGTGTTGCCGTAGCTCTTGCTCATCTTTTCCCCATCGAGACCAGGCACGATGGCTGTCTCATCGCGAATGCTCGGCTCCGGCAGTTTCAAAGTCGGCCCGTAGGTCTCGTTGAATTTTATGACGAGATCGCGAGCGATCTCGATGTGTTGCTTTTGGTCCTTGCCCACAGGAACGACGTCGCTGTCGTAAATGAGAATATCCGCCGCCATCAGAACGGGATAGGCAAAGAGTCCGTGCGTGGGTTGAAGGCCCCGGCTAAGCTTGTCCTTGTACGAGTGGGCTCGCTCCAGCAGTCCCATAGGCGTCAGAGTGCTGAGAATCCATGCGAGTTCGGTGACGGCTGGAACCTGGGATTGGCGGAAGAGGGAGGTTTTTCGCGGATCGAGACCGCAGGCCAGGAAATCAACGGCGACCCCGCGGATGTTCTCGCTCAACTCTCCCGCGTCGTGGACGGTGGTCAGGGCATGAAGGTCGGCGATGAAATAAAAGGCCTCGCCGCGGTGCTGCAGCTCGATGGATGGCTTCATCATACCGAAATAGTTGCCGAGATGCAGAGTGCCCGAAGGCTGAATGCCTGAAAGAATGCGCATGGAGATGGGAAGAGCCTGTGAAGGAATTCACCGGAGAACCGGTTTTGCGATCAATTCAATCAATAGGAGTAGTCCTCCGGCATCCGAAAGGCGTTCTCAATGTGGCGAACGACTTCGCCCGGCATCACGATCTCGACGACATCGAATCGGAAGACAATGTCGGGCATATCGAGCATCTTGAGCCAGGTCATCGCTCCGCGGAGAATCAACCGGCGTTTTTTTTGGTCCACTGCGTCGAGCGGACGGCCGAATTCTTCCGAGGATCGCGTCTTGACTTCGACGAAGACGAGCTCGTTATGGCGCTTATCGCGGCATACAAGATCCACCTCGCCTCCGTGCTGCGCGCGGAAGTTGCGATACAAGATCTTGTGTCGATGCTCTCGCAGATATTCGGCCGCCAGCCTTTCACCTGCGCGTCCCAGAGCAAGGTGAGGAGGTTCCGGCAGCGGAACCAGTGCGGATCGAAACCGTGTCGCGAGGCGCCTCGCTAAGGAAATCTTATCTCGCGTTTTCATTGGCCCGCCTTTCTTCTGGCAGCGCCTCAATGAGGATTCGCTGGATTTCTGCGATTCCTTCGGGGTGTTCGTTGGCGCCATGACCGGACGGGACAATTTTCTCTGAGGCCGCCCCATCGAGATGGGAGCTCCAGTAGGCTACCACGCCATCGCTGCTCTTGGGCGAATTGCCTTTGCCGCGGTCGCCGATAATCGAGTGGTACGTGATGGATGGCGACATGGGAAGTTCGAGGATGGCCTTCAGCAAAGGAGACCTGGCGCGGAGAAAGCGAATGCTGTTTGCCGGCGCGACGAAAGCGCTTCGGACATCATCGCGCATGCTTCGCAGAATTTCGGAGCGTTCCTGCGGCGCCGCGAGCACGCTGAAAGGGAGCTGGATGAGGCTCGCAAAGAAGCCGGCGATCGGTCGCAGCGCAAGTCCGCTGCCGCGATGGGGGGTGGCAACAAAAATAACGCGCGAGACATCGGAGCGCGGCGAGAAATAGAGAAGCTTGAGCAGTTCCCGCCTGGCTTCAGGGCTCAATCGAAGCTCCGAGGCGGGAATATCCGAAAACTGGCTCCATAGCTTTTCGCCGCCCTCGCGAACCATCGAGCTGCAGATCAGGCCGCCCATACTGTGACCGATCAGTATCGCGCGTTTGAGATTGGAGGTTGGCCGAATCTTCGAGAATCGGGCGTCGAAGCGATCCAGCTCGTCTCGTAAAGACGCCGCGGACCTCCATACCGGCAGGCCTGTCGGGTAGAGATACAGCCAGAATTGGTAGCTTCTCCGGATTCTCGAATCGGCAAGCAATCTGTTGATCGCTTGCGTCCAGGCCTCCGGACGCGACAGCAGTCCGTGAACTAACACGACGGGAATCTTGTTCGGGTCGTAAGGCTCGAGTTGGAACAGGCCGATGTCGGATACCCGTTGGCGCGTGAAAAACAGTGCTCCCAGATCGATCGAGCGGTTTTTCGTGCGAGAAAGGAGAACCGCAATGCCAGCGGAATAGTCTGCCGCGAGCGGCATCCTTCGGCCAGCCAGAAGGACGCTATCGGTCTTAAGGGTGTTGAGCCATCGAAGTGTGGCGGTGCTGTCCTGAAATGTTACCACCGCTGTCACAGGCAGGCACATTCCCGCCGGAGGGATGCCGGGCTGATCCTTGATGAAGCCGGCGTTTTGCGGAAAATACGCCACGTAGGGGACGCCCCAACCTTGTTGAATACTGCGCTCGTTGAGTCTCCCGATGCGCACATCTGAAGCCGGCACGAGGGAATCCCATTGCCCGGGATCCACGCTGTCCTTGCCTGTGCGCAAGACAACGAGTCGCGTTACTCCGTCTCCGCCGCGGATGGCCCGATCCTTGATGCCTCCCGCGCCGAGCACCGCGACGATCTGGCGGATCACCGCGTTGTAGAGCTGCCGCGCCGCCGGTGACGTTTCGCCGGAGGCAAGGAGGATCCGGGCGCTCTCCAGGAGAAGTGTCATTCGCCGCTCATCCGTAAATGGAAGGGCCTGTGCTGACGTGAAGAGATTGGCTGCTTGACCAGCGGCGACACTCTTCGCGGCCTCGGACGATGCGAAATCGCGGTCCTTGCGAACCTGCATTGCCTCGCCACGTCCATCCAGGCGGACCTTGAGTGTCGCGCAGCCCACCAAAGCCAAAGATAAAAATAGGGATATCCAACGTTTCATGAATCCAGAGAGCGGAGCGCTCCTGTCCAAGGGGAGCAAATAGCACGCCTGAAGGCAAGAGCGGTAGCGCTTGCTTTCACGTTCGGATAACGTTTCACGGAGCGAAGCGGGAAAGCTTTGCGCCGTCCGCGCGAGAACCGCTAGAATCGTCGCCGTCCGAAGCCCAATTGCTGACGCCAGACCCTGTCTGTGGAATGAAAGTAACGCGAACAAATTGTCCGGATCAAAGAATGAAAATCCTTTACGTTGCCGACCTCCACTACAGCCTGAGGCAGTTCGACTGGCTCCTCGCCAACACACATTCTCTATGATCGCTGCCTTGTCACCCGCGGAACTTTTTGAACGGAGGAAGGTAAGTAACGATTGACGCCTTATAGACGGGATCAAGCGGCAGGGTGAAGGGCCGCCCTTGCGAGTCGTGGGTTTCCATCCCGGCGATCAGGAAGGGTCCGCGGCCGGAATAGCGCGACGGACTCATGATATTACGGGCGACGAAGCGGGCCACCGCATTCCAATCGGGCGTGGCCGCGCTAACCGTGTTGATGCGATCGTGGTCGGGTCCCAGAACGTCCACGCGCAGGGCGACGCCGCCGTTCCCGCCAGGCGCGCTGCCGGTCTCTGCCCCTCGGATGGCGCCAGGACGGCGTCGTGGAGCCTGGGCAACTGTTCCTCCGCCAGGTCCATCCAAGAATAGTGAAGCACCGGTGCCGGGGGGCATTTGGGCCCATCGGCGCAAGGAACGGACGTCGCGTCTGAACTGGTTGGGGCGGTGCGGATCTGTTGGCTGAACACGGGCGTAAAACATGCCCACTTTTGGAGCGCTGACCGCGAGGACGCCGAGGATGTCTCCGAGGGCGGCTAGGGCACCTGGATTGGCCCCGAGGTTACACGCGCGAATCTCGATCTCGGAAATCGCCGAATGGCGAATTTTTCGGAGCTTCTGATCGATTCGCAGCAGGATCGAAGCGTCCAGGAGCCCGCTGTTGGTCTGAAGGTTCCGAACTTTCTTCGGATCGACCGTCTTGGTGGGGTCGGGCTGAAGGTCCTTGAGTCGGCGCAGCTCCACGAAAACCTCCTCCGTGGCCAGAACGGAAGTGTCTGAGGCAAGAGGCATTGTCAAACCGACCGGGTTGTCGAACGAGCCCAGAAAATGGCCGTGTTCGATGAGCATAAACGTCATGAATCCACGTTCGAAGCCTTCAACCATCTTCTCTATCGCCTTCTCAAAGGTCAGGTCGGGTATGGAAATAACAGGTCCATCGACGGGCAACCCGACCGGAGTCAGTTGCATGATCGTTGAAGGCTCTTGAGGGAACATTCTGTAGTATTCCCTCGCCGGGTCAAAGCTCGGATCGCCATTGATGATGGTCGCAACAAACTTCTTCATAAGGATCCAGCCGGTCCTTGGCGGGCATTCAGAGGAGAGAATGACTCCAAACTCATGGCTGGCCCGGGAAGATCATCAACACTTAACCTGAGCCTAGGAGTTGAAGCTTGCCAGCGCAAGGTTGATTCGCTTGACGAGCCTGCCTGCCAAACCTCGGGCGCGTTGCAGCTCGTCTGCCATGAATTTACTTGTTCAGGCCAGTAGCTTACGTCATCCTAAGATATGAGCACGTTGAAGGCTCGGGCTCCTTTGTCTCCTGTCCCTTTGCCTTTCCCGCGGAATTTATGAGCTACACACAGGATGGAAGGCCCCTGGCGATCCAGACTCCCTTGGGAAAGGACAAACTCTTTCTTATAGGCCTTAGCGGGTATGAGGGGATCAGCCATTTGTTTAGTTTCAACCTCGAGGTGCTGGCTGAGAAAAAAACCGAGGTCGCATTTGAGAAGCTGCTCGGCCAAAACGTGACGATCGAGATCGAGTTGCCGGGCAAAGAGAAGCGGCACTTTAACGGGATCTGCTGCAGGGTCGGGCAAGGCGAGCAAGGCGTGATTTTTACCGAGTATAACCTGGAGGTCGTTCCGCAGTTCTGGCTTCTGACGCGCAAGGCCCAATCACGAATTTTCCAGCATGTGACCGCGCCTGACATTCTGAAGAAGGTGTTTGAGGGCCTTGACGTCACCTTCGAGTTGCAGGGCACCTTTCAGCCGCGCGATTACTGTGTTCAGTATCGCGAGACCGATTACAACTTTGCGTGCCGGCTCATGGAGGAGGAGGGAATTTTCTTTTTCTTCAAGCACAGCGCGGGCGCCCACAAGATGGTCTTGGCAAATACTCCGGGGAGCCATTCGGATCTGCCCGTCAACTCGAACATCATTTACGAAGCCGTTGAGGGCGGGGTTCGCAGTGAGGACCGCATCTATTCATGGACGAAGACACAGGAGCTGCGCTCAGGAAAATACACGCTCTGTGACCATTGCTTCGAGTTGCCGCACAAGCATCTCGAGGCAAGCAAGACGATCAGCGACAGCGTCCAGGTGGGCAGCGTCCCTCATAAGCTGAATGTCGCCAACAACCAGAAGCTCGAAATTTACGACTTTCCGGGAGAGTACGCGCAGCGTTTCGACGGCGTCAGCGGGGGCGGCGGCGATCAACCCGACGAATTGCAGAAGATCTTCGAGGACAACCAGCGCACTGTGGGGATTCGCATGCAGGAAGAGGCCATGCCGTCGTTTCTGATCCAGGGTGCCTCCCAGTGCCGCCAATTCACCAGCGGGCACAAATTTACTCTGGAGCGGCATTACAACGCCCAGGGAGCTTACGTGCTGACCTCGGTGCAGCATGCAGCCCGGGAGGATAATTATCGTTCCAGCGGCCAGGCTTTTTCGTATTCGAACAGCTTCACGTGCATCCCGCTGGCCCTGCCCTTCAGGCCCCCTCGTGTGACGGCGAAGCCGACTGTTCCTGGCACGCAATCAGCCGTTGTGGTTGGTCCTGCTGGCCAAGAGATTTTCACGGACAAGTACGGCCGGGTGAAAGTGCAGTTTCATTGGGACCGCGAAGGAAAGAACAACGAAAATAGTTCATGCTGGGTGCGCGTCGGCCAGCTTTCGGCCGGAAGACGTTGGGGAGCGAGCTTTTGGCCGCGAATAGGCCAGGAAGTCATCGTGGACTTCCTGGAAGGAGATCCCGACCAGCCGATTATCGTAGGGAGTGTTTACAACGCCGACCAGATGCCGCCTTACCTTGGAGACGGTCCCGACTCCAAGCATAAGAAGGACAATAAGGTGAGCGGTATCAAGTCCTGTTCGACTCCGGGCGGAGGGGGCTATAACGAGATGCGCTTTGACGATACCAAAGGCAAGGAGCAGGTGTTCGTTCACGCGCAGCGCAACGCGGACACCCGTGTGCTAAACGATGCGATGGAGTCTGTCGTGCACGACCGGCACCTGACGGTTGGTGCAGAAAATGGCGGCTCAAAAGCCGGTGATCAGCGCGAGATGATTTTTCGCGACAAGCATCTCAAAGTGCATCGTAACCAAATCGAGCAGGTTGGGGGCAACATGGAGCTGCTGATCGGCGGGATCGATGGCGATGGCAATCAAGACATCGAGATCAAAGGAGTCAAGAAGGAACACGTCGCGAAGGACGATCACCTTCATGTGACGGGCGTTCAGAACCAGAAGATCGACAAGGATCAATCTTTGACGGTCGGAGGAGGCCAGCAGGAGAAAATCGGAGCGACGAGGAAGCAACTCGTCGGAGCGAACGATCACCTTCACGTCGTCGCCAGCCGCAATCAGAAAATCGACGGCAGTCAATCTCTCACGGTGGGGGGCGATCAACAGGAGAAAGTCGGCAGCAAACACGCGTTGGAGGCGGGTCAGGAAATCCACCTGAAAGCCGGCATGAAGGTCATCATCGAGGCAGGCACGCAGCTTACAATCAAAGGGCCCGGCGGGTTCGTGGATATTGGCCCTGCCGGGGTCACAATCAAGGGCACCATGGTGCTGATCAACAGTGGGGGTTCCGCGGGTTCAGGCAGCGGCAGTAAGCCCGCGTCCGCTGAGGATGCCAAGCCAACCCAGCCTACGGATCCCACGCAAGCCGACCCGACGGCTCCTGTGGTGGCTGATGACTCTAAAACCGGACAAAAGTCCAACTAGCAGCCTGTCGGACTTGAAATCGAACTCCAATTTTATGGATGGATTGCGGTTGACCGACGAAGCTTCCCTCCCTGACAGGCCACTAAGATTCCGCCTCTGGCGGAAAAACAGGGAAAAATTCGCAACAGCCCTCTACCGATAGAGAAGAACTATGCCTCCCGCCGCGAGAATCACTGATCCGGTCCTGCATCCTCTGCCGCCTGTTCTTCAACCGGGTCCGGGCAGCCCGAATGTTTTTATCGGCTTCCTGCCCGCCTGGCGTGGCGTGCCTGCGGCGGTCGCCGCTTCGCTTGCAAGCTGCCAAAAAGGCCTCAGATACGGCCATCCAGGCGGCTCAAGCCGCTACACTGGCTGCTGCTGGGACTCCAGGCGCTCCCGCCGCCAAAGCTGCTGAAGAGGCAACCAAAGCCAGCTGCCTGTCTGCGATGAGTTCAACGATAACTTCTTCAGCCGCCGGGGCGGACATCCACGCCTGCGTCACGCCTTTTCCTGTTCCGCCCGCACGGCCCTGGAGTGGTGATCGACGGATGCTCAACGATCATGATCAACAACCTACCGGCTTGTTTCTTGGGCAACACTATTCTCGAGCCAATCGGCCCGCCCAACAAGATCGCAATGGGATGTCCGACCGTGATGATCTGCACCCCTTCGCAAGGCGCGGCCCTGCAGACTAACGCGCCGTTCTGTGAAGAGTGCGCAAAGGCCAAAGCCGCTCAAAATGCCTGACTCGCCACTATCCGCAACGGCGCCCTTGGAAGCGGTTACGTTGACGCCGCTGCAACAAGACTTGATAAATATCCTGCGTAACATCGGCGGCCCTCTCTTTGCCGTGCTCGATGCGACGCGCGATCCCTTGAGGATCTTAGGAATGTTGCGCGCTTCCGGCGAGGAATATCAGAGTCTTTATGAAGGAATGCAGGGAAAAATGCTCGAAGCCTTTGCTCCTTATTTGGTCCGATTACCAGGGGACTCACGGTTGCTTGAGGCTCTGGTCGCTCAAGGATGGGGGAAGCACTGGGGCATTTTTGTTGTCAGCGCTGCGGATTTCAAGAAGCCTGCGCAAACATTTCCGGACGTTCCTGATGGTCAAGAGCCCGGAGGGCGACCGCCTCTATTTCCGCTATTACGATCCCCGCGTGTTGCGAGTGTATTTGCCGACGTGCAATGCGGACGGAAACCAACTTTGTTTTCGGCCCGGTCGCCGCGTATCTCTGCGAGGGTGAGACGCCCGATACGCTATTGGTTTTTCAACCCGGCCAGGATTCTGTGCAGTGTGAGGCGGTTAAGCTAAGCGGGACTTTCGAAGAGACAATCGACACGTCAACCAGTGAATGAGTCAGAACGCTGCATTCCTGAATTCAGCATTGCGGCACCGACCCGCCGGGCGAAAACGACCCTCGATCCGTAGCTCGACGATCCCTTCCCCGACTACGACACCGAACCGGTCATGGCCTTCTCCGCCTGCTGAAACGTCCGGCAGCGCCCAAGTGCGCCTCTCGCACCCCTTGTTCAGCGGCCCCCAGCCCTCCGGCGGCAGCTTTTTCGGGTTGCGCGCGCGCGCCGCAACCCGAAAGCCCGTGTTTGACTTCCGGGCCCAGTTTTGTCACTCTGCACCCACGGAAACACACGCTTTCGGCTTCAGTCTCCGGGCCAACGCCCCGGAGGGCCAAAAGCGATTTCCTATCAGCAGTGCGCAAGCACCGCCGCTTTCTTTTGGTGAAGGCCGAAGACGGCGAAGAGCTTTACTTCCGCTCCTACGATCCCCGTGTCTTGCGCGTCTTTGTTCCAACCTGTACGCCGGAAGAAGCGCGCACGTTTTTCGGACCGATTCGAGCGTTTCTTGTCGAAGCCAACGAGCCGGAGACGTTATTGACGTTCACCGTCTCTCAAACGGGAGCGCAGCAAGTCGCCGTTTCCTTCTCGGCGCCGGTCACCCGCGAAACCGTGTTGTCGAATCCTTCGTAGGATAGCAAATGCTTACGATCCGCAACGATCAAATGGAGGCGTTCACGCGCGAGGCGCTCAGAGACTTCGAGAAGTTTATGCGCGCGCATCTCGGCGAGTATTTTCCGGAGCAGTCTCAGGGGTTGGATGAAAAGGCGTTGCACGAGACGGTTCAATATGGCATCCAGAGGGCGGCCGCGTATGGAATCGTCGCAGAGTGCGACGTGTGCCTCTACATCGACTTGATGGTCCAGCTTGGGCGCGATTTCGACCAAGACCCGAAGCTGCCTTGGGCAGCCGCAATCCTGAACGACAAAAAGACCCGCGACCCGTCCGCACGCGTCAATCAGCTCTACGACGTCGCGGTCGATCAGCTCTATCCCGAAGCTCGGCCCGATCGCAAAGGGAACGCGTAGCCATGGTCCTCCGCCCCGTCGTTGCCCGCCGTGCCGGCGCGATTGTCGTTCTGTCTGCGTTTCCCCTCGCCGCCGCGCGCGAGGGCGCCGTTGCGGCCAAGAACGACCCAAAGCGCAAATCGAGAAGGAAGCAGGCCGGCGGCAAAAAGAAACAAGAATGTCCCAAGTGCAACCATCCCATCTATACCGGCGGCTTTCTCCTCCAGCCCAATTTGGATTTCGGCATTTGGGCCGGTGTCACCTGGGATGGGGGCGACACGTGCCAGGTCGTCGAATTCATCGCCTACGACCCAATCCCCAACCCGCCGTTCCAACAGCCCAACGGCGCCGACCTGAACGAAAATGGGCCACAGTATCGGGTCCCCCATATCCCCGATGACGTCACCCCCATCGCCGGGGCAAATGGAGAAGCCCAGGATAAACACGAGGTACGCGCGGACTGGTGCAATCGCCCCCGACCACCGGCGGCACGATCACCGTGAAACAAACGTACCGTTATGCCTGTAGCGTTTGTAATTGCGATTGGACCCCCTTTACACCGGAATTGACAATCGAGCATAAGGTTTACCGGTACACCGGCCCGGCGACCGCCACTAAGGATCCCGGGCATTGGTACCTGAGTACGAGAAAGACGCAGCTTAGCTTGGCCAGCGACGAACAGATTTGCTAAAGAGATCGGCACACGCTCAGCATCCAGGTGCCGCGCCGCGTGTCCGCAAGAAGCGTCACTCGAGGGCGTCCCACTTCAATCGGACCGATGCCGAAACGCGCAATCTTCAAATTTTTCCCAATCAATCAGCGGACGACTTTTTATCTCGTCGCGGGCGATGGATTGGACGTCGGGGGTCGATGATCCTGAGTATGTCCCGGTGGCGGCCGGTGATGGGGATGACAAAAGTGCACACAAGAGCGCCCAGCTTACCGCGTGGGAAAGAGAGCAATTCATTCGGAAAATTGTTCTGACCGGTAAAGCCGCAGGTAGGTACAACGCTGCGGGCGAAAACTAAACGGCACGGAATGGATCATGCCAACTACGGTCTCCGTCGTAAGCGATCAAAGTTGGCGTCAGGTAACGCCGCAGGCTGGAAACATGTCTGCATTGCGAGACGAAAGGGGACGAAAGGGGTCCGAAAAAGGGGTCAGTCATGATTTATTGACACAGATTACGAAGTTTCGTAATCATTGATAATGCCCAGACAAGTGCGCATTGAATTTGCTGGTGCCATGTATCATGTGATGGCGCGCGGGGACCGACGGGAGGCTATTGTGCAGGACGACGAGGATCGAGGCACTTTTTTGCGAACATTGGGAGAAGCGAGTGAGCGGACGGGATTTCGAGTTCATGCCTACGTTTTGATGACCAACCACTACCACTTGCTGCTGGAAACAAAGGAGCCAAACCTATCCCGAGGCATGGGTTGGCTGCAGAACGCCTTCACCCGGCGGATCAACACCCGGCACAGGTTTTGGGGGCATGTATTCGGAGGACGCTACAAGGCCATTCTGGTTGAACCTGGAAACTGTTTCTGGGCGTTGCTCGATTACATTCATCTTAATCCGGTGCGCGCCGGATTGGTCCAAGCAGGCGATGGTGTGGAAGCCTACCCGTGGAGCAGTCTGCGCCACTTTATCGCAGTTCCCAAAATGCGACCCAAGTGGCTGGAAACCGCGATGGCATTTTCGGTGACGGGGTGCAAGGACACATCCGGCGGGCGGAGAGAGTTTCTCCGAATTCTGGAGTCGCGCGTGGATTGGAAGAATCCCGGCCAGGCGGGAGCAGTAGTCTATTCTAAGTGGGAGGGTAAACCCGAACTGGCGGTTGGTTCGACCTTGCGACGTGGTTGGTTCTTCGGTTCCCAGCAGTTTGGCGAGATGCTCTTGAAACTCGCCGAAAAGACTCTGGCGGGACGCGCAAGACGGAAAGCAGATGGCTACCACGGGGCGGAATTGAGCGATCATGGAGAGCGACGGGCGGAACAAATTCTGCGGGCGGGTCTTGAGCATTTCGAAGTAAGTCGCGAGGAACTGCGGAGCGCGGCCAAAGGAGATTGGAGGAAAGGGCTGGTGGCCGCTTTGATCCAAGAGGAAACGACCGTGCGTTTGGATTGGATTAGTCAAAGACTGAACATGGGTGAGAGGTCCTCCTGTTGCCGTACCATCCGTCGGACCAGAGAAATGATGCAACGGCGCAAAGGCTGGATGGGGACTGCAGCGAAGATCCGAGCGATGTCAATAAATGGTGAGTGACCTCTTCTCTACCTTCGGTAGATTCTGATCTCTTTCGCGACTCAGCGCCGAGGCACAATGCCAATAAATCATGACTGACCCCCTCCGTGACTGACCCCTCCCGTCCGATTTGCCCACATCATCCCGGAGCTCCGTCTTGCTTGGCAGCATGAGTTCGGGGACACCACGACTACTCACTTGTTTCGAGCTTTGCAAGCGGCGCGGGCAATAGCTTCACGGTCAGCGGTCCGGAGATGGGTCGCGACAGCATGCTGATCGGTGCGAGCTTTGCCATTCATTGGAACGATGGTCTAAGCCCTACGCCTACTACGACGGAGAACTCTTTCGCATCAACGACCTGGCGAATAACATTTCGGCGGGCTTTCGACTGACGTTTTAGCGTTGGAAGAGTTCATTCGAAAAGAACGTTAGGCTGCTAGAGGCGATCTGCAAGCTACGGCTGCTTTGGGCACTGCGTGGCAAGTAGAGAGCAATCGGCCTCGCTGAAAGACCAACGAGCTGCTACGTTGATGTGTATGTTCGCAAAGCACTTGTCAATCGAGGACGGAGACGCCTACGAACTGGTCACCGATCCGGAGTGGGAGAGGGTTGGGGAGGCGATCAAGGAAATGAACGGCAAGGAACACACCGTCATCTGCCTTCAAGGAGAGAGCAAGATTCACATGACGATCGGCGGCGGGCCGGATGTTTTCGTCGTCTATGCGAGCGACGACGATGAGACGTTCTACACTGCCTTCGATCCTGGACAGGGCGGTGGAAGCGCAGACCTCAATGTGGGACGGCAAACAAACAAATACCCGCTGGAGCTGCTCGTCGGCAAGGACGTGGTCCTGAAGGCGGCGAAGTTATTCGCCGAGAAGGGCGAATTGGATCCAAACGTCAATTGGCGTTCTACCGAGGACGTCCCGCCTTCGAAAACGTAAAGGGACTGCCGCTGGACATCTCGCGGATGGAAGCAGATCGAAGGACGCGCAGTGCTATCGGATCAGCTGATCGATCTGTTCCCGAAGCGGGTCACGCAACTCGCGAATCGCTTCGATATCCAGCAACTCGATAAAGGCGGGCACGCCTGAGAAACCTGTCGCTTCACGGATGAGATCGTCGGACGGGCGAAACGAAGGAAGAGGAGAAGTCAGCGTAACAATCGGAAGCTTCGCCAAGCCGGGAAAGGCTTCGCTTTTCAGCCGATAGTGCAGGCCTTCCATAAGTTCGCCGAGTCCCGGATTTCTCGCGACGGCAAGCTGCATGACCAGCGCGTTGACGACAAATTGCCGGCGGAGTTCGATGGGTGCGCGTTCCTTGCTGGCGATGGCGTCCGCCATTTGCGAAACTGAGAGATTCGACCGGTAGGTTAAGATCCAGCGGCTCGGGGAGGTGATGGTAACTGCTTTTGTGTCGCCATCGGTTTGGAGGTGATGCGTATAGGCCCAGCGTTGCAGTTCGAGACGGCTTCCAACCAGCGTTAACCAGTGCGGATCGAATTCAGGCGAGAGGTCAAACGGCTTCGCCGTGAATTCCCTGTATTTCTGCTGGACCTCCGCGACGGCGCGGTCGGAACCCTGCACGTCGAATTTTCCGCCGGCGAACTTTCCTATGTAGCGATCGGGAACAAAGAGCGGTCGCAGCGTCTCAACATAGCCGGTCAGTCGGTCCTGAAGATACTTGGAGACTGCCTCGGTTTTTCGACGCACTTCGATTACCTCGGTAAACGTCATCGGCTTGTTCTGTGTGTCGTTCATCATTAGGCTGTTCTGCCGAACCGCGGCGTGGCATCGCCAAATGCGTAAGGAAACGCCGGTTGATTGGCAAGCTCTAACGTGTGCGGAGACCTTCCGTGGAAAAATCAGGCCCGAAGGTTCCCTCCTAAGTTTTCCGTGTTCCGGCGAAGCGCGAAACGGATTTGGGCTTAGAATCACGCCCGTCCCCGGGTGTGGTGCCCGGCGTCCACGCCGGGCACAATCGCCGATAGCTCCAAAGGCAGAGGCAAAAAAGCGATCATTCTCATCGCGGGGACGACGGCCGCGAATGTCAGCAGCCTCATCGCCAAGCGTCCCGCGAGCGCGCCGAGTTGCGCGTCGAACTTCTCCTGCGCCGCAGGCGTGTTGTGAGGCGACTGTAGCGGCAACTCGTCCACGATAAAGCATCGGATCGTTAACCGATCGCAATGTTCTGGACATCGGGTGCGAGTGGGAATCTAATTTACCTGCCGTTACCCTCCACTGGAAGGCCAAATGAAAAAGCCCTCTCGTCTCTCGTGGCCGGCGGCTACCTTGGTCGCAACGCCCGGGCCTGCCACCCCGGTTACCCCAGCCAGATCTTTCCAACACACAACGAACGCCATCGTCTGGTGATGCGTCAATCCTATGAACAAGAACCTCCTCATCATTATCCTCGTAGTTTTCTCCTCTATTCGCGGTTTCTGTTGGACCGATGGCGAGCTTCTCGTTTGGGTTAGTGGCGACAAGGGTTGGCGTGGCTTCACCGAGCTCGCAAAGAAGTTTGAGAAAGACCTTGGGATCCCGGTCAAGGTCGAGACGCCGGACGGGCTCACCGACAAGTTCCAGTCCGCCGCGCAGAGCGGCAAGGGGCCTGATATTGTCATTTGGGCACACGACCGGCTGGGGGAATGGGCCGACGCGGGCCTCCTGAAGCCGCTGGAGATTAGCGAGGAATTCAAGGCAACCTTTATCCCGATGACGTGGGACGCTGTAACGCACAACAAACAAGTGTGGGGCTATCCGATTGCCGTCGAAGCGGTTTCGCTGATCTACAACAGGAAACTCGTCACCGCCAACCCGCCGGCTCAGCTTTCGGAAATACCGGCGTTTGCGAAAGAGCTCAAGGCGGCCAATCCCAACGCGATTGCCATCATGTGGGACTACAACACCCCTTACTTCAGCTGGCCGTTTCTTGCGAGCGACGGGGGTTATGCGTTCAAGAAGGTCGAGGGTGGCTTCGACGCCAAGGATTCGGGCGTAAACGATCCCGGGGCGGTAAAAGGTCTGCAGGCGATCGTGGATCTGATCAACGAAGGTATCCTTCCGAAGGGCTCGACATACAGCATCACGGAGCAAAAAATGTGCGCCGGCGAGCTGGCGATGATGGTCAGCGGGCCGTGGGCCTGGTTGGACCTTCGCAAGTGCGGCGTCGACTTTGGCCTGGCAGCGTTGCCTGGAGTCGGTGGCAAGCCTGGCAGACCCTTCGTAGGGGTATTGTCCGCATTGATAAACCGCTCATCCCCGAACGGCGACCTTGCGGTGCAGTTCCTGGAAGAATATGTCTGCACGGTTGATGGCTTGCGAACCATCGACGCCGACATCGCCATCGGGGTGCCGGCTTTGCAGGCCTTCGCGGACGAGCTGAGCGCGAAGAATCCGTTCGTGAAGATAACTTACGAGAACGCGTTGAACGGAATGGTGATGCCTAATATTCCCCAGATGGGCAAGTTCTGGGGCGCGATAGCGGCAGCGCTTCAGATCGCCTCGACGGGCCGGGCCAGTCCCCAAGCTGCCTTGGATGAGGCTAGGAGCCTCATCGGAAAATGATGTGAAGGGAAAGTGGCACATCCGGCACCTGTTGGTGGCACTTTTCGTCATACCGGCGCTCTATCTCAACTTTGTCATTTACCAGGCTGGAGCGGCATGGGTGGCCCTGGCGATCTTGATCGTGACTGGCCTGGGCGCATTCATTTACCTCAGCGAGTCAGCCTACACGTTCCGGTATCTCTTTCCGGGTCTTCTGGGTTTCGGGGTCTTCGTGATCTTTCCGATCGCCTACATGGTCTTCCTCAGCTTCACGAAGTACAGCTCCTCGAATCTCCTCACTTTCGATCGCGCTCTGCAGCTGTTTCTTCAGGAAACGATTTCGGTCACTACCGCCTCCTACAAATACAAACTGTACGCCCAGGAAGACGGTCGATACATCCTCTCTATTGAGAACGACAAGGATCCGGCGAAACGCTTCGAATCGGAACCGTTCAATCTTAACCCTGGGGGACAGGCGAAGGCAGGGGGGGAGACTTTCAAGCTGAAGGCTCTGGCTCAAGGCGAAGAAGCGCCCGGTAAACCCCTGGAGATGGGACAGATCACGAGGGAGAAACTCTTCATGCCGATGAGGTCGCTTCAGTTCACCCTCCCGGACGACACGCTGGTCGCGATGGAAGGGCTCACCAAATTTGGTTCGAGAGAACGCTTGTGGACGCTGAATGCAGATGGCTCGCTCACCAACAAGAAAGATGGCACGGTGGTGCGGCCCGATTTTGGGCAAGGTTTCTTCGTCACTGAAAAGGGAGAAAAGGTCGGCGTAGGTTTCAGGACATTTTCCGGGCTTGATAACTACCTCCAGATCTTCACCGATCCGCGCATTCAGGGTCCGTTCTTCAGAATCTTCGTTTGGACAGTCGCATTTTCGGGGCTCTCCGTAGTAGCGACCTTCGCGGTGGGCATGCTGCTGGCGGTCATTCTCCAGCGCGAGGATCTTGCTTTCCGGAGGGTCTACCGCACGCTGCTGATCCTTCCGTATGCAGTGCCGGCAATACTCTCGATCCTGATTTTGAAGGGAACATTCAATCAGGATTTTGGTGTGGCGAACCAACTTCTGAGAGGTTTCTTCGGCTTCGCTCCCGAATGGGAGACCGATCCCTGGGCGGCGCGCACCATGGTGCTGCTAGTCAACCTTTGGTTGGGCTATCCGTATATGATGTTGATCTGCATGGGAATGCTCCAATCGATTCCCACCGCGATCTATGAGGCGAGCGCAATTGACGGAAGCAATCGGCTTATCGACTTCTTTCATATAACGCTCCCTCTTGTCCTAACCCCGATGGTCCCGATCCTCATCTCGAGCTTCGCGTTCAACTTTAATAACTTTAATCTTATTTACCTGCTGACGGGTGGAGGTCCCAGGATGGTTGGTGGCGGAATTGCCGGTGAAACCGATCTCCTTGTGAATTACACGTTCAATATCGCCTTTCGTGATACGGGGACGAACTATGGTCTCGCGAGCGCGATCGCCACCGTGCTCTTCTTTATTGTGGGTTTCCTTTCCTGGGTGAATCTCAGGATGACCGCCCGAAAAGTGAGGATCTAAAACGGATGACCCCGGAGCGAAAGGTATTGGTGAGCAAGATAGCTTCGCACGGGTTCCTCGTTGTTTTTCTGATTTTTATCCTGGTGCCGTTTATCATGGTGATATCGGCCTCATTCAGCGAAGGGAACTTGGCGCCGAGCCGGCTAATACCGGAAAAGTTCAGCCTCGATCACTGGAAATTCGTCCTCGGCATTCCGTACCAGGAGATCGCCGACGCCGCCACGGGAGAAACGCGTCTCATCAAGCCGGAGACCCCTCCGCTGCTATGGTTTTGGAACTCAATCAAGATATCTCTGATCGCTTCTGCCGGCATCATTTGCCTTTCCGGCACGGCTGCCTACGCATTTGCCCGGCTTCACTTTAGGTTTCGGTCAGCCACATTAAACAGCCTGCTTATCCTCCAGATGTTTCCGATGGTCCTATCACTGATCGCCTTTTATGTGATTCTCGATTTTGTCGGGCAGTACGCCAAGTGGTTGGGTCTCAACACGCATGCCGGTCTCGTCCTTGTCTACCTGGGCGGCATCTCGGGCTACATTTGGATGATCAAAGGGTATTTTGAAATGATTCCGGCTAGCATGGAAGAATCGGCCCGAATCGACGGAGCGAATCAATTTCAAACGTTCATCTGGATTCTTCTGCCGATGAGTCTGCCAATTTTCGCCGTTGTATTTATTCTCTCGTTTATTTCCTACATGTCAGAATATCCGGTTGCGTCCGTTGTCCTGCAGTCGAATGACAATTGGACCTTGGCGGTGGGGGCCAATTCGTTTCTGTTCGAACAAAAGAAATTCTGGGGCCGATTTTCCGCACTAGCGGTTTTGAGCGGCATTCCGATCACCTTCGTTTTCCTGCTGTGTCAGAGATTCGTGATCGGAGGGTTGACAGCCGGCGGCGTCAAAGAATAGCTCGATGGCGTCGCCCGAAATTGCGTTTCAAGGACACGTGGCTGGGCGTTCAGCGGGGGGACGGGCGCGGACCGATCGGCTTTGGCGTTCGCAATTTGACAAGAGCCGTTTTTGTCGTATCGAATCGCGGAAAGGCAGATTTGGGGTGGCCGCCTGAAGGCTTCCAGTTATTCTTATGTCGCTCGCTGTGAATGGTAAATCGTCCTCGACATGGTTCGCTCTTCGAAACCCAGTCTTTTGCCGGTTGTGGTTGGCGACCCTTCTGTCCGGCACCTTCGTTTCTTCCCAGGACGTCGTTGCAACGTGGTTGATGCATTACTTCGGAGCTTCGTCGTTTTGGCTCTCGCTGATGGCAACCGCCGCATCTGCTCCTTTCTTTCTTTTCACGCTTCCAGCCGGTGCGGTAGCTGACATTGCCAACCGGCGCACTGTGATCATCAGTGCCGTTTTGTGGCAGGCCGCCTGGTCTGTGATCCTCGCTATCGGAGCGTGGACGGAGGTCTTCACCCCCGGCGCGGTACTCGCCTGTATTTTCGCGCTCGGCATCGGGCTTGCGTTTGGCGCCCCGGTTTGGGGTGCCGTTGTTCCGGACGTGGTCAACAAGGAGGAGTTGCCGTCGGCAATCACGCTGGGAGGGGTTCAGCTCAACCTCTCGGGCATTGTGGGTCCCGCTCTGGGCGGCTTTCTGCTGCCCCTGCTTGGCGCGCCGCTTGTGATCTCCCTCAATGCGATGGCCTTTGTGCTGGTCGCTCTTGTGGTGATGCAGTGGAGGCCGCGTCAGACGGCGGCAAGCAGGCTGCGCGAGAACTTTACGGAATCTTTTATCGGTTCGCTGCGCTACGCACGCAACTCGGCGCGCATGAAGATAATTCTTGCCCGCAATGTAATCTTTTCCTTTGTAATCTCGGTGATCCCGGCGCTCTTGCCGGTAATCGCGATCAGGGAATGTGCCTGCTCCGCTGCCCAACTTGGCTTGATCTTCGCCTGCGTCGGAGTCGGATCCCTGGTTGGAGCGGTTTTTGTTCTGCCATATCTCAGGGCGCGCATAACGCCCAATGCGATCACTTCGATCTCGATGGCGATCATGGTCCTCGTGCTCCTCGCGATGTCTTACGCACGCGCAGTGCCGCACCTTATGGTATCGACAACCTTCGCGGGCGTGGCATGGGCACTTGCGGGATCCGAGCTTTGGGTGGCTGGGCAGCGCGTGATGCCTGGCTGGGTGCGTGGCCGGATGAATGCGTTTTTGATCATGTTAGGCCAGGGGTCCATGGCGCTTGGAGCAGTCCTATGGGCCACAGGAGTCGCGAACCTTGGCCTCGACATCACCTTCGGCGCCGCCGCCGCCATAGCTCTCGTCGTGCTCGCCGTTGGGCATCGCTATTCAATTAATTTCGCCGCGGAGGCCCAAGTCGAGGAGGCCCCGCTTGACCACGCTCACGATTTGGCCGTCGTTCCGGATCCCGACGAGGGACCGATCACGATAACCATTGACTACCAAATCGATAGCGGGGACAGGGAGGAGTTTAGACTGCTCATGCAGGAAGTGCAGGCGGCCTGCAGGCGCAATGGCGCCTTCCAGTGCCGGCTTGACGAGAGCTTGGATCACCACGGTTTGTTCCGTCTCGAATACCTGGTATCGACGTGGGCCGACCATCTTCGCCAGAACATGCGGATGACCGTCGAAGAAACCAGCGCTTTCAATAAGAGCTGGAATCTTCACGCGGGAGACTCCGAGCCGGTCGTACGCCATTTCCGCTCCACCCAGAGGTTCATGCATTTGCCCGGTTTCGGCTTCTCGGGTCGCACCTTCATGAACACATCGCGCATGCCCAAACCGCGATTGGTTGCGGTGTCATCCGAGGCGTGACAGAGCTCACGTCTTCGCAGCGGGTGAGCACCTTTGTAACCGTGTCAGCGGATCTAGCGACCGAAGGTGTCAAGCGCCAAGATGGAGGCAGGATAGTGAACACCGGCCCCGGGAGCGATGCGTCTGGGGAGCATACGCGTCCACGCGTGTGGTGTTCGGCGTCTCGCCGAACAGGGTTTTCCGGCGGGACGCCGGAAAGTGCACGCGGGACGCGTGCGTTCCCCAGATCGGCCTGAATTCACACAAGCAAAGGCTCGCATAGGCGGTCGCATCGACCGCCGCCTCGCGGACGAGGGCAATCTGGCAAAGGCCGGCTCAACGCGGTCGACACTCTGCACGACAATTGTGCCCTCTAAGCTGCAACCTATTGGCCGGCTCGCTCGACCGTGACAATGCAGACATCGTCATCAAAGTTCGACCTGCCAGCGAATTCGGACACGTCTTTCAAAACGGCGGCGCACAGTTTTTCGGAATGAAGGTCTTTGTAGCGAAGGAAGGTCGAATCAAGGGCGGAACGTCCAAATTCATCCCCTTGGGGGGAGCAAACTTTATACAGTCCGTTGGTGAACAGAGCGATGCAATCGGCGTCCTCAAACGAAGAGCGAGATGTTGGATAGGTTGCTGAGTCTAAGAGTCCCAAGGCAGGCCCGGTCTTCTCCTGACCTTCGCTAAGCGGCTCAACAATGCCCGCTTGCCGTCGCAGCCGCAGCGGGTCAGGATGACCGGCATTCGCAAAGGACACCTCTTTCGAGGCGGTGTCTGCAATCATAAAGAAGGCAGTTGCCGAAATAGGCTCTTTGACGCGTTCCAAGAGGCCGCGTAGACGCAGGTTGAGAGCTCCAAGAAAACTGCCCGTATCGTGTATCGTCGGTCGGAGTTCTTCGAGCAGGGTGCGCAGGACTGAGGTGATTACCGCCCCGCGCAAGCCTTGCCCGGTGACGTCGCAGATGAAGATGCCAGCCCGAGTCTGAGAGAGCGAAAAGACATCAAAGAAATCACCGCCGACTGCTTTGGCCGGGCGGTAGCAATGTGCGAATGAAAGCAGGCTCTGGCCGGAGACGCCGGATCCCGGGAAAATCGGATAGTCGCGCGGCAAGAAAGCCTCTTGAAGCTGTCGAGCCAGTTCAAGGTCGGCCTGGAATAGGGCGTTTTTCGACTCCAGGTCGGCAGTCGTGGCTTTGAGCCGATCATGTTCCTCCGCCAGCGCATCCTGCATACGCTTCACCTCTGTGAAATCTTTATTTATTCCGCAGATTCCGATGACCTTCCCGTTGGCATCCAGAAGGGGCAATTTGGTCGTGTGGTCCCAGGAGACTCTGCCATCGCGGTGAACGAGCTTTTCGATTTTTCCCACGAGCGGTTCTCTGGTGTTCATGATCCTCTGCTCGTCTGCCGCAGCATCTCTTGCAGTCTCCATCGACCAAAAGTCGAAGTCGCTCTTCCCGATAATGTCCTTCACACTTTTGGCGCCGAGCAGCTCAGCGACCGCACGGCTCGCGCGAAGAAACCTTCCGCGCCGGTCTTTAAAGTAAACCTGGTCCGGCGTATTCTCGAGCAGGAAGTCGAAGATTGCGTTTTGGTCGGTACTCTTGCGGGACTGAATGATCATGGCGATCCACCTGCCTGGCACCGCGTTCCCGCAGGATCGCCACGATTTGCTCGGCTCGCTCTGAGTCGGTATTGGCCAGGACGAACTCGCCATTGTGAGAGAACGTCATGGCATAGGCCTCGATCACGTCGGGCGGTAGGTTACAATGGCCAAGTTGGGCCTTAAAGGCCCGGACAATGGTTTCATGGTCCGGCCTGGATGGCAAAGCTGGTTCAGCGCTGTCCCAAACCACCGCTGGACCAACGCCGGACGCAAAGACTGGCGGGCCGACATTGATTGCCGCTTCCCCCAAAATGGCCTCATTGTAAACAGTGTGTTCAAATCCCGCGCGAGCCAGTCGTTCGACCGCCTTGTCCAGGTCTCGATCGTTGTCGAATATCCCAACGATGGTCTGGTCAGGCACCAGCCGTTTCGAGAAGATCCTACTGATGGCGGGAAATTTCATGTCGGAGCGCTTCCATTCGACGAACGCGACTTGGCAAACCAGCTTTGGCTTAAGCCATCGGCATTCCTTCATTTTCTCGGCCGTCAGCGCCTCTCCCCAGCGGGACGCCTTCTTCTCGGGCAGGTTGGTGAAGGGGCAACTCGGCGTCGCGAGCTTCTTGAACAGCGGGAAAATCTCGTCGCGATTACGGGCCACGAAGCCATTCCTGACCTTCGCCACGTAGAGCAAACGCTTGGCTTCATAAACGCCCACGAGCAGCGAATCAAAGCCGTGTGCGCCGGGCACGTAGCCGGCGATGACAAACTCTTGCTCGCGATTGGTGCGCTGCTTGATCCACGCCCCGGAGCGATTTCCGGATTCGTACAGGGAGCCGTTGCGTTTGCCGACCACGCCTTCGAGTCCTAGCTTTCGCACCGCCTCCAGCACTTGACCGGCGGGCGCTTGCAGCAGTGGTGAAAGCCGCAGCGGATCACGGGACTCGGGCAGCAGTTCTTGCAAGCGTTCGCGCCGACGCTCAATGGGCTCGGCCTGCAACGCCTCGCCGTTTCGATTGAGCAGATCGAAGGCGTAAAGATAGACCGGGAGCGCTCGCGAGTGATTGTTTTGCAGAAGCTGGAAGGACGGCTTTCCCTGCTCATCAAGGGCCACGATTTCACCATCGAGCACGAAATCGCCGTCAATCGCGCGGAGCGCTTCAACGACGTCTGGAAAGCGGTCGTTGAACGTCTTTTCGTTGCGCGAAAACAGCGTGACCTTGGGACCGCTCTTCACCGCGATGCAGCGGTAGCCATCGAACTTAATCTCAAACGTCCAGTCCTCCTCCTCAGGCAGCGCGGTCACGGCTTTGCACTGCATCGGCTCGACGAAACCCGGCTTCACGATCAGGTGGCTCGGAGGTGGCCGTTTGGCGTGCTTCTCCGCTGGCGTGGTGCTCTTCCATTGCGCGTCATTGTCCTTCGCAATGCGTTGCATCGTTCGGCCGCTGATCACCGAGCGATCATCGACTTTCTCGGTAATCGGCGGCATCTCCTCGCCCGCTTTGATGAGCAACCACTTGTTGCTGTCTTCCTCGCGGCGATCTTTCACCAAAATCCATTCTCCCTTCAGCTTCGTGCCCCGCATGATGATGTGCATCTTGCCGGCGTGAAAAGCGGCTGCAGGATTGCCGGTCAGGTCTTCGTATTCACCACGATCCCAAACCATCACCGTTCCCGCGCCGTAATTGCCCGGCGGGATCGTGCCCTCGAAGCTTTCGTATTCGAGCGGATGATCTTCCACATGCATCGCCAGCCGCGCCTCGCGCAGCTTGGTCGGCGGACCTTTCGGCACAGCCCAGGAACGCAGGACGCCCTGCATTTCCAAGCGCCAGTCGTAATGGAGATGACTCGCCTGATGCTTCTGAATGACAAATCGATGCACGCCTTTTCGCGCTCCCTCTTTCGTCGCTTGCGCGGCCGGCTCTGGCGTGCGCGTGTGATCGCGCTTCGCCGCGTATTCCCGCAAGCTCTTGTCGTGATCCCGACCTGACTTGTTGCGATTGCGCGGCCACGACGAGAGCTTCGGCGGCGGTCCAGCGGCCAGCGCTTTCGTGAAGAGGGAGGGCAGTGTTTGTTTCAGCGTCAGCACCGGGGCGAATAGATCGCCAAGTCGCTTGATGCGCTTCACGGCTGCGGTTGGCGTGAAAAAGAGCACATCTGATTTTCGGCGCTTTACCGCTTTCGCCAGTTCCTCCCATGTGATCGGCACTGAGATGAAAGGTCCGCCCTCCTTGGCGCGCATCGCATACACGCCCACCGTTGTTTTGAAGTCCGAGTTCTGGCTCCAGTCGATCAGCACCTTCCCGCGCCGCAGCGTCTTCGCCATCTCCGAAACCACGCGATCCGGCATCTGCTGCGTAGCCAGCTCAGCGATCGTTTTGGCAAAAGGCTGCGTCATTTCGTAAGTCACCTCGCTGTTCAGCGGCACGTTCAGATGAAGTCCCTTCGAACCGGAGACTTTGACAAACGACTCCAGATTCAACGCCTCGAGAACGCCGCGCAGATGTAGCGCCACTCGCCCGCAATCAAGGATGTCCGCAGGTTCGCCGGGATCGAGATCGAAGACGATGGAAGTTGGACGACCCACATCCGGCGCTTTTGCGAGAAGTACATGCTTCTCGATGTCACCGAGGTTCGTGACCCACACGAGCGTCGCGCGATCGTTGCAGAGCACGTAGTTGATCCTCGCTCCGTCTTCGCTGCGCGGAACCGCGAATCGCTGCACCCACAACGGCGTGTGCTTGGGCGCGTTCTTCTCGTAAAAGTGCTCGCCATTAATCCCCTCCGGGAAGCGTTTGAGCGTCAGCGGCCGGTCGCGCAAATGCGGCAAAATCGCCTCCGCGATTTCGGAGTAGAACGCGATCACCTCGCCCTTGGTGAATCCGCTCTCGGGGAAGTAAACCTTGTCCACATTCGAGATTGCCAGCTCGCGGCCTTCGACTTCGATGAGTTGCTTCTTCGGCATTGGGATTAACCCACGGTCTTCGAGTGCTTCGCGACGAACTTCTGGATCACCTCCAAAATACGCATATCGACGTTATCCTGCGTTTCGCCGCTCGCCTTCAAATAGCTCTTCGTGACGAGCAACGAATGATCGCCGCCTTCTACGACATGCAGCTCATTGACCGCCTGCATCTCGCCACGAACGCCCGCGAGTACCTCCAAGGGACAGAGCGAATCGCGCGTGCCTTGCACGAACAAGATCGGCGTGGACGATCGCGCAGCACTTTGTCGCGCAGCTTGCTGCAATCACCTCCGCCGCAGAGCGGATAGCCGAGGCAAACCACCGCCGCCACGGTTTCCTGCAAAGACAGTGACATCCCACACGTCCGCCCATGCTCTTGCCGATCAGCACGACCGGACCGGCGTGCGACTGCCGCGCCTTTTCAAGCGCGGCGCGATGCGCCTCGATAAGCTTCGGCAGCGGCTGGGGCGCTCGCGGCCTTCGGCCAGATACGGGTAGTCGAACGCGACGACTTTCCCGATCGTCGTCAACAGTTCCGCCCAGCGCAGCATCCACGGATGCGACGAAGGAGCGCGAGCGCCGTGGGCAAAGAGGAACAAAGGTTTGTGTCTCAAAGTCATCCGTCCAACACCTTAACTCTGCCGCAAGCCGACGGGAATGCCGGTGTCTTGGCCGAGACACGGCTTGACCGGCGCATGAGGGAGGGTGCAACCTGCCGGCTCACTCGACCAGGAGGCTGTATGGCAAATTTCGATTTCTCCTTGCGCAATTCAAGAGCTGGTCCATCTTCGTCGCGTTCTGGGGGGAACATGGACTAGTTTCCAATTACGCAAGGAGAAATCGTCTATTTGACGCCTAGCGTTAACTGTTAGGCATTGGCGTATTGACCAGTGCCTCGTTCGGCGTGGTGGAAAGCGGAAAAGGTAAGCCTTTCCCGAGACGTTCGCTTGCGGTCCGGGATAGAGGCTCGGACCACATGGAATTGAGTTACGCGAACCTTAGTGCTGGACGGCTCACCAGACGCAGTCTAGATAGGGACGCGGATCGCGGCCTTATCCGAAGCCTTAAACGGCTTCAAAGTTCGAATCCCCCAACCGAAAAACATTATGCCAACAGCCAAAAGCACACGCAAACCAAACCCCGCTTTGATGAAACCCGTTCAGCCTGATGATACGCTCGCCAAGATCGTGGGATCGACGCCGCTCCCGCGTAGCGAACTCACCAAGAAAATTTGGGATTACATCAAGAAAAACAAACTTCAGGACGAAAAAAAAAGGACGCTCATTAATGCCGACGATGCCCTCAAGGCTGTTTTTGGCGGCAAGAAGCAGGTTACCATGTTCGAGATGACGAAGCACGTTTCCGGACATGTAAAATAGCGACTCTTGAGCCTTTTAAATGTGTTCGGCAGGATCATTGCGGAAATGGTTTGGCGTAAAGGCAATCTCCAGTTTGATCCCCATTGGGATCCTCGAAGAAGACCGCATAGTAGCCGGGACTGTATTCTGGACATTCACATGGTGGATCGAGAATCCGAAGATCCGCGAAGTCTACTCCCCCACCCCGAAGCCGCACGCCCTTTACGCTTTCAAGGAAAGCGAACCATTCCTTGAGCGAGTTCGACAATTCTTTTGTGAGAGGTAGATCGCGAAAGGAGCTGCCTTTGACCTGAAGGCGTGCAGCGACCCGAAGGGCCGCGCGTTGTCGGGCGCGCACCGCTATACGATCACGTTCGATCTTAACGACATGCCTCCGGTGACGGAGTTCTGGGAAATCCCGCTCTACGACCGCGAGGGTATTTTTACGACAACCCCAACAGATCGCTACTCGATCAACAGCTACATGCTCAAACGCGGGAAGCTGCATACGGCGGACGGCAAGCTCGTTATTTACGTGCAGAACGATGAGCCCAAGGACGCGAACCAGCGCAAGAACTGGCTGCAGGCGACCGGGAAGGCTTCCAGTTCCGCTGCGCCTCTAGGGCCGGGCACGCATTGATCGACGGCAGCTACAACATGCCCGGCGTCGTGCGTATGGAATAGCGCGACGAAGCGAAAACGTTTTAGATGAACCTTGGCCCGTTTTCACCCACTATGAAAACAAAACTCACCCACTTCGCGCCGGCCATTGCCCTTGGCGCATTTCTAACTGCCTCCGCGGTCGCGCAGGAGAAGGCGTCGCCGCAGACTTTCACGGCGGAGCAACTCACCGAGCGCACGATGCACCGGCGCGCGATGGAGGCGGTGACTCTCCTTGCGTGACCGGTGCGTGTTCCAAAACCATAAATATACACTTCAAGAGCCCGGGAAACCGAGTAGCAAATTTATGAGGCAGGAAACTGATCGACTCCGTTCGAAAGGCAAAGGTGGCAAATACCTGATCCCGGACTATAAGGACAAGGTTCCCGGAGGGTTACATCGCGCTGCCTTCGCAGACCTATCAGGGCTACGCCCTGCTGCGCTCGATCCTGAAAAGTCGCGATTCCATTGGGAAGCAGGACCCATGTGGCACTCACTACTTTGCCCCTGGTGACACGAATGTTTTTACTGGGCTCCCTAATCGGCGCAATAGCCGCTCTCCGACGCGCCTGGAGTTCAAGAATCTCTTCCCGTGTTTTTACGTGCTCGCTGGTTGTCATGCACTGTATTTTGCACGGTGATTTGCGGATTGGGACGGACCCAGGCGCCAGCCTGGAGATGGAACGCGGCCTTGGTCGCGAAGAGGAGTTGAACGACCGCCTTGGCGGCGATCTCCCCCACCCTTTCTCCCTTTGGTCGAACTTGGCTCATGGAAAAAGAAAAGAGAGCTTACGAGTGCAACCGGAGGTTTCCGACGAGCGTGCGCAGCCGCTCGGATCGATGTGCGTCTAGCGGGCGGTTGTTGCGATGCTCTTATGGCCCAGGAGGGTCTGCACGTCGCGCAGGTTGGCTCCGCGCTCGTTGAGAAAGAGCGTGGCGGCCCTATGCCGCAGGGGATGCGAGGAAATAACCGGCACCCGCGCACGCTCGCAGGCGAGCTTGAGGCGTGCGTTGAAGGCCTTGTTGCTAAAGGGCGCGCCGTCCCGGCCAGGAAAGACGAGCGCCGATCCCCGCGAAGTCGATTCCCCCCAGTCCGCCGCGCAGCCGCACGCCCTTGACGCTTCGGAACCATCCTCCAAGGGAATCCGACAATTCTGTTGTGAGAGGCAGATCGCGAAACGAGCCGCCTTTGACTTGGAGGCGGGCAGCGATAATCACTCCTCCCGGCTCGCGCACCAGCCTATCCATCGTCAAAAGCGCCCACTCATCGGTCTACGGCAGCCGGTAAAAAAGAGGGCGGTCGCCAAGTGGTAAGTCAGATGTCCGAAGTAGCTGGCTTTATCCTCGCGCAGTTCGCGCAGCAGTTGTCCCAGTTGGGAAGAGGTGTGGTAGGACTCGGTCTACTCAGGAGCGAACTTTGGGCAAGACACTGGACAGCGGCAAGGATTCTGGTCAAAAACCTCGTAGATCTCTTCATGAGCCGGTATTTCGCACCGTGTAATCCGTAAATGCTCCGCTCTCGTCTCATTGAACTCACGGATTAAGCCACTTCTTGAAGTGCGCCTCGAGACGCGTAAGCATCTCCTCTTTAATGTCTTTTATATCGGTGAACTGGCCCCAACGAGTGATATCGCAGTCTTTGCGGGCGCCCTCAAACTCCACAATGAATTCCTCCACCAACCCCAGCTTGTCCCGGTATTTTTCCCGGAGATGCTGTTTGCAAATGTCCGCCGTTTGTTTCTGCCGGTTTTTGGTTCCTAATCCCATATTGGGGTCGTTTGACGAAAGGGAAAATAAAGTACGGTAAGGACGGGCAACAGAATGCTGTCCAACCGCCTTCGCCCTTCTGGAGCGCCTCCGCGGGCCGGGAGCGGTGGGCACCTACTTGTGAGAGGCATTCATGTAACAGCGACACATGGTTCGGAAAGAAGTTCACGTTTCCCAAGAGGGTTGGGGATAGCGGATGAGTCGCGAAATGCCCTAAAAATGGCATTTAACGACATTGCCACTCAATGAGCGGTCGCCTGAGACTGCTTATCTTAATCCCCCTTCGTCAAACGACCCCCACTTGCCCTCGCGCCAGAGCTCGTCCAAGATCGACCGCTCGTGTGAATCCGTCATCCGTGACTGCGTAGAGGCCTTTTCCCCTGGGCACCATCGCGGCCTTTTCGAGGTAATCACGCGGCCGGCACGTAAACACGATTATCTGAAAACTTCGGCATTTCTCTTTGAGCAATGCGCGGAACCAGTCCATGCGGCTTTCATCACTCTGGACAAGTTGGTCGTCGAGGACGACGACCGTTTGTAAATACTCCGCCAGGGATAGCCGATATAGAGTCGACAACTGCTCGCGGGTACCGACGGATATTCGTTCCGATGGCCTGACCGCGCCGGCGACGACGACGCCTTCCGTGCCTAAAGTTGCGGTGAGTCGAACGGTCTCGTAGCGCCGGTCGGTCAAAGCCTGAAATCGGCTGGCGATTGCGGGCGCGATCGCGAGCCCGAGATTGCTTGCCTGAGCAGCATCGGCCTCCTTAAGTTGATCGAGCAGCAGTTTCCACGCCTCGTAGTTTGCTTCGTCTTCCCTTTCCTGTTGCTGTGCCAACTCAAACGCCTCCGTCGCGTCGCGCAGCCGCTCGCGAGCCACTGAGCCGCCAA
The DNA here is from genome assembly GCA_963784465.1 of uncultured Verrucomicrobiae bacterium. GTDB lineage: Bacteria > Verrucomicrobiota > Verrucomicrobiia > Chthoniobacterales > Terrimicrobiaceae > DASTFP01. The sequence continues at coordinate 49,009 of CAWASQ010000069.1, forward strand.
CTTGCTCGAGTGCTCCGTGCGCCCGCTGAATGTCGCGATCAGTGCCTTCCAATTCCAACCTCACACCACCTTCAGTGTTCTTAGCAGCACTTACATCGTCCTTTGTGACATTGCGCTCAGGCACAGGCAACGCCGCGTAACGCTCAGTCGCCTCGCGGAGCCTGGTTTCCGCCGCCCCAGGATCCTCCGCGTCTCGCAACCTTCTCAATTCGGTGAGCCGGCCGGCTTGCGCAGCGCGGGCGGTCATTGCCTGCGTTAGTCTGTCCTTGCGCAGCTTCCATTTCGATCCTTGCTTTCTCACAGCGCGCACGAGCGCCGGCAACTGCTTCCTCGATACGCGCTTTTCGCAACGCCATTGTTTTGTCCAACGATGCCAACTCAGCCTTGGCGCTTTGCGCTTCGGCGGTAGCTGACGCAAGGTCGGATCGACCGGCGGCCAATGCCGCGGATACTCCCTCAGGAAACGATGGCAGCGCAAGATCCCGCCTCGCGATAGCTGCCTCAAACAACGACGCCAGGTTACTTTTCCGCTCTTCTGCGAGTGTGCAGGCCGTCGCGGCCCCGCTGGAGATACTGCGTGCCGTGTCGACAGCCTTGGACAACTGTTGCCGCCGCTTTCGCAAACCGGCAACGGGATCTACTCCTAGCTTGTCGAGATCAGGGGAGAGTGTTTCCATCGATACGTCACCCAAGGCAGCTCGGCAATTCTCCAGGCGGTCCAATGCCTGCCGCAGAGCGTCCGCTGCGCCGGTGAGTGGGTTTATTTGTGTTCGCAGGGACTCGATCTCTGTGTCCTTTGCCTTAATGCCGGCATCCAGCTCCTGAGCTTCCACAACCTTCGCGTCGAGGCCGGCGAGGTCTGTTGCGGCAACAGCGGCGAGATGCGGTGCGACCTCCAGATTCCAACGCTCCTCCAACGTCCGAACCTTCTCTTGCGCCTCACGGCGGCCTCCACGGATGAGCACCGAGGCAAGATCCGCAATCGCGAGTTCAACCTCGGTGTCGGCTTCGATCTCAAACGACTTTGCTGTTGATACCGAGTCGACAGCCTCAGCGTCCTTCCGAATCGCGATGTTGAGGGAGCGTTTCGGGGTGACGGTCACGACGAAACCAACATCGAGCGCACCCCGAGCGGCAGCGAGTTCATTCGCCAGCCGTCGCATTGGGGCCAGTGCAGTTAACGCCGGAACTATGAGCGCAGCTCGGCTGCCGGCCAATACCGCTCGTTCTTCCAACGCCACATCCAAACGCGTTCGCAGGGCTAAGTGTTTATCAACGGCAATACGTGCCTCCGCTACCTCTTTCTCAGCGGACCGAACGTCTAAAGCTCGTTCAAGTAGATCGCAACGGCGAAGTTCATCGTTGGCAGTCTGCTCTTTGGCTGCCGCTTGAGTTGAAGATTCCTGCGCGCTGCGTGCCTTGGCTTGTTGCTCCCGATGCTCACGCTCGGCCTCAGCCGCAGCATCGACGAGTTTCTGTGCGCCAATCGCAGCGTCGATTCGCTGTTGCGCACCGCTTGCTGCCTGCTCTGCCGCGGCGATTCGAAGTTCGAGCTGTTGGCGAACAACCGTGTCTGTGACGCCGGAGTCTGATCCTTCTGCCCGCGCCGTTTCTTCTGCGGATTTGAAGGCGGTATCCGCCTCGGCTTTTCCATTCTGTGCAACCGTTAGCGCCTGCTCTCGCTTCCTCCTCTATGACAAGTAGTTCCCTGGATTTGTGCTCCGCTTCCTCAACATCCATTCCGATTTTCCGGATCCGCTGCACCTCTTCTTGCGTCAGGCGCACCTGTTCCGCCGCGATTGCGCGATCACTGGCTTGCTGGGCTAACCGCTCGACGATTGTCACGCGCTCTGCTGCAACAGCCAACGCCTCCTGCCTTTGGGCTCGTTTCTCGTACAGAGCCTGCGAGCAGTTTCTCCGCGCCTTCCGAGTCAGCGACGACCCTCTGAAGCCTCTCTTTTTCGTCCCTCGTTTCCGTCACACGTTCCGCGGCCACCTTGAACACACTGCCCTTCGCGGTCTTCTTCGCACCCTTGTCCGTATACGCTTCGTCCCGCCGCTCCTGCACACTCTTAGCAACGCAACGAACAGCGGGTCCTGCGCGACGGCCTGCAACGCCGCCGCGATCCGCTCCTTACCAGTGGCCGTCGGGTCGTCCTCCAGGCTATCGCGGAGCACTGCGGTCACGTCCGCTTGCGTGGACAGGAGCGCAGTCGCCAGGAAGCTCGAGGGGAGACCCTTGCTCGCCGCCGGAGCCGCCGGGTTCGGGAATACCCCAGCGCAGGATCTCCCGCAGTCTTCCGTCCACCTTTCTCCCGCGTTCTACGTCATCGAAATCCCGGCCATTCTTCGACTCCTGCAAGAAGCGACGAGCCGCCCTTTCCGAACTCCTTTCTGTACGCGCCAGATGCGCTGCGGTTCAGTTTCGAAGGTCATTTCGACGACGGGATCTCGGCCACCGGTCCAGCCGACATACTGCTCGCAGTGATGTCGATGCGTGAGGAAGCAACAAGGCCAAGCGGATGGCTTCAACCAGCGTCGATTTTCCGAGGTCGTTCGGGCCGTACAACACGTTGAGTCCCGGACCGAACTCGATGTCCACCTCTCGGATCGCAGCGAAATTCTCGACTCGCAGCCGATGGAGCCTCAAAGTGCGCCCGACCAGTCGACGCATGGTTGTTCTGCAGCAGCTTGTACAGATGCGCCAGCGCTCGTGTAGCCTTCGATTTTTCAGACTCGTCCGTCGCCTCGGCGATCAGCCGGTCGAGACGCGCGACCGTGTCTTTCAGCACGGGCGGGAGATCATCGGGAAAGGCGTCACCGGAACCGACCTGTAATCGCAGGTTCGCTCGGTCCTCCAGCAGGACGCCCGCGCGGCCGTGAGTGGCGTCGGTTCCCCGAAGGTCGCGCAGTATCCGCTCGACCTCGCTCTCCTCGGACAGAGACACGGTCATGTCGAGATGCAGTCTCACGACGTGGCGATCGAGGTCCGGAGTCGTCAACACGCTGCGCAGCTCGTTCATGTCACGGCACCGCACGTCGATCCACCGCCAGAACGCGACCGGCTCGGCATCAACGCGCGGACGCAGCCCGCGCCGGAACAATGCGACGAGCGCGACACTGCCGGCGCCGGACTCGTCGAAGCTTGTCGGCTCGGGAGCGCCCGGATATACGGTCGGTACCGGCAGATTTGGCGTCACGTCACGGAACGAATGCGTGTCGCCTATCGCGAGATAGTCCAGTCCTCGTTGGACTCCTGCATCCCGGCAAATTGGAAAGTTCGTTTGGTAGCCATCAATGTCGAACGTGCAGCCATGAACGCACCCGATCCGGAGCCGTTCATCGCCGGTTTCGCGGGCCGGAAGCGCCATCGCCAGATCGTTCTCCCCTGCCTTTGACCGGCACGGGCGCGCGTACAGGACGACATCAGGGGCGAGATCGTACGTGAAGTCATCGCGATCGACGACGTGTACCCACTTTGGGAGCCGGGCTCGAAATGGATGACCTGGCGCCCATACGGACTCGGCGTGAGTGGATCGTGATTGCCGGGGACGAGGAATATCGGTGGATGCGGGGCAGCGTGCTCGCTGAAGCGTTCTTGCAAGGCCTTCCCAAAAATCCGGGTCGGGCTCCGGATCATCGAAGAGGTCGCCGGCGCACAGCAAAGCATGCACAGCGTTGCGTCGCGCGACGTCGAGGATATTCGCGATCACGTCCATACGCGCCCGTGACAGTTTCTTCTGCGCTTCCTCAGGGAACGACGGGAATCGACGCCCAAGGTGCCAGTCGGCGGTGTGCAGCAGCCTCAGCACGACGTCTCCGGAATCCGCGGGGAGATTTGAAAGATTGCCTCGAACAGTACGGTGACTGTCGGCGGCCGGTACCGAAGCTCGTGGTATTTGTCCCTCCATTTTTTGTAGACCTCGTCTTCTCTGGATTCCAGCGCACTTATGCGGCGTTCGAGGCTCTCGTCCTGGTGGCCAACCGGTCGATCTCCGCCTCGATCTTTTCCCGGGCAGTGGAACCGACTACCTCGTCACGTCGCGCTCGCGCGGATCGCAGCTTTTCAGCGATACTCGACTGTTCACGGCGGCACACCAGGACTTTGTCCTCGACGAAACGCTCAAGCTGACCGATGGCCTGCTCAAAGTGCCTCTGTTCACCCTTCTCGATATCGCGTTGATCGACAAACACCGCCTCGTCGACCGCCTCCGTCAGGGCGTCATTCAGCGACTGTGCATCAACGATTCGGTCGGATCCCGGACCGTCGGTCGCCTGTAACCGCAGGATCCTGGCAGCTAGCGATGGATCTATCGGAGTGCCGTCGATCACAGCCCCTGCAACGATCCGTTGTACCGGCTCGAACCCTGCGTAATCGACCAAAACAACGCGCATGACTCCGACGCGTCCGGCCAGCGCAGCGAGGCCGGTAGAAGGATCTGACGGCAGCCGCAGCGCCACCGAACCGCCCGGCCACTTTCGAGCGTCGGCGATCGCCGCACGAACCAGAGGATGTACGAGATTCAATGCTTCGGCGTCGGTCAAAGACCTCGGGTCTCCGGTTGCGAATCGCCGCCCGTCTCCGATCTCCGCGGGCAGTGCAGGGCCGGACACGACTTCGAAGACGACCCGACCAGCCTTCTTGAAGCGTCGATATTTAACGCCGCGCGAGGCAAGATAGCCGTCCACTAAATCCGCGACATCCCGATCGAGATCGGTAAGTCCGTGCGGTAATTCCTCGCGTAGACTCTTGAACACCTTTCGGACATTCTCGTCAAACCGCGACTCGATGATTTGAGATGTCCGGTCATACTCCTTCTCGTACGCATCCCTTCGCTCTGCAATCTTGTCTCGAAGGGCGGCGATCTCGCGCGTGACCTCGTCAAGTGTGCGCGAGCGGCTGTAGATGTTGCGAAGGTCCGTCTCGAATTCGACCGACAAGGCCGAAACCACTATTTCAGGCGCATCAGTCCTGGGCTCATGCAAGACAGTATCGGAGGCATCGAGGACTCTACCGAATAGATCCAGCTTCTGGCTCAGGATCTCAAACGTCAACCGGTGTGCTTCATTGTCCCGCGCGATGAAGTTGACCACGGTGACATCGCGCTGCTGGCTGTACCGGTGGCAGCGCCCGATGCGCTGTTCGATCCGTTGCGGATTCCACGGAAGATCGTAGTTGATTACGGTCTCGCAGAATTGGAGGTTCAACCCTTTTGCGCCGGCCTCCGTGCAAACGAGGACCTTCGAACGTGTGCGAAACTCGTGCACGAGGGCGAGCCGCACTGCAACTTCGCGACTGGGCCTGGCTCCAGGCGGAAAGCGGATACCTTCTTCTTTTTGCCAGCGCGCGTATGCTTGCTTCGCACGATCATGGTCGTTCACGCCGCGAAACAAAGTGATGTCGTCGTCCTGCAGACCGATATCCAATAACAGCCTTCGCAGGTATTCCTGCGTGGTAATCGACTCGGTAAACACGACGGCCTTGCCGCTGCCCCGACCGTCTCGGCCAAGATCAAGTACCACACGAATCGCTTCTCGAAACGAACGAGCCTTGGCATCGTTAGGGAGAGAGTTCGCGCGTGCGACGAAGTCTTCGACGCGCGCTAGTTCGTTAGCGAAGGCTGCGTGATCTACTGTAGGCGGCACTTCTTCAGAAGGTTCTTCGAGCTCGTCCTCCTCCTCGAGGTCCCGAAACATGTCAGTCGCTGTTTCGTCGGAGTGTAAACCCGCTTGAAGACGGCGGAGCCGCGCTGCGACCTTCTCCAGACTTGAAGCCAGCGCCGGTATCGACGACGCCATCCGCCGATGGAATCCGATCAGCAACAGGCGGCGTTGTCGGCCGGAGAATGCATACAGTGAGCGATTTGGGTACGATCAACAGAACGCGCTGAAATCCTTCGGCGCGACTTTGGGCGATAACTAAGCCCGCCTCGATCGTTTTTCCAAGACCAACCTCGTCGGCAAGAATGCAGCCACCCTCCCGCAGACGTCGGAGCGCAAAGATTACCGCGTCAATCTGGTGGGGGTTCGGATCTATGCGCGCCTGTCGCTGCGACGCTGCATAGCGCTCGCGGTCATCCGGCCGACGGACGCGTACGAGGTCCTCTGCAAGAATGCGTCGGTTGAACGCGTGAAGTGTCATTGTCGCAAGTGACCTGGCATCTTATCAATTGAGGCGTAGGCTCAGGTAGCAGGGAACAGTAGGTTCCTTCCCGGTCGAGCACTTTGCTTCAGATCGGTGGCTAGACTGTTCAGGCCTTCTCAAGAACGATTTCTTTCGCCTGTTTGTCTTCGCGGAGCCCAACAAACACAGGTTGGCGCAACCGCTCGTCGCGCGTCAACTCGCAAATGGGCACCAATCGCGGTGCCTAGATGGCGAGATCAGATTGGCGAGAAGATGACCGTGAAAACCCCTGGACCGCTGCACAATATCAACTCGTTGCGCCGGTAGAAGCCGACGATAAGCGAGCCGAAAAACTGCCTCGTGCCTTCCGGTTCGGTATATCCACCGATTACAAACTCCTGTTCATGGAGCAACTTGATCTTGATCCAGGCTCCGCTACGCGTTCCAACCTCGTAAATGGATTTCGCCCTCTTACCGATCAATCCCTCCAAACCCAGTTTGCGAACCTCTTTAAGGAGGTTTTGCGCGTTGTTTCCCAAAGTTGCTGAATAACGGATCACGCCCGGTGGCTTCTCGAGCAATCGTTGAAGAAGTCGCTTTTCGCTCCTCTAGGGGAAGTTTTTTCATGTCCTTTCCGTTTAATTGGAGCAGATCGAAGGCGTAGAAAAATATTGGTGGCCGCTCCTGCTCCATATCATGGGTGCGCGAGAGCAACCGCACCTGGTTGCTACCCTTCAAAGCCAATGCTCGCCAGCCGTCAAATTTGATCTCGTAAATCCAATGTCTGAAAGATGGGGCCTTCGCGAGGTTGGTCTTCATCGGCTCAACAAAGGATGGGAGAGGGATCGCTTTCCGATTCTTCAACTCAAATTAAAGAGGCTGGAAACTGTTGTCGGTGATCATCCAAAAACGATGTGGCAGTCAACTCGCTCAACCTCGTGAGACCAAAGCGCTGCAAAAATGCTTGCGTCGTAGCGAAGCGCAAACGTCCGTCGCTACAGTCCCACAAGCTTGAGATCGCGGAGCGTCACGACGAGGCCGCGCTTGTCGGCGTCGAACAGTAGGTCGATTTCGGCCTGACTGATCGGCTGCTTAAATGCAATGCAGGCGAGCACTTCGAGGGTCGCGGTCGTGAGTCCGAGAATTTCCCTTCTCGCAGCTTTTCGCGCAGTCCGTCCACCGTGAAGCTTTTTCCCGTGGAGAAGAGGAGTTGCACGACCGCCTTGGCGGCGATCTCCCCCACCCTTCCTCCCTTTGGTCGAACTTGGCTCATGGGAAGAAAAAGCGGCTACGAGTGCAACCGGAGGTTTCCCACGAGCGTGCGCAGCCGCTCGGAATCGATGTGCGTGTAACGCGCGGTGGTTGCGATACTCTTATGGCCCAGGAGCGCCTGGACATCGCGCAGGTCGGCTCCGCGCTCGTTGAGCAGGAGCGTCGCGGCCGTATGCCGAAGGGGATGTGCGGAAATGACCGGCACCCGCGCACGCTCGCAGGCGAGCTTGATCCGGACGTTGAATGCCTGGTTGCTAAAGGGAGCGCCGTCACGGCCAGGAAAGATGAGCGGAGATCCCGCGAAGTCCACTCCCCCAGCCCGCAGCCGCACGCCCTTCACACTTTCCAAGAAACGCGAACCACTCCTCGAGCGAGTCCGACAATTCTGGGGTGAGGGGCAGATCGCGAAAGGAGCCTCCTTTGAGCTGAAGGCGTGCCGCGATAATCACCCCGCCGGGTTCGTGGACCAACCGGTCAAACGTAAGTCGTGCCCACTCGTGAAACCGGCAGCCGGTAAAAAAGAGAGCAACGGCGAGGTGGTATGTCAGGTGTCCAAAGTAGCTGCGGCGCTCCTCGCGTAATTCGCGCAGGAGCTCTCCCAATTGCGAAGAGGTGTGGTAACGCAGCTCGGTTTTCTCGGGCGCGAATTTGGGAGCCGGGCACTCGGCGAAAGGATTTGTGGAGCCCAGGACGTGATAGAGCAGCGCGAGGGCCGCTTTAACCTGGAGGTGATGGGAAGCGCTCCGGCCGCGAGTCGCCTCCTCGTAGAACTCCCCTGCCCTGTCCGATGGCAAGGTTTCAAGCGCTAGACCTTCGGCGGCCGCCCACGCGATGAGTTTTAACCAAGTGCGCCGGTACGCCGTAAGGGTATTTTGCGAAAGGTGACGCTCGTCAGCGGCCGTGGTAACCCGCTCGAGAAGCGAATCCTCACTCACGGCCGCGCTGCCCTCCCTTTTGTCCGCACGCGCTCGATTCGAAGAATGATACTTTGGTACTCTGTCGCCCAGGCATACCAGCCCTCGCGTTTGAGCTCCTTGGCGACCTCGCGAGCGTCCATGCCTACGGGGAATTCCAGAATCCGGCGCTCACACGCCTCGATCATCCGCTTTTCGCTCCTCCTTGCATGGAGCATGTTCACACTACCTTCCTTCCGGCTCAGGATGATGTCTCGCATCCAGACTCGGAGCGCGAACTGGTCCTCCGGGTCGGCTTCGGCATAGAGACGTGAGAATTTGGCGACGAGTTGGTTCGCTCCGTTGACCGGTATTTGCGGATCTCCCCTCCGTAATGGTTGGCCCACCGAATCAGAATGGTCTTTCATCCCGCGTCAAACTGCGGACGGCCACGGCTGCAAAGAGTCCCGCGACAGGGTAAATGTCGGCTGGTTGCACATTGGCGGAGGGGTTTATCAGATGTCCACTATGGCGGTAGGGATGCTCATTGCTGAGCACCCCCCGCACAGATCCCGGCGGGCGTGATTCACGCACCGGGCTCCCACCTCGGGTGGTTAACGACGAAGCCCACGAGCAGCTTCTCGTACACAGTCAAGCCTCTGGGACACGCTTGCCCGGCTCAGTGTCCGGCACGTGTGTTGCTCTCCCGTGTTCCCCTCGGTCCTCTCCCTTGGCTCCACCGACTCCGCCCGCACCCCAGAGGTCGACCCTGCGATGCGGTTTGTTCGCCGGCTTCATCGCTACTATGAAGAGGTCTGACTTCTCCTGCTCGTTCTTCATCGGCTTCGACTCCTCGTCTTCCCGATGCGGACCGCTCCAATACAGCTGGAGCGGCCAAGCAGGAGATCTCCCGGTTCTCGTGCAAAGAGCGTACCTACATGCCAGGGTCTTAGACCACGCAGGGTCGATCCAGGCACTCGCACTATCGCGCCTGTCCGTGTTGCCTTCCGCCACGCTGACAGCGTCGGCACCCTGAACTAATTTATTGCTTTCGCGGCTCAATGGCTGGCCTGCAGGCTCCCCTGTCAACGCTTCGTCTCGCACCTCGCGATGCGCTACGCATGACTCGGGGCCAGTTTGGTTTGCTATTCCTTTCCTGTTAGAGGACTTTCACTCTTTACTCTTTGCCGATCTCCCGGCGCACCAGATTACAATAATAGAATATTATTGTGCGTAAATCGGCAAAATTGGAGCTGTTTTCAAATCGCATGGTCCGCCAGCGGCGCTTTTGGCCCAAATTTCATCCGCAATGTGTGCCTTCGAGAAAGGCTAACGCTATTCTGTCACGGATCACGTAAGATTGCCTGATCTACGATGCCGCCGAAATCTGGACTTTTCAGGGTATTGGCGGAAATTGTGAAAAGGGAGCAACGAAGCAATGTTTCCGGCAGTCTGCCAAAGACGAGCCTGGCCTGAACGTGATGACGGCAAATTTCCAGAAACCCCATCAACTCACCCAAACATTCACCCGATTATGAAAATGTTCCATCTCGCGACCGCTTTGACCGCCTCTTACGCGTTCGCGGTTTTGGCACCCGTCATGGTGCGTGCCGAGGAAGCATCTCCCTCTTCGGCAGCGGCCACATCACGCGTCGATCCCCAAGCTCTCGAAGTCCTCAGACGTATGAGCACTACCCTCGGCGCAGCCAAGGCATTTACCTATCGCTCAACAAACGTCGTCGAAGTACCCGCGAAAACTGGCCAGTTCATCACGCTTTTCTCCACCGCGGAGGTCGCGCTCAAACGTCCCGACAAACTCCGCGCTCGGCTCACCGGCGAAGCCCCCCATTTCAATTTCTATTTTGATGGAAAGACGGCCTCCGCTTTCGCTCACGCTACAAAAGTCTATTCCACCCTCGAGGCCCCATCGACCATTGACACCATGCTGCCTGCGATGCAGCAGGAGACCGGCATCCGCTTCGCCTCGGCACCCCTGCTTTTCAGCGATTCTTATAGCGTATTGACCCGGGAACTGAGAAGCGGCGTGGTTGTAGGCGCGACGACCGTGAATGGCCGGCCGTGCCAGCACCTCGCATTTCGGTCCTCCTGGGGTAAATTGGGAAATCTGGATCGAGTCGGGCCAACGGGCTTTGCCCTGGCGGCTCGCGGTGACCTTTACCGACCGGACAAAATTTCCGGCGCGTGTTGGTCGAGTTCCTGAATTGGAATCTGCATCCCTGGCTGAAAGCCAGCGATTTTGCCTTCTTAGGCCGGCCGGCGCCCGCGAAATCCCCTTTCTCTCCGTGATCAAGCCAGAACGCCCGCTGATCCGAGGCAACCAATGATATGCTTACGAAACATTTAGTCTCTCTCATCGCGACGATAACCCTCGCCGCCATCGTCTCAGTGTTACAGACTGGCTGCGTCGGGGTCTATACGGCTAGCCCTGCGCCCGACTACGGCCCTTACACGGCCTATAGCGGAGCCTACTACGGTGGAGCGGGCTTTTATAGGGGTGCCTACTACGGTGGAGCGGGTTTTTATCGAGGTGGCTATTATCGTGGTTCGGCATACTGGAATGATGGTGTGCCGCGCCGCGCTTTTTCGTGGTAACGGGGCGGGTGTAATGGCGCATTATTGGGTGGGGATTGGCAGGTGGAACACGGTGCAATCTGTCAATAAGGTCGCTGCGGGTTTTACGGGATTGAAGTCGCAAGGAAGAGTTTGGACGGTGTCGGCGTTTTCGAGCCGATGCAGTTACGAGAAGAGAGTTTTGTAGGAAGAAGGCCAGCTTTGTCCGAAGGATCCCCAGCAACGGTCTATCGCCACGGGTGCTATGAGCGCTACGCCGATTGCAACAGTCAGAGACGCCTACGTATTGAGCGTTTTCTGTGTCCGCGCTGCGGAAGGACCCTCAGTGTGTTCTGCTCAAAAGCCGACTTCCTTACATCGCGTTGAGCACGGCGATGGTGGAGGCTGATTTCGATGCCCGGGCAGCGGGCAGGGATCCGCCCAGCCTGCAGCCAAAAAGAGCGAGGTTGCCTCCGGCGAGCCTTTGATCGGTTCGCCGGTCGAGTCGCTCCTCTGTGCGCTTTGCTTGGCCAAATGATTAGACCCATCAAACGAAGTGTCGGCGAAGGGCTTTGCTCAGATCGTGGCCCGTGAGTTGGCCCGCTGTCCTCCTAGCTGCGAAAACATACGCTAACTAACGACCCGCTAAAGCGCGCCATTTCCGCCGACTTTTTCACATTCTTTCAACCGAATGCAGGTTGGA